>JBBDXN010000113.1:2740-19752 GCA_040902305.1 Candidatus Rokuibacteriota bacterium | reverse complement strand
GATTGAACCGGCGGCATGCCGCAGCCGGCGTGCCGCCGCGGAGCTCGGGCCGCAGCGGGTTGCCGGTGAGCACGGTCCGCTCCTTCGGGAACTCGGCGCCGGTGAGCGGGAACGTGAGCGCGATGCGCCGCGCGAAGCGACCGGCCACGCGGTTGGCGAGGCCGGGCACGCTGGTCTGCTCGTGGATCACCACCGGGATGCGCAACGCGCGCGCCGCGAGGGCGGGCGGCAGGGCGACGAAGCCGCCGGTGGCGAGCAGCAGCGCCGGCCGCAGGCGACGGAGCAGCCGCCAGGCCTGGGCCAGGCCCGCGGGCGCGCGCACCGCCAGGTCGGGCACGTTCTGCCAATCCCAGTAGCGCCGCAGCTTGCCCACCGGGATCGGGTGGAACGGCAGGCCGGCCTCCGGCACCCGCTTGGCCTCGATGCCGGCGCGGCTGCCGATCCAGTGCACGTCCACGCCCGACTCGCGCAGGCGCGCGGCGACCGCAAGGCCTGGGCTCGTGTGGCCGCCGGTGCCGCCTCCCGCGATGACTACGCGCATGCGGTAACGGGCCTGGCCGATTGTCTTATGCGGGGGCCCAGAAATGGCCCCCGCACTCCCCCAGTCTGCGGACAACCCGCCAAGACGGCCCGTGGACCACCCGCGGTGGCGGTCTGCGGACTACCCACCCTGGCAGTTTGCGGACGATCCGTTGCGGAGGTCGGCGGACGCATTCGAACCCTCTCCCCTCTGGGGAGAGGGCAGGGTGAGGGGTTCCTCACAGGTGAGGGGTTCCTCACAGGTGAGGGGTTCCTCACAGGTGAGGGGTTCCTCACAGGTGAGGGGTTCCTCACCGGCGGGGGTTCCTCACCGGCGCTCGAGGGCGAGGTCGATGAGGCGCGCGATCAGCTCGGGATACGGGATGCCGGAGGCTTCCCAGAGGCGCGGGAAGGCGCTGGTGGAGGTGAAGCCCGGGATCGTGTTGATCTCGTTCACGAGCACCCGCCGCTCGCCCTCGATGAAGAAGTCCACGCGCGCCATCCCGGCGCAATCGGTGGCGCGGAACGCGCGCAGCGCGAGCGCGCGGATCTCCTCGGTCACCTCGGGCGGCAGCGGCGCCGGCACCTTGAGCGTGGTGTGCCCCGCGCCGTACTTGGTGTCGTAGTCGTACCACTCGCCGGGGAAGCACACCTCGCCGGGCACGGAGACGCGCGGCTCGTCGTTGCCGAGCACCGCCACCTCCACCTCGCGGGCCTGCACCGCGCGCTCGACGATGATGCGGCGGTCGTGGCGCCCGGCCAGATCGATCGCGGCGGGCAGGTCCTCGGCCACCTTCACCTTGCTGATGCCGACGCTCGAGCCCAGGTTGGCGGGCTTCACGAAGCACGGGAACCCGATCTCGGCAGCGATGCCGCGCGTGATCGCGTCGGGCTCCCGTTCCCAGTCGTGGCGGCGCACCACCGCGTACTCCACGATGGGCAGCCCGTGGGCGCGGAAGAGGTCCTTCATCGCGACCTTGTCCATGCCGACCGCCGAGGCGAGGACGCCCGCGCCGGTATACGGCACGCCGGCGAGCTGCAGCAGCCCCTGCACGGTTCCGTCTTCCCCCTGCGGGCCGTGGAGCAGCACGAGGACGACGTCCAGCCGGTCGCGAAGACCGGCCGGCAGGCCCTCGGAGGTCTCCATGCGCATCAGGGAGGCGCCGGTGTCCGCCGCGGCGACGCGGTCGAGCAGTTCGTGCTTAGTATGCGCCTCGGGATCGCCCGAGGCCAGCGCGAGCTGCGCCGCCTGCTGGGCCAGGGCATGGAGCGGGTCGCCGCCCATCAGCCAGCGGCCGTCCTTGGCGATGCCGATGGGCACCACCTCGAAGCGGCTCTTGTCCATCGCCGCCATCACGGAGGCGGCGCCGGCCAGGGAGACCTCGTGCTCGCCCGAGCGGCCGCCGAAGACCACTCCCACCCGGAGCTTCCGGGGCTTCTCCGCCATGAAGTCAGTTGTATCAGACCTCGCTTTTCCGGGGGGAGAACTCCTTGAAGCCCACCGCGAGCGGGCCCGCCAGGGCGACCAGGCCCAGCGCGCCGAAGGCCCAGAGCCAGCGGGAATGAGGCGAGGCGCCGAGCGCGGGCGCCCAGTCGAGCATGGCCCCGAACACGGCCGGGCCGAGCGCCCCGGCCGCGAAGCCGGCCGCGGACTGCAGCGCCATGGTGCGGCCCAGATAGGCGGGCTCGGCGACGTCCGCGATACCGGTCGAGACCATGGCCGATTCCGCGGTGACCAGGATGCCGTAGAGCAGCCCGAGCGCCACGAGGGCGGTGAAGGGCCAGTGCAGCCCCAGGCCGATCGTCAGCGAGCACGCGGCGGACAGCAGCATCACGATGCTGATCGGCCGCGCCCGGCCGAAGCGGTCCACGATGAGCCCGGAGAACGGATGGGGCAGCGCCCCGATGGCGAGCACGGCGGAGGCGGCCAGCGCGCCGCGGTGGGTGGCCTCGGCGAGGCCGGCGCCGGCGGCCATCAGGCTCGCGGTGAAGAACGGCGCGATCCAGAGGCGCATGCCCATCAGCTCGAAGGTGTGGGCCACGTAGGCGGTGATGAGCCGCAGCGCGCTGGTGTTGCGCAGCACCGGGCCGAGCCCGCCGGCGCGCGACAGGCTCGCGGGCGCGCCCGGCCGCGGCATCTCCGCGGGCAGCGCGTAGTAGCCGACGAGCACCGCCGCCGCGGGCCCCAGCGCGGTCACCCCGAACGCGGCACGCCAGCCCCACCAGGTATTGGCCAGGCCGGTGACGAGGAGCGAGATCGAGGTGCCGAGCGTGAAGGTGCCGATATAGCAGCCCATGGCGAAGCCCCGGCCGCCGCCGGCGAAGCGCTCGGCGACCATGCGCATACCCGGCATGTAGGTGCCGGCCAGCCCGAGGCCGACCAGCGTGCGCAGCACCAGGGCCGAGATGAAGCCATCGGCCCACCACGCGAAGGCCGCGCTGGCGAGGAAGGTCCACGCCGCGCTCGCGAGATAGATCCGCCGCGGCGGCATGTAGTCGGTGAGCGTGGCCAGGATGGCCACCACCCCGATGTAGCCCACCTGGTAGAAGGCGAGGATCAGCCCCGCCTCGGTATTGGTGAGCCCCCACTCGACCGTCAAGAGGGGCAGGAGCGCCGAGAAGCTCGAGAAGACCAGCATCGTGCCCAGCTCGGCCAGGCAGATGGCCAGGAGCCAGGCGCGGTCGCTCACGCGCGCTTCTGCTTCTCCCGCCAGGCGCGCCACCGGGCGAGGCGCTCGGCGATCTCCCGCTCGGCGCCGCGGTCGGTGGGCCGATAGTAGACGCGGCCGCGCAGGGCGTCGGGGAGATGCTCCTGGCTCACCTGCGCTTCAGGCGCGTCGTGAGCGTACTGGTAGTCGCGGCCGTAGCCCAGGTTGCTCATGAGGCCGGTCGGGGCATTGCGCAGATGCAGCGGCACCGGCTCGGCGGGCTGCTCCTGGATGTCGTGGCGGACCGCGTTCCACGCCGCATAGACCGCGTTCGACTTCGGCGCCAGCGCGAGATAGCAGGTCGCCTGGGCGAGGGCCAGCTCGCCTTCCGGCGTGCCGAGGAAGTGGTAGGCGTCCTTGGCGTCGAGGGTCAGCCGCAGCGCGGCCGGATCCGCGTTGCCCACGTCCTCGGAGGCGAAGCGCACGAGCCGCCGCGCGACGTAGAGCGGATCTTCGCCGGCCTCCAGCATCCGGCCGAGCCAGTAGAGCGCGCCGTCCGGATCGGAGTCGCGCAGCGACTTGTGCAGCGCCGAGATCAGGTTGTAGTGCTGCTCGCCCGACTTGTCGTAGAGGAGCGTCTTCTTCTGCACCGCCTCGCGCACCGCCGCCTCGGTCACTCGCGTGCCCGGATCGGCCGCGGCGATCTCGAGCACGTTCAGCGCGGCGCGCGCGTCGCCGTCGGAGAGCCGCGCGATGAGGGCCAGGGCGTCGGGCGCCGCAGAAGCGCCGGTGGCCCCGAGGCCGCGCGCGGGATCGGCGAGGGCCCGTTCCAAGATGGCCACCAGCTCGGCCTCGCCGAGCGGGCGCAGCACGTAGACCCGGCAGCGCGAGAGGAGCGCGCCGTTGACCTCGAAGGACGGGTTCTCGGTGGTGGCGCCGATCAGCACGATGGTGCCCTTCTCGACGTAGGGCAGGAAGGCGTCCTGCTGCGCCCGGTTGAAGCGGTGGATCTCGTCCACGAACAGGATCGTGCGCTGCCCACGCCGGCCGCCCTCGGCCTCCGCCTCGGTCATCACCTGGCGGATCTCCTTGACGCCCGACACGACCGCCGAGAACGGCACGAAGCGGGCGCCCGCCACGTCGGCCAGGAGGCGCGCCAGCGTGGTCTTGCCGGTGCCGGGCGGGCCCCACAGGATCATGGAGTGGAGCTGACCCTCCTCGAGGGCCCGGCGCAGCGGCTTGCCCGGCTCCGTGAGCTGCGGCTGGCCGACCACCTCGTCCAGGCTCTTCGGCCGCATGCGGTCGGCGAGCGGCGCGGGTGCCTTGGGGGCGGCCGACGGCGGAGTGTCGAACAGGTCCACGCGCGGATTATACGCGCCTCACGCCAGGCCCTCACCTCCAGGCCCCTCGCCCTAGCCCTCTCCCCAGAGGGGAGAGGGAGAACGGCCCATCACCCTGCCCTCTCCCCAGAACGGAGAGGGTGAACGGCCCCTCACCCTGCCCTCTCCCCATAGGGGAGAGGGAGAACGGCCTATCACCCTCTCCCCTTCCGGGGGAGAGGGCAGGGTGAGGGGCTCCGAGGCGAGTCGTGAATCAGGCGAGCGCGGCGGGCAGGTCGAGCAGCGACCGGATCTCGGCCGCGACGACCACCCCCCGCCGCTCCATCTCCTGGCGATCCGGGCAGTAGGCGATGAACGGCACGCCGCCGGCCTGCGCGGCCGCGCCATCCACCCACGAGTCGCCCACGACCACGATGCGGGGGGCGTCGGGCCAGCGCTCGCGCACCACCCGGAGGCCGTCGGGGTCGGGCTTGAGCCGCCGCATCTCGTCGCGCGTGACGATCAGGTCGAGATGCGGCAGCAGATCGAAGCGCGCGAGGACGAAGTCGGCGACCACCCGGTCGTTGTTGGTCCAGATGGCGGTGGCGAAGCCGAGCTGCTTCATGGCGGCCACCGCCTCGCGCGCGAAGGGCACGAGCGTCGCCGCGGCCATGGCCCGCCGCTCGTGCGCCACCGGGATCGCGAGCAGGTCGGCCTCGAGGTGCGCGGCCTCGCGCCGGACCAGATCGAACAGCTCCGCGCCCGACCAGCGGAGCGCGCGCTCGGGCACGGGCACGCCGCGGGCGCGCACGAAGGCCTCCATGTCGCGGCCCACCGCGACCAGATCGAGCGGGGAGTCGACCAGGGTATGGTCGAGATCGAAGACGCAGACCGCCGGTCCAGTGCCTATGCCCCGGCCTCCGGCGGCGTCAGCCCGAGGGCCCGCCGGAGATCCGAGTGGATCACGTCCGCTCCCCGTCGATCTGGGCCAGGAGCTCGCGCAGCATGTCGATGCCGCCGCTGTCCAGCCGCCGGTGGGCCAGGATCACCTCCACGTCGTCCGGGATCCGGTCGCGGAGACTGCCCATCGCTTGCTCGGAGCACACGATGATCCGTGTTTTCTCGAGCACGCGGTCGATGGACCACGGATCGTCGGCCGAGGCCATGACCGGTACCAGATGCGACAGGCCCGCCGACTGGACCGAGCTCAGCAGGTTCTGGCTGCCGCGCGGGATGCTGCAGATCAGGCCGACCGTGGTGCCGGGCGCCAGCTCGGTGAGTCGCAGAAGAGAGGAGATGTTGGCCTCGGACAGGAGCGCCAAGGCCGGCGGGCCGTCCAGCGGCAGCGCCTGCTTGACCTCGTGGATGTGGAAGAACGTGGTGATCACGACCCGGTAGCCCTTGAGGAAGCCCGGGTCCAGCACCCGCGCGGCGAGCTCGTCGACGAGCAGCCGGTCCACCATCACCGGCAGCTCCTCCTCGATCTGCTCATGGTAGCGCGTGAGCTCGGGGTGGTTGCACTCGACGAGCAGCACGCGCGCCTTGGCCCGCCGCGCGGTGCGGGCGGGCGGGGTCTGCGCAGCGATGGTCGCGGTCAGCTCTTCGCGAGTGAAGCCCAGACGCCGGGCCCGCTCGAGTGTGTCCTGCACGAGGCGCTCGAGGCTGCGCGCCGCGCGCCCCTCGTGAGCGGGCGGACTGTCCGCCACGAAGGTGCCGCGGCCCTGGTGGCCCTCGAGATAGCCGTCCTGGTGGAGATCGGCGAGGGCCCGCGCCACCGTGTTGCGGTTGATCCGGAGAAAGCCCGCGAGCTGGCGCACCGTGGGTAGCTGCATGCCCGGCTTGAGCGCGCCGGTATTGATCAGGTGGCGGATCTGGGTCTGGAGCTGGACGTGTACGGGCACCGCGCTCTTGCGGTTCACCCGGAGCCCCGAGGGCGGGGCGATCTGCGAGGACTCCCGCGCCACGTCCGCTCCTCCCCTCAGGCCGTGGCTCGTCGCGGCCCGGCGGCCGGCCTGGGGGCCCGCCCGGCGACCCAACGGCCGACCTTGATCAACGCGAAGCCGACCGCGACGCGCACCGGCGGGCGCGCCGGCTGAAGCTTTCGGAGGAGGGCCAGGTGGGCCGCCGTCGCCCGGGCCTCGTCCAACCGCTCCTTGGCGAGTTGCTCATGCAGGTGCGTGTTCATCGTCATCTCCTTCTGGCCTTTCCCCATCCGGGCAACTGTCCTAGGACAATTCAACGTGAGGCCCAGGGCGACTGGCTTAGTGGCCTAGTACACTAAGACACTATCCTGATCTTGTCAAATCTTCTCGTGTCGGCAGGCTTGCTCGGTGTGGCCGAGGTCCCCACCTCCTTCTAATACGTGCCGCTGACTCGGAACCGCTGAGCCGGCGGCTACCGTTCATCTGCGCCTGCCGACCGTGTCGCGCTCCTGGCCTGGGCCCGGGGCCACGATGATCGGCGCGCGGCGCGCAGGAACCGGCGGATCTCGGGCTCATCCTCGATGAGGACGATCGCCGCCTCGATCCTGGGTCTCGGGATGCGGTGAGGGCCTGGGTTTCGTGGTAGCGTGGTTTCATTGCCATGAAGCCTACGGCGCTACGCGTCTTTGTAACGGCGCTCGGCGCGCTGGTGGCCTGGCCGTCGCTCGCACTCGCGGTTGGAGAGCCCGAGCGGCTGTGGACCGTCGGCGACCGGGCCTTCCAGGACGGGCTCTACACGGTGTCCCGCCGCATGCTCGATCGCCTGGTCGAGCGTTATCCGACCGACACCCGCGTGCCCGACGCGACCCTGCTGCTCGGCAAGGTGCGCCTCTCGCAGGGGCAGCACGACGCGGCGCTGCAGTCGTTCCGGCAGGCCCAGACCTTCTCGCCGCCGCCCGGCCGGCCCGACGAAGCCCGGTTCTGGGAGGGCGAGACGCTCTTCCGCATGAAGCGCTTCCCGGAGGCGCGGGCCATCTACGACCGCATCCTCGCCGAGAATCCGACGTCGCCCAGCGCCCCCGACGCGGTGTACGGCCTGGGCTGGGTGAACCTCGAGCTGAAGCGGCGCGATCAGGCGGCCACCGAGTTCCGCCGGCTGCTCTCGAGCTATCCGGAGCACGCCAACGCTCCGTCCGCGACCTTCTATCTCGGGCGCACCCTGCTCGAGCTGAAGCGGGCCGACGAGTCGGCCGGCCTCCTGCGGAGCTTCGTGGCCAAGTACCCCGATAACCGGCTGCTGCCGGAGGCGCGCTACACCCTGGGCCAGGCGCTGCTTGCGGGTGGCCAGAGCGACGAGGGGGTGGCCGAGCTGCGCGCGTTCAGCAAGGCCTATCCCCAGCACGAGCTGGCGGGGCCGGCGCGACGCCACGTGGTCGACACCCTGCTGCGCCAGGGCAAGAAGGGCGAGCTGGCCGAGGAGTACAAGACGCTGGTGGCGCAGTCGCCCGCCACCGCCGAGAGCCTCTACGACGCGGGTCTCGTGGCCGACAAGATCGGGCGGCCCCGCGAGGCCGATACCGCGTGGGCGCGGCTGCGCAAGGACTTCCCGGATCACCCGCTGACCGGTCGCGTCTCGCTCGAGATGGCCCAGTCCGCCTTCGCCAAGGATAGCTTCAAGAGCGCGGCCACCCTGGCGCGCGCGGCCGCCCGCAGCCCGGAGGACGCGGTGCGGGCCGAGGCGTTCGTGCTGCTGGGCGAGAGCGAGCTCAAGCAGCGCCGGCACGCCGCCGCGATCACCGCCTTCAAGTCCGCGGCGGAGGCGCCGGCCCTCGATGCCGGCATGCGCTTCCGGGCGCTGGCCGGCACCGGGCTGGCGCACGAAGAGCAGCGGCAGTACGGGCAGGCCGCGAAGTTCTACGAAGAGGTGGCGACCAAGAGTCCGGACAAGACGCTCGCGTCGTGGGCGAAGGAGCGGCTCGCCGCGGTCAACGCCGCGACGAAGTCCGAGCCCGCTCCGGCCAAGAAGGCCACCCCGAAGGCGAAGTCGAAGAAGGCGTCGCCGAGCAAGGGCAAGAGCGCCAAGTGACCAGGATTCGCCCGTTCGTCGTCGCCACCCTGCTCGCCGTGATCGGCGGCGCTCCGGCACGCGCGGAGATCTCGCTCACGCTGCCGGCGCCCGACGTGGCCGCCCTGGTGCCGCTGGCCGCGCCCGCGCTCGACAAGCCGCCGGTGCCGCTGCCCGCGGTGCCGCTGCCCCCCGCGCCGCAGGGCATGCCCGAGCTGCCGCCGGCCCCGCTGGTTGGCCATCTGGGCGAGCGCCCGACCGCCCCGCTGCCCCCGCCGCGCTTCCTGGCCTGCAATCCGGTCGGCAGCCTGCTCGGGGTCGCCTCCGAGCTGATCGAGTGCGGGCGCGCGCGCTACCAGCGCAACGAGCTGGAAGAAGGGCGCGCGGCGCTCGAGAAGGCGGTGCAGTTCGCCACCGAGCGCGGCCAGATCCGGGAGGCGCGGTACTGGCTCGGCGAGACGCTGCTGCGGCTCAACAAGCCGGCTGAAGTCGAGCGCCTGATGCTCCAGGTGTACCAGGACGATCCGCGCGGGGAGCTGGGCCTCTACGCCGCGCATCAGCTCGGCTGGGTCTCCCTCGAGCTCAACAAGCCCGACCGCGCGCTCACCTATTTCGACACCCTGCTCAAGATCGGCGCGCCGCCGGCGCTGATCTCCTACGCCCGCCACGGCCGCGGCCTCGCGCTCTACGGGCTCAAGCGCTACCCGGAGGCGCGCGACACCTGGGCCGGGCTGCTCAACCAGAGCGCGCCGCGCTCGGTGGCCTGGGAGGGCACCTTCTGGCTGGGCGACACGCTCGGCCGCCTCGGCGATCACGCGGGGGCGGTGCAGCGCCTGCAGACCTTCGTGTCCGGGGGGCCACAGGTCCTCATCGACAGCGGCCTGCTGCGGCTGGGCTGGTGGAGCCGGGCCGGCGGCCAGCCGCTCGAGGCGGCGAAGGCCTATCGCGGGCTGCTCTCGGCCTATCCCAAATCGCGGGAGGCGGCGTGGGCCCGCGCCGGGCTGGTGCAGGCCCTGCTGGACCTCGACGACTATCTGGGCGCCCGCGAGGAAGCCAAGAAGCTCGAGACGGCGGACCGCAACGGCGCGCTGGTGGTGCCGGTGCGCCTGCTGATCAGCCGCTGGGCCACCGAGAAGGGGCGCTTCGAGCTGGCGCGCGAGACCAACGACGAGCTGCTCGCCCGCACGCTGGATCCCGCCACGCGCTCCTATGTCCTGGCCCTGAGCGCGGAGGCCAGCCGCGCCGCCGGCCAGGCCGGGGAGGCGAGGGACCGCTTCGAGCTGGTCCGGGGGACTCCCGGCTCGCCCGCGCTGGCCGCCTACGCGGCGCTCAGGCTCGCGCAGATCGATTTCGACACGCGCGAGTTCGCGAGCGCGCGCGACGGCGCGCGGAAGCTGCAGACCGATCAGCGGGCCTCCGCCGAGACCCGCGCCGCCGCGCTGGTGCTGGGCGGCGAAGCGGCCTACTGGGCGCGCGACTACGCCCAGGCCGCCGTCTCGTACAGCGGCTTCGTGTCGGGCTATCCGTCGTATCCGGAAGTGCCGATGGCGAACCTGGCGCTGGGCTGGGCCGAGCTCCGGGGCGGCAAGCCGGAGGCGGCGCGCCAGCGGTGGACGCGCTACGCGCAGCAGGCGCAGACCGATCCGCGCGCGCCCGAGGCGCTGGTGCTCGCGGCGGAGCTGGCGGGCCGCGCGGGGGATTTCGCGGGTGCGCAGACCCTGCTCGATCAGGTGGTGGACCGCTACCCGAACAGCCCGTACGTGGAGGTCGCGGTGCTGAACCGCGCCATCCTCGCGGTGCGCGGCGGCCGCGCTCCGGACGCCTTGCCGGAGCTGGGCCGCCTCGTGCAGCGCGGCGCGGTCTCGCCCTACGTGGCCCGCGCGCGCGTCACGCGCGGCGCGGCCCTGCTGGCGACCGGCCAGCCCGCGGTGGCGGAGCGCGACTTCCAGGCCGCGCTCGGCCTGGGCGAGACCGGCGTGGCGCATCTCGGGATGGGGGTCGCCGACTTCGCCCGCCAGCAATGGGACGCGGCGGCCGCCGACTTCGCGCAGGCCCGCGACGCGGGCGGCGGGCCGGTGTCGACCGCGGCCGGCTACGGCCTCGCCGCGGTGCTCTTCAACCAGCGCAAGACCGCGGAGTTCACGCAGGCCGCGACGCCGATGGTCGCGGGGCCGGTGGATCCGATCATCACGCCGCGCCTCCTGCACGGGCTGGCCGCGGTGGCGGCGGAGGAGAAGCGCTGGCCCGAGGCGAAGACCCTCACGCTGCGGCTCGCCGATCAGTTCCCGAAGTACGAGGGTACGCAGGCCGCCCTGACCGGCCTCGCGACGGCGGCCGGCCAGAGCGACGAGTGGCGGCTCTCGCGCGAGATGTACACCAAGCTCGGCGAGCGCTTCCCGGGTAGCGCGACCACCGGGGCCAACCGGCTCGACTACGCGGAGGCCCTGCTGCGCACCGGCGCCGCCGCCGAGGCGCGTCGCGCGCTCGAGCCCGGCGCGAGCGGCGCCGGCCAGGCCCCGTCCCCGCGGGCCACCATGCTGATGGCGGAGGCGCAGGAAGCCACCGGGGACCGCGCCGCCGCGCTCGACACCTACGCGCGCGCGGCCACCGGGGCGGGCAATCCCAAGGAGAAGGCGCTCGGGTTGCTGGGGCAGGGCCGGCTGCTGATGGCCGACGGCAAGTGGGAGGACGCGCGCGGGCGACTCGAGCAGGCGCTCGACGCGGGGGACGGCGCGGTGGCCTCGGAAGCCGCCTACCGCCTGGGCGAGGGCTTCCGCGCCACCGGCAAGGCGCAGGAGGCGGCTGACATGTACATGACCGCGGCCTATCTCGCCGGCGACTCGCCGTGGTCGCGCCGCGCGCTGGTCGGCGCTGGCCAGGCCTTCGCCGCGCTCAAGCAGAACGACGCGGCGGTGATCGTGTACCGGAAGCTGCTCGCGATCAACGGCGTGGAGCCCGACCTGGCCGACGCCGCCCGCAAGGGCCTCCGCGCCCTCGGCGCGTCCTAGCCACCCCCCCCCCCGCAGAGCCCCTCACCCTAGGGCCCCTCACCCTCGAGCCCCTCACCCTACCCTCTCCCCAGAGGGGAGAGGGTTCTCGGAGGGGATCTCGGAGGGATTCTCGGGAGCGCTCGATTCCCTCTCCCCTCAGGGGAGAGGGTCAGGGTGAGGGGTGGTCTGCCGTGACGGCAGCGCCTCCACCACCTCGTCGAGGTCCGGGTGGTCGCCCGCGTAGCGGTCGCGCCACTCGTAGCGCACGCGATCCCCGGGCCCCAGCACGAAGGTGCCGCCCTGCTGCACCACGTCGCCCTGCCGGCCCACCTGGCGGAAGCCCTGCGCCATCGCCCGTAGGCCCTGGAGCACCGCGAGCGGATGATAGGTACTGGCCCAGCCGTGCACGAGGCCCGCGGTCTTGAACGCCCGCAGCGAGGGATCCACGAAGAGCGTCCCCTTGTAGCCCGTGCTCGCGCGGAATCCCGCGATGTGCTCGGGCCTGGCGGGCCCCACCACCACGAGCGTCCCGCCGCGCCGCTCGATCTCGGGCCCCCGTTTCGACAATCCAGCCACCTGCTGGCGGCAGAAGATGCAGCCCAGGTGACGGACGAAGGCGAGCACGACGGGACGCTTGGCCCAGAAGCTGCCTAGCGGCACCGCGGCGCCCGTCTCGTCGAGCACGGTCATCTGGGCCAGCGCGGCCGCGAGCAGATCGTCCATGCCCGTCATTGTAACCGGCCCTCGATCTCTCTAAAATGGGCGTCCATGCGAGGCTACGGCGGGCGAATCCTCTTCGTGGATGTCACCGACGGCCGGAGCCGCGTCGAGCCGGTCTCCGAGGAGCTCGCGCGGACGCTGCTCGGCGGCAACGGCTTTGCGGCCCGGCTGCTGCTCGATCATGTGCCGGCGGGCGTGGACGCGCACGACCCGGCCAACGCGGTGATCTTCGCGGTGGGTCCGGTCACCGACACCAGCGTGCCCGGCAATAGCCGCGCCTGCGTGGCCGGCAAGTCGCCGCTCACCGGCCTGTTCTTCGACTCGACCTTCGGGGGCCGCTGGCCCGCCACCATGAAGCGCACCGGCTTCGACGCGATCGTGATCACGGGCCGCGCCGCGGAGCCGGTGTACGTCAAGGTCACCGAGGCGGGCGCCGAGATCAAGGCGGCGCGCGGGCTCTGGGGCCAGACCACGCGCGACACCGTGCACGCCGTCCACGCGGTCGAGGGCGGCGACACCGACGTGATGGCCATCGGCCCCGGCGGCGAGAACCTGGTGCGCTTCGCGGCGATGGGCACCTACTGGAAGAACCGCGAGGCCTTCGCGGGCCGCGGCGGCCTCGCCGCGGTGCTCGGGAGCAAGCGGGTCAAGGCGGTGGTGGTCGCGGGCACGCGCAAGACCGAGCTGGCCGACGCGGCCGCGCTCAAGGCCCTGCTCGAGCAGCAGCGCGAGCCGCTCAAGACCGGCACCAAGGCGCTGTCCACCTACGGCACGCCCTTCCTGGTGAAGCCGATCAACACGCTGGGCGCGCTCGGCTCCTACAATCTCCGCCAGGAAGTGTTCGCGGAGGCGATGGCGATCTCCGGCGAGGAGATGCACGCCCACTTCCACGACCGGGACACCACCTGTCTGAAGTGCCCGGTGGCCTGCGGCAAGCAGTACGAGATCCGGGAGGGCGAGCTGGCCGGCCTCAAGGCCAAGATGCCGGAGTACGAGACGATCTTCGCCTTCGGCTCCATGCTGGGCAACGCGCACGCGGCCTCGCTCACGCGGGCCAACGACCTCTGCGATCTGCTCGGCCTCGACACCATCAGCATGGGCGTCACGCTGGCCTTCGTCTGCGAGGCGGTGGAGCGCGGCTGGCTCGGCGAGCGGGACCTGGGCCTGCCCTTCGGCTGGGGTGACTGGCGCGGGATGCTGCGCCTGATCGAGATGACGGCGGCCCGCGAGGGCTTCGGCGACCGGCTGGCCGAGGGCGGCTGGCGCCTCGCCGAGTCCGTGCACGCCGAGGGCACGCGCCTCGTCTACGCGGTGAAGCGGCTCGAGCTGCCCGCGCACTCGGCGCGCGCGCTCAAGGGGATGTCCATCGGCTACGCCACCGCCACCCGCGGGGGCAGCCACCACGACACGCGCCCCACCCCGCAGTACGCCCAGAACTACGACCGCCGGAGCCCGGACGGCAAGCCGGAGTTCGCGGTGCGGAGCCAGCACTTCACCGCGGTGGACGACTCCCTCGTGCTCTGCCGCTTCACCTCGGAGCGCGGCTTCGGCCTCTACATCGAAGAGCCTTACTCCCGGATGATCAACGCGGTCACCGGCTGGGACATGACGGTGCACGAGCTCGAGCGGGTGGGGGAGCGGATCATAAACCTGGAGCGCCTGTTCAATGTTCGTGAGAGCGTGCGCCGCAAGGACGACGCGCTGCCGTGGCGCGTGATGCACGAGCCCATTCCCGCCGGCCCCTCCGCCGGCGCCTACTGCCCGCCCGAGGAGCTCGACCTGATGCTCGACCGCTACTATGCGCTGCGCGGCTGGGACGGCGACGGGGTGCCGACGCCCGCCCGCCTGAGCGCCCTCGGCCTGTAGACGCTCCCGCGAGGTCACCCATGCCCGTCACGCGATTCGAGATCATCCTGCGGCGCCCCCTCGCGGGCCGGCCGGCCTACGAGGAGCTGAAGGGCCGGCTCGACTTCTCGATCGATCCTCTTCATCCCGCGAATCGGCGCATCACCGACGTCGAGCTGGCCCCGCGGAACGCGCAGGGCCGGGTGGAGTGGTCGTCGGATGTCTCGATTCTCCTGCCGGTGGATCGCGGGCAGTGCAGTGGCCGCATCCTCCTGGACGTCGTCAACCGCGGCAACACGGTGGCGCTGCCCAACTTCAACCGCGCCACGCGGCCCGTCTTCGGCCCCGGGTCGGAGCCGAACCCTCCGATAGACGTGGGCGACGGCTTCCTCATGAAGCGGGGCTGGGTGGTGATCTCCTGCGGCTGGCAGGGCGACCTGCCGCGCGTGCCCGGCCTCATCGGCATGCGCGCGCCGGAGGCGCGCGACGCGGAGGGCCGGCCGCTCCGGGGCCGCGTGTACACCCAGGTGCAGTCGACCGGGCCGGTCGCCGAGCTCCTGCTCTCCGACCGCGGCCACGTGCCCTACCCCGCCGCGGACCTCGAAGAGAAGAACGCGCTCCTCACCGTGCGCGATCAGCCGGACGGGCCGGCCACCGTGATCCCGCGCGAGGGCTGGCGGTTCGCCCGCGCCGAGGGCGGGGGCGTGGCGCCCGACGCGGGCCACATCCATCTGGACGGCGGCTTCGAGAAGGGGCGGCTGTACCAGATCACCTACACCGCCGAGGGCGCGCCGGTGCAGGGGCTGTCCATGGCCGCGCTGCGCGACAGCGTGGCCTGGCTCAAGCACGGTGGCGCCGACGAGGGCCATCCCGCGCCCGGCCGGCTGCGCTGGGCCTACGGCTACGGGCGCTCGCAGACCGGGCGGCTGCTGCGCACGCTGATCTACGAGGATCTCAACCTCGACGAGCAGGGGCGGGAGGCGCTCGACGGGGTCATCGCCAACGTGGCGGGCGGCATGCGGGGCGAGTTCAACCAGCGCTTCGGCCAGCACTCCAAGGACCGCAACAACATGATGGCGCATCTCTTCCCGTTCACCGATCAGCCCCAGGCGGATCCGGAGACCGGGGCCAAGGACGCGCTCCACGCCCGGCTCGACGCCCGGGGCAGCCGGCTGCGCGTGTACTACACGAACACGTCCGCCGAGTACCATCGCGGCGACGCCTCGCTGATCCACACCGATCCCGACGGGGCGCGCGACGTGGCGGCGGGCCCGAACACGCGCGTGTACCACTTCGCGGGCACCGAGCACGGCCTCGGCATCTGGCCGCCCACCGATGCGCAGCCGGCTCCCGCCGATCCGACCGCGCCGGTCGAGCGATCCCAGAACCTCCGCGGCGTGGCGGACTACGCGGTGCTGCTCCGCGCCTGCCTGGTGAGCCTGGACCGCTGGGTGGTCGACGGCATCGAGCCGCCGCCGAGCCGGCATCCGCGGGTGGCCGACGGCACCGCGGTCCCGCCCGATCGGCTGGCGCCGGCCTTCGCGCGGATCCCCACCGCCCGCTACCCGCGCCACAACCCGCGGCCGCGCCGGCTCGACTGGAGCGCGCTGCCGCCGACCCCGGGCCGGGCCTTCGGCTCGCTCGTGTCGGCGGTGGACGCCGACGGCAACGAAGTGGCCGGCATCGTGCTGCCGGAGATCGCGGTGCCGCTGGCCGCGCACACCGGCTGGAACCTGCGCCACGCCGATATCGGAGGGGCCGAGCAGCTCCTGGTCTTCGCGGGCGCGACTATTCCAATGGCCTGGACTCGCGCCGAGCGTGAGGCTACCGGCGATCCCCGACTCTCCGTCGCGGAGCGCTACGCGTCGCGCGAGGCGTATCTCGACCGGGTGCGGCAGGCCGCTCAGGCGCTGGCGCGCGAGGGCTATCTGCTGGCGGACGACGTCCCGCTCTCGGTGGCCGCCGGCGCGCGGCTCTGGGATCACCTCATTCGCTGACCGATCGGAGACTCCATGTACGACCTCCTCCTCAAGGGCGGCACCGTGCTCGACCCCTCCACGAAGCTCGACGGCCGGCAGGACGTGGCGGTGCAGGACGGCGTCATCGTCCGCATCGCCGCGAGCATCGCGGAGACCGAGGCCACGCGCACCATCGACGTGAAGGACAAGCTGGTGGTGCCCGGACTGATCGACCTGCACGCGCACGTCTTCGAGGGCATCAGCCGCACCGGGGTGAACCCGGACCTGGGCGGGGTCTACGCGGGCGTCACCACGATCGTGGACGCGGGCAGCGCGGGGGCGGCTACCTTCGCGGGCTTCCCGCGGCACATCCTGCCCCACTGCCACACCGAGGTGATCCCATTCCTGCACATCTGCCAGACCGGCCTCGCCACCATGCCCGACATCATCGCGGAGAGCAGCATCAACCTGGACGACACCTTGAAGGTGGTGGACCAGCACAAGCACCTCATCCGGGGAATCAAGGCGCGCATGGTCTCGCCCGCCCTCGAGATCATGGGCATGGAGATGCCGAGGCTGGCCAAGCGGGCGGCCAAGGAGAGCGGCGTCAAGCTGATGGTGCACATCGGCGATACCGAGAAGCGCTATGACCCGAAGGTGATCCGCTCCCTGCTGCCGATCCTCGAGACGGGCGACATCCTGACGCACTACTTCACCGCCAATCCGGGCGGCGTGCTCGACGGCAACGGCAAGCTGGTGCCCGAGGTGAAGGAAGCGGCCGACCGCGGGGTGTGGTTCGACACCGCGCACGGGCGCATGAATTTCAGCTTCGACGTGGGCCGGCGGGTGATCGAGCAGGGCGTGCTCCCGCACTGCATCAGCACCGACCTGACCGTGCCCGGCCGGGTCATGACCGTGCACAGCATGACCGAGATGATGACCCGCTTCCTCGGCTTGGGCTTCACGCTGCCGCAGGTGGTGACCATGTGCACCGCCAATCCGGCCAAGGCGATCGGCGGGGGGGGG
>JBBDXN010000113.1:0-2730 GCA_040902305.1 Candidatus Rokuibacteriota bacterium | reverse complement strand
AGCGCGTCGGCAGCCTCGCGGTCGGCCGCCAGGCCGACATCTCGGTGCTCGACGTCCGCGAGGGCGACTGGATGGTCTACGATGTCCTCGGCGCCGGCCTGCGCGTGGACCGCGCGCTGGTGCCGTTCGTCACCGTCAAGAAGGGGCGCGTCTTCAGCCCGGACTGGGGCCCGCGCTCCTGGGGCTGGGAGCCGGACCGCGCGCTGCCCGCGGGCGGCCCCATCCGCGGAGGGTGCTGCTGATGCCGCTGATGCCAGTCGTGCCCGACGGGTCGAGCCTCGGCGTCTTCGTGATCGCGGCGCTGGTGCTGCTGCTGACGCCGGGCCCCGCGGTGCTCTACATCGTCACGCGCAGCATCGACCAGGGGCGCCGCGCGGGCCTCGTCTCGGTGCTGGGGGTGCATGGGGGCACCCTGGCCCACGTCTTCGCGGCCGCCGCCGGCCTCTCCGCGCTGCTCGCCGCCTCCGCCACCGCGTTCAGCGTGGTGAAGTACCTGGGCGCGGCCTATCTGATCTACATCGGCGTGCGCCGGCTGCTGGACCGGGGCGCGAGCGGCCCCGCCGCGGCCGGCGAGCCCCAGCGGCTGCGGCGCACGTTCCTCGACGGCTTCGTCATCAACCTCCTCAACCCCAAGACCGCGCTCTTCTTTCTCGCGTTTCTGCCCCAGTTCGTGACGGTCTCGCGCGGGTCTGTGGGCGAGCAGATCCTGGTCCTGGGCCTGGTCTTCGTGCTGCTGGGCCTGGTCACCGACTCGCTCTACGCCCTCAGCGCCGGCTCCGCGTCGGCGTGGCTGCGCGGCCCCGCGCGCGTCCTGGCGGGCGAGCGCTGGATCTCCGGCAGCCTCTACATCGGCCTGGGCGTGGCGGCCGCGCTGTCGAGCAACCAGCGGAAGTAGTGGCGGGATAAATGAGGCGCCGGTAGAATTGGCGTCGTAGTCGCGCCTCCAACCTCACATAGGCGGGTAGCTCAGCTGGGAGAGCACGGCCCTTACAATCCTCCACGCGCACTCAGGCCCCTCGGTAAGTCGGTAGCTTACCGAGGGGTTTTCTTCTTCGCTCTTGGCTGGCGTGGGGTGGAATGAGGGCGGTTCTTGGTGGTCGCGGGCACGTTTGCGGGCACGTTTTCAGCCGCGGCGAGGAGCGCGCGAGCCAGCGGCGTGAGATCGCCGCCGCGGCGCCCTCGAACGGGTGCCGGCGTCAGGAGCCCTCGGTGCCGCGCTTCGTGCAGCAGGTCCCGCACTCGAGCTGGACCCCGCCGTCCCAGCCGCCGTCGCCGGGCCACATCGATGGCCGGACTGGGACTGCCAGCCTCAACTGCCGTCACGTAGTCGCGGACCACCTGAGCGTAGAAGAGATCCCCGTGCCCCTTTCGGCCGCGCCGCGGTGCCTGCATCGTCGTCAGCCCGCGAGTCTCGAACGCTTCGGGGTCTGCGGCACGGATTTTCTTCAAGAGCTCCCCGGCCTCGGCAAGCGGGGTGCTGAGTCGGATCCGGTCGAGCACTTGTCTGGTGATCCCGCCCGCGGGGACCAAGGCGCGGCTGCCTTCTAGATACTCGGCGCTCCACCGACCGGCCGCGCGGCGATCCGGTTCGTTGGGGAAGACCCGGACTTCGCCCACAACCGGTGCGCCGTGCTGCGAGAGGATTCGGTAGGCGACAAGCCAGTCGTCGCTCAAGGGGCTTTCGACCCAGATGTCCTGAACGGCCATCTCCGTCAAGGACGGGTTGTCGTCCTTCGTCAGCTGGCGGAGGTGCAGGCGGCGCCGCACCGGCTCGCTCAGGCCGGCGATCTCCCACGCCGCGACCGGCACCCACGCATCGCGGACACTGACCCACGTCTTCTCCACTTTCGCCATTGGTCAGCCCTCCCCTCTATTTCGCGACTCTGAGGGTATCGCATTGACTTTTAGCTTGCTACAGAAAAAATCCCGCGTAGACTCGCGACTGTGAAGGATCAGAGTCGCGGAATTGAAACCTTCCTCGAGCCGGCCGACATCGCCCGCACCCTGGAGCTCGTGCCGGCCTCCGTCCGATACCACATCAAGCTAGGGCATATCGTGCCGGCCGCGCTCACGGTCCGAGGGCTGCGGCTGTTCCGCGCGGACGCCGTCGAAACGCTTCGGCGCCATCTGCGTCAACGCCGCCAGGAGAAGGCAAGCAAGTGAGCACGCCGTTGGCCGCTGCGGCCGAGCGCCTCCGGGGCAAGCCGGGGCGGCCGAGAAGGACGTCGGTTCCGGACGTGCGCCCCTCGAAGCCGGAGACGATCGCCCGGCTCCTCGATATCGAGTCTGCAGCCCGGTACTTGTCTATATCGCCCTGGTCGGTGAGAGATCTGATCGCGAGCGGGACGATTCAGCGCGTCGTGATCCCCTCGGCTAACGGCAAGGATCTCCGGCGTGTGCTCCTGGACCGCCAGCAGCTCGACGAGCTGGTGCTGCGGTGGCGGGAGACGGCCCCATGACCCGCGAGCGAGTCGCCCGGGGCCCGCTGAGCGCCGGCCTGGCGGCGACGATCCCGAGCCGGCCGCGGCGGCGGCGGTGAAGTCACGGCGTCGGTGCGCCTTGAGTCGCTGGCGGAAGCGGCGGCGGTATCAGCACCGGCTCGCCATCGCCGAGCTGGCCCTCGCCTGGCCGTTCGAAATCGTCCCGTCGATGGCGATCGACCGGCGCCGGGCCGCCCTCGAGGCCGCGGCGTGATCGCCAGCGTCCGGCGCGGGCAGGCCCTCGACGAGA
>JBBDXN010000112.1:63176-98340 GCA_040902305.1 Candidatus Rokuibacteriota bacterium | reverse complement strand
CGGCCGCGGCATCCGCCCGCCGGAGAACGTGCTGGAGCGCCGCGTGGTCGCAACCCGCGCGCCGGCGACCCGGGCGCTGCCGCGCGAGCCGGAAGGCCGCGGGCCCGCCCCGCAGATCGTGCCCGCGCCGCGGCCGGGCGAGGGCGGCGAGCGGCCGGCCTTCGGCCGGAGCCGCCTCGAGCGCCAGCGGCCACCCCGAGCGCCGCGCTTCGACAATGACCGGCGCCCGGACGGCACGCCGGCGGCGGAGCGCCGCCCGGCCGGGCCAGCCCGAGAGGAGCGTGGCCGCGCCCTGGATCCCGCGCGGCGCCCGGAGACCCCGCGCGCTCAGGAGCCGCGCCGCGGGCCGGAGGTGCAGCGCGCGCCGGAGGTCCAGCGCGCGCCCGAGACATCACGCACGCCCGAGCCGCAGCGCGCGCCGGTGCCACAGCGCACGCCGGTGCCGCAGCGGGTCCCCCAGTCACCGGGCGGGCCTTCGCTGGAGCGGGCGCCCCGGCCCCAGCGCGCGCCCGAGATCCAGCGGCCCGAAACGCCGCGGGGGCAGGACACGCCGGCTCGTCAACGCGGGCCGGGCGATTCTCCGCGCCAGTCGCGCCGTGACGGGGGCGACCCGGGCTCGCCGCCCCGCGCCGTCGAGCGGCCGGCGGTCCAGGCCCCGCGCCCCCAGTCCCGCCCGCAGCCGCGCGTGCTCCCCGGCGAGCCCGCCAACCGTCTCTACCCCGGCCGCGTCGACCGAGCGAAGCCGCGCGGCCCGGAGTCACGGCCCATGGCCCATCCGCGCCCGGCGCCCGAGCGTGGCGGCGGACGCGAGCACGGGCCCGCGCGCGGAGGTCGCTAGACCGCGATCGAGGATCGACGGGCCAGTCCTCCAGCATCCGCATGGCGGGCGCATGGCGGGCACACGGCGGACGTAACCCGCTGCTCGGATGTAGAATCGCACCGGGTGGCGCGCCCGCAACCCGACCGGACGAGGAGACGGACCGACGTGCTCGAGCGTGTAGACCGCATCCAGATGGCGGTGGCCGAGGCCCACCCGGTGGCCGACGCGTTCCGGGATATCCTGGGGGCGGAGCCTGTGGCCGAAGACGACAGCGACTACCTCAATGCCCATCGCACCATCCTGGCGCTTAGCGAGGTGGAGCTGTGCGTGCCCCGCGGCGCCGGGTTCGTCCGCGCTCATCTCGATCGGTGGGGGCCGGGCCGAGTTCACGAAGGAAGGCGACCCACTGGCCGTAGAGCCGCCGTAGAGCCAAGGAGACTCCCGTGATCGATCTCTTCAGCGATACCCTGACCAAGCCCACCCCCGACATGCGCCGCTTCATGTGCGACGCGGAGGTCGGCGACGAGCAGAAGGGCGAGGACCCGACCGTGAATCTGCTCCAGGAAATGGTCGCCGATCTCCTCGGCAAGGAGGCGGCGGTCTTCCTCCCTTCCGGCACCATGTGCAACGAGATCGCGGTCAAGGTGCACACGCGCCCGGGCGACGAGGTGCTGGCCGACCGCACCTCGCACCTGATCCACTTCGAGGGCGGCGGCCCCGGGCTGCTCTCCGGCGTGCTCATGACTGGCCTCGACGGCGAGCGCGGCGTCTTCAGCGGCGCCCAGGTGCGCGCGGGGGCGCACTTCCGCTCGCGCTACTCGCCGCCCACGCGCCTGGTCTCGGTGGAGAACACGAGCAATCTGGGCGGCGGCCGGGTGTGGCCGCTCGCCGCGGTCGCGGAGGTGAGCGCCGGCGCGCGCGAGCTCGGCCTGGGCGTCCACATGGACGGGGCGCGACTGCTCAACGCGGTGGTGGCCTCGGGCACGCCCGCGCGGGCCTACGCCGCGCTCGTCGACTCCATCTGGATCGACTTCAGCAAGGGGCTCGGCGCGCCGGTGGGCGCGTGCCTGGCCGGCTCGCGCGGCTTCATCGAGGAGGCGTGGCGCTACAAGCAGGCGCTGGGCGGCGCGATGCGGCAGGCCGGCATCATCGCGGCGGGCGGCGTCTACGCGCTCCGCCACCACGTGAGCCGCCTCGCCGAGGACCACGACAACGCCAAGGCCTTCGCGCGGGGGATCGCGGGGCTGCGCGGGATCGCGCTCGATCCCGATCACGTCGAGACCAATATCGTGATCTTCGACGTGGCGGGCACCGGGCTCACCGCCCAGGCCCTGGCCGACCGCCTGCTCGCCACCGCGAACGTGCGGCTCAGCGTGATGGGCGCGACGCGGCTGCGCGCGGTCACCCACCTCGACGTCTCGCGCAAGCAGGTGGACGCGGCGGTCGAGGCCATGGCCGCGGTCACCGCTTGACAGACGGAAGCCCCCCGGCTAGCGTCCGAGGGATGACTCCCGGCGCGATCTCTCCCGACCAGCTCGCCGCCCTGCTCGAGCAGCCCGCCCCGCACGCCCTGCTGGACGTGCGCGAGCGCGCCGCGTTCGAGCGCGGCCACATCTACCGGGCGACGCCGCTGCCCCGGCGGCTCCTCGAGCTGAGGCTGCCCGGGCTGGTGACCGCGCCCGCGACCTTGATCGTCCTCTGCGACGGCGACGGGAGCCTGTCCGCGCTGGCCGCGCCCACGCTGGGCGAGATGGGTTATACCGAGGTCTTCGTGCTCACCGGCGGACTCGACGCCTGGCGGAGCGCGGGCCGGCCGGTGGTGCAGGGCCTCAACGTGCCGAGCAAGGTATTCGGCGAGCGGGTGCTGCACGAGTTCAAGACGCCCGAGATCTCCCCGCTCGATCTCTCCGCCCGTATCGCCGAGGGCCGCGACATGGTGATCGTGGACACCCGCACGCCGGAGGAGTATGCGCGCGGCTGCCTGCCGGGCGCCTTCAGCATGCCGGGCGGCGAGCTGGTGCTCCGCATCGGCGAGCTGGTGGCGCGCCCCGACCAGACCATCGTGGTGCACTGCGGGGGGCGCACCCGATCCTACCTGGGCGCCGAGTCGCTGCGCCGGATGGGACTGCCGAATCCGATCGTCGCGGTGAAGAACGGGACGATGGGCTGGCAGCTCGACGGCCTCGAGCTTGAGCGGGGGGCGAGCCGCTGGCCGCCCGCGCCGTCCGAGAAGAGCCGGGCGCGGGCCGTCGAGATCGCGACGCGCGTGGCCGGCGAGGACGGCACCCCGCTGGTCTCCCCGGACGCGGTCGCGGAGCGCTGGAGCCGGCGCGACCGTGAGAACGTCACCCTGTTCGACGTGCGGACCAGGGAGGAGTACGAGGCCGGCCACGTGCCGGGCTCGGTCTGGGTGCCCGGGGGCCAGGCGGTGCAGGCCACCGACGACAACATGGCGGTGCGCGCCGGCTGGCTGGTCCTGATCTGCGACGGGTACGGCCGCGCGATCATGACCGCGGGCTGGCTCAAGCGCATGGGGTTTCCCCACGTGGCGGTGATGGAGGGCGGCGTGCCGGCCTGGGAGCGCTCGGGCCGCCCGCTCGAGACGGGCGAGCCCGTCCCGGCGCCGTTCGGCTTCGAAGCGGCGCGGCGCGTGGTGGAGACGCTGCCGCCCGGACCGCTCGGGGACGCGGTGGTCGTGAGCGTGGATCCGAGCGACGTCTACCAGCGCGGTCACCTCCCCGGCGCCCGATGGATCGGGCGTGGCCGGCTCGAGCTCTGCATCGGCCGCGCCGCCGCCGACACGCGCCAGAGCGTGCTCGTCACCTG
The DNA here is from genome assembly GCA_040902305.1 of Candidatus Rokuibacteriota bacterium. Lineage (GTDB taxonomy): Bacteria > Methylomirabilota > Methylomirabilia > Rokubacteriales > CSP1-6 > CAMLFJ01. The sequence goes on along the minus strand of JBBDXN010000112.1, from coordinate 94,694 downwards.
CGCCGACGGCGTGCAGTCCACCCTGGCCGCGGCGACCCTGCGGCGGATGGGCTACGCGGCCGCCCGCGTGCTGGACGGCGGGCTCGCCGCGTGGAAGGCCGCCGGGCTCGAGGTCCAGGCCGGGCCCGGCACCATGCTGGACGAGCCGGACGACGTGGTGCAGAAGCCGTACGAGCGCGGGCGGGCCGCGATGGAGGCCTACCTCCGCTGGGAAGAGGCGCTGGATCAGCGCGGGGTGAGCCCGCACGCGCTGCTGCCCGAGCGCCCCGCCGATTCCCGAGGGGGCCGTTGACCACCGCGTCCGGCCCGTTCGGGCACGATCCGCTGGTGAGCACCGAGTGGCTGGCCGCCCACCTGGGCGAGCCCGATCTGAAGGTGGTGGACGCCACCTTCTACCTGCCGCATCTCGAGCGCGACGCGCGCGCCGAGTTCGAGCAGGCGCACGTGCCCGGCGCGGTCTTCTTCGACATCGAGGCCATCGCGGATCACGGCGACCCACTGCCGCACATGCTGCCCGACGTCAAGGCCGTCGCGGCCGCGGTGGGCGCGCTCGGCATCGGGACCGGTGACCGCGTGGTGGCCTACGGCGGGCGCGGCCTCATCGCCTCCGCTCGGGTGTGGTGGACGTTCCGGGTCTTCGGCCATGACCGCGTGGCGGTGCTCGACGGGGGCTCGGCCAAGTGGAAGAAGGAGGGCCGGCCGGACTCGACCGCCCCCCCCCCCCCCGCCCCGCGGCGCTTCGCGGCCACGCTCCACCCGGAGCTGGTCGCGGATCTGGATCGGATGCGCGCCATCCTGGAGCAGCGTGACGCCCAGATCATCGACGCGCGCTCGCGCGGGCGGTTCGCGGCCACCGAGCCCGAGATCCGGCCCGGGCTGCGGGGCGGCCACATTCCCGGCAGCCTGAACCTGCCGTATGCGGACCTGTTCTCCGCCGCCGACGACGCCATGCGGCCCGAGGCGGAGGTGCGCGGCGCCTTCCGGGAGGCCCGGCTCGATCTCGCGCACCCGGTGGTGGCGACCTGCGGCTCCGGGGTCAGCGCGGCGGTGCTGGCGCTCGCGATGTACCGGCTCGGCCGGCGGGACGCGGCGGTGTACGATGGCTCGTGGACCGAGTGGGGCGGGCGGAGCGACACCCCCGTCGCCCCCTGACTGGAGACCCGATGGCGCTCGAGCCCTCCTTGCGCCTGACCCCTCAGCCCAGCAAGTAGCGCGTGTCCCCCGGCGCCTCAGCGGGCGCCGCGGTGCCCCGCCGTAGACTGCCCGCCTCCGACCCTCGGATCTGCCACGTCTTGTCGCCCCGCCCGACGGGAATCGGCACCGCGGCGAGCGCCGGCGCGAGCCCTGGTGGAACCCGGCGTTAGTCCAGGCGGGGCGGGCGCCATCCGACGGCTGCAGGAGATGGCATCGGCATTGCACCGCTCTTATCGGCCTGCGCGGCACGGGCTGAGCCGAGGGAGTGACGATGCGGATCCTGATCGCAGAAGACGACACGACGTCCCGCGTGATCCTTGCCGAGATCGTGGCCCAGCTCGGCCACGAGGTCGTGACCGCGGTGAACGGCCAAGAGGCCTGGGCGATCTTCGACCGAGAGCACGTGCCGCTCGTCATCTCCGACTGGATGATGCCGGACCTCGACGGAATCGAGCTCACCCGTCGCATCCGCGCCGAGAACCGCGCCCGGTACACCTACGTCATCCTGCTCACTGCGCTCGGGGGGAAGGAGAACTATCTCGAGGCGATGCGCGCGGGAGCTGACGACTTCGCCAACAAGCCACTCGACTCGGACCAGCTTCACGCCCGGCTCCGGGTCGCGGAGCGGATCCTGGGTCTCCAGCGGGAGCTGGTCCAGCTCGAGCTGAGCCAACAGCAGATCGTGCAGCAGGAGCGCCTGCGGGCGCTCGGCGAGATGGCCAGCGGTATCGCCCACGATTTCAACAACGCCCTATCGGTGGTGTGCGGCTTCACCGACATCCTGCTCCTCCGGCCGGAGGATCTGGACGACAAGGAGAACGTGACGCGGCGCCTGGAGCTGATTCGCACCGCGGGGCGCGACGCCGCTCACCTCGTGAGTCGCCTCACCGAGTTCTACCGGCCGCGCGACGAATCCGAGGTGTTCGTGGCCGTCGACCTCAACGAGGTGATCCGGACGGCGGTCGCGCTCACCGAGCCGCGGTGGAAGGCGCAAGCCCGGTCCCGCGGCGCCGCCATCCACGTGGAGACGGACCTCCACGAGGTGCCCCGCGTCGAGGGAAATGTCTCCGAGCTCCGGGACGTCCTGATGAACCTGATCTTCAACGCGGTGGACGCCATGCCGCAGGGGGGCACGCTGCGGATCGCGACGGGGCTCGACGGGACGCGGGACACCGTGCTCGTGACGGTCGAGGATAGCGGCACCGGAATGACGCCGGAGGTCCGCCGCCGGTGCCTGGAGCCCTTCTTCACGACGAAGGGCGAGCGGGGGACCGGCCTGGGGTTGGCCATGACCTACGGAGTGATCAAGCGCCACCGCGGCACGATCGACGTCGAGAGCCAGCCCGGTGAGGGGACGACGTTCCGCATCCGGCTGCCGGTGGGCGGCGCGGACCGGCCGGTCGCCCCGCGCCAGACGTCGGTGGAGGCGGTGCTCCGCCCGCTCCGGGTGCTGGTGGTCGAGGACGAGCCGGTACCGCGCCAGGTCGTCGTGGAATACCTGACCGGGGACGGGCACATCGTGGAGACGGCCATGAACGGCCGCCAGGGTCTGCAGCGCTTCCAGACGGCCAGATTCGACGTGGTCATCACCGACCGAGCCATGCCGCAGATGAACGGGCAGCTGGCCGCGGCCATCGAGCAGATGGCGCCCCACAAGCCGGCGGTGATCATGCTGAGCGGATTCGGCGATGAGGCCGGGTCGGCCGGCGAGCTCCCGCCGGGCGTGGACTTCGTGCTTGCCAAGCCCGTACCGCTCGAGCGGCTGCGGGAGGCCCTCCGGCGGCTCACGTAGTCCGCCGAGCGTCATGCCGCCCCACTCGCGACCGCCTCCGGTTCCCGGCCACCTCCTCCTGGCGGCATTGGTGCTCGTGGCTCTGGCCGGCTCCGGGACCGAGGCGCGGGCGCACGGGGGCCCGGTGAAGGTGATCGAGGACCGGTTCGTCGTGACGGTGGCTCTCTGGCCGGCGGCCGAGACCACGCAGCTCAGGTTCTTCGTTCGCGACTTCCGCAGTGGCCAGGTCCCGGCCGAGGCCATGTCCTTTCGCGTTCGCATCCTCGAGGACCGCTCGCGGGCCGTGACGTGCGAGGGCCCGCCCGCCTCGGTCGAGGACGGTGAGGCGAACCTGCTCTGCCGCTTCCCGCGCGAGGGGTACTACGAGGTGTTCCTGCAATTCTGGCGGGACCGCGAGCCGGCCCGCGTTTACGAGCCGGAGGACTGGCTGGTGTGGATCGGTGGCGGCGGTTCCGCGGGTTGGGTCTCGAGCGTGGTGGTCGGGACGGCGGCGGTAGCGATCGTGATGCTCGGCGTCTCCTCGTGGCGACGCCGGGCCGACGGAAAGGACGACGCATGAAAGACCTCTTGACGGCCGACATCAATGCCCGGTACGCCGACGCCCTGCACTATCCGGAGGTCGACCGGTACATGATCCGCGTGCTCCAGTGGCACTGGGTGGCGCTCGTCCTCCTGACGCTGGGCAACACGGTCCTGCAGCTCGGACGGTACTTCCCGTCCCCCTTCTCCTGGCGGGTCCCGACCCTGGAGGAAGGGGCGGGCACGATCACGGTGGGGCTTCTCGCCACCGTGGTCCCGATCTGGGCGCGCCGCCGCCTGCGCAACCACTACGCCTGGCGCATCCTGGTCAGCGTGTCGCTGACGACGTACTCCTACCTGTTCGTGCTCATCAGTGGCGGCTCGATCGAGATGCACTTCCACTTCTTCATGATCATGGCGCTCCTGGTCGTCTACTCCGACTGGCGGCTCAACTGGCTCGTCCTGGTCCTCACCGCCCTGCACCACGGGATCCTCAACTACGTCCACCCCCAGTGGGTGTACTTCTACGGGCGGAACGATTTTGCCATCGTCGCGCACGGCCTGCCCGTCGCGGTGACTGCGGTGTTCACGACGCTGCTCTGCGAGAACCAGCGGCGCTCGGTGGCGATCCTCGAGGAGACGAGACGCACGCAGGAGCAGGACCTCGTCCGGCGGCGGGAGGCCGAGGAGACGCTCCGGGAGAGCGAGGAGAAGTCCCGCTACCTCGTCGACTCCGCCGCCGACGCGATCGTGTCGATCGACGATCAGAGCCGGATCCGTGAGTTCAACCGGGCGGCGGAGCGGCTCTTCGGCTTCACCGCCGCGGAGGTCGCGGGCGAACCCCTCACGCGCCTGCTGCCCGGCCGTGTCGACGACGCACGCCGGGTCGAGCTCCAGCACTTCCTCGGGATGGCGGAGCGCGGCACGCCGAGCTGGCGGGACCAGCAGCTCGTGGGCCGGACCAAGTCCGGCCGGGAGGTGCCGCTCGAGGCGTCGTTCTCCCGATTCGAGACGCATGGGCAGGTCTTCTTCACCGGGGTCCTCCGGGACATCACGCAGCGGAAGGCGATGGAATCGGAGCTGGCCGCCGCCCGCGACCGGGCCATCGAGGCGTCCCGGCTCAAGTCGGAGTTCCTGGCTCGGATGAGCCACGAGATCCGCACCCCGATGAACGGGATCATCGGGATGACCGGCCTGCTTCTGGACACCGAGATGACGTCCGTCCAGCAGCACTACGCCGACACCGTCCGGAAGTCGGCCGACGCGCTGCTGACGATCATCAACGACATCCTCGATTTCTCGAAGATCGAGGCGGGGCGCCTGCGACTCGAGCCGGTGCCGTTCGACCTCCTGGTCGCCGTCGAGGAAGTGGGCGAGCTGCTCTCGGGCGCGGCCCGGGAGAAAGGGCTCGACCTCATCGTCCGGGTGGCCCCCGACGTGCCCCAGCACGTGGTCGGCGACCCGGGCCGCATCCGTCAGGTCCTGATCAACCTGCTAGGCAACGCCGTGAAGTTCACGGCCAGGGGCCACGTCCTGGTGAGCGTGGAGTGCGAGGAATGCACCGGGACGGATGCCTTCCTCCAGCTCGCCATCAGCGACACCGGGATCGGCATTCCGGGGGACCGGATCGAGGAGATCTTCGACCGGTTCACACAGGTCGACGCGTCGTCGACGCGCCGCCATGGAGGCACCGGGCTGGGACTCGCCATCAGCCGCGAGCTGGTGACGCTGATGGGCGGCACCCTGCGCGTCACGAGCCGGCCGGACGAAGGCTCGACGTTCTCGATCCGCGTGCGGCTCCCCATCGCGGCGGAAGGGCCACGCGTCCTGCCCGCGGCGCCGGAGCTGGCCGGCATCCGCGTGCTCGTCGTGGACGACAACCCGGTCAATCGCCAGGTGCTGCGGGAGCGTCTCGCGAGCTGGCGGATGCGGGTCGATGAAGCGGCCTCCGCGGAAGCGGCCCTGGCCACGCTGCGGGCGGCCGCCGGCACCGCGGATCCCTACGGCCTCGTGATCACCGACTTCGAGATGCCGGACGGCGATGGCGAGGCGCTGGCCTACGCGATCCGCGCGGAAGCGGCGCTCCGCGGCGTGGCGATGGTGTTGCTGACCTCCGTCGACCAGCAGGGCGGCGCCGAGCAGGTCCGCGCGGCCGGCTTCTCGGCCTACCTCGTCAAGCCCGTGCGCGCGTCGCTCCTGATGGACGCCCTGCTGGCCGTCTGGGGCGCTGGTCCGGAGGGTCGCGGGCTGGTGACCCAGGAGACGTTGATGGCCCAGCCGCTCGAACGGGCGCCCGCCACGCGTGTGATCGGGGTGCCGGTTCATGGCCGGGTCCTGCTCGCGGAGGACAATCCGGTGAACCAGCAGGTCGCGGCGGCGATGATGGAGCGGCTCGGGCTGCGGGTGGACGTGGCCGGGAACGGGAAGGAGGTGCTCGAGCAGCTGGCGCTCCTGCCCTACGACCTGATCCTCATGGACTGCGAGATGCCGGAGATGGATGGCTACGCCGCGACCGCGGAGATCCGGCGTCGGACCTCCGGCGCCCCGCGCATCCCGATCGTGGCCATGACCGCCCACGCCATGGAGGGGGACCGCGAGCGGTGTCTGGCTGCCGGGATGGACGACTATGTCACCAAGCCGGTGAACCCGGCGGTGATCGAGGCGGTCATCCGCCGCTGGATCCGTACGAACGGAGATCGGAACTCGAACGGAGACCGGAGCGGGGCCGAGCCCGCCGCCCAGGCGGCCGCGGTCCTGGACCCCCAGCGCATCACCCAGCTGCGCTCGACGCTCGGGAGCGGAGACGGATCATTGTTCCGCAAGGTGGTCGAGGCCTTTCTGGGGGATACGCGGGCGCGGCTCGCGGCGCTGCGGCAGGCCCTGGACCGGGAAGACCCCGCGGCCGTGCGCCAGCTCGCGCACACCCTGCGCGGCAGCTGCCTGAACCTGGGTGCCCTGCGCATGACCGAGGTGGCCACCGCACTCGAGCGGGTGCCCGCCGAGGCGCGACCCGCGGTAGCGCCGCCCCTGGTCGAGGAGCTCGAAGCGGAGTTTCGCCGCACCGAGCCGGCACTCCTTGGCCTGCTGTAGTCCTCTCGCTACGGCATGGTGCACTCGGCGCAGGACGAGATGTACACTGTCCGGACCGTGCTCGTCATCGACGACTCGCTCCAGCTCACCGACGGGGAAGCCGAACAAGTAGCGCGCCGATGACGGGCGCCGACGTCGTCGTGGTCGGGGCGGGGTGCGTCGGCGCCAACGTGGCCTACCGCCTGGCCGAGCGCGGGGCCGCGGTCATCGTCCTCGACGCCGGCCCGCCCGGCGCCGGCACCTCCAGGGCAAGCTTCGCCTGGACCAACTCGTTCAACAAGACGCCGCACGACTACCACGAGCTCAACGTCGCGAGCATGGAGGAGCACGCCGGGCTCGCCAAGGAGCTGGGGGGCGGCGGCTGGCTCCACCAGGACGGCGCTCTCGCCTGGGAAGCGGGGGCGGCCGGGCGCGCGCGCCTGCACCAGGCCGTGGAGCGGCTGGCGGGCTGGGGCTACGCGGTCGAGCGGATCTCGCCGCGGCAGGCCCGGGAGCTCGAGCCGGATCTGCACATCGCCTCCGACGTGGACGAGGTCGTGTGGACGCCCGGCGAGGGTTACGTGGAGGCGGTCCCCTTCATCGGCGCGCTGCTCGCCGAGGCCGGGCGCCGCGGGGCGCGGGTCCTCTCCGGCCAGCGGGTCACTGCGATCCTGCGCGCCGGAGCGCGGGTGCGCGGCGTGAGCACCGAGCGCGGCGACCGCGTCGAGGCCGACTGGGTGGTGGATTGCGCGGGCGTCGCGACGGGCGAGGTGGCCCGCCTGGCCGGCGTGGAGATTTCCCTCGATCGCGTGCCGGGCCGGCTGATCTACACCGCCCCCGTGGCGACCACTCTCCGCCGGCCGGTTCACGCGCCGGGCTGCCACTTCCGCCCGGACGGCGGCGGCCGCATCGTGCTCGCCGAGGGAGCCCACGACCAGACCTGGGTCGAGGGCGGCGAGCCCTGGCCACCCGAGCGCTCCCTCGCGGCCGTGGCCACGCACCTGCCGGCGCTCGCGGGAGCGCGCGTCGAGGCCACGCGCGTGGGGGTCCGGCCGATGCCGCGCGACGAACGGCCGATGGTCGGCGCCATCCCCGGCCTCGACGGCTTCTACGTCGTCGTCTCGCACAGCGGCGTCACCCTCGGCCCGCTCTGGGGCCGCATCGCCGCCACCGAGCTCCTCGACGGCATCATGGACGCTCGCCTGACCCCCTACCGCCCCGCCCGATTTCTCTGAGTACCCACCGTCACCCGGCACTCTAGCGCAGACGGCGCCGCTCGACGAGGAGGTTCGGGAATTCCGCGACCGGGCCAGCCTCGAGGCGCTGCTCGAGCCAGGACTCCAGGACCGGGGGCAAGAGGCGGCCCCGGCGGATCACCCACACGCGGCCGTCCGCGCCGGGTTCGCGCACGGCTCGATCGAGGCAGGCCGCGAGCTCGCGGGGAGGGCATTCGTCGGCCACCCGGGCGGTCGTGATCCGCGGCAGGCTCTGCAGGCGGCCCGTGTCATCGTACCGGAGGAGGAGCATCTCGACCGTCGCGAGCTGGCGCGACGTGAGGCTCTCCCGTCGCGGCGATGCCGGTCGGCCGGAGAGGAAGAGCAGGACGTCACCGTTCCGCGCCTCGGCCCGCACATGGTGGGCGGCCGCGCGCCACCCCTCGGTGACGCCGGCGTCGTGGCGCAGGCCGTAGACCGTTCCGAGGAGCAGCACGAGGGCGAGCCCCGCGCCCACCGCCGCGCGCCATCGCGGGCGAGGCACGGCCTCGACGCCCACCGCGAGCAGCAGCACCAGCGGCACCACCACCGGCAGCAGGATCCGCGGCAGCAGGATGGGGCGGGCGACCAGGCTGAGCGCGGTGAACAGGCCGATCGGCGCCAGGTAGGCCAGCACGAGCAGCCGCACCGTCCAGCGCTGGCTCGGCTGACCCAGGGCGATGGCGCACGCGAGCACCGCGAGGATCGGCACCATCCAGATCCAGGTGCCGAGCAAGGCGCCGAAGTCGAGCCGGAGCTGCGAGCGGAGCAGGTCGGCCGGCGAGACGATCGGGCTGACCGTGAACTGGTAGACGGTCGTGAAGAACGGCGGCTCGGGACCAGCCGGCAGGACCCAGAAGTCGGCGATCGTGTCGCGGGTGATCGCGACGGCGACGGGAAGCCAGGGCGCGAACAGGGCAACGAGCCCGGCACCCCCGGCCAGCCAGGGTCGCCAGCTCCACCGCTGCCCGTCCTGGCGCGGGATCGCCAGGGCGAGTACGGCGAGGACCGCCGCATAGTAGATGCCCACCGCGTGAGACCAGGCCATGGCCGCACCGGCCACGGCATACACGATCCAGCCGCGAGCCTGGCCATCCCGGGCGCCCGCGACCAGCCCCCAGAGCGCGAGCGTGAAGGTCAGGACGAGCAGCGGGTACATGCGTGCCTCGCGGCTGTGCCAGACGTGGAACCAGGTGACGGCCAGGAAGCCGGCGGCCCACAGCCCGCACGCGCGGCCGAGCAGGCGCGCGCCCAGGGCGTACACGGCCGGGATGGTGGCCGCGCCGAGCAGGGCGGAGAGCAGGCGCAGCCAGGCGTCGCTCACCGCGACCCGGGTCCAGACCCAGAGCAGCGCCGTGTAGAGCGGAGGATGGACGTCGACGAGCCAGTCGGAGAGGGGGCGGTACGTCACCTGGAGCAGGCTGTACCCTTCGTCGAGCCACAGGGGCAGGCGCCCCAGCCCGACGACCCGCAGAGCCAGGGCGCCCACGGTCAGCACGAGGAGGGTGGCGAGCGCTCGGGCCCGTGATCCGGGGGAGCCACGCATGGGACGACATGATACACGGCCCGAGCGGGCGGGCGGCCGCCCGCTGTTCGCTACGCCCGGCTGCGCCCTTCCAGCAACTACTCGCCGCGGAGGCGGGGATCCAGCAGGTCCCGGAGCGCGTCGCCCACCAGGTTGAAGGCGAGCACCGCCAGCATGATGGCGAGCCCGGAGAACGTGGTGATCCAGGGGCAGCACTTGATGTACTGGCGGCCCTCGCTCAGGATATTGCCCCAGCTCGGGGTGGGCGGCGGGATGCCCAGGCCCAGGAAGGACAGGCTGGCCTCGGTGCGGATCGCGGTGGCGATGTAGAGCGTGGCCACGACCACGAGCGCGTAGAGCGCGTTCGGGAACACGTGGCGGGCCATCACGCGGAGCTGGCCGCTGCCCAGGGCCCGCGCGGCCATGATGTAGTCCTGCTCCCGGATGGTCAGGGCCAGGCTGCGCGAGAGCCGCACGAAGTTCGGCGTCAGCGCGATCCCGATCGCCAGGATCTCGTTCAGCAGCGTCCCGCCCAGCGCGGTCACGATGATGAGAGCCAGCAGCAGGGTGGGAAACGCCATCAGCATGTCGGCGCACCGCATGATACCGGTCTCGATCTTGCCCCCGCGGGTCCCGGCGAGGATGCCGAGCGGCACCCCCAGCAAGAAACCCCACATCACCGAGGCCAGGCCCACCTGCAGCGAGACGCGCGCGCCCCAGATGATGCGGCTCAGGATGTCGCGCCCGAACTCGTCGGTCCCCAGCATGTGCCGCTCGACCGCGCCCGGCCCCTTGAGCACCGCGTCGCTGTATTGCGCCGAGGGGCTCAGCGGCGCGATGAGGGGCGCGGCCGCGGCCACCACCATCATGGCGAGCGCCATCACGATGCCGATCCAGATGGGCAGCCACCGGCGGAGATAGCCGCCGATCGGGCGGCGCGCCTCCTCCCCGGCCAGGGTGACGCCGAGGTCGAGCGACTCTGCCCGCCGACTGATGGCCATCGCGGCTCCGATCCGAGCCTACCGGTAGGTGATCCGCGGGTCGACGACGGCGTACAGCATGTCGACGACCAGGTTCACGAAGATGATGGTCATGGTGAACACGGTGATGGCCCCCTGGGCGAGCGGATAGTCCCGGGCGCCGATGGCGTCCACGAGCATCTTGCCGAGCCCGGGCCGCGTGAACACGGTCTCGGTGAGGACGGTGCCGGTCAGCGCCACCGCCACGAAAAGCCCGATGATCGTGAGCAGCGGGACCATCATGTTGCGGAACGCGTGCTTGTAGACCACGGTGCGCTCGCCCTGCCCCTTGGCGCGGGCGGTGCGGATGTAGTCCTGGCTGATCACCTCCAACATGGCGGAGCGCGACAGCCGGCTGACGGTGGCGGCCAGCGTGAAGCCCAGCGCGAAGGCGGGCAAAGCCAGGTGGTGCAGGACGTCGCCCAGCGCGGCCAGGAAGTCGCCGGGGTTCGCGAAGGCCTCCCCGGTCTTGAGCATGTGGATGACCCCGTCGAGGTCGCCGCCGCCGATGAGCGGGAAGATGTCGAGGTGCAGCGAGAACACGATGAGCAGCAGGATCCCGAGCCAGAAGACCGGCATCGAGAGGCCGAGCAGAGCGATGATGCGCAGCGGGTAGTCGATCAGCGGGCTGCGGCGCTTGAGCGCGGAGACGATCCCGATCGGGATGCCGATCAGGGCCGCCACCACCGCGCTCGACATGACCAGCACCAGGGTGTGCGGGAACATGCGGGCGATGTACTCGCTGACCGGGTAGCCCTGACGGAGCGAGTTGCCGAAGTCGAGCTGCACCGAGCGCCAGAGGTAGTCCACGTACTGGACGGTCAGCGGCCGGTGCAGCCCGAGGTTCTTGGTGCAATCCGCGAGCGCCTCGGTAGTGGCCTGGTCGCCCATCATGGCCACGCACGGGTCGCCGGGCAGGATGCGCATCGCGAAGAAGACGATGCTCATGGCCCCGAGCAGCATCGGGACCGCGATCACGAGCCGGCGCAGCGCGTACTTGAGCATCCGGGCTCAGCTCAGTTGAGCACCTTCAGCATCTCCGGGTAGTTGTAGCTGTAGTGCAGTGAAAACTCGCCGTAGTTCGGGTCAAACGGATTGCTCACCCGCTTCGGGTTGCGCGCCCACTGGTTCGGAATATCCTGGATGGGCAGGCAGACCAGGTCGCGCTCGATGCGCTTCTGGGCCTCGGCGTAGATCGCGGCCCGTTTCTTCGTGTCGCGCTCCACCCGCCCCTTCTGAAGGAGGTCGTCGATCGCCCGGTAGTGCATGAAGTTCGTGCCCTTGTTGCCGGTGGCCGGATCGGGGATTTCCTTGGAGTCGAAGAACAGCGACAACCAGGGGTCGGCGTCGGTGATGCGCGTGCCACCGTAGAGCACGAACGGGTTCAGGTTCTTCCGGATGTTCTCGTGGAAGGTCGCGTGCTCGACCACCTGCAGCTCCACGTTGATACCCACCTTCTTGAGCTGCTCCTGGGCCAGGGTGAGCACCTTGGGGTAGAAGAACGACTTGCTGATGAAGTAGTTCTTGATCGTGAACCCGTTCGGATGGCCGGCCTCGGCCAGGAGCTTCTTGGCCTTCTCCGGGTCGTACTCGGGAAAGCTCATCGGGACGTGACCGAAGTAGCCGGGCGGCACACAGCTGATCGCCAGGAGCCCCAGTTCGCCAGGATACATGGTCTCCTTGATCGCCTTGCGGTCGATGGCGTGCATGAACGCACGCCGCACGCGGATGTCGTCGAACGGCTTGTGCGTCATGTTGATGTAGAAGCGCTGTTGGCCGCCCGGGCCCCACTGGTCGAGGATGGCGCCGATCTTCTTCACCTGGGCGGCGAAGTCCGCCGTGGTCGCCTCGGGATAGAGCAGGTCGAAGGTCCCCTTCTCGAGGCCGATCAGCTTGGTGGCGTCCTCGGGCACGTCGAACCAGTGGACCTCGTCGATCTGGGGCCGGCCGCCCTGGAACTTGTCGAAGGCCTTGAGGACGATCTTCTCCCTCGGCGAGTGCCGTTCGAAGTGGAACGGGCCCGTGCCGATGGGACTCCACTTGAACTGATCGTGCTTCTCGGCCGCCTTCTTCGAGACGATGTAGCCCTGCTGGTAGCCGACCATGCGCAGGAGGAAGATCGCGTCGAAGGACTTCAGCGCGATCTGCACCGTGTGCGGGTTGACGACTTCGATCGACTTGATCACGTCGAGGTTCACGCCGTAACGCGTGCCGGGCGTCTTGTTGATCTGCCGCTCGAAGCTGAACTTCACGTCCTCCGCCGTCATCTCGCCGAAGCCCTTGTGGAACTGGACACCCTTCCTGAGCTTGAACGTCCACACCGTCCCGTCGGGCGAGAGCGTCCAGCTCTCGGCCAGGTCCGGCTCGACCTCCGAGGTGGTGACCTTGCCGTCCTTGATGGCGAACCGCACGAGCCCGCGAAACATGAAGCGCGAGATAGCTTGCGACTGCCCCAGCGTGCTGGAGTGCGGGTCGAGGGTGTCGGGCTCCTTGGCCGCCACGTTCAGCACCTTCTTCTTCTGCGCGTCGGCCGCGGGCGGCTCGACGAGAGCGACCAGGCCGAAGGTCAGGAGCAGCGCGAGGGTGGCGACGGACAGGAGCGCGAACCGAGAGCGGATAGGGCTCAGCATGAGCGTCCCCCTTGGGTGAGATGGGCGCGGGAGCGTGTGGGATGACCGGTGGGCGGCAGACGCAGCCATCGTGGCGCGACCGGTCTTGGTCGCGATCGTGGACCTCGAGCGGACCAGGACGGGGTTGCCGATGAGGCGACCTCCGGCGGACCGTGTGGGGGCCAGCCCTGGAGCTGTGAGCGCCGCGCGCGGAGAGCGCCGCGGAGCACCGCAGGGTTCAGGGTGCCGCCAAGGATAGTCGAGGTCGCGGCCCGCAACAAGCATCATCTGGGCCCGGGCGACCCCCCGGCTGGGCGGGGCCCACATGGACGGCTGGTGGGATTGCGAGGATCTCGACCGGCTCTTCGAGCGCCTGGTGCGGTGGCGTCAGGCCGCCGGCGCCAGCCTACTTCAGCCGGGGGTCGAGGGCGTCGCGGAGCCCGTCTCCGAACAGGTTGAATCCCAGGACCGTGACGAAGATGGCCAGGCCCGGGAAGAGGGACAGCCAGGCGTTGGCCTGGATGAAGGCGACATTGGCCTTGAGGTCCCAGCCCCAGCTCGGCGTCGGGGGCTGGGTTCCCAGCCCCAGGAAGCTCAGCGTGGCCTCCACGATGATCGAGGTGGCGATGCCGAGCGTGGTGGTCACGATGATCGGGGCCAGGCAGTTCGGCAGGAGGTGGCGCCAGAAGATTCCCGGGTCGCGCACTCCGAGGGCCCGGCAGGCCTCGATGTACTCCTTCTCCTTGATCGAGAGCACGCTGCCGCGGACGAGCCGGGCGTAGATGGGGATGCGCACGATGGCGATGGCGCCCACCACCTTCATGGTCCCGATCAGCCCCGCGGTCGGCGTGAACATGATCATCAGGATGATCGCCAGCAGATAGATCGGGAAGGCGAGGATGAGGTCCATCAGGCGCATGATCACGCTGTCCGCCCGGCCGCCGTAGTATCCGGCGATCATCCCCAGCGGCACCCCAATGAACAGGGCGAGCACCACGGAAGACACCCCCACCGCGAGCGAGATGCGGGTGCCGTGGATGACGCGGCTCAGCATGTCGCGCCCGAGCTGGTCCGTCCCGAGAGGGTGATCCACGCTCGGCCGGGCGAAGGTCTGGGTCTGATCGCTGGTGGTCGGGCTCTGCGGGGCGAGGGCGTCCGCGAAGATGGCGACCAGGACCAGCCCGGCGACGATGACGAGGCCGATGACCGCGGTCGTGCTCTTGCGGAGGCGGCGGATCGCCTGGGCCAGCGGGGTCTCGGAGCGCTCCCCGCGACCCGGCACCGCGATGCCGACGGGCAGCGCGGCCTCGCCGACGGCGCCCCCGCTGATGGTCCGGTGATTGGCCATGGTCCTCCTCACGCGTACCGGATGCGCGGGTCCAGGAACGTGTAGACGAGATCGACGAGCAGGTTGATGACCACGAATGCGAGCGCGGTGATGAGGGCGAACCCCTGCACCTGCTGGTAGTCGCGGGCGATGATCGCGTCGATGCCGAAGGTGCCGAGGCCGGGCATGGCGAAGAGCGTCTCGACCACGATCGCGCCGCCGATGAGGAAGCCGACCTGGAGACCCATGACGGTCACGGTGGGGATCAGGGCGTTCTTGAGCGCGTGCTTGAACACGATCGGTCGCTCGCTCAGGCCCTTGGCCCGCGCGGTCGTGACGTACTCGGTCCGGATGACTTCCAGCATGCTCGCGCGGAGCAGGCGGGTCAGGATCGCGGCCCGCCCGATGCCGAGCGCGATCGCCGGCATCAGCACGTGCTGCATGTTGCCCCAGAAGCTCACCCCGCAGACCATGTTGGGACAGGTGCCGGGCAGGTAGACCCACCCCGAGCTGGGCAGGATCCCGTCCAGCCCGATTGAGAAGACGAGCAGCAGCAGGACGCCCACGAAGAACTCCGGTATCGAGACCCCGACCATGGCCACCGAGGTGGCGGTGTAGTCGGCCCAGGTGTTCTGGCGCAGCGCGCCGATGATCCCGGCGGGGATCGCGATCAGCAGCGCGATGGCCATGGACAGGACGATCAATTCGAGCGTCACGGGCAGGCGGACGAGCACGTCCTGGAGGACGGGGCGCCCGGTCAGGATCGAGGCGCCCCAGTCCCCCTGCACGAGCTTCCCGAGCCAGATGACGTACTGGACCAGGACCGGCTTGTCGAGGCCGTAGGCCTGGCGGATCTTGTCCGCGTCCTCCTGGTTATAGGCGTCTCCCAGCAAGGCCACGACGGGATCCCCCGGGATCGACTGCATCATCAGGAACACGACGAGCGAGATCATGACGACGGTCGGCACGATCTGGACCAGTCGCTTCAGGATGTAGACACGCATCCGCCCGCTCCGCGACGCCCTCTAGACGCTCTCTACTTGTCCAGCCAGACACGGTTGTAGTGGACTTCGAACTCCGCGTTGTACGTGTAGCCCTTCATCCACGGCTGCGCGACCATGTAGAAGGGCGAGCCGGAGATGTTGTTCCAGTACATGTTCTCGACGAAGAACTCCTGGATCTCCTTGGCGATGGCCTTGCGCTTCGCGGCGTCCATCTCCTGCGCGTAGCGGGCGTAGAGCTCGTCCACGCGCTTGTCGTTGTGGCGCGGGTGGCTCCAGGTCGACGTGCTGTTCGACAGGTAACCATTGCTGTCCAGGGTGAGCAGCGAGAGCAGATCCTCGACGTACATGTCCCACGGCCCGTCCTGCAGCGTGGTGTTCATCCAGGACACCTTGTCGACTAGACGAATATTCGCGGTCACGCCGAGGCGCCCCATCTGCTCCTTGATGACGGTGGCGATAACGTTGAAGACCGACTTCTCGGTGTCGGCCATGAGCTCGAAGGTCAGCGGCTTCGACGGGCCGTAGCCGACCTCCGCGAGCATCGCCTTGGCCTTGGCCGGATCGTAGGGACACATCGAGTTGACGTCCACGGTGTCGAGCGTTCCGGGCGGGTTCATCCCGACCCACGGGGTGGCCTTGCCCTTGAACGCGATCTGGACGATCTCCTTGCGGTCGATCCCGTAGCAGCCGATCGCCTTGCGCACCTTGAGGTCCCCGAAGATCGGGTGCGGCGCCCGCTCCTTGGACATCGGCTTGCCGTCCTTGGGCACCGTCACCTTCATCGCCGCGAGCATCGGCGTCGTTTCCTTGCCGGTCATGATCACCGCGTTCGGGCTCTGCGCCTTCAGGGTGTCCACGTGCTCGGGCGAGAAGGAAGCGATGAAGTCGACTTCCCCCGCCCGGAACGCGGCCATCTCGGTCACCGGGTCCTTGATGGTGCGGATCATGACCCGGTCGAGGTAGGGGAGCCCCGGCACGAAGTACTTGTCGAACCGCTCCATCGCCAGGTGGCTACCCTTCACCCATTCGATCAGGCGGAACGGGCCGCAGCCCACCACCGCGCCCGGCTTGCCCTGCTTGCGATCGTCCACGGTGAACTTCTGGGTGGCGGCCGGCGAGTAGAGAACCAGCCCGGTCCGGTAGGCGGCCAGCATGTGCAGGAAGAAGGCGTAGGGCTGCTTGAGGCGCACTTGCACGGTCTGGGGATCGAGCACCTCGACGGAGTGGACGGGCTCGTAGAAGGCGCGCATCCCGGACTTGGTGGCCGGATCCCTCAGCCGGTCGATGCTGAACTTCACCGCGGCGGCGTCCACCTTGGTGCCGTCGTGGAAGAGGACGTTGTTCTTGAGCTTGAAGGTGTAGTTGAGGTTGTCCGAGGAGACCTGCCAGGAGTCGGCCGCGTCGCCCACGAACTTGCCGTCTGGGGTGATGTTGACGAGGCCGCAGCCGACGTTCATCGCCACCCACATCATTTCGTAGCCGGGCGCGGTGTGGAAATCGAGGTGGGCGATCTCGTTGCCGTAGCTGACGCGGAGCGTGCCTCCTCGCTTCGGCGTCTGGGCGAGCGCCGCGCTGGACAGGAACACGACCGAAACCACGAGAGCGGCCAGAGCGAACAGGAAGGGGCGACGGTTCATCGGCAGACTCCTTCCGGCGACGGGACGTCGCCGCTTACCAGGATGGGTCCTTACATAGGGTCGGGGCTCCTTCGATCTGGATGATGCCGGCTCACGTCAGGTACGCCCCCCGGTGGTCCGCCGGACGCGGACCGGGAAATCGGAACGTTGCGGGAGTGTGCCCCCGATCCCGCTCCGTTTGCAACTGAATTCGATCGGGGGCCTCCCGCCTCAGACCCCCTCCCCCGGGGCCGTCAGCCGACGCGAGGATCGAGGGCGTCCCGGAGCCGGTCGCCCACCAGGTTGATGGCGAGCACGGTGAGGAGAATGGCCAGGCCGGGGAAGGTGGGCAGCCACCAGGCCACGCTCACGAAGTCGCGCCCGAGCGCGATCATCCCGCCCCAGGTCGGGTAGGCGCTCCCCGTCCCCACCCCCAGGAAGGACAGGGCCGCCTCCTGCAGGATGGCCTGGGCGACCTGGAGCGTGGACATCACGATGATGGACGAGAAGGTATTGGGCAGCAGGTGGCGCAGGAGCGTGCGCAGCGGGCTCGCCCCGATGGCGCGGGCGGCCTCCACGAAGTCCTTCTCCCGCAGCGCGAGCACCTCCGCCCGCACCACCCGCGTGTAGCGCTCCCAGCCGGTGAGGCCCAGGACGATGATGATCGTGAGCAGGCTGGGGCCGAGCGCGGCCACGAAGGCGAGCGCGAGCAGGAGCTGGGGGAACGACAGCGTCACGTCCACCACCGTCATGATCACGGTGTCCACCCGGCCCTGCAGGAAGCCGCTCAGCAGCCCCAGGGTGACGCCCACGACGAGGCTGACCAGGACCGCGGAGATCCCGACGATCAGCGAGACGCGGGCCCCGTGGATCATGCGGCTCAGGATGTCGCGGCCCACCTGGTCCGTGCCCAGCGGGTAGCTGGCCTTGCCCGCCTCGGCCCACACCGGCGGCGTGAAGCGCCGGATGAGGCTCTGGCGGGTGGGCTCGTGCGGGGCCACGTAGGGGGCGAAGATGGCGGCGCCGACGACGGTCAGGAGGATCAGCGCGCCCGCGATCGCAGCCGGGTTGCGCACGAACTTGCGCCAGACCCGCGAGCGCTCCGCGGCGTGAGCCAGGCCGGCCGCGGCGCCCATCGGCGGCGCGAGGGTACCGATGGCCATGGCGCTCAGCGCACCCGGATCTGCGGGTTGAGATAGATGTACAGCATGTCCACCGCGAAGTTCACCAGCACGATGATCAGGGCCAGCAGGAAGACCCCGGCCTGCACGATGGGGAAGTCGAGCTGGCGGATCGCCCCCACGATGAGCCGGCCCACCCCGGGCACCGCGAAGACGGTCTCGGTGATCACCGCGCCGCCCAGGCTCAGGCCGAACTGCAGGCCCGCCACCGTGACCAGCGGGAGCGCGGCGTTGGTGAGCGCATGGCGACAGATCACGAGCCACTCCGAGACGCCCTTGGCCCGAGCGGTGCGCACGTAGTCCAGGTTGATGACCTCCAGCATGCTCGAGCGGACGATCCGCAGCAGGAGCGGCGTGGAGAAGGTGGCCAGGGTGATCCCGGGGAGCACCAGGGCGGCCCAGCTCTCCCAGCCCGAGACGGGGAGCCAGCGGAGCTGGACCGCGAAGAGCAGGATCAGCATGATGCCGGTCCAGAAGACCGGCATGGAGGTACCGAGGAAGACGACGAACGTGGCCCCGTGATCGAGCACGGAGTTGCGGCGGATCGCGCTCACGATGCCGATGGGCACCGCGATGGCGAGCGACAGCCCCGTCGCGAGCACGGTGAGGAGCAGCGTGGTCGGCATGCGCTCGAGCACGAGCGGCAGCGCCGGCTCGCGGTGGAAGAAGGACTGGCCGAAGTCACCCCGCGCGATGCTGCCGACGAACCGGGCGAACTGCACGGGCAGCGGGTCGTTGAATCCCATGGCCTGGCGTAGCACGATGCGGTCGGACTCGGGCGCCTCCGGCATCATGAGGGCGACCGGGTCGCCGCTCACCTGGAGGATCGCGAACGTGACGAGGGACACGCCCACGAGCACCACCAGGAGGCGGACGACCCGGCGTGCGACGAGGATCAGCACCGCGACGGCCTCACCGGAACGAGATGCGGATCCTCCTCCCTACCGGGCCGCGGGCTTGGCGTCGAAGAGCCAGAGCCACTCGTCCGGACGGGCCGCATACTGCACCTTCTTCGAGATGCCGAGGGTGTCGTACTGGGTCCACAGAAACGTCGAGGGCGCCTCCTCGCGGATCATCTGCTGGATCTGGGTGTAGAGGCGCTTGCGCTTGGGCTGGTCCACGCTCGAGCGCGCCTCGTCGATCAGCTTGTCGAGCCCCTCCACGCGCGCGTACCACTTGCCGTACCAGCCGCCCGGCTCGCTGTGGTAGAGCGGATGCAGCACCGCGTCGGCGTCGAAGACCGAGTAGTTGCCCCAGGTGCCGTAGACGCCATGGGTTCCCTTGCCCTCGGTCTGAGAGAACTTGTTCCACGCCGGGCCCGGATCCCAGAGCCGCGGGGTGGTGCGGAGACCGACGTCGGTGAGCATCTGGCAGAGGGCCTCGAACTCCGGGCGATTCGCAACGGACGCGCTGTGCAGCGTGATGTCCACGCCGTTCGGGTAGCCGCCCTGGGCGAGCAGCTCCTTGGCCTTCTTGGGATCGAACGGATACGGCTTCACCTCGGCATCGAAGCCGAAGGCCAGCGGCTGCACGGTGGTCGCGACCTGCTGCCCGAGCCCGGCCATCAGCCTCTGGATGATGGTCTGCTTGTCGATCGCGTAGTTCGCGGCCTGCCGGACCGCCTTCTTGTCGAAAGGCGCCACCCGCATGTCGAACGCGATCCAGTGCACGCGCAGGATGGGCGTCGAGGAGATGTAGGCGACTGGATGGGTCTTGAGCTCCGGCTGGATGTCGGCGGAGACGTTGCGGATGATGTCCACTCCGCCGGTCTTGATCTCGGCCACCTGGGTCGCCACCTCGGGGATGGCGCGGAAGTTCAGGTGCTTGAAAGCGGGCTTCCCGCGCCAGTGCTGGTCGAAGGCCTCGAGGCGGATGACCTGGTCGCGCTTCCACTCCACGAACTTCCAGGGGCCGGTGCCCACCGGAGAAGTCGTCCCGAAGGCCTGATCCCCCACCTTCTCGACGTGCTTCTTGTTCACGATCGGGAAGAACACCAGTCGCTCGAGCAGTAGGGGGAACGGCTTGTCGGTGGTGAGGTGGACGGTCTCCGCGTCGATCACCTTGACCTCCTTGATCGCGCGGATGTTGCCGTACTGGGGCGATTTCTTGGTCTGGTCGATCACCCGGTCGAAGGAGTACTTCACGTCCTCCGGGGTCAGAACGTCCCCGTTGTGGAAACGGACCCCCTTGCGGATCTTGAACTCCCACTGGGTGTCCGAGAGCGCCTTCCAGGAGGTCGCCAGCGACGGGACGAACTGGAGCTTGATATCCCGGTGCAGCAGCGAGTCGTACATGTTGATGTTCACCAGGATCCCGACCCGCTCGAAGTGCATGTGGGGGTCGAGGGTCGGCGCGTGCGACGGCAGCGCCACGGTCAGGGTGTCCTTCGCCTGGGCGGTGACGTCGCCGGGCGCAGCGCCGAGCGCCAGGATCGCCAGGACCAGGGCAGTAGCCAGTGGGACGTATCGCTTCATGGGGGTGTCCTCCTCATTCACGGAGCCGGATCGGGATGTGGACCGGGGCGGGTGACCTCAAGGCTTTGCGCAGGCTATACCACACCCCCCCACCCAGCACAATCCACGCGGGGAAACCCTCGCCGGACAAACCCTCTCCCCTCTGGGGAGAGGGCAGGGTGAGGGGCTCCGGGGGGTGAGGGGCTCCGAGGGTGAGGGGGTCAGGCAGAAGCGAAGGCCCGGTCAAGGGCCTGGGCGAGGTCGGAGATGAGATCATCGGCGTCCTCGATGCCGACCGCGAAGCGGATCAGGTTGTCCTTGATCCCGATCTCGAGGCGCTCCTCGCTCGTGAGCTCGTAGAAGCTCATGATCGCGGGCTGCTCGATCAGGCTCTCCACCCCGCCCAGCGAGGCCGCGATGTGCGGGATCGTGCACGCGTCCACCACCCGGGAGGCCGCGTCGAGGTCGCCCGCCACCTCGAACGAGACCACCCCGCCGAAGCCGCGCATCTGCTTGCGGGCGATCGCGTGCTCGGGATGGCCGGGCAGGCCCGCGTAGTGGACGGCGGTGATGCGGGGGTGCCCGGCCAGGAACTCCGCCACCGCCTGCGCATTCGCATTCTGGCGCTCCATGCGGAGCGCGAAGGTCTTGAGCCCGCGGACGAGGAGATAGGCGGCGAATGGGTCTACGATCGCCCCGGTGATCCCCTGTAGCCCCCGGATGGCCCCCACCAGCTCGGCCGAGCCCAGCACCGCGCCGGCCAGGAGGTCGTTGTGGCCGCCCAGGTACTTGGTGGCGGAGTGCACGACCACGTCCACCCCCCACTCGAGCGGCCGCTGGTTGTAGGGCGTCGCGAAGGTGGCGTCGATCACCGTCTTCACCCGATGCCCGCGGCCGATGGCCGCGAACCGCTCGAGGTCCAGGATGCGGTTGTACGGGTTGGTCGGCGACTCGCTCACCAGCACCCGGGTGGTGGGCTTGATCGCGTCCTCCATCGCCTCGTAGTCGCCCGCGGGCACGGTGGACACCTCGATGCCGTAGCGCGAGAGGGTCTGGTTCAGGAACTGGCGGGTGCGCCGGTAGCTGTCGTCGGTGACCACCACGTGGGTCCCGCGCGAGAGCATGGCGAAGAGCGCGGTGGTCATCGCCCCCATGCCGCTCGCGAACAGCAGGCACTCCCCCGCCCCCTCGAGCGCGGCCAGCTTGGCCTCCGCGATGCGCTGGGTGGGATTGCCGTAGCGCCCGTACTCGACCCGCTCGATCTTGCCGTCGAAGTGGTCCTTCAGCTCCTGGGTGTTCGCGAAGGTGTAGGTGGCGGTCTGCACGATCGGGGTGGCGAGCGAGTTCGCCGGCTTGGGCCGAGGCTCGCCGCCGTGCACCGCCAGCGTGCTGGGGCCCACCGGCTTCCTGGCCGGGTCGACCGGCTGGGGCTCGGGGCGCTCGGCCATCACGACACCAGCGCCCGCGCCTTCTCGACGTGGCGCGCGATGGTGCGGGCGACGCGCTTGGCGTCGGCGGGCAGCTCGACCGGCTTGTTCCGGTACGACGGCTTGATGCCTTCCAGCGCGCCCATGTGATAGGCCGCCTTCTGGTCGGCGAACTTGAGCCCGTTCGCGGTCGAGAGCACGACGACTCGCTCGCCGGACCTGATCACCTTGCGGTCGATCAGCTTGCGGAGCGCGGCGAGCGCGACGCCGGTGTGCGGGCAGTTGAACATCCCGGTGCGGTCCGCGCGCGCCGCCTCGTCGGCCAGCTCCTGCTCGGTGGCCTGCTCGACCACCCCGTTGAAGCGCTGCAGCGTCCGGATGGCGCGCTTGACGCTCACCGGGTTGCCGATCTGGATCGCGGTGGCCAGGGTCGGCTCGGCGGTCACCGGCTCGAAGCGCTTGAAGTCCTCGAGGAAGGAGCGGTAGAGCGGGTTGGCCCGCTCCGCCTGTGCCAGGCAGATGCGGGGCAGCCGGTTCACCAGCCCCAGCTCCTGCATCATGATGAAGCCCTGCCCGAGGGCGTGCACGTTGCCGAGGTTGCCGCCCGGGATCACGATCCAGTCCGGCACCTCCCAGTCGAACTGCTGGACGATCTCGATGGCCACCGTCTTCTGGCCTTCGATCCGCAGGCTATTCATGGAGTTGGCCAGGTAGATGCGCCGCTCCTTGGTGATCTCCTGGACGATGGCCATGCAGCCGTCGAAGTCGGTGTCCAGCGAGAGCACGAGGGCCCCGTTGGCGAGCGGCTGCACGAGCTGGGCGATCGACACCTTGTCCTTGGGCAGCAGCACCACCGACGGGATGCCCGCGGCCGCGCAGTAGGCCCCGAGCGCGGCCGAGGTGTCGCCGGTGGAGGCGCAGGCCACCGCGTCGATGGGCGCCCCGCCCGCCATCATCTCCTTGACGACCGAGACCAGCACGGTCATGCCGAGGTCCTTGAAGGACCCGGTATGCGAGTTGCCGCACTGCTTGATCCAGAGGTCCTCGACGTGGAGCTGCTTGCCGTAGCGGTCGGCCCAGAGGAGGTTGGAGTTGCCCTCGTACATCGACACGATGTTCTCGTTGGCGATGAAGGGCACCACCCACTCCTTCTTGCCCCACACCCCCGAGCCGTAGGGATAGGTATGGCGCCGGTACCGGTCGTCGAAGAGCTGGATCCAGCCGGCCGCCGAGCGCGACCGCAGCGCCTCCACGTCGTGCTGGACCTCGAGGAGGTCCCCGCACGTCGGGCACCGGTAGATGACCTCCCGGAGGTCGAACTCCCCCGGGCACCCGTTGATGCACTGGAACCACGCGTTGTACGCCATTCCCCGCCAGTATAAGCCCGTGGGCGGTCAGTCGTCAGTCGCCGGGTTCGGCGGGGCGGACAGGCTATAGGCGGCCACCGGTGCCTCCTTGCCGCGCAGCGTGAGCTCGCCGCGCCGGCGGGCCTCGACCCCCGGCGGGAGCTCGAGCCGGCGCAGGAGGGAGTCCGAGACCACGAGGTCCAGCCCGCTCCGCTTGGCGTACTCCTCGAGCCGCGCGGCGGTGTTGAGGATGTCGCCGACGAAGACGATCTGCCGGCGCAGGTCCCCGAGCTCGCCCGAGGTGACCGCGCCGCCGTGCAGCCCGGCGCGGAAGCGCGGCACCGTGCCGAAGTCGCGCGTGTAGCGCGCGGCCTCCCGGGCCACCGCGTCCCGGCCCCAGAAGAAGCAGCGGACGCAGTTGGCCGCGCGCACGCCCTCGGCGAGCGGCCACGTGACCACCACCTCGTCGCCCGCGTACTGGTAGATCTCTCCCCGCGACGCGACGATCGGGTCGGTGAGGTCGTCCACGAAGCGGCGGAGCAGCTCGAAGTAGCGGGCGCTCCCCAGCCGCTCCGCCAGGGTCGTCGACCCCTCGAGGTCGAGGAAGAGGAAGATGCGCTCCTCGGCCGTCGGCCGGTGGTACCGGCCCGCCACGAAGTAGCGCAGGACGTTGGCGCCGATCATGCGATTCATCTGCAGGACGAACTGCGTCCCGACCGCGAGCACCACGAAGAACGGCAGGGCATAGAGGAGGTGGCGTTCCGTGAAGCTGGTCAGAAAGCGGGCGGGGTCGAGGCCGGTCACCACCTGGCCGACGGCCCGGCCGATCAGAAACAGGGCCAGCACGATCGAGCTGCTGATGGCCAGGTCCGTCGTGAAGCGGAGCCGCCGGAACCAGGGGCGCAGGCGGCCGTCCCGGACGAACAAAAGATAGCCGCCGACGAGGACGGACACCAGCAGGGCGTCGATCACCCCCTGGGCCGCGGCCGCGAGCGTGACCTCGTCCGTCAGGATGTTGAAGATGGGTGTGAGCGTGCAGGCCAGCAGGACGATCGCCACGAGCTGCCGGAGCTGGATGCGCGCTCGCCTGTCCCCGCGGCCGATCACCCGGACCTCCCGGGCGCTACGCGTCGCGGAAGTGCGGCATGACCTCGCGGGCGAACAGCTCCATGGAGCGGCGGATCTTGTCCTGGGGCAGCCCGCCGAAGTTCATCCAGCAGAGCTCGTGGCCGATGCCCATGTCGCGCATGGTCTGGATGTGGCGGGCCACCGTGTCGGGCGAGCCGAACGCGACGGTCTCGGCCACGAGTCCTTCCCACGTCACCTTCTTGAAGCGCTCGGCCGCGGCCCGGACCCCGGGCCGAAGGCTCGGGTGCGCGTCCTCGATGCGCTCCGGCACCTGGAAGCGACGCAGCGAGTCCTGGTACCACATCTCCGCGTCCTTGGCCTCGGCCAGGGCCTCGGCATCGGTGGCGGCCACGTAGATCTGGCGGGACACGCCCCAGTCCTTCATGAGCCCCGCGATCTCGGCTTCGGTGCGCCCGTGCTTGCGCAGCGCGGTGAGGTAGCTGTCGCGCCGCTTGACGAGCTGTCCACCGGCCCGGCGAGCAACGAGTTCAGCATGGGCCAGCCGCGGGCCGCCGAGCTCTCGATGCCGTCGTCGCTACCGCAGACCTGGTAGATGGGCGGATGCGGCCGCTGCCAGGGCTTGGGGATCACCCGGGCCTCCCCGATCGTGAAGAAGCGCCCCTCGTGCGAGAACCGCTCCTGGGTCCAGGCCTTCAGGATGATGTCCACCGCCTCGTCGAAGCGCTCGCGGTTCTCCTGCTGGGGCACGTGGTAGCCCTGGAACTCGGCGGGCCGGTTGCCCCGCCCCACGCCCACGTCGAGGCGGCCCTTCGAGATGATGTCGATGAGCGCCATCTGCTCGGCCAGCCGCAGCGGGTGGTGGAACGGCAGGATCGCCGCGGCCAGGCCGATGCGGACCCGGCGTGTGCGCGCGGCCGCGGTGGCGGCCAAACTCGCTGGGTCCACCGCGAGACCGTAGTCGATGAAGTGGTGCTCGGTCAGCCAGACCTGGTCGAAGCCGAGCTCCTCCGTCCACTCCATCTGCTCGAGCTCGCGGTGGACGACCTCGGCGTGGGTGAGGCCCGGCGCGGCCTGGAAGAAGTAGAAGGTCCCGAAGCGCATGGACGTGAGGATTATAATCGCTCCGGAGGTTCCGCATGGAAACCAAAGTCGACGAGATCGCCGAGCGGATCTACCGCCTGTCAACCTTTCTGCCCGCGGTGGGCCCGCGGGGCCTCACCTTCAACCAGTTCCTGGTGGACGCCGAGGAGCCCCTGCTCTTCCACTGCGGCCAGCGGTCCCTGTTCCCCGCCGTCTCCACGGCCGCGGCCCGGATCATGGACCTGCGCCGGCTGCGCTGGATCACCTTCAGCCACATCGAGGCCGACGAGTGCGGCGCCCTCGGCGAATGGCTTGACGCCGCCCCGGCCGCCACCGTGACCCACGGGGCCATCGGCTGCGCCATCTGGCTCAACGACCAGGCGCCGCGGCCGCCGCGCGCGCTGGCCGACGGCGAGGTGCTCGACCTGGGCGGCCGGCGCGTGCGCCGCCTCGACACCCCGCACGTGCCGCATTGCTGGGACGCGGGGCTGCTCTACGAGGAGACGACCGGCACGCTCTTCACCAGCGATCTCTTCACCCACGCGGGCGATCCGGCCGCGCTGACCGATGGTGACATCATGGGCCCGGCCCTCGAGGCGGAGAAGCAGTTCGGCTACACCGCGCTGACGCCCGCCACCGGCGCCACCATCCGGCGGCTCGCCAAGCTCGAGCCGCGGACGCTGGCGGTGATGCACGGCTCGTCCTACTCGGGCGCGGGCGCGCCGGTGCTGGAGACGCTGGCCGGCTTCTACGAGGGGCTGCTGCAGAAGGCCCGCTGAGGCTCTCGCGCCCCTCACCCTGCGCGCCCCTCACCGGGGTGATCGACGGCCTCGGCCCGCCCCTCACCCCAGCCCTCTCCCCAGAGGGGAGAGGGCTGGGGTGAGGGGCGCGCAGGGTGAGATCGTGTAGGCGGTCCAGTTGATGCTGAGCGCGGCGTCCGGCGAGACGCGGAGCAGGTTCAGGTAGATCAGGGCCCCGGTGGCGCCCGTGACGAAGGCCACCGCCACGTAGACGGCCAGCGTCTTCCTGCCGCGCCGGGCGAACTAGAACTGCACGGGGGCCGGCGGCATCTTGCCGCTGGCGTAGAGCGCCGGGAGCTCTGGGGAGGCATTCTCCCAGACCAGGAGCATCGAGCGCTTGGGCGAGAAGCCGCGGTGCCGGATGTCGGCGGGCATCGCGGCCACGTCGCCGGCCTTCATGGTGACGCGGGCCCGGACGGCGCCGGTGTCCCGGTCCTCCACCTCCCACTGGATCTCATCGGTGAGCTGCACGAACCACTCCACGCGGTCGTTGCCGTGGATGATCGGCAGGATGTACTCCTCGGTGGTCGGGCAGTAGAGGCTGTTCTTGCACACCGACACCACCGAGGGGTTCCACGTCACATCGGAGCGCGAGAGATAGGCGAAGAGGTTCACCGAGACGACCTGGTCCTCGAAGCCCAGCTCCGCGTGCACTTCCGGCGGGTCCTGCGGCACGTCGGTGAAGTGGCGGTTGACCGGGAAGCCGCCGTCGTCGGTGCGGATCGGCTCGTCGCCGGGCGCCCCGAGCATGCGCTTGGCGGTCACCCGGTGCCGCGTGATCGCGCGCTTGTTGCTCCCGTTCTTGGGGCCGAAGGCGCTGCCCGTCTCCTCGGGGGACGCGAACGGATCGAAGGTCGCGTTCGTCCAGTCGGCCAGGATCGCCTCGAAGAGCCGGCTGAGCGCGTCGGTCTTGAAGGTCTCCGAGTAGTCGAGCCCGGCCTGGCGGTACTGGGCGTTGAAGCGCCCCGCGAAGAGGTCCACGGTGCCGTAATGGTTCACCGTCCCGATCACGGTGTCGAAGTTGACGATCCCGTAAAAGAACCCCCACGCGATGTCACGCTGGATCGCGCGGAGAAAGGCGTCGGCGGGGAGCATGTGGCTGCCGTTCGGCCACCGGACGTGGACGAAGTACTGATCCCGGTCGAAGCTGAACTTGCCAAGGGTGAATGCGCGATAGCCGTGCTGATTGGGCTCGATGCTTCCCAGCTCGGGCAGACTGTCCGTGGTCATGGTGTCGTCCTCTCAGGCCCGCGGCCGGGGCGTCGTCTGGCAGATGTCGGCCCAGCGCTCGATCGTGTCGCGTCCCGTCATCGTCTGCAGCAGGATCACGCCCGGCTGGGCCGCGTGGAACTGATAGGCGGCGCCCGCGGGGAGCAGCGTCATGTGCCCGCGGCGGGCCTTCACCCGGCCCATCGGGCGCCCGGCGGGCGCGGCGGCCAGCGGCACCGAGCCGTGGGTACCCGGCGGCACCAACGCCGGATCGTCGGGCTTGACCAGGCGCACCTCGACTTCCCCGTCCATCACGAGGGCAAACTCGTCGTGCCCGGCCGCCCGCCAGCCCGAGGTGCCCTCGGCCCGGATCGCCTCGATCACGTATTCGATGTTCTTGCCGACCGCGACCTTCTCGTAGGGCAAGGCTCCGGACGCGACCTCGAACACGTTCGAGAAGACGTAGTTCCTGGCGTCGTCCTTGATGACCTCGACGCCGCCCTTCTCAAAGTGCCGGAGCGAGCCGAAGCGGGT
Organism: Candidatus Rokuibacteriota bacterium; assembly: GCA_040902305.1. Taxonomy (GTDB): domain Bacteria; phylum Methylomirabilota; class Methylomirabilia; order Rokubacteriales; family CSP1-6; genus CAMLFJ01. Next base: position 66,648 of record JBBDXN010000112.1, on the reverse strand, counting down.
GCGGTGTGGCGCCATTGCCGGCCTCCTTTCCACGACTCTCCCGGCGCCCGTGACCGAGCCGCCGGCAGAGCCGGCCCAGCTCCGCCTGCTCGGGCGGGGAGAGCGCGCGCATCTCGCGCACGACGTGCTGCGCGTGCCGGGGGAAGATCCCGCCGATCAATCGGCGGCCCTTGTCGGTGAGCGTGACCGTGATGAACCGGCGGTCGTCGGGCCGCCGCGTCCGGCGCACGAGCCCGCGCCGGGTAAGATTGCCGACCACGACCGTGGTGTTCCCGCCGCTGCGCAGGAGCTTGTGGCCCAGGTCCCGCTGGCAGAGGGGGCCCAGGTGCAGCAGGGCCTCCAGCGCGCCGAACTGGCCGACGGTGAGGTCGGCCGCCCGCATCAGCGGCTCGAGGCGCGACGTCACCGACTCGGCGGCGCGCATGAGCTTGATGTAGGCGTCGAGGGCCGTCATCTCCTGCGCGCTGCCCCGGTAGTGGGTGGGCATAGTTTCAACTTGGACCGTTGCCTTACTACCTCCGGGGGCCGAGCCTTGTCAAGAGCGCCCGCGCCCCTCACCCTGCCCTCTCCCCAGAGGGGAGAGGGGGAAGAGCGTGATTCTGCCTCTCCCCTCTGGGCAGAGGGTCGGGTGAGGGGCTACCGCGCCCCGTCGGCCGCGAACCGCCAGGCGGCGCCGTCGCTCACGATGCGGCCCGCGGTCGGGTGGTGAAAGTGCGTGCCGAGCACGGTCACCGGGCGGTCGGCGTAACGCGCGCAGAAGGCGCGCCGGGTCTGGCACGCCTCGACGGGATCGGTGTCGAAGCTGGTCTGCCATCCGGGCTCCGCAACCTGGACCGGATGGTGCATGAGGTCGCCGGTGATGACCGCGTCGGCGCCGCGCGAGGCGAGGCGCACGCTGACGTGCCCGGGGGTGTGGCCGGGAGTCGGCTCGAGCCAGATCTCGTCGGTGACGCGGTGGTCCATCGGGACGAGCTCGGCGAGGCCTGCGTCCAGCACCGGCGCGACGCTGTCGGCCATGATGCGCCGCGTGCCGGCATCGTCCTCGGACGTCCAGTGCTCCCATTCCCGCCGCGCGAACAGGTAGCGGGCGCGGGGGAAGGTCGGGACCCACCGCCCGTCGTCGAGCCGGGTGTTCCAGCCGACGTGATCGACGTGCAGGTGCGTGCAGATCACCACGTCGACCGCCTCCGGGGTCACCCCGGCGGCCCGCAGCTCGCCGAGGAAGCCGGTGCGCAGCATGTGGAACGGCCGCCGGCCTCCCCGATCCTTGTCGTTGCCGATGCAGGTGTCGACGAGCACGGTGAGGTCGGGCGTCTTCACCACGAAGGTGTGGACGCTCTGGAGCAGGCGGCCCTCGCCGTCGAGGAAGTGCGGGGCGAGCCAGGCGCGGTGGCGATCGAGGCCCTCCGGCGTCGCGGATGGGAACAGCCACGTGGGACGCGTGGGGCCGGCGGTCTCGACGACGGCGCCGACGCGCAGACGACCGACCTCGAGGTCGCGCATGTCCGCGAACTCAGCGCCGGGTCATTTCACTTCGACCAGGTACGACGTGAGCCGCCGGATCTTCGCGTTGGTCATGGCGAAGACATCGCAGAATACCGCGTTGAGCAGACCGCCGTCCTTTCTCTGGGCTCGAACCTGCCCCTCCGCGACCACCACGTCGTTCTCTTCGACCAATGTCCCACTCGACATCCTCGGTGAGGCAAGACAGGATCTGCTCATGATCGGACTTGTTGAAGCCGTCCATGTATCTCTCGACGGTCCTCTTGTTCTCGGTCATGGCCGGCCGCGCGCCGCTACACCGCCATCACGATGCCGTCGTGGCCGGGGTCGGCGCCCCCGTCGAGGCCGTCCGGATGCACCCGGATGCCGTGCACCGCCGCGAAGCCGTAGGTGGCGGGGCTCCGCACCACCTCGTAGCCCATGCCCTGGAGCTCGCGCTCCACCCCGCGAGGGATGCGATTGGACACGTCGATGGCGTTGCTGGTCGCCGAGAAACGCGGGGCGCTCACCGCCTCCACCATGGTCATGTCGAAGTCGAGCGCGTTCAGCAGCACCTGCAGCACCCCCATCGCGATCTGGGTCGCCCCCGGGGCGCCGATGATGAGGTGGGGCCGGTCGGCCTCCCACACGATCGAGGGCACCACCGAGCTGAAGCGCGCCTTGCCGGGCGCCAGGCTACCGGCCCGCCCGGGGCGCGGGTCGAACACGCCCATGCAGCCGTTGTACATGAAGCCGAGCCCGGCGGTGACCACGCCGGACGGCATGCCGAGCGAGTGGGTCATGGTCACGCAGTTGCCCTCGGCGTCGAGGACCGAGACGTGGGTGGTGTCCTTGACCGGCGCGCCCGCGTTGAAGCGCGGCACGTCGGCCTTCTTCCCGGCGCGGATCTCGGCGGCCATCTCGGCGGCGTAGGACTTGCCGGCGAGCCGCTCCACCGGCACGTCCACGAAGCGAGGATCGCCCACGTGGCGATCCTTGTCGATCGTCGCGCGCTTCATGGCTTCGGCGACCACCCGTACGTACTCGGCCGAGTTGTGCTCGAGCTCGGCGAGCGGGAAGTGCTCGAGGATGTTCAGCATCTCGATCAGCATCACCCCGCCGCCCGGCGGCCGGTTGCTCGAGATCCGGTAGCCGCGGTACGGGCTCCAGAGCGGCGCGTTGCGCGTGGTGCGCCAGCCCCGGAGATCGTTCGCGCCGAGCAGGCCGTCGTGGCGGCGCATGTCCTCCACGATGGCGTGCGCGAGCTCCCCCTCGTAGAACACCTCGTCGCCGTGCTTGGCGATCAGCCGGAGCGTCTGGCCCAGGTCGCGGTTCACCACCCGGTCCCCCACCCGCTTGGGCGAGCCATCGGGCCGGCAGTAGAGCGCCCGCGAGGCCGGCGTGAACGCGAGCCGCTCGTGGTTCGCGGCGCGGCCCATCTGCCCGTCCTCCGCCCACCAGGAGCCCACGTGCGGGCGCACCGTCCATCCACCCTCCGCCCAGCCGATCGCCGACTCCAGGATCTGCTCCCAGGGCAGGCGGCCGTGCTCGCGGTGGGCGTCGCGGTAGGCCCGCAGGCTGGCCGGCGCGCAGACCGCCTGGTAGCCGATATCGTTCACCCGCCCGCGCAGGATGAAGCCGTAGCCGTCGCGCGCCTCCGACTCGATGCGGTCGGCCCACATGTCGGGGCGGACCGCGAGCGGGGCGGGCGCGTGGAAGTCGATGTAGCCGTGGAAGCCGGCGCCGGGCATCGCGATGCCGCAGCTCCCGAAGCCGGCGATGCCGCACATCAACGGATCCACCACCCCCTGCACGAAGGCGCAGGCCATGGCCGCGTCCACCGCGTTGCCGCCGGACTTCAGGATCTCCGCGCCGGCCTCGGTGGCCTCCGGCTGGGCGGCCACGATCATCGCGCGCTTGCGGTATCTCATGGGGTCTCCTGGGACAACGCGTGAGGCGGGCGGGTCCTGTCGCCGTGGGCGGCTCCCGC
>JBBDXN010000112.1:44117-63155 GCA_040902305.1 Candidatus Rokuibacteriota bacterium | reverse complement strand
GGCGCGGAAGCCGCCCACGGCGCCACCCGCCCGGTCTCGGTCGATCTCGTTCACGAATACTCCGGGCTACGGGAGCACGGCGCGGGTTGCGGCCAGGGCTTCGCGCGCCACCTCTTCGGCCGGGCGCTTCCAGGCCGCGGGGTTGGGCGCCTCGTAGCTGGCGTAGCCCGTGTAGCCCTTGCCGACGAACGCGGCGAAGAATTCCTTGAACGGCACGCTCCCCTGGCCCGGCGGCAGGCGATCCAGCACCTTGCCCGGCTCGAGGCCCGAGCGCGGCACGTCGCTGTACTGGACGTAGGCGATCTCGTCGGGGCGCACGTCGTCGAGGTCGCGCGGGGCGGCGCCGGTGCGGCCGAGATGGTAGGTGTCGAGCAGGAGCCCGGTCTGGGAATGGGCGGCCAGCGCCATCACCTCGCGCATCGGGCCGAGGGCGTTGAGCTGCTCGCACTGGGAGTTGAACTCGATCGCGAGCCGCACCCCGTGCTCGCGGGCGATGTCGCCGACTTCTCGAATGCTGCGGGCGGCCTCTCCCACGTCCCCGCGTCCACGATCGACCGGGCTCATGATCGTGGCGCAGCCGAGCGCCTTCGCGCGTCCCGCCTGCTCGGCGAACACGCGCAGCAGCCGCGCCCGCTCCGGGCCGGTGGCCCAGACCCAGCCGAGCTCCACGCCCACGCAGGCGACGCGCAGGTCGGAGCCGCGCACCAGCGCGACGACCTGCTCGGCGGACCGGCCGGCCTGGGCGGCGCGCTCGAAGTCGAGGCGGCGCAGCTCGACCGCGTCCCAGTCCGTCTTCTTGATGACCGCGAGCGCGTCCGCGAGCGGGGTGGTGTCCAGCGTCCACGTGTGCAGCGCCAAGCGCATGGTCATGGGGTCCTCTCCTTGGTAGACGACGCGGCGCCGCCTACTGCCGCGATAGCTCGAACACGTCGGCCAGCAATTCGTACGAGCGCAGCCGCGCCTTGAAGTCGTGCGTGATCGTGACCACGATCAGCTCGTCGGCCTGGTAGTCGGCGGCCATGGCGGAGAGCCGCTCCCGCACCTGCTCGGGCGTCCCCACCACGCTGCGGCGGGCGGCGTGCTGGGCGATGGCCAGCTCCTGGGCATTGTAAGGATAGCGCTCCGCCTCCTCCACCGAGGGGTACGGGCCGGGCCGGCCGGTGTACAGGCGCACGATGAACAGATCGCGGCTGCGCGCCAGACGCCGCGCCTGGTCCTCCGTCTCCGCGCAGACCGCGAAGACGGCCACGCTGCTGCGCGGGGCGGCCAGGTCCGGCGAGGCGCAGAAGCGCTCGCGATAGGCGCGGGTCACCTCCGCCCCGCCCTGCTCGTTGATGAAGTGGGCGAAGCAGAAGGCCTGGCCGAGCTGGGCGGCCAGCAGCGCGCTCTCGTCGCTCGAGCCGAGCAGCCACACCTCGGGGATGCCGGCGCCGGACGGCATGGCGTGGATGCCCCGCCACGGGTGCTCGGCCGGCAGGTCGTCGTGCAGGAACGCGACGAGGTCCTGCACCTGCCGCGGGAAGTGCTCGATGCCGAGGGCGCCGGGCCCGTGCCGCAGGACCCGGGCCGTCCGCTGATCGCTGCCCGGCGCGCGCCCGATGCCGAGATCGATGCGCCCCGGGTTGAGCGTCTCGAGCATCCGGAACTGCTCGGCCACCTTGAGCGCGCTGTAGTGCGGGAGCATGACGCCGCCCGAGCCCACCCGGATGCGGCCGGTCACCGCGGCCACCTGCGCGATCAGCACCTCGGGGCTGGCTCCGGCCAGGCCCGGCGTCGAGTGGTGCTCGGCCAGCCAGTAGCGATGATAGCCCCAGCGGTCGGCCGCGCGCGCCAGCTCGAGCGTCTCGTGCACGGCCTCGGCGGGCGTGCCGCCACTCCGCACCGGCGACTGATCGAGGATGCCGATCTGTATCACGGCTAGTTGATCCGCTTCGCCTGCCCCTTCCACTCCCGGTCGCGCAGCACGAACTTCTGGATCTTGCCGGTCGAGGTCTTGGGCAGCTCGCCGAACTCCACCGCGGCGGGCGCCTTGAAGCCGGCGATGTGCTGCTTGCAGAACTCGATGATGTCCTTCTCGGTGGCGCTCTGGCCCGGCTTGAGCGTGACGAAGGCCTTGGGCCGCTCGCCCCACTTCTCATCAGGGATGGCGACGACGGCGCACTCCATCACGGAAGGATGCCGGGCCACGCACTGCTCGACCTCGATGGTCGAGATGTTCTCGCCGCCCGAGATGATGATGTCCTTCTTGCGATCGCGCAGCTCGACGTAGCCGTCGGCGTGCCAGACCCCGATGTCGCCCGAGTGGAACCAGCCGCCGCGGAAGGCCTCGGTGGTGGCCTCCGGCTGCTCGTAGTAGCCCTTGGCCACGTTGTTGCCGACCATGATGACCTCGCCCAGGGTCTCGCCGTCGCGCGGCACGTCGTTCATCGTGTCGTCCACCACGCGCACGAGGTCGAAGACCGCGTAGCCCTGCCCCTGCCGCGCGGCCAGCCGCGCCTGTTCCTCCGCGGGCAGCGCGTCCCAGTCCGCGTTCCAGCCGCAGACGGTGTGGGGCCCGTAGGTCTCGGTGAGGCCGTACACGTGCACCGGCTTGAACCCCAGCTCCTTCAGCTTGCCGAGCAAGGTGGGCGAGGGCGGGGCGCCGGCCACCGTCACCGTCACCGGGCGCGCCAGCTTGTGGGCCTTCGGGTCGTTGACCACGCCGATCTGTACGGTGGGCGCGCCGTTGTAGTGGGTGATGCCCTCGGCGTCGAGCAGGTCCCAGATCCGCCCGGGCTCGACCTTCCGGAGGCACACGTGGGTGCCCGCCACCGCGGTGACGGCCCAGGTGAAACACCAGCCGTTGCAGTGGAACATGGGCAGCGTCCAGAGGTACTTCGTGTCGAAGGTCATGCCGGTCTCGACGATCTCGCCGATCGCGTTCACCCAGACCCCGCGGTGCGAGTACATCACGCCCTTGGGCCGCCCGGTGGTGCCCGAGGTGTAGTTGATCGAGATCGTCTCCTCCTCGTCCTCGAGCCAGCTCTCGACCGGGTCGAGCGAGCCCCCCGCCAGGAAGTCCTCGTAGGGATCGCCGGCGGCCCCGGTGTCGTCCACCCGGACGACCCTGAGCGCGCCGAGGTCGAGCGGCTTGATCACGCCTTCGAGCTCCGCGTCCACGAAGAGGAACGTCGAGCCCGAGTGCTGGAGGATGTAGCCGATCTCGTCGGAGGAGAGCCGCGTGTTGATCGCCACCAGGACGCCGCCCGCCGCCGGCACGCCGTAGTGCGCCTCGAGCATGGCCGGGATGTTCGGGCAGAGGAAGGCCACGCGGTCGTGCTTCTGCATGCCGGCGGCCCGCAGCGCCGAGGCCAGCCGGTTCACCCGCTCGCCGAGCTGCCGGTACGTGTAGCGCCGCGTCCCGTGCACCACCGCCGTCTTGTCCGGAAAGACGTAGGCGTTGCGGACCAGGAAGCTCACCGGCGTGAGCTCGGTGCGGTAGACCTTATGGTGCTTCATCGCGCTCGCCTATGGTGCTTCATCGCGCTCGCCTATGGTGCTTCATCGCGCGCTGCCTCCGATGGTGGGTGGAATCGTGCCCCAGCAGTGTACCCAAGCGGTTCCGGAATGGCGAGGGGCTGCTACAATGCCGCGCGATGACCTGGGACGGATGGGTGGTGGGGGCCGTCGTCATCGCGGCCGCCTGCTTCGTCCAGGGTCTGGCCGGCTTCGGGATCGGCCTCGTCTCGCTCGCCTTCCTGCCGTTCCTGATGTCGCCGGCGGACGCGGTGGTGCTGATCACGGTCTACGCCGCGGTGCTCATCGTGGTCATCTTCATCCCGCTGCGCCGCGACTTCACCCTTCACGGGATGACCGAGCTGGTGGCCGGCACCATCCTGGCCACCCCGGCCGGCGTCTGGCTGCTGGCCGGGCTCCCGCCCGGGGTGCTCAAGCGCCTGATCGGCCTCGTGCTGCTGGTCATCGTCGCGCTCGAATGGTTCGGGCTCTACCCGCAGCGGCTCCGCGGCCGCGGCTGGGGATTCGGCGCCGGTCTGGCCGCCGGCCTCCTGGGCGGGGCGATCGGCACCCCGGGCCCGCCGGTCATCCTCTATGCGGCCGCCCAGGACTGGAGCCCGCGCACCGTGAAGGCCAATATCCAGGCCTTCCTCATCGTCAACCAGACCGTCATCCTGAGCGCCTACTGGTGGGCGGGACTGCTCGACCGGGAGATCTGGCGCCTGACCTGGCTCTACGCGGTGCCCGCCGTCGCGGGGCTCGCGGCCGGCATGCTGCTCTTCAACCGGCTCGACCGCGCGCGCTTCCGGCGGGTGGTGTTCGTGGTCCTGTTCGTCTCGGGGGTGGTGCTGCTGGTCGGGGGCTGAGTCCGCTCTCAACCATCGCGTCCGAGCCGCGGAGCTCTCGGTACACGGCCGTCGATCGGGCGTACTCAGCCACCAGGGTGCCCCGCCACTCTCACCCTGCGTCCGCCTCCCCCCTCATCGCGCGCCGGCTCGCTCCGGCCGGCCGCTCACTGGCCGGAGGTGAGCTTCAGCCCGAGGATGCCGGCCACGATCAGCCCGATGCAGGCCAGCCGGGCCGGCGCCGCCGACTCCGAGAAGAGGATGATCCCGAGGATGGCGGTCCCGACCGCCCCGATGCCGGTCCAGATCGCGTAGCCGGTGCCGACCGGAATCACCCGCACCGCCTGGGCCAGGCAGTAGAGGCTGGCGACCATGGTCACGAGGGTCACGACGCTCGGCCAGAGTCGGGTCCAGCCGTCCGTGTACTTCAGCCCGATCGCCCAGCCGATCTCGAGGAGACCGGCGATCAGCAGATAGATCCACACCATGTCTCAGTCTCCCTGGGGATCCGCGTCGACCCGCGCGATCACCATACGCCGAGTCCCACGACGGTCAGGAGCCAGCCGCAGACGAAGCCGACGCCCGTGGCGAGCACCGCGACTTGCCGTGGCTGGCCGCTCCAGAGCAAGCGCTCGTCCCCGGTCAGCTCGCGACCGACCGCGCTCTCGACCTCCCCGCGGCTCATCGCCATGCCACGCCCATCCCGCTAGATGACACTGCCATTGAGCTCCGTCAGCGCCCATCCCTGGAACCGAGCACCCACGGTGTGTTCCGCGTCCCATTCCGTCCGATAGGCAATCTCCACCGTGTCGACTCCGCCCAGCGCTTCAATCAGCACGCGCACGAGCGAGACATGCGTCCATACTTGTTCTGGACGACTCAGTCGCGGGGCCGCCTCGGAATACGGCTCATAGTGCTCGAACAGCGCGCGTTCGATGGTCGGGAGAAGAGCTGCGTACCGATGGCCGAGCTCACGAGCGAGCCCGAGGCCGGCTTCGCCCGGCGCCGCCCGAGGTCCGGCCAGAAGCAACGGCACACCACTCTCGGATCCGAGGTTGATCACACCTCGCCAGTAGCGCCCTCGACGCACCAGGTTGCCCACCACCGGATCTCGGTACGCGGGTTCGCTATCCATCTCTGCGCGCCTCGACTACCACCGCATTCGCGGGACCTCTCCATGGGTCAGCCCCACCTGCTCTCGCCAATGCCGCCGCTACGTTCTCGACCACATCGTCGAGCGAGGCGCCGCGCTTCTCGATCAACAGGGCGCGCGGGCTTCCGCGAATCTGTCCAAGGGCGATCCTCCGCGCACTCACCCCGTCGACCTGAATTCGCTTTCTCTCGATTCGCTCGTCCCGAAACCCTGTCTCATGGAGCAATCGCTGCAACGACTCTGGATCGTGCATCTCATAGGGCGTCCTGAACTGAACTTCCGGGTCCCCGGGAAACAGATCCTCGACGACCTTTGCGTTGATTGCGGCGGCGGGGTTTTCTTCGAGACGGCCCCACACATTGAACAGGAAGATTCCATCACGCTTGAGCACCCGACGCACCTCCCTGAATGCGGCTCGCTTGTCCGGCACAAACATGACGCCGAAGGCGCAGACCACCGCGCCAAACTCGCCGGCGTCGAATGGCAAGCTGGCCGCGTCCGCCTCGCGCCATTCGATACCGTCGCAATCGATCAGCTTGTTGCGCGCGTAATCCAGCATTGCCTTGCTGATGTCGCTGGCGAACAACCGACTCGCAGGATCGAGGTGCTCCCGCAGTCGACGGGTCACGAGCCCAGTTCCGCAGGCGATCTCCAGCACGTTGCCCGCCAGCCGAGCAGGTAAGCGCCGCGCAAGATCCACCCCGAACGCGTCAAACCATGCGGATCCCAAACAGGTGTCGTAATACTCCGGAATCGTTCCGCCATAATTTGCGTTCGTATCGACCATGCATACCCCTATCGCTCTTGCCACCTCTGCGCCAGCGCGGCCAGCTCCAACCTCGTGTTAGCTGGCTCGTGAGCGCGCACCTCAGTCTGGAGCGGCCGTTGGGGATGCGTGGTTGCGCATGGGCCCGGGTGCCCGTCCAGTGTGACACGGACCTGGATGTTTCTGGCTAGGCTTGCGGGCGGCTAGCCGAGGCCCCAGGTGTGCGCGTGCTCGGGGGCGACGCGGAACATGACCCGGTTGGGGGGCATCGCGCGGCCGCTCCAGAGGCGCTCGAGGTTCGGGTGGTACTTGTCGAGCAGGCGGGTGGCCAGCGCGCGCCGCTCCGGGGAATCGGGGAGGAACTGGGCGCGGCCGCGGACGGAGACGCCCTTGATGTCGCCGCGGGTGCCGCTCTCCGCGACGATGTGCAGGCGGGGGTCGCGGCGAAGGTTGCGGACCTTCTGCGTGTTCTCCTCGCTGATCAGGATGAAGCCGGACGGATCGTGGAGGAACCACATGGGCGTGATCAGCGGGGCGCCGTCGACGCGGATGGTGGCGAGGAGGACGATGTCCTTGGTGGCGAGGTATTGTTGCGTGCGCGAGTCGGCAAAGGTCATGGCGGCGTCGGCTCCGTCAAAGACTTGCCCCCCTCACCCTGCCCTCTCCCCCCGCGGGGGGGAGAGGGAGATGAGGAGGGAGAGATCTCCTGGCTTTCTACTGGGCGATCCAGACTTTCATGAATGTGTTGTTGTCGTAGACCGTGAGCCCGGGCTTGTAGTTGCGGAGCTTCTTGTCCTTGAAGAACCAGCCTTCGACCCAGCCCACCGCGATGGAGGCGTGGTCGCCCTTGGCCAGCAGATACCGCTGTAGCTCCCAGTAGAGCTGCTTGCGCTTGTCGCGGTTGGACTCCCGCAGCGCGCGATCGGCGAGGTCGTCCACCTTGGGGTCGGAGTACTGGCCGTAGTTGCTGCCGGCCTGGGTCGTGTAGGCGATATGGAAGACGGCGGAGGGGTCGGTGATGTCCATGGCGCGGTCCTGGGTGGCGATGATCGTGAAGTCGCCCTTGCCGAAGGCCGCATAGCCCGCCGCGCTCTCGTGGGTCTTGAGCGTGCCGCGGATGCCGATCTTGCGAAGCTGGGACAGGAAGAGCTGCGCCCGGTCCACGTAGTTGCCGACCTGGCGCACCGCCACCTCGATGTCGAGACCGTTCGGATGGTGCTTCTCCACGAGCTTCTTCGCCTCGGCGATGTCCTGCTCCTTGGGCCGGCAGCCCGGCGCCTTGGCCACCTCGTCGAGCGGCAGCGCGAAGTCGCCGGCCAGCTTGGGATCCAGGATCGCGCAGGGCACTCCCGCGCCCTCGAGCGCCTTGGTCACCAGATCCTGCCGATCGATGGCCAGGTTGACCGCGCGGCGGAGATCCGCGTTGTCGAAGGGCGGCTTCTTCGAGTTCAGGAAGACGAGGAACAGCGTGTTGATCGACGCCTGGTAGACGTCCACGTCGGTGCGGGCGCGGGCCAGCTCGTCGGCCTGCGTCTTCCGCATCGGCGGCCACGTGTCCCACAGCATGATCTTCGAGGCCTTGGCCGCCGCGAGCTGGGTCGGCCCGCCCACCAGGATGAACTGCTTGACGCCGTCGAGATAGGGCAGCCCCGGGATGAAGTAGTTGGGGTTCTTCTCCCACTCGATCACGCTGCCGCGCTCGTACTTCTTGAACTTGAAGGGGCCGGTGCCGATCTGCGCCTCGGCCGCGTTCAGGTCGCCGTACTTGGTGAGGATGTGCTTGGCCGCCACCCGGCACCACGCCGACGCGATGGACGGCAGGAACGGCGCCGCCGCGAACTTGAGCTTGAACTCGACGGTGTTGGCGTCCACCGCCTCCACGCTCGCCACCATCGGCTTGAGCGAGGCCCCGCACTTGGGGCTCTTGAAGTCGGGGTTGAGAACGCGGTCGAAGGAGGCCTTCACGTCGGCCGAGCTGAACGGCTGGCCGTCGTGCCACTTCACGTTCTTCCGTAGATGAAACGTATACGTTTTCCCGTCCGGCGAGACGGTCCAGCGCTCGGCGAGGTCGCCCACCACCTTGCTGGGATCGTCCGGATCGTAGTGGAGCAGCCCGCTGTACACGCCCGCGGTGGCCTGCTGGACGACCAGGGGCGACTCGGCGTGCACGTCGAGACGGCCCGGATCGCCGTAGTCGAACCAGTTCAGGACCCCGCCGGGCCGGGGCTTCTCCTGGGCGGCGGCCGGCGCCGCGACCGTGCCCACGCCGAAGGCCACCGCGACGGCGAGGGCCGCGAGGCGGGTGAATCTCGAGAGGCTCATCGTCATTGCCATCGCTCCTTTGGGATTCCGCGGCTAGCCGAGGCCGCCGCGGAGGCGCGGATCCGTCAGATCGCGGATCGAGTCGCCGAATAGGTTGAGACCGAACACGGCCAGGCTGATGGCCAGTCCCGGGAAGAATACCATCCAGGGCGCGGTTTCGAGCGCCTGGATGCCCGCGGTGAGCATGCCGCCCCACGAGGGCTCGTCGGGCGGGGCGCCGGCGCCGATGAAGCTCAGCGAGGCCTCCACCACGATGGCGTACGAGATGTTGGTGGTGACGAGCACGATGTAGCTCGCCATGCAGTTCGGGATCAGGTGCCGGAAGATGATGCGCGTTCGCGAGGCGCCCGCCGCCTGCGCCGCCTCGATGAAGGGGGTCGCCGCCACCCCCAGCGCCACCGCTCGAACAGTTCGGGCCGCGGTGGGGGTCAACAGGATCACGAGGGCCAGGATCACGTTGTTGACCGACTGGCCGAGCGCGGCCATGAGCGACAGGGCCAGGATGATGGGCGGCAGCGCCATGAGGCTGTCCACCACCCGCTGGCTGCCCGCGTCGGCGGCGCCTCCCAGGTAGGCGGTCACCGTGCCCCAGAGAGCGCCCAGGGTGACGCCGAACATCACCGAGGCCACCCCCACGTAGAGCGAGAGGCGGGCGCCCCAGATCACGCGGCTCAGGAGATCACGCCCGAGCTGGTCCGTACCCATGGGGAACTCCCAGCTCGGGGCCACGTACGGGGCGAAGGCGGCATCCTTGGGCCCGTGCGGGGACAGCGCGGGCGCGAGCAGGGCCACCGCGATCAGGACCACCACGACCACCGCCCCGGCCGCGCCGAGGGGCTGGCCGATCACGAAGCGGGCGAGGGCGGCTCTCACGCGTACCGGATGCGGGGGTCGAGCCACGCGTAGAGGAGATCCACGAACAGGTTCACCGCGAGGAACACGAGCGCCATCACGAAGATCATCGCCTGCACGGTGGGATAGTCGCGCTGGCTCACCGCCTGGATGAGCGCGCTGCCCATGCCCGGCACCACGAAGATCATCTCCATGATCACGACACCGCCGAGCAGGCGCCCGCCCCACCAGCCGATGAAGGTGATCACCGGCAGCAGTGAGTTGCGCAGGGCGTGACGGTAGACCACCGCGCGCTCGGCCAGGCCCTTGGCCCGCGCGGTGCGCACGTAGTCCTGGCGGATCACCTCGAGCATCTGCGAGCGGGTGAGCCGCGTGATCGGCGCGCTGATGTAGTAGGCCTGGGCCAGCGCGGGCCAGATGAGCTGCTTGAGGTTCTCCACCGGGTCCTCGGTGAACGACACGAACTCGAGCGGCGGCAGCCAGCGGAAGAAGCGCACGAGCCCGTACAGGATGAGGGCGCCGGTGAAGAAGAGCGGCAGGCTGAGCCCGCTCAGGCTGACGAGGCGCGCCAGGTAGTCCAGCGGACCGTTCTGCCGCACCGCCGAGACCACCCCGAGCGGAATCGCCCACACCATCGCGATCAGCAGCGTGAGGATCGCCAGCTCCATGGAGCGAGGGAACCGCTCGATCAGGATGTCCATCACCGGCCGGCGCTGGACGTAGGACTGGCCGAAGTCGCCCCGGACGGCCCCCGCGATCCAGTCGAGGTACTGGGTGACGACCGGCCGGTCGAGACCCAGCTCCTGGCGAATCTGCTGGATCTGCTTCTCCTGGATCGCGCTCGACTCCGAGCCGGTCTGGTACACCAGGATCTCCGCGATGTCCCCGGGCACCAGGCGCATCAGCACGAAGATGAGGATCGAGGCGCCGAGCAGCGTGGGGACGAAGAGCAGCAGGCGGTGCAGGACGTAGGTCTGCAAGTCAGAGCCGGTGGCGCCGGATCGTCCTGGCCATCGCGTCCGGGCTGAAACCGAGCTGGAGCAGGGCCGCGCCCAGGTCGAAGGATTCGCGATAGGCCGCGATCCGGCCCCCGCGCTTCTCGAGGAGGCTCATGCCGCGGAAGCGCACCGGACGGCCCGCGCTCCGGGGAACCGCCTCGGTCACCGTGTAGGCGAAGGTCCACTCGGCGGCCGCCCGCTCGTCGGTCTCCACCACCGTCTCCATGGTCCAGGCATACTCGCGGCCCTCGCGGAACATCCGCTCGAACATCGCGCGGAGCGGCTCGGCGCCGGCGTGCCCGCCGAAGAAGGTGTCGTGATAGGTGCCGTCCGGCGTGAAGCAGGCCACCAGCGCGCCCACGTCCTGGCGGTTGAAGGCGCGCTCGAACTCCCGCACGATGCTCATGGCTCGGCTCCCCTCGATGCGGCCGGGGCTCAGCGGATCACGAACTGCAGGTGGCGGTGGGCTTCGCGCAATGCCGCCTCGGCCTCGGTGGGCGCGGCGGTGCGCGAGAAGATGAAACCGAGATAGCGCGAACCCTCCGGCAGGGGCACGACCTCCTGCCCCTTGTGGATCGAGATCGTGACGTCCTCGATGCACGGGACGGCGCGGGCCTCGTCGAGGCCCCGCACCTCCTCGAGCCGGCCGCCGTGGGGGATCGGGATCATCATGACCGCGGCCGCCGCGCGCTCGCGCTCGAACGAGGGCACCGCCCGTCCGAGGGCGCGGCGCAGGATCAGCTCCTCGAGCGACATGCCGGTGCCGAAGCGCAGGGTGCGCCCGCAGAGGCCGCCGATGGAGCGCGCCGCGATCTCGAGCACCACCGGCTCGAGCCCGGCCGCGGTCGGGCGCAGCCGCAGCTCGCAGTGCACCGCGCCGTCGGAGAGGCCCAGCGCGCGGGCGGCCCGCGCGGTCGCGTCCGCCACCGCGGCCTGGGTGGCCCCGGGAAGCCGCGACGGCGTCACGTAGATGGTCTCCTCGAAGAACGGGCCGTCCAGCGGATCGGGCTTGTCGAAGAGCGCGAGGGTACGGAGCGCGCCGTCCTCCAGCAGGCCTTCGAGCGCGACCTCGGCCCCCGGGACGAAGCCCTCCACCAGGATCGTGTCGGTCCCCTCGCCGAGCTCCACCACGTCGGGCGCGCGCAGGATCGCCTGGATCCGCTCGAAGGCGGCCACGAACGCGGCCTCGTCGTCCGCCCGGATCACTCCACGGCTGGCCGAGAGCACCAGGGGCTTCAGCACGCAGGGATAGCGCATGCGGCGGGCGGCCGCGCGCGGGTCCTCCGCCACCGCGACGGTCGTGAAGGGCGGCGAGGGCACGCCCGCCGCCGCGAGTCGCTCGCGCATCACGCGCTTGTCGCGCGTGGCCTGGGCCGCGGCCAGCGGGTTCGCGCGCAGGCCGAGCGCCTCCCCGATCGCGGAGGCGACCACGGTGGTGGCGTCGTCCACCGGCACCACCGCGTCGAGCGGCCGGCGCAGAGCAAAGCCGCGCATCTCGCGGGCCGCCGCCGCCGGGTCCGCGAAGGGCAGCGTGAGCAGGTGATCCGGGAATTCGCCGGACATGACGTTCGGGCGGTCGGAGGCGATCACGAGATCGACGTCGAGCGTCCGCGCCGCCTCGACGAAGTCCTCGGTGCGGTAGGTGGTGGTGGGGATCAGCAGCAGCAGTCGCTGGAGCGTCATGGCCGCGGGCGGAGTTTATCACGGGGCGCGCGGGCCGCACTTGCGGTATACCTGAGGGCCCGGCCCCGCCCGGGATCCCGAAGGGACGAGGAGACCAGATCATGCGCGTCGGCATCATGATCGAAGGGCAGGAAGGGCTGACCTGGGAGCGCTGGCTGAGGCTCGTGCAGGCCGCCGAGGACATGGGCTACGAGTCCCTCTGCCGCTCCGATCACCTCACGGGGCTCTGGGGCGAGTCCAAGCGCCCGTCGATCGAGACGTGGACCTCGCTCACGATGCTGGCGATGCGCAGCCGGCGCATCCGCTTCGGCCCCATGGTCTCCCCGATCACCTTCTACCAGCCCGCCCTGCTCGCCAAGATGGCGGTGGCCCTCGACACGCTCTCCGACGGCCGCATGGACCTGGGGCTGGGCGGCGGCTGGAACGAGCACGAGCACACCATGTTCGGCATCCCGCTGCCGCCCATGAAGGAGCGGCTCGATCGCCTGGAGGCGGCCGCCCGTTACATCCGCGCCCTCGGGGTGGGCGAGCCGGTCACGCTGGAGCAGCCCTACTACCCGCTCCACAAGGCGGAGAACTATCCCCTGCCCACGCATGGCCGCCTGCGGCTCGTGATCGGCGGGCGCGGGGAGAAGCGCACGCTGCGCATCGCGGCCGAGTTCGCGGACGAGTGGAACTGCACCCGCGTGGACGTGGAGGCCTTCCGCCATAAGAGAGAAGTCCTCGCCAAGCACTGCGCGGCGGTCCGCCGCGATCCGGAGACGATCGAGCGCTCGCTGATGATCCCGCTCGCCATCGGGCGCGACCGGACCGACGTGGCCCAGCGCATCGCGGCGGCCCGCGCCACGTTCCCGCAGATGCCCGTCGACGAGGCGGCGTGGCGCAAGGCGAGCTTCCTGGTGGGCGCCCCCGCCGACGTCGTCGCGAGCCTCAAGGAGTGGGAAGCGGCGGGGGTGCAGCGCGTCCTGCTCCAGATGCTCGACATGGAGGACCTGGCCGCGATCGAGCTCTTCGCGCGCCACGTGCTGCCGCAGGTGAAGTAGGACCTCTCGATGTCCGCGCTGTCCGTGCTCCTCACCGCCGACGGCCTCCTGGCGCTGGTCACACTCTCCGCCATGGAGATCGTCCTCGGCATCGACAACGTCGTGTTCATCGCGATCCTCGTCGGCCGCCTGCCCGACGCCCAGCGCGAGCTCGCCCGGCGGCTCGGCCTGTTCCTGGCGCTCGCCATCCGCATCGGCCTGCTGTTCGCGATCTCGTGGATGATGGGCCTCACCGCGCCGCTGTTCAGCGTGCTCGGGCACGGCGTCTCGGGGCGCGACCTCATCCTGCTGGGCGGCGGCCTCTTCCTGATCTTCAAGGCCACCTGGGAGATTTACGACAAGGTCGAGGCGGGCCACCACGTGAAGACCGCCACCGCCCGCGCCGCCTTCGCGTGGGTGATCTTCCAGATCCTGCTACTCGACATCGTCTTCTCGCTCGACTCGGTGATCACCGCGATCGGCATGGCCAACGACCTGTCCATCATGGTCACCGCGATGGTGATCGCAATGCTGGTGATGCTGGTCTCCGCGAGCGCGATCAGCCGGTTCATCGACAGCCACCCGAGCCTCAAGATCCTCGCGCTGGCCTTCCTGCTCCTGATCGGGGTGATGCTGGTGGCGGAAGGGATGGGCTCGCACATCGAGAAGGGCTACATCTACTTCGCGATGGCCTTCTCGCTCCTGGTGGAGCTGGTCAACATGCGCTACCGGCGCTCGCAGGAACCGGCCGCGGCCCGTCGGGGCTCTCCGCAGCGCTAGCCGCCCCCGCGCGCCTCCTCCGCGAAGCGCAGCAGGGCGAGGGTGAGGGCCACCACCACCGGCCCCACCACGAGCCCGATGGGGCCGAAGGCGCTGAGGCCCCCGATCAGGCCCAGGAACACCGGCAGCGTGGCGATCTGGGCGCGGCCCGAGATGAAGAGCGGGCGCACCACGTTGTCGGCGCTCGACACTACCGCCACGCTCCACACGGTAATGAACAGCGCGGCCACCCAGCGCCCCTGCAGGAACAGCACGGCCGCCGCGGGCACCCAGATCAGCGCGGTGCCGATGTACGGGATCAGCGAGGCGACCGCGGCCACCGCGCCGAAGACCACCGGCGACGGCAGCCCCACCAGCGCGAAACCGATGCCCACCAGGACCCCCTGGGCCAGCGCGGTGAGCAGCGAGCCGAACACCACCGCCCGGGTGACCGCCGCCACGTGCTCGACGAGCTGCCCGCGGCGCTCGGGCGTCATGGGGATCAGCCGGACCGCGGTCGCCATCATCTGGTCGCCGTCGCGCAGGAAGAAGAAGAGCACGAAGAGCGTGATGGAGAGGCCCACCAGCGTGTTCAGGGTGCCCACCACGAACGAGCCGCTCACCGCGACCAGCCCCTGCAGCCCGGTCTGGGCGCCGCTCATCAGCCAGCCGTGGATCTGGGCGGCGTCGATTGGCGCGACCGCCTCGACCCAACGGATGGCGCGGCTCACGATCGGGATCTCGAGCACGTCGCCCGCGCCCGAGATGCCGGAGTCGGCCACGAGCTTCTGCACCCGCCCGAAGAGGTCCTTGGCCTGGCTCGCGAAGGTCACCACCAGGAGCGGCAGGGGCGCGACCACGACGATCGTGGTGGCCACCGTGAGGAGGAGCGCGGGCAGAGCATAGCGACCACCGAGACGCCGCCCCAGCGCCTGCCGGGCCGGGAAGAGCAGGAGCGCGAGCAGCATGGACCAGAGGATGGGCTCCAGGAACGGGCGCAGGATCAGGACCATCGTCCCGGCCAGGATCGCGGCGGTGACGAGCGCGAACACGCGGGGATAGAAGCGGTCGTCGCTCCCGTTCATCGTCCGGTCCGGAGCTGGCGCAGCGAGACCGCGTGGAGCAGCCAGGCCAGCGGCACCAGAAAGGCGGGCAGCCAGATGTACGGCACGTCCGCGATGAACGTGGTGGGCGGATCGGTCTCGAACAGCCGCCACGGCGTCGGCGCGGAGAGCTGCGCGTGCACCACCACGTTCAGCAGGATGACGATGCCGGCCCAGTTCCACCAGACCGCCACCCGCTCCGGCCACGCGCGCCGGACGAAGCAGGCGTAGGCCACCACCGGCGCGGAGAGACCGACCAGGATGTCCAGGTTGCGGCCGGTGAAGCTCAGCAGCTCCGGGACGATCCCCGCCACCGCGAGCCGCCACAGCACGATCTCCACCGCGATCCGGAAGGTCTGCGCGGCCACCGGCCAGGCGCGGGGCAGCGCGGCCAGGAGCGGCCCGAGCCGGCGCGAGGACGCGAGCGCGGCCAGGGTCAGGATCGGCGGCCCCAGCGCCAGCAGGAAGCGCGGGGGCATCGACTGGAAGTCGTCGAAGAACCCGCGATCCGCGAGCACCGCGGTCAGCGCGAGCCAGCCCGTCAGCGCGACCGCGGCCACGCGCACGCCCCGCGTCGCGCCTGGCCCGACGCGGTGCGCAACCCGGGCCGCGCCCCCGAGCACGACGAGCAGCATACCCACGACCGTGACGACGAAGAGCAGGCTGACCGGGACGGGGGCATCCGAGAGCACCACGCATGGATAGCACATCCGCGGCGCGGACGCCCGCGCAACACCGACGTCACCGGGCTGACAGCGGGCGGCCGCCGCCCCGCTCTATCTCCTCACCGCACCGGGCGATTCGGGCCGAGGCGAAGGTGGCATCGTGATTGCTCTCTTCCGTCCCCGCGGAGACTCTTCCCGACAACGGCAAACCCGTCGTGAGACGGGGACGCAAAGCCACGGATCAGGCGAGGCGCCTGACAGCCGGGCTACCGAAGGAAGGGCGCTCAGGTAGCGCTCGTCGGGATCCGAACGTGTCCGCTAACAGGAGGATCCTGATGAGACACAGCATGCTCCGCTTCATCGTGCGCCGGCTCGCGGCGCTCGCCTTCATCTTCTTCATCCCGGTTCCGGCCGCCGCCGACGATGCCATCATGAGCGTCGATCAGTACAAGACGGCCAAGGCCCGCACCCTCGCCACCACGCACCAGTCGCTGCTCAACCAGGTGCGGCAGGACATCTACCACTGCATGCCGTGGGTCGGCGTGCAGAAGGCGGGGATCGGCTTCCGCCAGCCCAAGGGCGCGGTGGAGGACGACCGGTACCTCTCGGTCTGGATCGTGATCGATCAGGACGAGGATGCGCGGTTCGCGGCCCTGCCGGCCGAGCGCCGCGCCTCCGCGATGTTCTCGCGCTACGGCACGGACCTGCTGCGGCGCATGGCTTCCCTTCAGCCGGTGGTGGCCGACCCCAACGTGCAGGGCTTCTCGGTCGTGCTCTCCTGGCTCAAGCCGGGCACGGGGGGCGCGGTGCAGCCGGTCAACGAGACGCTCGCGCTCTTCAGTGACAAGCAGACCACGCTCGGCTTCCTCGCCAAGCGCGTCCCCGCGGGCGAGTTCACGCGCCGGGCCAAGTTCACCGTCTTCGACGGAGTGCAGGACAAGGGACGCCTCCCGCTCGAGGTCTGGGAGGATTCGTTCGTCCGGACCCACAAGGTCGCCAACTACGAAGCCCCCAGGACCCAGAGGTGCTCCGGCTGATTGGGCCCTGCTCGGCGGAAGTCAGGACACCGGCAGTCGGTCGCCGGCCCGGTACCACACCGGGTCGGCGGCCGGCCGGAACAGCTTCACCCGCGCCGTGCCGTGCACCGTCACGGCGTTGTCGTCCGCGATGACCCACGCCCCTTCCTCCAGCCCCAGCACCGGGTTTGAATTGACCACGTGATACTCCCCGATGCGGTCGTCCCGCGTCTCGCTGAAGGCGGCCATCGCCGCGTCGGCCTCCTTGTAGTGGGGATTGACGTTGAACCCCACGAGTCCCAGGGCGTCGAAGCGATCCAGCGCCACCACGTTCCAGTCGTTGGTGGTGAGGATGGTGGGGCCGGCCACGTTGGAGCCGGCGCTCGCGCCCAGGTACGGCATGCCGGCGGCCACCCGGGCCGCGATGGCCTCGAGCAGGCCGGCCCCGCGCAGGCGCCGCAGCAGCGCGTAGGTGTTGCCGCCGCCCATGAAGAGGGCCTCCGCGTCGGCCAGGGTGGCGAGCGGATCCCGGTCCCAGCGCAGGTGCGAGAGCTCGAGGCCCGCGCCCTCGGGCGGCGCGGGCTCGAGCGCGGCGCGGACGCGCTCGAAGTAGACCGTCTCGTCGTGGAGGTTGGCCGCGGTGACGAAGGCCACGCGACACCGGGGCCCCAGGAAATCGGGCAGCGCGGCGCGCCCGACGGGCCCGAGCGGCCCGCCCGAGTGCAGGAAGGCGCGCATGCCTACGGGCCGAGGAGCCGCCTGAGCTGCGCCATGGACTTGACCATATAATGCGCCACGCCATCCGGACCGCCCTTGGGCGCGAACAGCACCGCGGTCATCCCGATGCGCCGCGCGCCGCGCACGTCGGAATCGATGCTGTCGCCCACCATGGCCGCCTCGTCCACCGTCAAGCCCATGCGCTGGAGCGCCAGCTCGAAGAGCGGCGGCTCGGGCTTGCCCACCACGATGGGCCGCACCCCGGCCGCCGAGGCGACCGCCTCCACGATGGCGCCGCAGCCGGGCAGGAACTGGCCATCCTCCATCGGCAGGCGCGGATCGATGTTCGGGGTGACGAAGACCGCGCCCGCGGCCACGGCTCGCGCGGCCGCGGTCAGGCGCTGGTAGCTGAAGTCGAAGTCGTTGCCCACGACCACCACCGTCGCGTCGCCGTAGGCCTCGACCGGCACCAGGCTGTGCCCGGCTTCCACGAGCACCTCGGCCAGCTCCGGCCCGCCGATGGCCAGGACCCGCGACGCGCCCCAGCGCTGCGCGACGACCTCGCCCAGGATCTCGAGCGGGGTGAGCACCTCGGCCTCCTTGGCCTCCACGCCCAGCCGCGTGAGCTTCGCCTGCATGGTGCGGGCGCGGGCGCGCGAGTTGTTGGTGAGGAAGCAGAGGCCCTTGCCCTGCTGGCGGATCAAGGTGAGCACCTCGGCGGCGCCCGACATCAGCACGTCGCCGGTCCAGACACAGCCGTCGAGATCGAAGACCAGGCCGCGCATCTCGCGCAACGCACGCTTTGCCGGGCTCATGGGTGGCGCGTCGGATACTATCACGCGGGCTCCAGGCCCGGGGCCGGCCCCGGCGCCGAGTTTCTCAAAACTTTGGGCGCGCGGCCGATCGCGCTAGATTTGAGGCGCCATGAGTAAAGGCCGGACGTATACGCTGCGGAACGCGGCGTCCATCGTCTTCGCGCTGACCGCAGTCATTCCCCTGCTGCTGTTCACCTATACCCTCCACCTGCTGAATCAGCTCGGGCAGACCCAGGCGCAGCTGGGGCTGGGCGTGGCGCTGGGGTGCGCGCTCGTGGGCCTCTTCATCTTCTCGAACCTGATGGGCCGCCTGTCCGAGGTGCTGCGCTTCATCGAGGAGCGGCCCGGGGCGGAGGCTCTCGCCGAGGCGGCCGCGGCCCCCGACGCCGACGGCGAGCGGTCGAGCCAGCCGGCGGGGATGGCCGTCAGCGGACCGGCGGACCGGGTGTGGCCCGGTCCCGACGGCCTGGTGGTCCCGGGTCTCGGCACCATCACCGCGGCCAGCCGGGCGGCCTCGGCGGCGCGGCAGGCCGCGGGGGTCTTCGACGAGGTGCAGAAGACGATGTGGCAGGCGGAGGCCCAGCGTCATCTGGGTCGGCGGGTGCTCATCTCGGTGAAGAACGCGCCCGAGCCGATCGCAGGCAGCCTGGCCCAGATCGCCGAGGACGGGGTCCTGCTCGAGCAGGGTGACGAGCGCGTGGCGGTCTCCTACCTCCGCATCACCAACATCGACGCCGACCCCGCCGACGCCTAGTTCATCGGAGGGGGCCTCGACGGCTCCCTCCGAGCCTCCCCCAGAACGGGTTGCGCCGGCGAAGCCGGCGATG
>JBBDXN010000112.1:4736-44107 GCA_040902305.1 Candidatus Rokuibacteriota bacterium | reverse complement strand
CCCCTCGAACGGAGGTTACTCGGACGCCCATCTAGCGGCGGCGCTGGACGGCGCTGAGGGCGACGCGGGCGCGCGCGTCGCCCGGATCGAGGCGCACCGCCTCGCGATACGCGGCCTCGGCCTCTCGCCACCGGCCCTGGCGGGCCAGCGTGTTCCCGAGCCGGGCGTGGGCGTCGCCCAGGTCCGGGCTCACCTCGATGGCCGCGCGGTAAGCCGTCTCGGCTTCGACGACCTTGCCCTGGCGCTCGAGCGCCGTCCACAACCCGAAGTGGCTCTGCGCGTCGTCGGGCCGGAGGGCGAGCGCGTCGCGGTACGCGGCCTCGGCGAGGGTGTCGCGCCCCTGCAGCCCGAGGAGCGCGCCCAGGCCCCGGTGCGAGGCGATCCGCCGCGGCTTCACCGCGATGGCCTCGCGAAAGGCCTCGATCGCCTCCTCGTGGCGGCCGGTCTCGCTCAGCAGCTCACCCAGGTCGCCCCACGCCCGCGCGTAGCCCGGCTTGAGTGCCACCGCCGCGCGGAAGGCGGTCTCGGCCGCCGCGTGCTTGCCCTGCGAGTACAGCGCCATGCCGAGGCCGCGATGGAGCGGCGCGCCGTCGGGCTTCACCGCGAGCGCCTGACGATACGCCGCCTCGGACTCGGCGTGGCGCCCCTGCCGGCCGAGGCCCAGCGCGAGATTGGAGCGGGCCACCGCGTCCTGCGGATCGAGGCGCACCGCCTCGCGCAGCGCCCCCTCCGCCTCCGCGTGACGGCCCTGCCGGCCCATCGCGATGCCGAGCTCGACGTGCAGGGCCGCGTTGTCGGGCGCCAGCGCGACGGCCCGGCGAAACTCGCCCTCGGCGGCCCCGAGCAGCCCCTGCGCTTCCAGGGCCAGGCCGAGATCGGCGTGCAGGTGCGCGTCGTCCGGCTTGAGCGAGATCGCGCGCTCGTAGACGCGCGCCTCCTCGGCCCACTTGGCCTGGCGGCGGTAGATCGTGGCGAGACCCAGGTAGGCGTCGAGGAGATCCGGCTCCTGTCGCAGGGCCTCCAGCAGCGCGGCTTCCGCCTCCGCGAAGCGCCCCTGCCGCTCGAGCACGCGGCCGACGCGCGCCCGCCAGCGGCCGCTCGCGGGAGCGAGCCGGGCGGCCCGCGCGTACGCGGCCACCGCCTCGCGATAGCGGCGCAGGCGCTCGAGCACCAGCCCGAGCCGTCCGGGGAGGATGGGCTCGTCCGGCCGGAGGGCCGCGGCCGCGCGGTAGCCGACCATCGCCTCGCCCCAGCGGCGCAGGCGGCGCAGGGCCTCCGCGTGCTGCGCGTGGGCTCGGTAGGCGCGCGGGTCGAGGCGCACCGCCTCCGCGAACGCGGCCGCCGCGTCCGCGTCGCGCCCCTGCGCGGCCCACGCCAGGCCCACGCCGTGGCGCGCGACGGCGTTCGAGGGGGCGAGGGGATCGTCTCCTCGAACTCGCGCACCGCCTCCTCGGGCCGCGCGAGGCGCGCGAGCGTGACCGCGAGCCCGTGGCGCGCCGCCGCGCTCCGCGGAGCCAGGCGCGCGGCCTCGCGCGCGGCCGTCTCCTCCTCCCGCGCCTTGCCCTGGCGCCGGCACGCCGCCGCGAGCCGCAGCCACGCGGTCGCGTGATCGCGCTTGCCCCGGATGGCGCCCCGGAAGGCGGCCTCCGCCCGGGCCCACTGGCGCTGCCGCTCGAGGGCCAGGCCGAGCTTGAAGTGCGCCTTCACGCTGCGGGGGTCGAGGGCCAGCGCGGCGGTCAGGGCCTGCTCGGCGTCGGCATAGCGTCCTTCCCGGAGCGAGCGCTCGCCGCTCTCGAAGCAGAACGCGAACTCGGGTCGGACCGTGCTCACTGGTTGCGGCGGGTGGCGATCTGCTCGATGACCAGATCCACGATGTGCTGGGCCGCGTCGGGACGGCGCAGCCGCCGCAGCGAGCCCTGCAGCCGCTCGACCGTCTCGGGGTCGCCCACCGCCCGGTCGAGCAGGCGCCGCAGCTCGCCGCGCGAGCGCGCCACCAGCGCGATCCCCGCGCGGGAGGCGAACCGCTCGTTGCCGCGCTCCTGACCCGGGAGCGAGCCGTAGAGGAGCAGCGGCACCTGCGCCGCGGTCGCCTCGGCCAGGGTCATGCCGCCGGCCTTGGTCACGAGCAGGTCGGCCGCGGCCAGGAGCATCCGCACGTCGACGAAGCCCACCACCCGCACCGGGCTGCCCGCGGCCGCGCGGGCGAGCGTGACGCGGAGGCGCTCGTCGCGGCCCGCCACCACCACCGCCTGCATCGGCCGCTCCATCGTGAGCAGGGCGCGGGTGACGTCGCCGAGCCGCCCGAGCGAGCCCTGGGTGCCCGCCATCGCCACGATGGTGGGCAGGTCGGGCGAGAGCCCGAAGGCCCGGCGCGCCGCGGCCGGGTCGACCGCGCGCGCGAACTCCTCGCGCACCGGCACCCCGGTGACCACCACGCGCTCCGGCGGGATGCCGCGCGCCACGAACTCGTTCCGCACCTCCTCGGCCGCCACGCAGTAGCGGTCCACCGGACGCGGCATCCACTGGCTGTGGGCCACGTAGTCGGTGACCGCGGTGGTATGGGGCGGCACCCGCCGGCCGCCGAGCGCGAGGGCCGCCATGGCCGCCGCCGGCGTCGCGTGGACGGTGATGACCGCGTCGGGCTGCATCGTGTCGAGCAGGTGGGCCAGCCGCTCGGTGCCAATGCGGGTCATGCCGAAGGCGAACGGAGAGTCCGGCCCCATGCGGTCGCCCAGGGTATAGGCGAGCGCCCACGCCCCGGGCGCGCGGCGGAGGAGGCAGTAGTAGGCGGCCCGGCTCAGGCGCGCGAAGAGCGGGTGCACCAGCTCGCGGAAGTGATCCACCACGACGGCCCGGCCGCCGCGGGCCTCGACGGCGGCGGCCAGGCTGCGCGCGGCCTCCGCGTGGCCGGATCCGTAGCTGGCGCTGAGGATGAGGATGAGCAATGGGCTCAGAGGGCGATCGGCTCGTCCACGTAGACCGTGTAGCGGCGGGGGCGGCCGCGGGAAGCGTCGGCCGGATCCACGTACAGGATGGAGCTCTGGCCGCGGATCTCGGCGGGCTGGATGGAGAAGCGGATGAAGCTGGTCTCGGTCTCGGCGGCTGACACCGCGAGCACCGGCTCGCGCCCGCTCTCGAACCAGGCCTCGCCCGGATGCACGGTGCGCGGCGCGCCGTCGGCCACCGTCACCTCGAGGCGGCCGTGGAGCAGGCAGCGGATGCCCCCGCCCCGATGCCGATGCGGCGGCGCGATGCCGCCGGGCTCGAAGTCCACGCGGTCGCAGCGCATGAGCCAGGCCGCCCGACCCGCGAGGTCGATCGGGTGCTCGAGCAGCACGCGCCCGGCCGCGACGGGCGGCGGCTGGCGGACCAGCTCGACGCGATAGATCCGCGCGGCCTCTCCGGGCGCGCGAGCGCTCACGGTGCCCGGGCCCACCGCGGCGACCGGCGCGCCGCCGGCGGTGGCCCGGAGCGCGCCGGAGACCGCGTAGAGCACGCGGGGCACGCCGGACGTGCGCGCGGGCGCCGCCACGCCCGCGGCGAGCCGATCCTCGATGAGACGAAGCGAGTAGGCCATCACGCGAGGACTCCATAGTAATCGCTTGGCGTGGCCCGGCGAAACCCCTACCCTGTCCTGGTGACCGCCGCGGCGCTCCTCCTCGTCCTGGGCGCGGCCGTGCTCCACGCGGGCTGGAATGCGCTCACCAAGCGCGCGGGCGATCCGGTGATCTTCCTCTGGTGGGTCGGCGTGCTCGCGAGCGCGCTCTACGCGCCGATCGCGCTCGCGACCCTCGCCCGGCACGGCTTCGCCGCCTCCGCGATCCCCTTCGTGATCGGCACCATCGTGCTCCACGCGCTCTACTTCTTCACCCTGGGGCGCGCCTACGCCACCGGCGACTTCTCCCTCGTGTACCCGGTCGCGCGCGGCTTCGGGGTGGCCCTGGTGCCGGTGGCCGCGCTCCTGCTCTGGGACGAGCGCCTCTCCCCGCTCGGCGCGCTCGGGGTAGTCCTCGTGGCGAGCGGCATCTTCTTCCTGCACTGGCGGCCCGGCGCGTGGACGCGGGCGGCTTTCCTCGCCTCGGGCACCGGCTGGGCGCTCGCGACCGGGGTGCTGATCGCGTCGTACTCCCTGCTCGACAAGGCGGGGGTCGCGCGCCTGCACCCGCTCGCCTACATCTGGCTCATGGAGCTGGGCTCCTGCGCCCTCCTCACCCCGGTGGCGCTGGCCCGGGCGGACGCGATGCGCCGGGAATGGCGCCTGAACCGCGGGACCATCGTGGCCGCGGCCCTGATGAGCCCCACCGGCTACCTCCTCGTCCTCTTCGCCTTCCAGTTCTCGAAGACCGGCTACGTCGTGGCGGCGCGGGAGATGTCCATCGTGCTCTCCGCGATCATCGGCAGCGTGTGGCTCCGGGAAGGCGGCCTGCGGCGGCGGCTGGCCGGCGCCGCGGTGGTCCTCGCCGGGGTCGCCTGCGTGGCGCTCGCGCGATGAGCGGCGGGGACGAAGCGCAGCGCGGCCGGCTCCTGGTCGCCGCCGCCGCAGTGTGCTGGAGCACCGGCGGCCTGCTCGCGCGCGCCGCGGACACCGATCCGTGGACCACCGTGTTCTGGCGGGGGCTCTTCTGCGCCGCGTTCCTGCTGGGCGTGACCGCGCTCCGCGAGGGCCGCGGCACCGCGGGCGTCTTCTTCCGCATGGGCGGGACCGGGCTCGCGATGGCGCTCTGCTTCGCGACCGCGTCCACCTGCTTCATCATGGCGCTCCACCGTACCTCGGTGGCGAACGTGCTGATCATCCAGAGCCTGAGCCCGTTCATGGCCGGGCTGCTCGGCTGGGCCTGGATGGGGGAGCGGGTGGCCGGGCGCACGTGGGGGGCGATGAGCGTCGCGCTGCTGGGCAGCGCCATCATGGTCTCGCGGTACTTCTACGCGGCGCCCGCGGCGGGCTCGCTCGACGGCGATCTCCTCGCCTTCACGGTGGCGCTGGCCTTCGCGGCGGCCACCGTGCTCCTGCGCCGCCGGCGCCACGTGCAGATGCTGCCCGCGGCCGCGCTGGCCGCCGCGCTCACGAGCCTGGTGGCGTCCTACTCGGCGCGGCCGGGATCGGCCGACGCGGGCGATCTCCTGCTCCTCGCCCTCTTCGGCAGCGGCCAGCTCGGGCTCGGGATGATCCTGTTCACCGCGGGGGCGCGGCGCATCCCGGTGGCGGAGGCGGCCCTGATCGCGGTGCTGGAGAGCGTGCTGGGACCGGTGTGGGTGTGGCTCGCCATCGGCGAGAATCCGGGCCTGCCCTCGGTGGTGGGCGGCGCCATCGTGCTGGCCGCGCTCGCCGCCCACACCGCCGCCGATCTGCGCCTGGAGCGGCGCGCGGCGGCTCAGTCCGGGTCGGGGTCGCGCAACCGCTCGTCCACCGGCACCTGATAGGCGTTGGCCAGCGAGTTGGTCTCGCAGGCCATGCCGACCACCGCGAGCAGCTCGCCCCGCATCGCCTCGGTCATGCCGGCCTTCCGCGCGCCCGCGGTGTGGGAGGCGATGCAGTAGTCGCAGCCGTTGGCCGCGCTCACCGCGAGGTAGACCATCTCCTTGGTCAGCGGGTCGAGCGCGCCCGGCCCCATCACCTGCTTGATGCTCTCCCAGGTGCGGCGCAGGGTCGGCGGGTGGTTGGCGAGGGCCTTCCAGAAGTTGTTGATCCAGTCCGTCTTGCGCGTGGCCATGATGTCGTCGTAGACCGCGCGCACCTCGGCACTGGCCGCCTCGTATTCGATCAGCTCGGTGATCGGCATGGCCTCAGTCCTTTCCGCCCTACTCTCCGCGGAGAGTGGGGTCCAGCACGTCGCGGAGCCAGTCGCCGGTGCGGCTGACCACGATCGAGGTGATCATGAGCACGAGGCCGGGGAAGGTGGAGATCCACCAGGCCGACTCGAGGTACTCGCGGCCCTCGTGCACCATGCCGCCCCAGGAGGGCGTGGGCGGCTGGACCCCCAGCCCCAGGAACGAGAGCGTGGCCTCCAGCACGATCGCCCGGGCCAGCTCGAGGGTGGCGATGACCACGATGGACGAGAGCACGTTGGGCAGCACATGGCGGAGCACGATGCGGGCGAGCGAGCCCCCCAGCGCGTGGATGGACTCCACGAACTCGCGCGAGCGCACCACCAGCACCTGGGAGCGCAGGATGCGGGCGTAGGACACCCAGCCGGAGAGCCCGATCACCACCACGAGGGTCGGGAAGCTCGGCCCCAGCACCGCGATGATGCCGATCGCGAGCAGGATGAACGGGAAGGCGAGCTGCGCGTCCGCCACCGTCATGATGACCGCGTCCAGGCGCCCGCGGCTGAAGCCGGCCAGGATCCCCGCCGCCGAGCCGAGCACGCCCCCGACCACCACCGCCGCGAAGCCCACCAGCAGCGACACGCGCGAGCCGTGGATCACGCGCGAGAGCACGTCGCGGCCGAGATGATCGGTGCCGAGCAGGTGCGCGCGCCCGTCGGAGCCTTCCCACGTGGGCGCGGCGAGGCGTCCCCGCAGGCTCTGGCGCGTCGGATCCTGGGGCGCGAGCAGCGGAGCCGCCACCGCGACCAGGATCAGGAGCCCGACGAAGCCGAGCCCGGCCACCACCAGCCACGGCACCCGCCGGCGCCGCGCGGGCGCGAGGGCGGCCGGGAGCGCGGCGTCAGCCGGAACGGATGCGGGGATCGAGGAAACCATAGATCAGGTCGATGAAGAAGTTGATCACGATGAACAGCAGCGCGGCGAGGAACACGGTGCACTGCACGACCGGGTAGTCGCGGTTGTAGATGGACTGGATCGCGAGCCGTCCGATGCCGGGCCAGGAGAACACGGTCTCGGTGACGACGGCGCCGCCGAGCAGCGTGCCGAACTGCAGCCCGGTGATGGTCACGATCGGGATCGCCGCGTTCTTGAGCGTGTGCTTGGCCACCACCCACATCTCGGAGAGGCCCTTGGCCCGCGCGGTCCGGATGTAGTCGGCCCCCAGCACCTCCAGCACCGCCGACCGCGTGAGCCGGGCGATGGAGGCCATGGTGAAGGCGCCGAGGGTCATCGCGGGGAGCACCAGGTGGCGCCAGTCGCCGCGGCCCGAGGTCGGGAAGAGGTCGGCCTTGAGCGACAGCAGCAGGATGAACAGGATGCCCAGGAAGAAGGTGGGGGCGGATTGCCCGATCAGGGCCAGCCCCATCGCGGCGTGGTCCACCGCGGTGTTCCGCCGCATCGCGGAGAAGAGCCCGACGGGCACCGCCACCAGCGTGGCCAGGACAAACGCGGTGAGCCCCAGCTCGAGGGTGGCGGCCAGGTAGCCGCGGACCACGTTGAAGGCCGGCTCGCGGAAGTGGATGGAGCGGCCGAAGTCGCCGCGGGCCAGGTTGGCGAGGAACACCGCGTACTGCACCGGCAGCGGACGATCGAGCCCCAGCTCGGCCCGCACCCGGAAGATCTCGCTGCGCGGCGCGTCGGGCGGCAGCAGCAGCGGGACCGGATCACCGGACAGGCGCATGACGACGAAGACCACCGTCGACACGAGCCAGAGCGCGATGAAGGCGCGGAAGAGCCGGTGACCGAGGAACGGGAGGAACCCGCGCATGACTGAAGCTCTCCCTCTTCCCCACCCTCTCCCCATCGGGGAGAGGGCAGGGTGAGGGGGCCGGACTTACGCGCGGCGCAGCTTGAGGTTGAAGCGGCGGATCTCGAACTGCTGGTTCGGGTTCGGCGTCCAGTCCACGTACTTCTGCAGCCCGTAGTCCTCGTAGGGCTGGATGACCGGCAGCCACGGGAAGTGCTCGAGGAAGACCTTCGTCATGTCCTTGTAGGCCTGCCCGCGGAACTTCTCGTCGATCGAGAAGCGGGCCGCCTCGCCCAGCTCGTCGAACTTCGCGTTACGCCAGTAGTCCTGCGGCCCGCCCGGAGCCAGGAGCCGCCACATCATGCCGTCCGGATCGCCGAGGGTGGACGTGGGATCCGACCACCAGAGGCCCTTGAAGCTCCGGTCGCGATTCTTCTGGGCGCGGACCGAGTACTCGACGATCTCGACCTTGGCGTTCACCCCCACGTCTTTCCACATCGCGGCGATCGCCTCGGACATGGGCTTGTCGTTGGCGGTGTAGCCCGAGGTGGTCTCGATGACGATCTCCTCGTTCTTGTATCCGGCCTTCTTGAGCCGCTCCCGCGCTTCCTTGGGGTTGTAGGCCAGCGGCGGCAGTGAAGCATCGAAGTGGTTGTCGCCCTTGGCGATGGGGCCGCTGGGGACGATGCCGCGTGCCCTCCACAGCTCCTTGACGATGGCCGGGCGGTCGATGCCCAGGGACAGCGCCTGCTTGACGAGCGGATTGTCGAGCGGCGGGACCTTGCTGTTGACCGCGAGCACGTAGAGCCCGGCGTAGAGCGCGCCCGAGACGCGGGTGGAGGCGTTGGCGTTGACCCGCTCCCCCTGGTCGGGCGGGAGTTGGGTGATCACGTCCACCTCGCCCTTGAGCAGGGCTGCGATCCGCGGCGCCATCTCCGGGATCGCGCGGACGACGACGCGGTCCACGTTGATCCGACCGCCCCAGTAGCCGGGGTTCGCGTCCAGCACCACCTTGTCGTCCTTGGTCCACGACACGAACTGCACCGGTCCCGTTCCCACCGGCTTGGCGTTGAAGGTGTCGCCGCCCACCGCTTCCAGGTACTTCTTGGGGACGATCTGGCCGCCGTAGAACGCCAGGCGCGCCGGCAGCAGCGGGTCCGGCTTCTTGGTGTGGATGATCAGCGTCACCGCGTCCGGCGCCTCGATGCGGTCGATGGTGGTGAACACGGTGTTCACGCGGGTCTTCACGTTCGGATCCCACGTGCGCTCCAGGCTGAACTTGGCGTCCGCCGAGCTGAACGGGTCGCCGTTGTGCCACTTCACGCCCTGGCGCAGCTTGAACGCCCAGGCGGTCGGCCCCTGCGTCTTCCACTCGGTGGCCAGGCCCGGATGGAGCTTGCCGTCCGGATGCCGGCTGACCAGGTTGTCGAAGAGGTTGAACGAGATCCGGATGTCGTTGGAGGAGGTGCTGAAGTGCGGGTCGAACTTCGAGATGTCGCCGCCCTGGGCGACCACCAGCTCTTTCTTCTGGGTGGTCTGGGCCTGGGCCGGGCCGCCTGCGGTCAGGGGCACGCTGGCCGCGGCGCCGAGGGCGGCCGCTCCCTTGAGCAGGTCACGTCGGGTCAATTCCATGGTGGTTGCTCCTCCTCGGTTTGAGCGACATCGATCGAAAGCTGTTTACAGTCCGTCATTTATAGGGGTTTCCCCCCACCCTGTCAAGCCGGGCCGCCGGTGGCGAACCAGCGCCAAACATGACAGAATCCAACGCCATGAGCGCGACTGCGGACATCGTCATCATCGGCGGCGGGGCGAACGGCACGAGCACCGCGTTTCACCTGGCCAGCATGGGCGCCAAGAACGTCCGGCTGCTCGAGCGCCGCCACCTGGCCGCCTGGGGCCACCGGCAAGTCCGGCGCGCTCGTGCGCATGCACTACACCAACGAGCACGAGTCGCGCCTGGCCATCGAGAGCCTCAAGATCTTCCGCGAGTTCTCCTCCATCGTCGGCGGCGACTGCGGCTTCGAGGCGCCCGGCTTCCTCCAGCTCGTGCCGCCCGGCTACGAAGCCGCGCTGCGCCGCAACCTGGCCCGCCAGCAGCGCCTCGGCATCGACACTCGAGAAGTTTCGCGCGACGACGTCCGCGCGCTCTTCCCCGAATGCCGGATGGACGACGTCGGCGCCGCCGCCTGGGAGGCCGGCTCGGGCTATGCCGACCCGAACGCCACCGCCTTCGCCTTCGCGGCGGCCGCGGAGCGCCTGGGCGTCACCGTCGAGACCGGCTGCCACGTCACCCGGATCCTGGCCGAGCGGGGCCGCGTCACCGGCGTCGAGACCGCGGGCGGCCGCGTGGAAGCCCCGGTGGTCGTGCTGGTGCCCGGAGCCTGGGGCCAGCCGCTGCTCGATCCGCTCGGACTCGACTTCGGTCTCCAGCCCTTCCGCATCCAGGTCTCGCTCTTCCGCTGGCCCGCCGCCCTCACCCGCAAGCACCCGGTGGTGATCGACGCGGGCCAGAAGGCGTGGATCCGGCCGGTGGACGGCAGCCTCACGCTGATCGGCGTCGAGCTGGGCGCGGCCTACGGCGGCGACCCGGACAAGCTGCACGAGGGCGTGGACGAGGGTTACGTGGCGCTCTGCCGCGATCGGCTCGGCCACCGGCTGCCCCTCTTCGCCGACTCGACGATGCGCGGCGGTTGGGCCGGCATGATCATGATGAGCCCCGACGGCCGCCCGATCATCGACCAGATCCCGGCGGTCCCCGGCCTCTACGTGATGCTCGGCGACTCCGGCACGTCCTTCAAGACCTCCCCCGCCATCGGCAAGTGCTTGGCCGAGTGGGTCCTCGAAGGCAAGCCGCGCACCGTCGATCTGACCCCGTTCCGCGCCGCCCGCTTCGCCGAGGGCCGCCCCTGGGTCGACGACGACCACTACGGCCGCGAGCGCCTGACGATCTCGCGCTGATCCCCCTCTCCCCTTTGGGGAGAGGGCAGGGTGAGGGGGGTAGCAACCCCTACCGCAGCCGGAACAGCCGCATCGGCGTCTCCACGTTCTTCAGCTCCCGCACGCCCAGGTCCTCCACCGGCAGGTCGGCTCCGAGCCGCGTCTGCGTCGCCTCGCTGAGCACGATCTCGCCGTCGCCCGCCTGCGCGGCCAGCCGCGCCGCGATGTTCGTGGTCATGCCGGAGGCGGTGTAGGTCCAGCGGGTCCCCGCGCTGCCCTCGATCTTGGTCGCGCCCAGCAGGGCGGGCCCGGTATTGACCCCCACGTGCATGGCCACCGGCTCGAAGCGGTCGGCCAGCTCGGCCCCGATCTCGGCGGCCCGCCGGTGGATGGCCCGCGCCGCCTCCACCGCGGCGCGCGCGTGCTCGCCCTCGTGGAAGATCACCATGAGCCCGTCGCCCGCCGTCTCGTTCACGTCGCCGCCGTGCTTGACGATCTCGTCGAGGAAAGCGCCGAAGTAGCGCTCGACGAGTGACCCCAGATCGTCGGGCTGAAGGCGCGAGGACAGCCGCGTGTAGCCGCTGATGTCGGCGAAGAGGACGCTGACGTCGGTCTCTCGCTTGTCGAGCGACGGGGCCTCCGGCGCTTCCTCGATGAGCTGGCGCACCCGGCGCGGCACGAACTTGGCGAGGCTGCCGCGGATGAGCAGGCTGCGCTCGAGCTGCTGGGCGTAGTCGAGGACCTGCCGGTGCGCCTCCGCGTTGGCCACCGCCACCGCGGCCTGGTCGGCCAGCGCCTCCAGCATCTCGAGGTCCTCGCCGGTGTAGGCGGCCTCCGAGCGCTTGGGCCCCAGGACCAGCAGACCGCGCAACTGCGCCTGGAAGCGCAGCGGCACCACCACCTCCGCGCCCAGCGCCTGGTAGGCGCCGAGCGCCGCGCCGCCGTCGCCGCCGAAGCGCGGATCGGCGGCGAGCTGGTAACGCGACAGCGCGCCCGGGACGATCTCGAGCGCGGTCAGGACGTCATGCGGGAAGCCGTCCACGAGCAGGCGCGCGGCCCGCACGTGCATGGACGACTCGATGGTGCCGGTGAGGCGCCGGGTGATCTCGTCGAGATCGAGCAGGCTCGACATGGAGCGGGCCAGCGTGCGCATCGCCTGCGCGTAGTCGTAGCGCTCGCGGAAGAACGTGCGGTCCACCGCCCGCCGCACCCGCTCGCGCAGGGGATTGAAGAGCAGCGCCACCACGAACATGAAGCCGGCCGAGAACCAGGGCGAGCGCGTGAGGTCGGCCTGGGCCAGGAGCGCGTTGGCTCCCGCCAGGAGCAAGGCGTAGGCGCCGGTGATCAGGCCGGCCAGCCCGGTGTAGATCACCGACCGCCGGATCACGACGGTGGCGTCGAAGAGGCGATAGCGCACGGTGGCGTAGGCGATCGCGGCCGGGTAGAGCAGCACCAGCGCCGAGCCCACCTGGGGGTCCACCGGCCCCTCGTAGAGGAAGGAGAGCGGCCCCAGCATCAGCGTGAGCCAGCAGCCGAGTCCCAGACCGATGCCGAGCAGGAGCACGCCCGTCTGCTGGTTGACCAGCGGGGAGACCGCGCGGCGCCGGGTGTCGAGCAGCGCGGCGATCTTGATCGGGAACGAGACGGCGGCCAGGGTGAGCTGGAACCCGAGCGCGGCCGGATAGAGCCAGCCGTCCACGAACCGTTCCGGGGCGAACACGTAGACCACGCCGAAGAGCAGCGACAGCGCGATCCCCACCGCCACCGCGGCCCGGTACAGCGCGGGGATGATCCGATGCCGATCGAGCCACGCCTCGCGAGCCGGGTTCACCGGATAGGTGAGGAAGAGAATCCATCCGTGCACCGTCAGGAGCATCGGCACGAACCCGACGAGGGCGGCGCCGTACTTGCGGAAGCCGAGGGTCGCATCCGGCACCGCCACGTTCGACACGGCCCAGAGACACATGTAGACGAGGAAGCGCCGGTTGGGCGACGCGGCGGGATTCTGGAGGTAGACGGCCACCCCCACCACCAGCATGATGGCCGAGACGAGGAAATAGCCCGCGAAGTGACCGAAGACGGTGGCCCACGTGAACGGCTGGGGGGCCAGATCCACCGCGAACCGCCGGCCGTCGCGCTCGACCTCGTAGTGGACGGGCCCCGCCGCCGCCCGCACGCGAGCCATGAGAGCGAGCGGCGATTGCCTGTCCACGCCGACGACGCGGTCGCCCGATCGCAGGCCGGCCGCCCGGGCCGCCGGCTCGACCGGCACGATGTGGTAGTCGATGGCGAAGAAGAAGCCCGGATAGGGCCGGCCCACCTCGGCCGCGAGGCCCGCCCCCAGGCCCACCACCACCGCGAGGCTCACCGCGACGACGAGCGCGAATCGGCGGTCCCAGCGCGCCATGCCTGCGCCCGATCATACGCTATACTTTCGCGTCGTGAGCGGGCTCAGCGCCGTCTTCCGGCCTCGCGCCATCGCCGTCGTGGGCGCTTCCGACGATCCGGTCAAGATCGGCGGGCGGCCGCTCGCCTTCCTCCTGCGCCACGGCTATGCGGGCCGCGTATTCCCGGTGAATCCCGCGCGCGCGACCGTGCAGGGGCTCCCCGCCTTCCCCTCGCTCGCCGCGATCCCGGAGCATGTCGACCTGGCGATCGTGGTGGTGCCCGCCGAGCGCGTGCTGGAGTCGCTGGAGGCCGCCGCGGCCAAGGGCGCGCGCGCGGCCATCGTGTTCAGCAGCGGCTTCGCCGAGGTGGGCGAGGCCGGGCGCGTCGCCCAGAACCGGTTGCGCGAGCTGGCGGAGCGGACGGGGCCGCCGCCGAGGAGGCTCTCCGGGGCCTGCGCATCGGCCCCCTCTGGGACGGCACGCGCGGCAGCACCCCGCTCGACCTGCCCGCCGCTATCGATCTCCTGCAGCGGCTGGGCACCGCCGCGCGCAGCCTGGCCCGTGTCGTGACCGAGATCGACCTGAACCCGGTCCTGGTGGGCCGGCGCGGCGAGGGCGTCACGGTCCTCGACGCGCTGGTGCGGCGCTAGCCCGGTCGGCAGGGAGGCCGCCCCCTCACCCTGCCCCCCCCCTCACCCTGCCCTCTCCCCCTCGGGGGGGAGAGGTATCACCAACCGGCTCCCTCTCCCTCCTGCGTGGGAGAGGGTCGGGGTGGGGGTGGGGCGCCCGTTCGTGAATGATCCGCGCTATGGCTGCGCGGCCGGAGAATGCACCCGCTCCTGTGCCCGCAGCAGCCAGAAATAGAAGCCGAGCAGGAGCAGCCCGGCCAGCGCGAGCCCCACCGACTGCATCAGCCACATGCCGGCGACGCCGCGCGGCGGGCCCCAGAGCCCGCGGAAGGCGACGTGATAGCCGCCGACGAGCCCGACGCCCCAGAGGGTCAGCGCGTAGACCACGGTGGGGGCCACCGCGCGCTTGTGCGCGCGCAGCACGAAGCCGACCGCGGTCTGCAGCGCGTCGAACACGTGAAAGGCGGCCAGGTACGGGATCAAGGTCAGAGCCACCGCGGCCACCGCCGCGTCGCTCGTGTAGACCCGCACGATGGCCTCGCGCAGCGCCCACAGCGCGAGCGCGAGCGACGCCGAGGCGACCACCGCGATCCGGATCCCGGTGGCCGCGGTGCGCCGGGCCCGCGGGCCGTCCTCGGCGCCGATCGCGTGGGCGGTGAGGGTGGCGGTGGCGACGGCGAGCGAGAGCGGCACCATGAAGCAGAGGGCCGCGAGGTTGGCCACGACCTGGTGGCCGCCCATCACGCTGGTGCCGAGCCGCGCCACGAGCAAGGTGATGAAGGTGAACGACGTCGCCTCGATCGCGTAGGAGAGGCCCATCGGGATGCCGAGCGCCATCAGCTCGCGGAGGGCGTCCCACCGGGGCCCCGCCCGGCGGATCTCGAAGCCGCGGTAGAACGAATCGAGGCGCGTATGCGCCCAGCCCGCGCCGAGCAGGAGCCAGAAGACGATGACCGTCGCCAGCGCGCCGCCGACCGCGCCCAGCCGGGGCAGGCCGAGCGCGCCGAAGATCAGGCCATAGCTCAGCAGCACCTTGAGCGCCAGGCCCGCGACCTGCATCCGCATCACGACCTGCGGGCGCGCCACCGCGATGTTCAGCCCGCAGATCGCCCGGAACATCAGGGAGGCGGGCAGGGCCAGGCTGATGACGCGCAGGTACCCCGTCACCAGCGTCTCGACCGCGGGCGGCGCGTGCAGCCAGGCGAGCCATGGCCCGGGAAACGCGAGAAAGAGGCCGCCGCCGACCGAGAGCAGCAGCGCCAGCCAGAGCCCCTGCACGTAGCTCACGCCGATGGCGATGGGGCGCCGGCCACCGTGGTGCTGGGCGATGATCGGGTTGAGCGCGTTGATCGCGCCCAGCAGGGTCACGAAGACGCTCGAGTAGACGCCGGCGCCCAGCCCCATCGCGGCCAGGTCGGTGGCCGAAGCGTGCCCGGTCAGCACGGTGTCCACGACCGCGTACAGCATCACCGCGACCTGGCCGACGAAGATCGGCCGCGCCTGGGCGAGGATGCCGCGCGCGGTCGACCGGTCCATCCACGGGGCGCCGCGGATCACATCCGCCAGAATGCCCGGCCCGCGCCCCGGAGTCGAGCCGGGATCAGGCCTCGAGGGACGGGCCGGCTATCGCGCCGGGCCGCTCGCCCGAAGCGTCACTTGCCCCGCTCCCGCTGGTGGCGCTCTCCTTCCCGCTTCACCGCCTTCGGATCTCCGAGCAACTCGTCCAGGAAGCAGATCATCACCGGATTGGAAATGTTGCTGTGGTTCTCGATCAGGTTCGTCCCGACCGCCATGATCCAGAGCGGGTTCGACGGGGTGGTGGCTCCCCGATGCGCGACCTCGATCGTGGAGCCTCCGAAGACTCGCCACCACCCGGCCCCGGTGTCGTCCTGGCCCTTTTCCCGCTGCTCGGCCCTCCGGGCTTCGATCGCTCGCATCAACCAGTCGGGGTCGTTGGGAGGGCACTTGCCGCTCCACTTCTGCGTTTCCTTGAGCGGCCAGTGCGTCTGCAGCTCGTCGACGTTGCCCATGGTTTGCCAGTCGAGGTGACGCTGGCTCAGCTTGATGGCCGTGCCGTAGGGCGTGACGAGGTCTCGATCCAGGTACGATTCCAGCAGCGTCGAGAAGACCCGGGCCGCCGGGAACGTCCGCCGGGTGGCATCGTCGCCCTCGGAGGACAGGATCACCAGGCGGGGGGGCTGCCCGGGGGCCAGGAGATCGCGCTGCTTCGACGTGTACTCGTTCAGCATGCTGTAGAACGGCATGATGCGCGTCGCCTCGATGGCCGGATTCACCAGGACGACCAGATCGCCGTACCCGGACACCAGCCCGGCCTTCGATTGCGAATGGCCGGGGGCCGCCTTCTCCGAGGCGAGCCGCGCGGCATCCAGCACGAAGCGCTCCATGAGGATCGGCCCCATGGCGTTGAACACCACCGACGCGCCAAAGCTGTGGCCCACGAGCATCAGCTTGTTGGGGCTTTCGGCGGTTGGCTTCACCGCCCGCTCCAGCCGGGTCAAGAACTCCACCAGGGAGCCGCGCCCGATCTCGTCGCTGGTGTTCTTGCGATCCCAGAAGGTCGCCAGCTTGAGCCCCGGCAGAGTCCACGACTTGCCCCGCCAGCCGACGTACACGCCGACCACTTCCTCCCCGGCATTACCATCAATGCTCTGGAGATTGTTGAGCGCGCACTTGAACCGCGCGACGTGCTCGTCCTCGCGACCGGCGCTGTGGAACCATCCGTGAACGAAGACGACCACGTACTTGGGCTTTCCCGGCCGCGTGGCGAGCGCGATCGCCTGCTCGAGCTGGCCGCGCTCCTGGAAGAACCCCTGCTCGTCGATCTCCACGTAGGCGATGGGAATCCGATGAGTCGACGGCGCGTCCAGCTCGGGACACAGCGCCTGATCGGCGGCCACGATCTCGGTCGCGTCCGGCCCGGAGCGATAGTGGCCTTGCGGCGCGCACCCGAGCACGCCGAGGATCAGGGCCGAGAGGATCCGGATCCGACTTCGCACCATGGGAGGGCCTCCTAAGGGTGACTGGATCGGCGCACAAGGGGTGCGGCGCGATCTGCCTGTTCCTAGTCCGTCGTCCGGTATCGGCTCGGGTCCACCAGACGGAACTTGGTCGGGTCGGCCTTCACCACCGCGTCGGCGAAGTCGCGGTCGAAGTTGCCGCGCCGGCCCGACGGGCTGTGCTCGAGCACCTCGACGCCGCGGATGTAGTAGCTGAAGCCCTTGTTGGCGCGGTCGTAGGCCTCGCTCTGCCCGCGCG
This sequence comes from Candidatus Rokuibacteriota bacterium, assembly GCA_040902305.1. Lineage (GTDB taxonomy): Bacteria > Methylomirabilota > Methylomirabilia > Rokubacteriales > CSP1-6 > CAMLFJ01. Next base: position 27,305 of record JBBDXN010000112.1, on the reverse strand, counting down.
CGGCGCTGTGCAGGATCTCGCCGGTCTGGCGCATCTTGGTGGCGGCGGCCTGCAGGCGGTCGCGCAGCATCTGCTGGTTGAGCGACCACGAGCGCCACACGCCCAGCATGAGCGCGAAGTCGCGCTGGAAGACGCCGTCGGGCGCGCCCACCGTGGAGTAGTAATAGGCCCAGGTGTTGCCGTCGATCGGCGCCGTGTTCACGAGAGCGAAGTGGTAGTGCGGCCGGCCGCCGATGCGCGAGCGCGCGAAGAGGTACGCGGCCTGGCCCGCGCCGGCGGGCGGCGGGGTGTTGTAGCGCTCCAGCACCTCGATGTTGGTCGCCCCCTGCCCGTCCCCGGCGACGGCCTGGCGCGACTGCGCCTCGCTCACCACGCGCACCGCCACCGCCGGGTCGGCGATGAAGGGCAGGTAGATCGCGCCGGCCACGGGGCCCACGAAGGTGGGCTGGACCATGATCGGCAGATAGATGCCCACGTCCACGCGCTGGCCCTGCGGGCCCGCCACGTCCACCGCGCCGTTCCCCCAGCCGGTGATGCGCCAGCCCGGCGGCACCCCGATGGCGGCCTTGCCGTCGGGCGTGGTCTGCTGCTGAAGCGCCACCGAGCGCTGGGCCGGATGGCCGCCGGGCACCGGCACGCCGCCGAGCTGGCGGGCCATGGCCGGGAAGGAGCGGCCGATGTCCGCGGGCCGGTCGAAGATGATGGCGACGCCGCCCCCGCCGCCATCGTTGAGCTGGACCAGGGCCACGCCACGCACCGCCGTGCCCTGGAGACGCGCGTCGAAGAAGGCCATGATGCCGCGGTCGCCGGCGTCGCCGACGGCGCCCGAGACGACCGGCGCGCCGTCGAAGTAGCTGCGGAGGGCGCCCAGCATGCCGCCCAGGACCACGGCGGCGGAACGGGCGTTGCCGGTGAAGGTGCCGGCGATGGTGCGGCCACCGCTGGTGCCGTTGACCGAGGCGAACCCGGTGGGAGGCGGCCGATCTGGCAGTTGTGCGGCAAGCGACGCGCCCGACGACAGGAGGATGCCCGCGACGAGCAGGCTGACTAGCACGGATCGACTCGTCGGGCGCGTCACGGGTGCCGGTCATCCTAGGATGGCCGGCCCGGCGCGTCAACCGAGCGCCGGGGCCGCCGGCTAGCGTTCCGCTACCGTGACTGGAACCACCTCCACCTCTTCGTACTGGTTCAGGCACGTGGGCGGACCGATCGGAAAGAGGCTCGTATCGGTGATCTGACGGTAGTGAGTCGATCGCATATCACGAATCAGCTCGCCAACGACTTGCCCCACGCGATTCACATCTTCCGCGACGAAGCCGGCCGCCGGATCGACGCAAAAGGTCGAGCCCAGGCCGCCACACAAGGTTGTTTGCTGTCCGTTGTCTCCACGGATGAACGTGATGAGATTGACGTCGTAGAGGACGCTGACGAGGTCGAGCAGCCCGTCGCCCACTAGAACGCTTTGCTGGAAGAAGCCGTCCGGGGCGTGCGAGAACACTTGTTGTTCCGTACAAGCCTCGATGCGCTCCGGCCAGTCGGCGGATATCACCGGGATCAGGATCGTCACCTGCCCTTGCGCGTCACGGTCGGCGGTTTGAACCATTCTTGCTCCCTCGAGCCCACTCGAGAAGGTGCTCCCTCCGGCCCAGTACATCGGGAACAGATTGACCGCCGGGATGAAGAGCGCCGTCCGCCCCGGCTTCCAGCTCAGCCGGGTCCTACCTTCCTCGTCGGTAAAACCAGAAGAGAGAACCTCTCCACTCTGGACGTCGATGGCCTGGACCATGCGCCCGGGGATCGGTGTCCCATCCTTTCGCTTGATCAGACGGGGAAGAATCACCGACTCGATCATGACCTGCGTGCCAACCACCGCTTCCGCTTCACTGCCCAGCATGCCCCGGAACACGAGCATGTAGATGCCGGGGTCCCTCGCGGGCGGGTTCGTGGGGGCTGCCACTTGCAAGCCGTCCAGAGCCTCGCCCGGCGCCAGGGCTCTCACCCACGTCGCGCCCGGCACCGGGCGCCGTATCTCGCTCGCGTCATCGTAGTAAAGGGCAAATGTCCCGTCCATCGCTTCGTCATCGCTGAAGTTCTGGAGGCTCACCGACAGGTCGTCACCGAATGCGCCCGCCCGACCCCGGAAGAAGTAGTCCAGGAGCGCGGTCGAATAGGCCACCGCCCGCGGAACCAGCCGCTCGGCATAGTCGCGGTAGACCCCTTCATCCAGAGCCGGGCTCTCACGGAACCTCGTCCAGTCCAGATTGAAGCGCTGCTGATACTCGCGCAGAAACCCGACGGTGGCCAGGCGATAGCCAGTGGCGCCGCCCGCGCTCTTCACGAAGTAGCGGCGCTTGACGGTGGCACTGCCGACCTGGACGTCGAAGTCCTGCTCCGTCACGCTGGCACGGCTCGGATGCGGGAACCGCTTCAGCGGGTCGACCTCGTTCTCGGTGAAGATCCGGTCCTCGCTGAGGAAGTTCGCGTTGGTATACTCAGCCAGTCCGATGAGCGCCGCGGTGGTGGTCGCGGGGTTGCTGCCGACATACCGGTCGGCGTCGACCAGTCGCGCGGTCGCGACGGGGGCCAGCGGATTACCGTCGAGCACGCGCCAGCCGGGATCGGGGACCCCTGGGGTGTCGGGCGAGCCGGCCAGCCACGCGGAAAACGCTTCTCCGTCGGAGCGGCGCACCTGGTCGACAAGCGATTCGTAGTTGTACAGGGCGTGAGGGTCGTTCCGCGTGTGAGCCGGTGAAGCAGCATCCTGGACGAGATGAACCTGCCTCCCTAGGCCTTCGAAAGCTCGCGTAAGGTTGCCTTCACGGTCCGATCGAGGCTGGCTCGTCAGCGCCGCGAAGTAGGCGTTACGCACGTCTTGCCACGACCAGCCCGAGAGGCTGGTGTTCTGCCCCCATAGAATAGATGACTGGCCAACGCCGCCCAGTAGACCTGCCGCAGACCAGTCTGCAAGCGGGTCGTGGAAGTGACTTAGGAAGCGGAGAGCACTGTCCTCACGTCGTGAACCTTCCGCAAGCCACTCAACTAGTCGCTGACCACCGATGCTGGACGTTAGCCCGTCACTCAGCCCCAGGCTCTCCCTGAGAACCTGGTCTACCATCGAGGCCGTGCCTGCTGCTTCGGTGATCGCCTTGTGCGTCGGGGTCTCATATGCACCTGCGGTGAACGGAAGGAAGAGGAACCCCACTGCCAGTAAGGTCTGTATCTGTCGCATCGCTACTTCTCCGGTCTGGGGTATTGACTCACTCCGATCGCAACACTTTCCTCGTTGAGCCTGCGCATCAACTCCGGTAGATCCTTAAAGGGCGTCTCGGAAAAGCTATGGGGCCCGATGGTCATCAGCTGCCTCCGGCGCTCTTCTCGCCCTTCAAGACGAGGCAGCTCGATGACCGTTTCCGGGCGCTCGAAGATCCCGCCAGTAAACCCCCGCGGCGATCTCTGAAGACCAGGAAACGCCCCATAGCCCGGAAGAAAGATCAGGAATTCGGGCCGGTTGGTTCGGCGAGGTGCTTCCTGCTCCACATCCTTCGCATCCAGGAAGAACCGCCCTTCTAAATCCGTGATCACCTCGCGGACCGCATAGTTCTCAGATACCGAGTGAAACGGATAAACACGATCCCTTCGCCACAGCGCCACCAACACGGCACCAACCAACGGCGCCTTGGTGTCGGCGTCGACTACCTGCGCTCTGTACGGCCCTCGCGGTCGGTCCAGGTAGCGGTCCCACAGGTCGGTGTCCTGCGCCCGCGCGACCAGAGAACCAGTCGCGACGAGGACCCCGCACAGCGCGACCAGCCCGACCCAGATGCTCATCGGCCGCCCGGGGTCGCCGGCCTCGCGGGCCGTGCACCGAGGCGCTCCAGCTCGAAGCGGATCAGATCCCACGTCTCGGGCAGCTCCGTCGGCGGAAAGAGCTGCGCGGCGCTGAGCATCGCGACGAACGTATTGAACGCCTCGGCTCGATCCTCGTAGTCCGCGACCGGAGCGAGGCGCACGACGGCGCCCGAGCCCGCGAACCGGCTCGCGGCGACGCCGGGAGGGAAGAGCTGCGGCTGGGCCGGGAGGGGCGCGTAGCCGGGCCGGAAGATCACGATACGCGGGGCGAAGGTGCGGGGTGCCAGGCGGCCCTCCACGGGCCCCACGTCGTGCACGAACTCGCCCTGCTCGTTCGTGAACGTCTCGCGCGCTCCGGACAGACGGCGCAGCCCCTGGACCTGGTCGTCGAGACGCTGCCACAGAATGATCACCGCGGCGGAGGGCAACGGCCGGCCCGTCTTCTCATCCATCACCACGCCACGATAGGACTCGATCGACGGCCGCAGGGGCGCGTCCTCGTCCTGAGCCGAGACACTCCCGGCGCCGGCCAGCAACGCCGCCACGCCGATGCCGATCAGAACACCCGCAGTCGCCATACCCCGTCCGTATCGACCACGAAGAGGACGTGGAAGGAGTAGAGAACCCCGCGCTGGACGGCTCGGAGCTCATACTCGGCCGCCCGGTCCAGCACTCTGACCGCGGTGATGGCGCCGAGGTCGGCCGCCACCTGGGCCAATGCCCCGACTCCGGCCAGGGCGGTGAACTGGTCACGATAGGCGTCCCGGGATCCCCCCGCGATGAGCCCGACGGCCGCGGTCACGTCGTTGCGGCTGAGCGCATCGCGAAGCGCGGTCCATCTCGCCTGGAGCAGGACTTCGAGGGCGGCCGCCTCGAGAACCTGCACCACGGTGGTCGCGGTAGCCGCCGCCCCCTGCGCATCGACGACTCGAACACGAGGGAAGAAGACGCCGGGCGTGGGATAGGTGAACGTCTGGCCGTCGAGCGCCGGCCCGTCGAGGTCGAGCTGCCCGTCCCCATCGAAGTCGAGCTCGATGCGCGCGGGGACGGGCCCGCCGAGCAGTGAGAACGATGTCGTCAGCGGCACGCCTCCCGTCTCAGGATGGGCGCGGAGCGCCAGGACGTTCTCGCCCAGGCCGGACACCGCCACCGTGACGACGTGGGTGGCCGTGCCGCCCGACTCGGTCGTGGCCACGGCCGTGAGCGTGATCGACGGTGCCGTCACCGGCACCATCGCGGCGAACGAGCTACCCTCGCGCGCCGCCACGACCCCATTGACGGTGACACCGACCGCGATGCCACCAGGAGCGACCGTACCACGAACGAGCAGGACTCCCGAAGGAACGGTGGTCCCGGCCACCGGTTCCGTGATCGTCACCGCCGGGCCGCCCGCGACCGCGAAGCTCCGACGCGCCGTCGTCGGGTCCTCGTTCCCGGCCTGGTCGCGCGCCCTCACCTCGAAGGTGTGCGATCCGGCGCCGGGGTCAGACAGGGACACGCTGGTCGCCGGGCCGAAGGGGGTGAACGCGCCGCTGTCGAGCCGCCAGGCGAACACGAGACCGGCGGCGGGGCTCAGGTTGTCCGTCCCCGCGAACGTGAAGGTCGTGCTGGGACCGCTGATCGTGTCGGTGGGCCCCTCGGTGATCTGCGTATCCGGCGGCGTATTGTCCACGATCACGGTGCGCGTCGCCGTCGCCGCGTTCTGGGCCTGGTCGGTGGCGGCTACCGTCAGCGTGTGGATACCGTCGGCCGCGGTGGCCGTATCCCAAGGCGCCGTGGCGATGATCGCGGCCGCCGGAGGACCGGGGCTCAAGGACGCGGGGAGCTGCTGGCCATCGACGAGCAGCGTGATCGCGGCCACCGCCCCACCCGTGTCCGTGGCCTGCGCCTGTACCGTGACGGCACCCCCCAAATGGGCATTGACGGCCGGGGCCTGGAACCCCACCGTGGGCGGCTGCGCGTCACGCCGGGCTTCCGCCGCGCCGATGTCGAAGCGCGCGCTGCCACCCGCGCTCCCGGCGAATGGGCGCACGGATTCATCGAAGTAGTCCGCCTCGAACCGCGCGTTGAGGTCCGGGGTCAGCAGCGTGCGCGGATCGAGGCCCCGGTCGATCAGCGGGGACGCCGGAGCCGGCGTCGGGTCGTCGTCGAGTGTGCTCGGCGCGTGGTCGGCCCCCGCCAGGCCTCGATAGAGGCGCGCGGGATCGGCACATCCCGGGCTCGCGGTCACGCCGGGCCCCTCCGCGCCCGTCGGCGTGAGATTGGCGCCATCCGTCCGGTCCAGCACCGGTCCGGCGATCTCGCCGAGCCGATTGCCGCAGATCAGGTTGTTCCGCAGCACGATGGCCAGAGGCAGGGGGGCCGGCTCTCGCCGCACTCCCACCCGCCCGCCGGTGGAGCCGGTCTGCGTGCCGTTGCCGGTGATGGCGTTGTTGACCACGAGGAAGACGTGCCCGCGGGTCGCGCTCACCCCGTTCCAGCCATTGCCGTGAATGGTGTTCTGGACGAGGGCGTGCAGGCCCCCCTCTCCGTCCACCGTGGCGATGCCGTTCCGTCCATTGGCGGCAATCACGTTGTTCACGATCACGGTGCCGACATTGCCGGCGGCGATGGTGATGCCGCCGTCGCAGCCGGGGCCACCATTGCCCACGATGCGATTGCGCTCGATCTGGACCGCGAGGTTGGGGCCGCCGTTTCCGCCCAGCGCGATCGCGGCGCCGCCGGCCCCGGTGATGGTCAACCCGCGAACGGTGATGAAGCGCGATTGCTGGATGCGGAGGGCATGCCCGTTCGTGCACTGGCCGATCGGCCCGTGCAGGACCACGGTCCCGACGGGCGCGGCTGGATCGGCCTCGATCACGATCCGACTCGCCGGGGTCGTGGCCCCGGCGTTCTTCGCGACCACGCTCACCTGCTCGACGTAGATGCCGGGCTGGATCCGGACGGTGTCGCCTGGCTGCGCGACGTTCACCGCGGCCTGGATGCTGCCGTAGCACGGCGAGAGCCCCGCGCAGGTGCCGTCCGTGCGGTTCACGTGGCGAACGGTCCCGGCCTCGCTCGTCGCGACGGCCGAGGCGCTCAGGAGGAAGAAGTACAGAAGCCCCGAGATGATGCGCACGCCCCGGAGACAAGCACCGCGCGTGCCATGGGACCTGGCGATCGCTCTCGCAAGCGCGGCGGCAGCTTGGCGCGGCTCACCGGGATCGAGGGGAGTCGGCTTCACAGCGGGCCGTGCAGCGAGGCCCGATCAGTGCCCCGCGCATCAGGCACGCGTCCCCCAGCCGGCGGTGGCTGTGCGCTGCGGGTTGCCGTACACTCCGCGAGGGAGGGGAATCCGTGAAGCTACCCCGCGACCGCTTCGACTACTCGCCCATCGCCGCCCGCCCGCCGTGGTCCCTGCCGAAGGGCGCCCGCATCGCGGTGTGGACCATCGTCAACATCGAGGAGTGGGACATCGAGAAGGCGATGGCGCGCCAGTACCTGACCGCGCCCCAGGGGGTGGCCACCGTGCCGGACGTGCCCAACTGGGCCTGGCACGACTACGGGATGCGGGTGGGGTTCTGGCGGCTGCTGGCCGCGCTCAACAAGAGGAAGATCCGCGCCACCACCTCGATCAACGCCCACGTGGTGGAATCCTACGAGCCGGTGGCCCGCGCCATGCTGGACGCGGGCTGGGAATTCATGGCCCATGGAGTGATCCAGGGCGCGATGCACCTCCTGCCCGATCAGCCCGCGGCCATCCGGCAGTCCATCGAGCTGCTGCAGAAGTTCACCGGCAAGAAGCCGAAGGGCTGGCTCGGGCCCGGGCTCACCGAGACGTGGGAGACGCTCGACTACCTGGCCGCCGAGGGGATCGAGTACGTCTCCGACTGGGTCAACGACGACCAGCCCTACGAGATCCGGACGAAGTCGGGGCCGCTCGTCTCGGTGCCCTACACGCTCGAGCTGAACGACATCCCGATGATGGTGATCCAGCACCATACCTCCGGCGAGTGGCTGCAGCGGGCGCGCGACCAGTTCGACCGGCTCTACGCCGAGGGGGCCCGGAACCCGCGGGTGATGGCGCTGGCGGTGCATCCGTATATCTCCGGCGTCCCGCACCGCATCAAGTACTTCGAGGCCGTCTACGACTACATGCGCAAGAAGCCCGGCGTGTGGTTCACCACCGGCGAGGAGATCTACGAGTGGTATCGCCGGGGCCGCCGGTGAGGCGCCTCTTCCCCCACCGGACCTGACCCGTCCCCGCCAACCCTTCCATGACCCGGGTCGAGGTGCCCATCTCGCTGACTGCGTTCGGCTTCGCGCCGCGGCCCGCCACCGCGGTCGTGATCGAGCAGTCCACCGGCGAGCGGGTGGGCCGCGTCCTCACGGGGCTCGGGATGTTCTGGGCGCTGGCCCTGGGCGGCCTCTTCATCCCGGTGGCGCACTTCGTCCTGGTGCCGGTGTTCCTCGCCGCGGGCATCGTCATGGCGGTGAAGCGCTCGCGGGAAGATCGGCGGCTGGCGCAGGTGCGCGGCGCGTGCCCGCGCTGCGGGGCGGAGCAGACCTTCCCGGGGGGCGGCCGCTTCGAGCAGGGCAAGAGCCTCGACTGCCCGGCCTGCCACGGCACCTTCGCCCTGGCCCTCCCGGAGCGCGGAGCGTGAGCCCGCGCTGGGCGATGCTGCTGGTGATCGTCTTCACCCGCACCACCATGGGCTTTCAGTTCCAGTCCATCGCGGCGGTGGCCCCGTTCCTGGTGGCCGCCTTCGATCTGCCCTATGCGCAGGTCGGGCTCCTGATGGGCCTCTTCCTGCTGCCCGGCGTGGTCATCGCGCTGCCCGGCGGGCTCCTGGGCCAGCGCTTCGGCAGCCTGCGCGTCACGGTGGCGGGGCTCGGGCTCATGGTGGTGGGCGGCATCCTCGTCTCCTACGCCGTGGGGTTCAACAGCGCGGCCCTCGGCCGGACGCTGAGCGGCATCGGCGGGGTGCTGATCAACATCATGCTGGCGCGCATGGTGGCCGACTGGTTCCGCGGGCGGGAGCTTCCCACCGCGATGGGCGCGATGCTGGCGGCGTGGCCATTCGGCATGGCGCTGGCGCTGGTGGTCCTGGGGCCGCTCGCGGCGGCGGCGTCGTGGCGAGTGGCCGAGTACCTGACGGTGGCGGCGGCGGCCCTCGCGCTGGCCCTGATCGCGCTCGGCTACCGGGATCCGCCCGCGGGGCCCGCGGCGGCCGAGCCGGCCCGGCTCGGGCTCGATCTCCCGCGGCGCGTGTGGGCCCTGGCCATCAGCGCCGGCGTCGCCTCGGCCTTGATGAACGCCGCGGTGATCGTGGTGGCGAGCTTCGCGCCGCTCTTTCTCATCGCGCGCGGCGCCACGGTCGGGGAGGCGGGCTTCCTCACCGGCCTGGCGCTCTGGATCAGCATCGTGTCCCTCCCTCTCGGCGGCCTGCTCGCGGACCGGCTGAACCGGCCGCGGCTGCAGGTGGTGGCGGGCTGCCTCGCCACCGCGCTGGGCATCGCGTGCATCGCCCGCGCGCCCCTGCCCGCGGTGTGGCTGGTGGTGAGCGGGGTGCTGGCCGGCGTGGCGCCCGGCATCATGATGGCGCTGCTGCCGCGCGCGGTGGAGCCGGCGCACCTGGCCACCGCGCTCGGCGTGTACTACTCGCTCTTCTACCTCGGCATGGCGCTCGCGCAGACGGCGGCCGGCGCCCTCCGCGATCTCACCGGCGACCCGGCGATGCCCTTGCTGTTCGGCGCCGTGCTCATGGCCGCGGCGGTGCCCGCCGTCGCGGTGTTCTGGCGCATCGAGGCCGCGCCCGTCCCGGACGCTCCCGAGGTGTAAACTGGCCGCGATGCGCGAACCGGGCCGGATCCTCCTCGTGGCCTGCTACGAGCTGGGCCATCAGCCGCTGGCGGTAGCCTGGCCGGCCGCCTTCCTGGAGCGGGCCGGCTATCGGCCCGCCCTGCTCGACGTCTCGGTGGAGCCGGTGGACGCGGAGAAGCTCGCGCGCGCCCGGGTCATCGCCATCTCGGTCCCCATGCACACCGCGCTGCGCCTGGGGCTGGAGGTTGCTGCGCGCGCCCGCGCCGTGAACCCGAGCGCGCACGTCTGCTTCTTCGGGCTCTACGCGACGCTGAACGCCGACTACCTCTTCGCCCACGGCGCCGACAGCGTGATCGGCGGCGAGGCGGAGACGCCGCTCGTGGCGCTGATCGACGCGCTCGAGCGGGGCGACGCGGGGCCGCTGCCCGCGGTGGGGCGCCCGGGGCGGCCGGCCGCGCCGCATCTCAAGCGCCTGGACTTCCCGGTGCCGAGCCGCGCGGGGCTGCCGTCCATCAAGCAGTACGCGCACGTCGAGCGCGACGGGCGCATGGAGCTGGCCGCCTACGCGGAGGCCAGCCGCGGGTGCCTGCACCGCTGCCGGCACTGCCCGATCCCGCCGGTGTACGGCGGGCGCTTCTTCGCGGTGCCGCGCGAGGTGGTGCTGGCCGACATCCGCCAGCAGATCGAGGCGGGCGCCCGCCACGTGACGTTCGGCGATCCGGATTTCCTCAACGGCCCCACGCACGCCCTCGCGGTGACGCGCGCGCTGCACGCCGAGTGGCCCGACGTCACGTTCGACGTGACCGCGAAGATCGAGCACCTGCTGCGCCACCGCGCGCACCTGCCCGCGCTGGCGCGGGCGGGCTGCCTCTTCATCGTCTCCGCCGCGGAGTCGCTGAGCGACACCGTGCTCGCGCATCTGGAGAAGGGCCACTCGCGGGCCGACATCGTCACCGCGCTGGCGGCCGCGCGCGAGGCCGGCATCACGCTGCGCCCCACCTGGGTGGCCTTCACGCCGTGGACCACGCTGGCGGACCATCGCGCGTGGCTCGACTTCCTGGCCGCGGAAGGGCTCATCGACCACGTGGACCCGGTGCAGTACGGTCTCCGCCTGCTGGTGCCGCCGGGCTCGCTGCTGCTCGGCACCGCCGCGCTGGCGCCGCATCTGGGGCCGCTCGATGGGGCCACGCTCTCGTACCGGTGGACGCATCCCGACCCGCGCATGGATGCGCTCCAGGCGGAGACGGCGCGGGCGGTGGCGCAGGGGGTGGAGCGCAAGAAGGACGCGCCGGCGATCTTCGACCGGGTGCGCGCGCTGGCCGCCGCGGCGGCGGGTACGGCCGCGCCGGTCCCGGTGGCGGCCGGCATGAGCAAGGGGCGGAAGCGGCCGCCGCGGCTCTCCGAGGCGTGGTTCTGCTGAGCGGAGCCCACCCAGGGCCAGTTGGCCCTGATGTCACAGCCCAATCTCTAGCTCCACCAGACGAGGAGGACCTCATGATGCAGATTCGCCGAACGCCGGACCTCGAGAAGCGGGGGCGCGCCACCGCGGTGCCGATGACGGTAGACGAATTCCTGGCCCGGTTTCCCGAGGTCCCCCGTGACCTGCGCGACGAGCCCACGCTCCAGGAATACACCCGGGCGTTCGGCACCCTGCTGCGGCTGGCCGAGAAGCCCACGCCCTGCATGCGCGATGGAGCCGATGCCCAGCACGTGTTCTATCTCCGGCTGGTGAACGATCTGGCCATCTACGGCATCGGCCTCGCCAAGCGCGATCGGACGCTGGCGCGGCTCTCGGCCCTGCTCGATGAGTACCGCAAGCAGCCGGCCACCTTCGCCTGCACCCTCGTGCCGCGGCGGGCGCCGGGGACGCCCCGCGCCGGCTGCGCTTAGCGCGGGGCTGGAGTCGCTCCCCGGCCAGTACCTCTGATACTGAAGCAGGTCGCGCCGTGTCGAAACCCGATCAATGTTCTACCATTGACCTGATCTCAGTAATCTTCCAGTCGCGACCAATACGCTCCGTCACGGCCATGACAACGTCGTGCGGTGCGTGCCGGAACCTCCCGATTGCAGCATAGCGATTGCGCCCAACCGGGGCTAGGGCGAGCGGTGGCCCCTTCACTGCCAGTGGACTCATCGCATAGGCTAGGCCGTCCACCGCGATCGTCGCCGCCGGATCCTTCAGGAGCGCCCGAAGCTCGCTTTCCGCTTGAGTGCCCGGGACTGGGGGAACGTGTCCCAAACGCTCGACTTGCCCGTGATCGGCCAGCCTCCAAAGGCCCAGCGTGGCGGCGGCAATGTCGTCAGGCCGTCCTTGAACGCCGACGTTCTGTGCGAACTCCCGAACAGCCAGAGACCTGGTTGCCAAGCCATAGAAGTCGCGACCGCTGACCCACCGATTCCAGAACTCCACGAGATGCGCACCAGCGTCCGCAGGTACAGGCCCAAGGGCTACGATTGGACCAGTGGCTAGGGCTGCGACCATGGGCATGCTCGGCGTGGACATTTGGCGCTTGCCATCCGCCAACGACGTTCTCAGTAGGTAGGGGATGATCGCGGGTTCGTCGAATCCTCGGTCGACGAACCAACGAAGCTTGTCGGTTTTGGTACCGGCAGCTCCAAACGCTGTGACGTCGGCCTTCAAAGCGCTCAAAGGAACTGGCTGCCGAGACTGCGCGCGTACCCAAGGGTTCCGCTTTGCGTAGGCTTCCAGCACCTTCCACGTTGCCTCGACAGTAGCCCGTATGTCCGTGGGCCACTCCACTGTCAGGTCCGCCCGATGCTTTAGCCACCCACCGCGTTTGTTTGGGTGACCCCAGGCGAGTGTCTCGCTGCAGCCGGGCGGAATCTCCGGCTCGCCCTGGTGGGACCATGAATCCTGGAGGGCATGAATGCCTTGGCCGAAGCGCCTTATGCTGTCTGCTCGTTCATCCGGCTGGACAGATCGCTCAATCTGGATTCCGGTTTCTCGAAACGCCCACTTGTCTCCAGGTCGTACTGTTCGCTCTGCGGCTGAACCGGGCACGTCACCCCCACTCGGGAAGTGCAGATCTTTCGCGATCAGGGAGGCCCCCTTGCCCTTCTCCCTGCCGAGGCACGCATACCAGAAGACCAATTTGCGCGCGTCTAGGATGCCTTCATCTGATTCCACATTGTTGGAGGCGATATCGTGCGCCGCCTTGTCGGAGTACCCGGCCTGGAGTGCGAGCCACTTCGTCAACCCAAAGTGAACGTCGTCCTCCCAGGCTATCGCTGGAGCTGTGCCCATGACCAGGATCAGTACGAGGGCAAAGGCTCGAGAGCGCATGGTCCCCTCCCCGGACGGATCATTCTGAGTCGCAGCAGGATATCGCGGGGAGCGTGGCCGACCCGAAGTCGGAAGTCAAGGCGGATATGCGCGTGTTGTGTGTGGAGGGCGGCGCCAGTTAGCTGTCTACGGCGGCAGCCGGCTCCCTCAATGTCGGCTGTCATCCAGAAGCGTTACTGTATTGGCCGGATCAGTTCCCGACAGCCAGCCGTCCCGCTTCAGCGCTTCGATGGTTTCCGTCTTCGAGGGCTTAGCGACGTCAGGGTCTCGAGCGAAGATCAGGCCAAGTGAGGGCGTGAGCCTCGAGACGCAGGAGGCACGGATCCGAGACTACTGCCGAGCGAAGGAGTGTGGAGTGGCAGCTGGTGCGGGTAGTCCGCGACGAGGGCAGGAGCGCGAAGGACGTTAGGCGCCCGAGACTACAGGAGATTCTCCAGGCCCTTCCGAAGAAGGCGCGGGGTCTGGGACGGGCTCGTAGTAGTCGGGCGCCGGTCCAATGTTCGCTAGAGAGGGCTGCTCAACCCAAGGACAGGGCCCGGCTTGTTCTCCTGACGGGCGGGCTATCCTGCCGCTCTAGCCTTCAGACCTGATTGGCTCGCCGGGCGGCGCGCTCGCCCAGGGTGGTGAGCCACGAGGGTGAGAGGTCCGACGTGCTGTGCTCGCCCTTCACCGGCCGGCCACGGGCATCGCCCTCGCTCCTTGGCAGCCCGCGGCTCACGAGGCCGAGCAGATCCGCGGTCAGCCCCGGAAACAGCGCGTGGCCCAGGGCTCCCAGCTTGGCCGGCAGGGACAGGACCCGCTGGGCGCGGCCCGAGCGAAGCGCGCCGACGATCTGGCGGGCCGCCCGCTCGGCGCTCATCGACGTGACCGGCAGCGAGTCGCTGATGCTGAACCACGCGTACTCCTCGCGATGCCGTCCCTTGAAGAGGGCGTGGCGGGGGCTGCCGGTCCGCATGAGCCCCGGGCAGATCGTGCTGACCTGGATCCCATCCGGGGCGAGCTCCGCGCGCAGCCCCTCCGAGAGACCGACCAGCGCGAACTTGCTCGCGCTGTAGGGCAAGAGATGCGGCACGCTGAGCTTCCCGCCGATCGAGGCCACGTTCACGATGCGCCCCCGGCACCGGCGTCGCATCTCCGGTAGCACGGCCCGGATCGCGTACAGCGGCCCCCAGAAGTTGACGTCCATGGCGTTCCGGAAGTCCTCGACCTCCATCACCTCGAACGGACCCACCGTGATCGTGCCCGCGTTGTTGACGAGGGCGTCGATCGGCCCGAGCAGCTCGCGGACCTGGCGGACCATGTCTTCCACGTCTTCCTGGACCGAGACGTCGCACTGGATGGCGGCCACCCGGCCCTCGTGGCTCACCAGCTGAGTCCTGGCACGATCCAGCGTGTCCAGGTCGCGCGCGCAGATCGCGACGCGCGCGCCGGCCCGCAGGAGCTCCTGGGCGATCAGCAGCCCGAGTCCCCGCGACCCGCCGGTGACCAGGACAGTACGATCCGTCAGATCCCATCGGCGGCGGCGGCGCATCAGCAACCCGCCGGCGAGCAGAGCGGCGCCCGCGACGGTGGCCAGCCCCGCGCGCTGGGCCGAGCTCATCGGGTGGGATCGAGGACGATCTTGGTGCAGTCGTCGGTCTTGTCGTTGAACATCCGATAGGCCTCGGACGCGCGGCTCAGCGGCCAGCGATGGCTCACGATGAACGTCGCATCGAGACGGCCAGACTCGATGTGCTGGAGCAGCGGCCGGAGATAGCGGTGCACGTGAGTCTGGCCCATCTGGAGCGTCAGCCCCTTGGCGAACGCGGCGCCGAGCGGAAACTTGTCGAGAAACCCGCCGTACACGCCGGGGATGGAAACGGTCCCGCCTTTCCGGCATGCCTGGATCGCCTGGCGGACCGCGTGGGACCGGTCGGTGGCGAGACGGACCGCCTGCTTCGCCCGGTCGTACAGGGCGTCCAGCGTCGTCCCGTGCGCCTCCATCCCGGCGGCGTCGATGCACGCATCGGGGCCGCGCCCCCCGGTCCGCTGCTTCAGCTCCTCGACCACGTCGTCGATCTCTTCGTAGTGGAGCGTCTCGGCCTTCGCGCCGCTCTCGGCGAGGCGGAGCCGGGCCGGCCAGCGGTCGATGGCGATGACCCGGTCGGCGCCGAGCAGATAGGCGCTCTTCATCGCGAGCAGCCCGACCGGCCCGCTGCCCCAGACCGCCACCGTATCCCCCGGGCGGATGCGACAGTTCTCGGCCGCCATGTAGCCGGTCGGCAGGATGTCGGTCAGGAACAGCACCTGCTCGTCGGACAGCGTCGGGGGCACGGGCAGCGCGCCCGTATCGGCGAACGGCACGCGCACGTACTCGGCCTGCCCGCCCGGGTAGCCCCCGTAGAGATGCGAGTATCCGAACAGCCCGGACCCGGAGAACCCGTAGAGCGCCTCGGCCAGCCGCGCGTTGGGGTTCGAGTTGTCGCAGAGCGAGGTCAGGCCCTCGCGACAGTACCAGCACGCGCCGCAGGCGATGGCGAACGGCACCACGACCCGATCGCCCGGCTTCAGCGCCGAGTTGCCCGCCCCCACCTCGACAACCTCGCCCATGAACTCGTGGCCGAGCACGTCGCCCGAGCGCATGGTCGGGATGACGCCGTTGTAGAGGTGGAGGTCCGACCCGCAGATCGCGGTGGCGGTCACCTTCACGATGGCATCGCGGGCATTCAGGATCTCGGGGTCGGGGACGTCTCTCACCCGCACGTCCCGTGGACCCAGCCAGCACGCCGCCCGCATCTAGCCGCTCCTCGCCATCTCGCGCGCCTCCGACGCCCCTCGGGGCGCCGCGCTCGCCGCGACCTCGTTCGCCTCCATGCGCTGCTTGAAGCGCCGAAGGTCTTCTCGCACCTCCTGGTCCGCGCTCGCGCCGAACAGCGTCGCCAGCCCGACCCCGAGCCGTCCGGCGCGTGGCGCATAGGTCAGGATCACCTTGACCTCGGTGCCGCGATCGCCGGCGGCCGGCGTGAAGCGAACCGACCCGGCGTTCTCCACGTCCCCGTCGCCCACCGAGCGCCAGGCGATCAGGCGTCCGGGCTCGTCCCCCACGATCTCGGCCTCCCAGGTGGGCCGTGTGCCCGCCGGCCCGCGGACCACCCAGAGCGACCGGGTTCCGCCGAGCACCGTCACGGAGTCGAGATGCGGCATCAGCTCGGGCAGGCGCTCCAGATCCCGCCATTCCGCGTAGAGCTCCGTGGGAGAGCGGAGAATCGTGACCGTGCGCTCGACGTGGCTCCCCTGGCCCCCGGCCAGTGCCGGCATATCCGGACGGCGCTTGAAGACCCGCCGCCCCTGCCGCGCATTCGCGAGAGCCCACGCTCCGGCCCCCGCCAGCGCGAGGAGGACGCCCGCGCCGACGATTCGGGTCCCATCCGCGCGTGAACGCTTCTGCGGTCGTCGCATCGTTGTCGCCCCCCTACGTGTTCGGCGGTGCGGCCGAGATGTCCGCGAGGGTCGTCCGAGAATCCCGCTCCACCGCGATGTCACCGATCGTCAGGATGCCGACCACCTCACCGCTCTCCGTGACCGGCAGGCGGCGAATGGCCTTCTCACGCATCAACCGCACGGCCTGGCCGACGCTGTCCTCCGGCCCAAGGGTCGCGAGCTCGCGGCTGCATACCTCCCCGATGGAAGTCTGCGACGGGTCCCGTCCCGGCGCGAGCACGCGGATCACGATGTCGCGGTCGGTCAAGATCCCGTAGAGGCGGTCTTCCTCGACCACGAGCACGTCGCCGATGTCCTCTCGGCGCATCACCTCGGCAGCCTCCGCGACCGTCGCGCCGGCGCTCAGGATCCGCGGCCGTGGACTCATCACGTCACGAATCGTGTCGCTCACCGGGTGATCCTGGGTGAGTCCTGCCCGAGACTGTATTGCGACGTCGTCGTCCGGTCGGTCGGTCATGGCTCTCGCTCCTCCTCACTCGCTGATGTCCGGACCGAGGAGCAAGGTGTGTGCCGCCTCGCTCGTACCGGCAATCCGGGGCTGGCAGCCGTGATAGGCCGATCGTGGGGCGTGGGACCGGAAGCGTCGGAACGGACTGCCCCCCGAGGCTTACCGGGTCGGGAAGTTCGTCTTGAACGGCGGTTGGCCTGGGCGGCAAGTTCAGGTACAGTATGGCTGCAGCGCGACAGTCACGCGGAGGGCCCACATGAGCGATGAGCTGATGACCAAGGTGCAGGACCTGATCGAGAACATGATCAACCCGGCCGTCGCCGGCCACGGCGGGTTCGTGCAGCTCGTGGACGTCAAGGACAACAAGGTCTACTTGCAGATGGGCGGGGGCTGCCAGGGCTGCGGGGCCGCGGACGTCACGCTCAAGCAGGGGATCGAGCGACTGATCAAGGAAGAACTCCCCGAGATCGAGGAAGTGCTGGATACGACCGACCACGCCTCGGGGGACAACCCCTACTACCAGCCGTCGAAGTAGGCCGGGCCTCCGGGCCCCCTCAGCCTCCGGGCCCCCTCACCCTCGGGCCCCTCACCCTGCCCTCTCCCCAAAGGGGAGAGGGTTTTTGTTTGCGCGTTAGGCTCCCTCTCCCCGTTGGGGAGAGGGCCGGGGTGAGGGGCCCGCCCGCAGCGCCCGGCGGAGCCAGTCCCAGGCGCGGACCGCCATGAGCAGGATGAACGCCGCCGCGTAGTAGTAGGGGTCCGGGTTGGCCTTCTTCGCCAGCCACAGGTAGTGCAGCACCGCGCAGACCCCGATCACGTAGACCAGCCGGTGCAGCCACTGCCACCGGGTCCCGCCGAGGCGCCGGATCGCGCCGGCGGTGGAGGTGGCGGCCAGCGGGATCATCAGCACCAGCGCGGTCATCCCGACCGTGATGTACGGCCGCTTGACGATGTCGGCGCCCATCTGGCCCCAGGCGAAGAAGTGGTCGAGCACGAGCCACACCGAGAAGTGGAGCGCGGCATAGAAGAACGCGAACAGGCCGAGCAGGCGGCGCAGCGCGACCGGCCACGACCAGCGGAAGAGGATGCGCAGCGGGGTCATGGCCAGGCTCACGAGCAGGAGGCGCAGCGTCCAGTCGCCCAGCCAGTTGGTGATGAAGCTGATCGGGTTGGCGCTCAGATCATCCGTGGCCGCCCGGGAGAGGAGCCACGCCAGCGGGGCGAGGCAGGCCGCCCAGACCGCGACCTTCAGCGCGACGCGGCCGCGCCGGGCCACTAGTACTGCTTCTTCAGATCCATCCCCGAGTAGAGCCCCGCCACCTGACCGTAGCCGTTCCACATCAGGGTCTCGCGGCGGCGGAACTCGCCGATGCGGCGCTCGGTCGCCTGGCTCCAGCGCGGGTGATCCACCTTCGGGTTGACGTTGGAATAGAAGCCGTACTCCTGCGGCGCCGCCTTGTTCCAGGCCGTCTTCGGCTCCTCCGCGGTGAGGCGGATGCGCACGAGGGACTTGGCGCTCTTGAAACCGTACTTCCACGGGATCACCACCCGGATCGGCGCGCCGTTCTGGTTCGGCATCACCTGGCCGTACATCCCGACCGTCAGCAGGGTCAGTGGATGCAGCGCCTCGTCCAGGCGCAGGCCCTCCGTGTACGGCCAGTCGAGCCCCCCGAGATTGAAGAAGCCCTTCCGCTGGGCCGGGAACTGCTCGGCATCCACCAGGGTCGAGAACTCCACGTACCTGGCGGCCCCGGTGGGCTCGACTCGCTTGAGGAGCACGGAGAGGGGAAATCCGATCCACGGGATCACCATGGACCAGCCCTCGACGCAGCGCAGGCGATAGACGCGCTCCTCGAGCGGCGCCATCTTCAAGATGTCGTCGACGTCGAAGGTCTTCGGCTTGTGCGCGAGGCCGTCCACCTGCACCGTCCACGGGCGCGGCTTCAACGTGCCGGCCAGCTTCGCCGGGTCGTCCTTGTTGACGCCGAACTCGTAGAAGTTGTTGTAGGTGGCGGCGTCCTGGAACTTGGTCAGGGCGTCCGGGAGGTCGAAGGCCTTGTTGCGGGTGGCCGGCAGCGGGGGGCCGGCGGCGGGCGGTGCGGCGGCCCGGGCCGCCCCCGGGGCCAGTGCCAGCGCGACCGCGCCCGCCATGAACGCGCGCCGGTTCAGGTACAGCGCCCGGTCCGTGATCTCCCCGCTCTTGATGTCCCCGCCCCGCTTGATCAGCATCGCGCGCCGTCCTCCCCGTGTCGTCGAGTGTAGCAGCGAGCCCGCCGGGGATGTCACGAGGGTGTGAACCCTTCGGCCCCCACCGGGAGACGCCGGCGCGCGACGGACCCCAAGCCCTGGGCCTCCTTATTTCTGCGGGGTTGGCGGACGCTCCCTCCTAAGATTGAGGCCGACCATGAGGATCCGGAGCACCGTGACCGCGCTCGCGGCAGGGCTTCTGCTGTCGGCCTGCGCCAGCACCCCCGAGGGCACCTACTACGCCTCGCCCAGGGATCCCAGCACGGGCCGCATGGCCCAGATCCTCCACCGCGCGGCCATCGCGAGCGGCGACGACCCGCAGCGCTACGGCTTCGCCTTCATCAAGAGCCCGACCGCGGCCGCCTACAGCGACGAGGACGCGACGTTCTACTTCACGGACGGGCTCATGCGCCAGCCGACGCCGATCGTCGAGGCGGTGGTGGCGCACGAGGTGGCGCACGAGGTCCTGGGCCACGTGGGCACGCGGCGCAAGCTCTCGCTCTCGCTCACCGCCAGCTTCGGCGCGCTTGGCATCTTCGCGCCGGGAGTCGGGCTCCTCGACTTCGTGGTGAATCCGCTCGTGGTGCGCGCCTTCGGCCGCAATCAGGAGATGCAGGCCGATCAGAAGGCCGTCGAGATCCTCCGCGCGATGGGGCATCGGGCGCCTCGCCGGGCCCTGGCCACCGCGCTGGAGGCGCTGGCCGCCTCCACGCCCAAGGAGCGCGAGGGGCTGGAGGGCTTGCTGGCCACGCATCCGACGCTCGACGATCGGCTGGCCGCGCTCATCCCGCTCGAGCCGCCCGCGAAGCCGGTCCATCCGGTGGCGCGGGCGAAGCGTCCGCGGTAGGGGGAGAGGGCTCTCGGTTCCCTCTCCTCTCAGGGGAGAGGGCCGGGGTGAGAGGTGGTCGAGGCGATGGGCCGGGTCCCCGCGACCAGATCGGAGAGGCTGCGCCGGTCACGCCGGCCGAGCATCAGCAACCGGTCGAGCCCCAGCGTCAGCGGGCCGAGGACCGCGCCCATGCACCGCAGCAGCGCCCGGCCGTAGCCGGCGGGCGCGCCATCACGGCGCACCACCGCGACCCCCATCAGCATCTTCCCGAGCGTCTGGCCGCAGCCGCCGACCAGCACCGTGTGGTAGACGACGTGGAACGCCGCGCCCAGCAGCAAGACCCCCAGGGACAGGATCAGGCCGTCGAGCGCGTCGAACGAGTGGGTCCGGAAGAGGAGCACGGAGACCAGGAGCCACATCGCGGCCAGGCTCCAGGCGAGCACTCCCACGAGCGCGTCGGCCACGGCCGCGGCGGCGAGCCGCCAGAGGGGGGCCGGCCGCGGGCCCATCAGGACTGCTTCTCGCCGTACACCCGCTGGTACTCCTGCCACGAGAGCATCACGCGCTTCACGAAGGCGCGCGTCTCGTTGTAGGGGATCTGCTCGACCCAGACATCGAGATCGTCCGTGCGCCGGTTGGCCCACCATTCGCGGACGCGCGTGGGGCCCGCGTTGTAGGCGGCGGCGGCGAGCCGGGCGTCCCCGAACTCACGCAGCAGCCCGCCGAAGAAGGTGGTGCCCAGCTCGATATTGGTGACCGGCTCGTCGAGCACCTCGACATCCGGGAACGGGATCTGCCGGGCCTTGGCCACCGCGCGCCCGGTATCCGGCATGAGCTGCATGAGCCCGCGCGCCCCGACGCGCGACCGCGCTTGCGGGTAGAACGAGGACTCCTCCCGCACCACCGCCGCGACCAGGTACGGGTCCATCGAGGCCCGGCCCGCCGCCGCGGTGAGGGCCTCGCGCCAGCCCAGCGGGTAGAACATCTCCCAGAACTCGTGGGGCGGCGCGCCGCCGCCGCGGGCGGTACCCTGGAAGCTCCGGCGCAGGATGCGCAGCGCCATGTGATAGCGCTCCTCTGCGACGTAGGCGGCCGACAGCGCGTAGAGCCGGCGGGGCTCGCCCACCGAGCGCCGCGTCAGGTCGTCCAGCTCCTCGTCGGCGAACTCCCGCAGCCCCACCGCGCGCAGCGCCGCCGCGCGGTCGAAGCGAGCGTCGCCCTGCACCCCCTCGAGCGGATCGGCCGGGAACGCGAAGGGTCCCGGCCCTTCGGATTTCTTGTTTCCGCTCGGCTCGCCTTCGGCTGCACCTCGCCCAGCGGGGGCAGCAGGGGCGCGCTTGGCCGCGAGCAGGCCGTAGTAGGTGCGCGGCTGGTCCTTCACGAGCTGGGCGAACTGGCGAGCCGCCTGCTCGCGGTCCCCGCGGCGCTCCCAGGCGCGCCCGAGCCAGTAGGTGGCAGCGTCGCGCAACGCGGGCGCGCCGCGCGAGGCCTGCAGCCGGCTCCACCGCGTGGTGGCCTCCACGTGATGGCCGCGGAACCACGCGATCCAGCCGAGCCGCCAGAGCGCGCTGGTCGTCTCATCCTCGTCCGGATAGTCGGCGGCCAGCTTGACGTAGATCTTCTCGGCCTCCGCGGCCCGGGCCGCGGCCTCCAGCAGCTCGGCCTTGAGCAGGAGCGCGGTCGGCGCGGCGTTGCTCTTGGGGTGCTCGCGCACGAGCCGGTCCAGCGTGCCGAGCGCCGTCTCGCGGTCGCGGCGCTGACGGAGCCGGCTCAGCTCGAGCAGCCAGCCCGCGCGGCGCTCGGGCGGCGCCGCGGCCAGCCCTTGATTGGCGGCGGCCAGGGCCGCGTCCTCCCGGCCGAGTCGGCGCGAGGCGGTCATCACCACCCGCAGGGCCCGCTCCCGCGTCTCCGCCGCCGGCTTCTCGGCGACGAGCGCCTCGGCCTCCAGGCGGGCGCGCTCGATCAGGCCGCCGCCGAGGAGCCGCTCGGCGCGCACCGCGCGCTCCGCCGCGGTCGGCGCGGGCGGGGTCACCCCGCTGTCGGCCAGGGCTTTGAGCTGCCGCTCCGCCGCGTCTCCGAAGGACACGGGCGACTCCCGCCACAGGGCGGCGAACACGCGCGCCGCCTCCTTCTGGTCGCCCGCGGCCAGCAGCGCCTCACCGAGCGCGTAGCGCGCCCGCAGCGCGGTGGCCAGATCGGCCACGCGGGTGATCACGCGCTGCAGCACCGCGACCGAGCCGGTCGGATCGCCCGCCTCGCTGAGCAGCGCAGCGGCCCGGACCAGCGCCGAGGCGGTGAGCCCGGTCTCCGGCTTGCGGTCGACCGCCTGCGTGGCGAGCGCGCGCGCCGCGACGGCGTCGCCCTGCTTCACCATGCCCTCGGCATGGAAGAGCAGCGCGTAGTCCTCCAGCAGCGTGCCCGCCCACCCGGGGTCGGCGAACTCCTTGGCCACCGCGCTCCAGTCGCCCGCCTTGTGCGCCTCGAGCCCCGCCACGAACCGCTCCCGCAGATCCCTGGACAGGTTCGCCGGCGCCGCCCCCACCAGCACCAGGGACAGGAGACAGGCCCCCGCCGTGAGCCGCTTCATGCCCGCCAGTGTATCAGCGACCGCC
>JBBDXN010000112.1:0-4636 GCA_040902305.1 Candidatus Rokuibacteriota bacterium | reverse complement strand
CCGCCCCGCGGCCGTGACGAGGCCGGACCCGACGGCTAGCGGAGGATGTCCTCGCGCGCATTGGAAGCGGCGTTCGCCGCGCGGCGCGTGTAGAAGATGCGCTGAAGCGCGGTCACGTTGGTGAGGACGGCGAGCGCGATCATCGCCGGGGTGAGCACGTTGAAGGTTGCGCCGGCGATCAGCACGATGAGCCGCTCCGGACGCTCCATGAGCCCGATCTCGCAGGCCACCCCGATGGACTGGGCGCGGGCCTTGGTGTAGCTGATCATGACCGTGCCCACCACCGTGACCATGGTGAGGAATACCCCCGGGGTGTCGGCGGCGCGGTGGTAGTAGAGCACCACGCCCAGCAGCACGACGAGATCGGAGTAGCGGTCCACCACCGAGTCGAGGAAGGCGCCGAACGTGCTCACGCGATTGGCCAGCCGCGCCAGGGACCCGTCGAAGAAATCGCACAGGCCGGCCACCGCGAGCAGCAGCGCGGCCACCCGGAGCCGGCCCTGGGCGATGGCGAGGGCGGCGAGGATGCTGACGCCGAGCCCGACCACGGTCAGGTGATTCGGGCGCACGTGGGCCCGCAGCAGCGCGCGCGCGACCGGATCGCCGAGCCGTTTGAACCGCGTCTTGTAGTGGCTCAGCATTCTAGAGCGGCTTCAGCAAGGCGTCTTCCAGGCTCTCGCGCACGCGGGCCATCGCCGCCTCGTCCTCGAGGCGGCGGCCCTGCCGGTCGGTGACGTAGAAGGTGTCGTAGGCCTGATCGATCTCGGTGGCGATCCGCGCGCTCGCGATGTCGAGCCCCTGCCCCGAGAGCGTGCGGGTGATGACGTAGAGCAGCCCCACGCGGTCCGGACACTTCACCTCCACGACGGTGCGGCTATCCGAGAGCTGGTTGTCCACCGAGATCTTGGGCGGCCCGGCCACGCTTAGGCCGGTGCCGTGCACGGCCCGACGCCGCGCCAGCAGATCCTCCACGCTCGCCTCCCCCCGCAGCACGAGGCGCAGGGCCTCGAGCGTCCGGCGCCAGCGGGCCTCCTCGGTCACCGCCTCGCCGAAGGGGTCGTTCACCTGGAAGGTGTCGATGACGATCCCGTCGGCGCGCGTGTGGATCTGGGCGGAGAGGATATTGATCCCCTGGGCCGCGAGCGTGCCCGCGATCAGCGAGAAGAGGCCCGGCACGTCGCGGGTGACGATGACCAGCTCGGAGGAGCCGAGGTCGGGATGGTGGAAGAGCTCGGTGGCGAGCGCGCCGTCTTCCAGCCGGTCGAGCAAGCGCAGGTGGGCCGCGATGCGCTGGGACGAGGTGGTGGTCAGGTAGCGCTCGGAGAGCAGGGCCAGGTGCGCGGCCAGCGCGGTGCGCGGCACCTCGCCGCGCATGGCCTCGGTCACCCGCTGCGCCACCGCCTCGCGGCTCGGCCGCTCGCGCTGGCCGCCGGTGAGCCGCGTCAGGGTGCGCGCGTAGAGATCCCAGAGGATCTGGGCCTGCCAGCCGGTCATCACCCCGGGGCCCACCGCGCGCATGTCCGCGCAGGTCAGCAGGTAGAGCATGCGGAGCCGCTCGGGCGTCTTGCACACCTCCGCCAGCGACTCGATGGTCTTGGGATCGTCGATGTCGCGACGCTGGGCGATGTGCGACATCGTCAGGTGGTGCGCGACCAGGAAGATTGCCTTGTCCGCGTCCTCGGGCGGCAGGTCGAGCCGGGTGGTCAGGGCCTCGATCAGCGGGATGCCCTTGGCGACGTGCCCGTGGCCCTTGCCCTTGCCGATGTCGTGCAGGAGCATGCCCAGCATCAGGAGGCCGGGGCGCTCCACCTCGCTCACCACCTGGGCATTGCCCTCGGAGTCGGCCGACTGGCCCGGGGCGAGCGCCTCCAGGTGCTGCACCGCGAGCAGCGAATGCTGGTCGGCGGTGAACTTGTGGTAGACGTCGTACTGCACCAGGCACGTGAGCGCGCCCCACTCCGGCAGGTAGCGGCCCAGCACCCCCAGCTCGTGCATCTCGCGGAAGGTCTGGGCCACCCGGCCCCAGTTCCGGCAGATCGACAGGAACAGATCGCGCGCGGCGGGCGAGGTCCGGAAGGCGTCGTCGATGAGATCGAGCGACTCCTCGATGGCGCGCTCCACGTCGATGCCGAGAGCGAAGCCGAGCTGGTGGCTGTGCCAGAAGGCCTTCAGGAGGCGGAGCGGGTCCTCCCGGAAGGCGCGCCCATCCGGATGGGCGAGGCGGATCTGCTCGTCGATGACGATGAGGCCGTCGGCGAGCGCCTCCTGGCGCAGGCGCCGCTGCACCGCGCCGCGGCGCGAGAGCGTCTCCCGGCACCGGGCGATGAGCCGCCGCGATACCCGGTGGATCACCCGCGCGTGCAGGTAGTAATCGCGCATGAACTTCTCCACCGGCAGCGACAGCTCGTCGCCCGCGTAGCCGAAGTTCTTGGCGATCTGCGGCTGGATGTCGCGCGACAGCACGTCGTTCTTGTGGCCGGAGAGGAAGTGCAGCTCGTTCCGCACCCGCCACAGGAGGGTGAGCGCCTCGTCGGTGGCCTTCTGCTCCCGCTCGGTGATGAGCCGCTTGTCGGCCAGCTCCCGCAGGGTCCGCGTGCCGAACTTGGTGGAGGCCAGCCACATCGCGGTGTGGATGTCGCGCAGCCCGCCCGCGGACTCCTTGACGTTGGGCTCGCCCATGTAGGGCGAGCCGCCGTACTTGCGGTAGCGCTGGTCGCGCTCGGTGAGCGTGGTCTCGAGGAACTGGGCGAAGTCCTTCTGGTAGACGTTCTCGGCCAGCACCTTCCGGAAGCGGTTGAAGAGGCGGCGGTCGCCCACCAGGAACCGCGCCTGCTGCATGGAGGTGCGGCTCGGGAAGTCGGTGCGCGCCATGGCCAGGCAGTCGGGCAGGCTGCGCACCGCGTGGCCGACCTGCAGGCCGAGATCCCACAGGGCGTAGAGCAGCCCCTGGGTCACCCGCTGCACCGCGGGCCCCAGCTCGCCGTCGTAGATCAGCATCAGGTCGAGATCGGACAGGGGATGCAGCTCGCCCCGCCCGTAGCCGCCCAGCGCCACCAGCACGAGCGGGCGCGGGGTGAGGCCTTCGCGCCGGGTGTCGTCCACCGCCAGCCGGTAGAGCGTGCCGAGGAAGCCGTCCATGAAGCCGGCGTAGGCCTGCACGGACTGCTGGCCGGAGGCGCCGCCCAGATGGGCCGCGCGCAGGAAATCCACGTTGGAGGTGAGGTGCTGGCGCAGCACCTCGAGCCTCAGCCGCCGCCTCCGCTCCGCATGCTCGGCCGCGCTGCCGTCGAATCCCTTGTCGGCCTGCGCCTCGACGCGGCGAACCTGTCGAAGCAGTTCCGCAGACATGGCGAAACGGTAGCGTGGAGTGGGAAGAAAGTCAAACTTGGCGCGAACTTGTATGGCAGTTACAATGGCGCCCTATGCGACGGCTCTGGCGTGACGTTCTCGATCGTGTGGCCCCGTACGATGCCGGTAAATCGCTCGAAGCGGTGGCGAAGGAGCTCGGCGTGGATGCGGTGCTGCGGCTGTCCGCGAACGAGAATGCCCTGGGCCCATCACCGCGGGTGATCGAGGCCATCCAGCGCGAAGCGCCACGCGCGCATCTCTACCCGGACGGCGGGTGCACGGAGGTGCGGCAGGCGCTGGCCCGGCGACTCGGCACGACGCCCGAGTCCATCGTGGTCGGCAACGGCGCCGACGAGCTGCTGTCCCTGCTGGCGCGCGCGGCGATGGATCCGGGCGACGAGGTCCTCGTCCCCCACCCGGCCTTCGAGCCCTACGGCATCGAGGCGACCCTGGCGGGCGCGACCGTCGTGGCGAGCCCGCTCGCGGGCTACGAGCAGGACCTCGACGACATGCTCGGCCGCGTGACCGCGCGGACGAAGTGCGTGATCATCTGCACCCCGCACAACCCGGCGGCCACCATCGTGCGACGCCGGCCGCTCGAGCGCTTCCTCGACGCCCTCGGCGCGGACCCCCCGCTCGTGATCCTCGACGAGGCCTACATCGACTTCTGCGACGACGACGAAACCCCCGACGGGGTGGTGCTCCAGCGCCGGTATCCGACGCTGATCTCGCTGCGGACCTTCTCGAAGATCGCGGGACTGGCCGGACTGCGGGTGGGCTACGCCATCGCGCGGCCGGAGCACATCGAGCGGCTGAACCGGGTGCGCGCGCCCTACAACGTCAATCGCCTGGCCCAGGCCGCCGCGGCGGCGGCGCTCGACGATCCGGAGCATCTGGAGCGCACGCGCCGCGTGGTGCTGGAGGAGCGGCCCCGGCTGCAGTCCGCGCTGGCCGAGCGCAGCGCGCCGTCCCCGCGCTCGCAGGCGAACTTCGTCCTGGCCCGGGTGGGCGATCGGGCGGGGGCGATCCGGGCCGCGCTCTTCCAGGCCGGCATCCTCGTGCGCGACGGCGCGGGCGTGGGCTTCCCGGGGCATCTGCGCATCGCGGTGGGCACCGCGGCGCAGAACCGGCGCCTGCTGGAGGTATGGGACACGGCCTCCTCGGGCACTTCGGCCGGTCGGGCGTAGGGCGGACGCTCGCTTACTTCTTTAGGCCCTTCAGCTGCGGGGGCCCAGACATGGCCCCCGCACTCCCCCAACTGGCGGACGCTCGCTTACTTCTTTAGGCC
>JBBDXN010000111.1:52254-99827 GCA_040902305.1 Candidatus Rokuibacteriota bacterium | reverse complement strand
CTCGTCTACCTGAACGCGCTCCGCGACCCGGCGCCGCTCGCCGGCAACGTCGGGCTGATCTCCCAGAGCGGGTCGATCGTCATCGGGCTGCTGGCCGACTGCCGGCGATTCGGCTGGAGCCGAGTGATCTCGACCGGCAACGAGGCGGTGATCGTGGCCGCCGATGTGCTCGAGTACCTGGTCGACGACCCGGCCACGCGCGTGATCGCGATGTTTCTCGAGACCGTGCGGCAGCCAGAGCGGTTCGTCGCCGCGCTCGACCGCGCCGCCGATCGCGGTAAGCCGGTGGTGGTCCTCAAGGTCGGCCGCAGCGAGCGGGCGCGCCGCGCGATCACGAGCCATACCGGGGGCCTCGCGGGCGAGTCGCGCGTGATCGAGGCGGTCCTCCGCGCGCACCGGGCTATCGAGGTCCACGACATGGACGAGCTGACCGAGACGCTCGCCGCCTGCCAGGCCGCGCGCCGGCCCGCGGGCCGCCGGATCGCGGTGGTGACGAACTCCGGCGGCCACACCGAGCTGATCCTCGACGTCGCCGCGAGCGTCGGCCTCGATCTGCCGCCGCTCTCACCCGCCACGCGCGCCGAGGCCGCGCGCGTCATCGGCTCCATCGCCGGCGACGGCAACCCCCTCGACGCGTGGGGCAACGGCGACTTCCAGACCAACGTGCCGCACGCGCTGCGGACGCTCGGGGCCGACCCGGCGATCGACGCGGTCGTCTGGTGCACGGACAGCGCCGACGCCTCCCCGATGGGAACGCCCCAGCGCTTCATGACCTACGCCGGGATGCTGGTCGAGGGCGCCAAGGATTCGACCAAGCCCTTCTATCTGATGGGCACGCGCCCGGGCATCTTCCGGCGCGACCAGCACGAGCTGCTGAGCGCCCAGGGGATCGCGCTGATCGGCGGCACGCGCCAGGGGCTCCGCGCCGTCGATCGCCTGGCCCGCCAGGCCACGCCGCTCGCGCCGCTCCGCCCGCCGCCGTCGGCGAGGCTGCCGACGCTGGCGACGATGCTGCCGGGCGGCACGGTGCGACGCACGATCCACGAGCACGACGCCAAGCGGCTGCTCGCCGGCGCCGGCCTGCCCGTCGTGCGGGAGACGCTCTGCACGACCCGCGAGGAGGCGCTCGCCGCGGCGGGCGCGATCGGGTACCCCGCGGTGCTGAAGCTCCTCGCCGACGACGTGCCGCACCGGTCGGAGCTCGGCCTCGTGGCCGTCGGGCTCCGAGACACCCGCGAGCTCGGCGCGGCGTGGGACCGCATGACCGCGGTCCGCGCGGAGAAGCTGGGGGACGTTGTGGTGGCCGGCTTCGTGATCCAGCAGATGGTGAGTGGCGGGGTCGAGGTCCTCGCCGGGGTCACCCACGACCGGGAGTTCGGCCCGGTGCTCGTGTTCGGGCTCGGCGGCGTGGCCGCGGAGGCGCTCGCCCGCGTCGTGGTCCGGCCGCTGCCGCTCCGGGTCGGCGACGCCGAGGCCATGGTCGCCGAGGTTCCCGCCGCGGCCACGCTGCTCGCCGGCTTCCGCGGCCATCCCCCGGCCGACGTCGACAGCCTCCATCGGTGTCTCGAAGCGCTCGGCGACTACGCGTGGGCCGACCGGGCCGCCGTCGCCGAACTCGACCTGAACCCCATCAAGGTGCTGCCGCGAGGCCAGGGCTGCGTCGTCGTCGACGCGCTCATCGTCCCCCGTGCGTCGCGCTGAGGAGCCCCCATGACCGCGGAGATCGTGACCTACACCGTCGACGGCCGCATCGGCATCGTGACGATCAACCGTCCCGACAAGCTCAACGCGATCAGCCACGAGCTCAAGCACGGGCTCGTCGAGCGCCTCGGCGCGGCGGACGCCGACCCGGGCACGAGCGTGGTGGTGCTGCGCGCCGAGGGCCGGAGCTTCAGCGCGGGCTACGACATCTCGCCCAACCCGGCCCGCGCCGCGCGGCGCGGCAACGCGCTGGCCTGGCACGACTCGCTCACCGACGACATCCGGCTCGAGATGACGCCGTGGGAGATGCGGAAGCCGGTGATCGCGTCGGTCCAGGGGCACTGCCTCGGCGGCGGCTGCGAGCTCATGATGCTGTGCGATCTCGCCATCGCCGCCGACGATGCCCTCTTCGGCGAGCCCGAGATCCGCTTCTCCAACGTCGGCCCCGGCCTCGTGATGCCCTTCGTGATCGGCCTGCGGCGTGCGCGCGAGCTGCTCTACCTGGGCGACCCCATCGACGCCCAGACCGCGCTCGCGTACGGGATGGTCAACCGCGTCGTCCCCCGCGCCCAGCTGCAGGCGGTGACGCTCACGTTCGCCCGCCGGATGGCGCTGATCTCCCCGGAGTCGCTCGTGGCCACCAAGCTCGCGACCCGGCGAGGCGCCGAAGCGGCGGGCTTCCGCAACGCGATCCTCGCCGGGCTCGACGTGCTCGCTCCGCTCTACGCGGCGCGGACCGAGGTCGGGATGAAGTTCGACGAGATCAGGGAGAAGGAGGGCCTGGGCGCGGCGCTCAGGTGGCGCGCGGCCCAGTTCGCCGACTAGCCCGGGTCCGGCCGGGCCGGCCGGCTACGTGATCAAGCCGTAGAACTTCCCCG
This sequence comes from Candidatus Rokuibacteriota bacterium, assembly GCA_040902305.1. Lineage (GTDB taxonomy): Bacteria > Methylomirabilota > Methylomirabilia > Rokubacteriales > CSP1-6 > CAMLFJ01. The sequence continues at coordinate 97,248 of JBBDXN010000111.1, read as the reverse complement.
CGTTCTCGCAGACGATCTTGCGCACGGTCGCGGCCGGCAGGTGGCCGAACTGCTCCTCGATGTACTTGGAGGACTCCGGCCACACCCCGTCGCCGTGGGGATAGTCGGAGCCCCACATGAGCGTGTCCTCGCCGATCTCGTGGATCATCTGGGTCCCGATGCGGTCGAACTGGAACGTCGCCTTGCACTGCCGCCGCCAGTATTCGCTGGGCTTCATCCTGAGCCCCAGGTCGCGGAAGCGATCCTCCCACTCGAAGTCCATCCGGTCGAGGGCATAGGGCAGCCAGCCGATCCCGCTCTCGCCGAACGAGATCCGGATGCCCGGGTAGCGCTCGAGCACCGCGCTGCCGATCACCGCGGCCAGGATGTTGATGAGGTTCATCTGAAAGCCGGAGACGCTGGTGAACATGGCGGCGCGCCGGGTGAGGCCGGTTGCCTTCTCCCTCACGCTGGGCGGCATGGTCGGAAAGGTGTGGAAGTGCAGCGGCAGGCCGACCTCGTTCACCGCCTGCCAGAGGGGCTCCCACGAGGGGTGCCACATCGGCTCCATGTCCCACGAGCACGACAGCTCGAGGCCGCGCAGGCCGATCTTCGCGGCCCGATGGATCTCGCGCACCGCCGCGTCGATGTCGCCGTAGGGCAGGCAGGCCAGCCCGATGTGGCGCGCCGGGTAGTGGCGGCAGAAGTCCACGAGCCAGCCACGGGCGTCGAGGCTCCTCGGCGCTCGTGGTGTCTCTGGCTTGAACGCCCTTCGCCTCGGAATGCTTTCACTTCCCGGATTAACTCTAGGCCGCCGTCAGGTCTGAGCCGAGCAAAGAAGTTCAGGAGATCGGTAGAGAAAGAAATACCCTGTCAGTCTTACCATTCAGAGCGGGCTGCTTTACCTCAGACCGCCGTCTGCGGTGGCTGGCAATCGACTCCTCACGCCAGGCCGCATAGCAAAACGCTTAAGTCCCGCGCCCTATTCCAAAGAGGGGGTGTCCGCCCGCGTCCTTCGTTCAGTGCGGTCTGGCACTTCGCTTGCACTTGTTGGCGACTCGATCTTGAGGGCCGGAGAGGTCCGCTCATGCCTGTGAGCATCGTCGTAATCGACGCCAGCGAGGAGTACCGCCTGATCGTGAGAGGTCTCCTCCGGTCGGTGCATGATGTGACGACCTTCGTGGGTGACGCGGCGAACGGCGCGGAGGGGCTCGTGCTCGTGCGACGCGAGCGGCCCGACATTGTGATCACGGACCTGGTGATGCCCGGTCTCGACGGGGTCGAGCTGACAAGGCGCATCCGGCTAGAGCTGCCAAAAACAAAGATCATCCTCATGAGTTCTCACATCGAAGATGCTTACCGGCTCATGGCCTCCGACAGCGGCGCGGATGCCTTTGTGAACAAGCAGATGATCACCCGTACTCTGCTGCCGGCGATCGGGGATGTCGTCCGTCGGGAAGCGGAGGCGCTCGACAAAGAGGCTAAGAAGCTGCTCGGGCTGAGCCCTGCCCGGGTCAAGAAGTAAGCCGGCGGCTGAGTCCGTGGGTTGCCCCGTGGGGATTGAGCTCCAGGCTCGTGCGCCGACTCCTGCGCTCCTCCGGTCACCCGCCTGCCTTGTCAAAGCCGTCGGAGGATGCTATCTCATCGGCATGATCCCGGTGATCGACCTCGGGCCGTGCCTCGCGGCGCGCCCCCGCGCATCCGCGGCCACCGCGGCCGAGCTCGGGCGCGCGCTGCAGGACGTCGGCTTCTTCGTCATCGTGAACCACGGGATCCCGCGGAGCCTGATCGACGACACGTTCGCCCAGGCCCGGCGCTTCCACGCCCAGCCCGTGGAGGCCAAGCTCGCCCTGCGCATGAACGAGCACAACAACGGCTACATGATGCTCGGGCGCTACGCGGTGTGGACCTCGGACGTCAACACCAACGACAAGCCCGACCTGAACGAGGCGTTCTTCGTCAAGCGCGAGCGTGGGCCCGACGACCCGCTCGTTCGGGCGGGCCGGCGCTTCGCCGGGCCCAACCGCTGGCCGGCGAACCTGCCCGGCTTCCGCGAAGCGGTGCTCGCCTACACCGACGCGGTGGACGCGCTGGGCCGCCTGCTCCTGCCCCTCTGCGCGACGGCCCTCGAGCTGGCCCCGGAGACCTTCGACGCCGCCTTCGCCGAGAGTCAGTTCAGCTTCCGGCTCACGCACTACCCGCCGGTGGTGGCCGAGGCGAATCAGTTCGGTATCGCGCCGCACACGGATGCCAACTTCCTGACCCTGCTCGCCCAGAGCGAAGTGGCCGGGCTCCAGGTGCGGATGCCGGACGAGACGTGGGTGGACGTGCCGGACGTGCCCGGCTCCTTCGCGGTCAACTCGGGCGACATGATGCAGCGCTGGACGAACCACCGCTTCAAGTCCACGCCGCACCGGGCGCTCCCCCCGGTAGGCCGGCCGCGCTACGCGATCCCCTACTTCCTCGGGCCGCACCTCGACACCGAGATCGCGTGCCTGCCCACCTGCCACGGGCCGGGCAACCCGCCGCGCTACCCACCCATCACCTACGCGACATACCTCGACTGGTGGTATGACGCCAACTACAATGCCGCGAGTCAGCGCGACGTGGCCTGAGGGGATTCGGGCGGGGACGGGCGCCGCGCGTCACGATCGCCTGCCAGACGCGCTCGGCCGTCGCGGGCAGCTCGCTGTGCTCGACGCCCAGCTCGGCGAGCGCATCGACGATCGCGTTGGCCACGGCGCCGAGTGCGGGCGTCGTTCCGCCCTCGCCGCCGCCGCGCAGGCCGAGGGGAAGGACGGGGTGACCAGGGTCTCGTCGCTCGGCCCCGCGCCGCTAACAACATCACGATCTACGACCTCGCGATCGCGGCGGCGTCCAGCCCTACCCGGTCGTCAGTGTAGGAATTACACGTAGACCACGTCCCGCCGCCGCGACGGCAGACCGAGGGCTCGAGAAGTCTGCAAGTTTCAAGGCGTCGGTGGTCAGGTCGCATGGCACGTGGCTTGCTCCTCTGCGTCAATTGCCTCTATGGACACCGCCGGGTGGACGCGCGACCTCACTTCCTCCGTCAGGCGGTTCCGCCAGTTGCTCCGTGCGCTTGGTTACTTCCGACCTGACGCTGGGCGGATAGCCCTTACCTTGAGTCTGTTGCTTCTCGGCATCGGGCTCAACCTGCTCAAGCCCTGGCCCTTGGCGCTCCTGGTCGACAACATCCTCGGGAGCAAGCCGTACCCTGCCTGGCTGCCTGATGAGGCGCAGGTCTGGGGCCAGCCCGCCCAGCTCACCGCCATCATCGCGGCGGCGCTGGCGCTTCATCTGGTCCACACCGCCGCATGCGCCGGGCACGCGTACCTCTCGATCGGCGTGGGGCTCCGCGGCCTGCGGCGGGTCCGCGATGACGTCTTCGGCTGGCTCCAGCGCCTCTCGCTGCGCTATCACCACGGCACCGAGGCGGGCGACATCATCTTCCGGGCCGGGACGGACACGTGCGCCTTTCAGACCCTGTTCCTGCAGGGGCTGCTGACCTTCATCAGCGCCACCGGCACCCTCCTGTTCATGGCGGTTGCGATGGCCCAACTGAACCCGCGCCTCGCCGCGGTGGCCATGGTCGCGGTGCCGATCCTGCTGGTGTCGATCAAGGTCTTCGGGCGGGCAATGCGGGTGCGGGGCACGGCCGCCCAGCAAGCGGAGAGCAAGGTCTACGCGCTCATCCACCAGGGGATCACCGCCCTGCCGCTAATCCAGAGCCATGCGCGCGAGCACCACGAGCGGCAGCGCTTCACGGCGCACACCGAAGTAGCGCGGCAGCAGAAGATGGCGCAGCAGGGCCTCGAGGTCTTCTACTGGGGCTCGATCTCGGTGATCCTGAGCGCGTGCACGCTCGGGGTGACCTGGGTGGGCGCTCAGCAGGTGCTGGCCGCGAACCTGACGGTGGGGGAGCTGCTTGTTTTTCTCGCCTACGTCGCCCAGCTCTTCGACCCGCTCCATCAGCTCTCGCAGGTCGGCGCCACGCTGTCGAGCGCGAGCGCGAGCACGCGGCGGGTGTTCGAGATCCTGGACACGCCCGAGGAGGTGAAGGACCGCCCGGAGGCGCGCCAGGTCTGCCAGGGACGGGACCTCGACGGACCGGCAGGATTGCCCACGTCGGCCGACAACATGTTTGCCGCCGCCGGGGGCGCGCCCGCCGGGTCCCCGTGCCCGCCGCTCCCGGTCTACGGCAACGTCACTTACGACGACGTCTCCTTCGGGTATGAGAGCTCGCGGCCGGTACTCCGCCAGGTCAGCTTCAAACTTCTGGCGGGCACGTCGGCGGCTATCATCGGCCCAAGCGGCGCCGGCAAGACGACGCTGTTGAACCTGCTGCCGCGGTTCTTCGACCCGGTGAGCGGCGCGGTGCTGCTGGAAGGCGTGGACCTGCGCGACCTTCGCCTGGAGGACCTGCGGGCGCAGATCGCCCTGGTCCTGCAGGAGCCGATCATCCTGCCCACCACCGTGGCCGAGAACATTTCCTACGGCAAGCCCCAGGCGACGATGGAGGAGATCGAGGTCGCCGCGCACGCCGCCGGTGCCGCCCAGCTCATCGAGAAGCTACCGCAGCACTATCGAACGGTCATCGGGGAGGGGGGCGCGCACTTGAGTGTCGGGGAGAAGCAGCGGGTCAACCTGGCCCGGGCGTTCCTGAAGAACGCGCCGATCCTGCTCATGGACGAGCCGACGAGCGCTCTCGATGTGGAGAGCGAGGCCCAGGTCGTGGCCAGCCTCTTCGCGCTGATGCGCGGGCGCACGACATTGATGGTGGCCCAGCGGCTCACCACGATCCGGCGGGTCGACAAGATCCTGGTCGTGGACAACGGCCGCCTGACCGAGACCGGCGCCCCCGAAGACCTCCTCGCCGAGCAGGGCTACTACGCGCGGGTCGTCGGCGGCCAGCTCGCGCTCTAAGGCCTCACCGCACGCCCCGCTCGCGCTCGGCGGCGCCGCGCTCCCTCTGCTGGCGTTCCCGCTCCAGCGCGGCCTGCTCGCGCAGCCATCTCGCTCGCTCTTTCTCCGCCACCTCGATCCGGCCGACCTTCTCGAGCAGGCCCGACTCTGGCACGCGCATGACGGTGGCCTCCGCAACCTCGTTCGCCCTTGCCAGGCTAGCATTGGCATGCTCGAGGTGCTTCAGCAAGGTCGCGATGGACCCGCGGAGCTTTCTCCGCTCCGTCCCTTCCGCTCCCCACTCGCTCATGACGATGTCAAGATACTCGCCCTGCTCTCTGGACACGTCGATCAAAGCCTGCGCGTCACGGGGCGCCCTCTCGGCGGTGTTGGCCAGGCTCCTGGCCTTCCCGCCGCCCTTCAGGGAACCCTTGATTCCCGAGATGCGATCCCTCGTGATCTTGTCCGCGCGCTTCTCCTGATCCGGCGGAACCCCGCGTTCCCTTGCCTCAATCTCGGCGATCCGCTTCGCTTGAGCCTTCAGCTTGTTGCCGTAGCTCTCACGCATGTTCTCCCACTCGCCGGCGAGCCCGTCCGGAACCGCGATCAGCGATAGCAGTAGGCAGGCCATCAGGGTGCGGAGCCAGCGCCTCCCGGTGCCGTCGTGGTGCATCTTCAGACTCACTTGAGGCTGCTGACCTTGCCCTGAATGGTGTCGAGTCGGTTCGCCAGCTCCTTGAGCTGCGCGGCCAGGTTCTTCGAGAGCTGGCGCATGGTCTCTTCCAGCCTTTCCGAGCTCGCGGACAGCTCCTGGCTGGCCGTCGCTACCTTCCCGATGCCGCTCGCGTTCTCGACATTCAGTTCGTGATTGAGCCAGCCGAGCTGGGCCGTCTGCAGCATGAACTTGCGTACCGCCGCCAGTTCCTCGGCGAGCGAGGTCAAGGCGGTCTGCATGTTCGCGCGTGCGTCCGCCTCCCCCTTCGTCGCCGCGATCGACTCGGCGAGCTCGCGCTGTACGATGCCCAATCGCTCCTCGAGGCTCCGGTGCGCGTCGCGAAGTTCGGTCGCCAGAGCGGCCAGGGCTTGTTGTCGTTGCAGGACGCTCCGGGTGACGGTCTCGGGAGCCCTGGGTACGTCCGTTCGATGCACGAAGGTGAGCACCGGCGGCACCGACACGCGACCGGTCCCGCTCTCCGGCGACGTGGTGTAACGCGACCAGGCATCGGCCGGGCTGTCGCCGGGCAGGACGATCAGGCGGCCATCGCTAGCGTCGAGAAAGGCCAGGGCGCCCACATTCCCGGATTGGCTGATGGCGGCGTGTATGGCCTCGCGGTGGGACGCGAGAGCTCGGTCGCGGTCCTTGATGGCGCCCGCCTGGGTCCCCGGAATCAGCGAGGGGCTCGCGCAACCGACGACCACCAGGGCGAGGCTCATGAGAGTCAAACCCGAGCCCAGCCCGTGCGGGGCTCCCCGCCGTATGCGTCCGAACAGGGCGAGTAGCAGGTGGCGCATCGCTGATCTCTCCGTCGCCTGGGTGTGAACTGTCAGGAGATCATCCATCCGGGTCTCGCGAAGTGGGGTTGCGCATCGTTCTCGGGTATTGGCCGACGAGTCCTGTAAGATCATTGCGTGAGATCCCACTATGGATCATTGCCACCAAGTGTTTCAAGCGAATGCCCTTCGACAGCTCCCGACCCCGGCGAAGCCGCTGTAGGATCTCTCTGACGCGGCGCTCTCGCTTCGAGCGCGGTCGCCGCGGGTCGGAGACGCAACAAACGGAGTCTCCGGTGGCGGCTCGTGGGTAGCAATCGGGACACGGGCGGGGAGCGTCGGAGCTCTGGCCCGGGCGCCCCTCCCCCCAACCCCTCCGACGGGCCGGCCAGAACTGACCTGCGCCGAACGCTGTCCAACGCACGGGCCATGATCGGCCCGTACTGGTTCTCGGAGGATCGGTGGGCGGCTCGGGGGCTCCTGCTGGCGGTCGTCCTCCTCACGCTGGGCATGGTCTACCTCGCGGTTCTCCTGAATCAGTGGAACAACGCCTTCTACAGCGCGCTCCAGGACAAGGACCTGGTGGCCTTTCGCAGACAGCTGTTCCGCGTCACGTGGCTGATCGGCATCTTCATCCTCCTTGCCGTCTACCAGGTTTATCTCAACCAGATGCTCGAGATCCGCTGGCGACGCTGGCTGACCGACCGCTACCTCCGCGCCTGGCTGGCCGATGGCGCCTACTATCGGATGCAGCTCGTGGCCCGCGAGACCGACAACCCAGACCAGCGCATCGCGGAAGACGTGCACCTCCTCGCGGCCCACACCCTCGGCCTTTTCACCGGGGGTTTGCGCGCGACCGTCACGCTGGTGACCTTCGTGGCGATTCTCTGGGGGCTGTCCGGAACGCTCACCGTTCCGGTGGGCGGGTCCTCCGTCACCATACCCGGCTACATGGTCTGGGTGGCCGTTCTGTACGCGATCGCCGGCACCTGGCTGACCGACTGGCTCGGCCGTCCGCTTGTCCGGCTGAACTTCGATCGGCAGCGGTACGAAGCGGACTTCCGGTTCAGCCTCGTCCGCTTCCGCGAGAACACCGAGGGAGTGGCCCTGTACCGCGGCGAGACGGATGAGTTCCGTGGCTTTCGCGAACGGTTCGAGGACGTGGTGGGCAACTGGTGGGGCATCATGCGCCGGCAGAAGCGGATGGCCTACTTCACCCAGGGCTACGGGCTGGGGGCGTGGATCGTCCCGTCGATTGTCGCGGCGCCCCGCTTCTTCCGTGGCGAGCTCGGGCTAGGCGGCCTCATGCAGACGAGCCAGGCCTTTCAGCAGGTCCAGGATGCGCTCAGCTTCTTCGTCCAGTCATACAAGGAGATCGCGGCTTGGGGCGCCGTGGTCGAGCGGCTTGCCGGCTTCGAGCGCGCGCTCGAGGACGTGCGCCGGCAGTCGCTCGATCGCGGCGTCCGGCGCGCCGAGGGGCACCCCACGCACCTCACCGTGGAGGGGGTTGATCTCCATCTCCCCGATGGCCAGCCGCTCATGGCGAACATCAACCTCTCGCTCTTCCGCGGGGAGACCGTGCTCTTGGGTGGCACGTCGGGCTCGGGAAAGAGCACGTTATTTCGTGCCATCGCCGGCATCTGGCCGTTTGGGCGGGGCGAGATCCACGTGCCGCACGGTGCCCGAGTCCTCTTTCTCCCGCAGCGGGCGTACCTGCCGCTCGGCACGCTCCGGGACGTGGTGAGCTATCCGATGCCCGCGGGCGGTGTGGACGACACGACGCTGCGCGAGTCGCTCGAAGCCGTGGGACTCAAGGATCTCGCCGCGAGGCTCGACGAGGCCGCCCACTGGTCGCTCCAGCTCTCCCCCGGCGAGCAGCAGCGCATGGCCTTCGCGCGGGCCCTTGTCCAGAAACCCGACTGGCTCTTTCTCGACGAGGCAACCTCGGCGCTGGACGAGGCGACGGAGGCGCGTCTCTATCGGCTGGTGCGCGAGCGGCTCCCGGAGACGATGCTATTCAGCATCGGCCATCGGGCGACGCTGGGCCCCTTCCACGCGCGACGGCTCATGGTAAAACCCAGTGCGAACGGCCCCGCCTCTATCGTGGAAATGCCCGGAGCCCCTGACGGCGCTTAGCCCGCGAACGCAAACCCGAAAATCGGCGAACCGCAAGCTGACGAGTAACCGACTCCATGCGGTCCTTCAACCACGGGACAATAGAATATGGGCTTTCAGAAGTCTCGCGCCGTCAGACCGGACTGCGTCGGCGGTCGCCAGGTCCAGCTGGGCAAGAACGCTGAGCCGTCGTGTCAATCCTGCGCTCGTCGTGCTCGCTCAATGCAGTCATTCTCCGAAGGCGGTGCGGCTCCCGATGCCAATCTCAGCGCGACCGCGGCGGGCGAGCGGACCGCCGCGCACGCGGAGCGGGTCCGGCCTCGAGGTCGATCCCGAAGACCGCCGAGAGCCGGTCGGCGGCGATCCCGCGGCGAGCGCTGCGCCTCGGCGGGGCGGTAGCGACAAGGCCGGCGGTGGCGCGGGCCAGCAGGTCGGCGTGGGCCACCCGACGCAAGCGGAACAGCAGCTCCGGATCCTCGTCGAGCCGCACGCCGACCCCGTAGAGGGTCGCCGCGACGTGCTTGCACAGCCATCCGCCCCCGAAGCCGTCCGGGCACGTGCACTCGTAGGCGATCTCGGCCGGCGCTGGGAACAGCCCGGTCTTCTGGCGGCAGACGTGGGCCATGACGCTGGCGTCGAACCGGCCCGCCAGAAGCTCGACCACGGAGTCAATCTTGCCCGCGCAGGCCTTCACGACCGCCTTCCATCGCCCCCGGGGCATCGGCGCGATCCGGACCCGGACCTCGTAGATCTCGGACCCGCTCACGAGCGCCGTCACCGAACCGGGCTTGATGCCGAGGTCGATGACGAGGCCGTTCCTCAAGTAGCTCCGCCCGCGCTCGAGGCGGTTCGACAAGACGGCGTACGCGGCCAGGTTGTCGCACCAGGCCCGGCCCCAGAACGTGGTGGCGAGGGCGCGGCCGCGGCCACTCGACACGACGGGTCGGGGGGTGCGCCCCTGCTTCGCGAGCCTGGCCGCATGACGCGCTCCGCTCCGCATCCGATCAGCGACGGGCACGTACTGGGCCCAGCGTGTCCACCTTCCGTCGTAGGCCATGGGGCCCCCTCCCCGGTCACCAGGTACCGAGGCTTGTCGTTTCAGGCCGCCGCCAGGGCGGTCCGGAGATCGAGCGAGACCACCCGGAGCAGCTCGGCGTCGCTCATCTCGGTCAGGATCGCCTCGCCGCCCGCGTGCAGCGCCTCGCGCGCCATCCGCTGCTTGCCCTCGATCAGCGCGTCGATCTTCTCCTCCAGCGTCCCGCGGCAGACGAACTTGTGCACGAGGACGTTCTTCGCCTGGCCGATACGAAATGCGCGATCGGTGGCCTGGTCCTCCACCGCGGGGTTCCACCAGCGGTCGAAGTGGATCACGTGGGACGCCGCGGTGAGGTTCAGGCCCGTGCCGCCCACCTTGAGCGAGAGCACGAAGAACGGCACCTCCTCGTCGTGCTGGAACCGCTCCACCAGCTCGCGGCGCTTCCTGACCGGCGTGGCGCCGTGCATGACGAGGCCGGGACGCCCGAACACGCCTTCGAGGAACCGGGCGAGGGGCTCGGTCATCTCCTGGAACTGGGTGAAGACCAGCGCCTTCTCCTGCTTGTCGGAGATGATGTCGGTCAGCTCGCGGAGCCGGGAGAACTTGCCGCTGGCCTCGGCCGTCCAGACGCCGTCCCGCAGCCACTGGGAGGGATGGTTGCAGATCTGCTTGAGGCGCATGAGATAGGCGAGCACCGCGCCCCGGCGCTCGATGCCCGGCGAAGCGCCGAGGCCCTCCAGCTTCTCGGCCAGGCTCCTCACGGACTCCTGGTAGAGCGCGGCCTGAACCCGGCTGAGCCCGCAGTAGGCGCGCAGCTCCGTCTTCTGGGGCAGGTCGGCGATGATCCGCCGGTCGGTCTTGAGGCGGCGCAGGATGTAGGGGCGCGTCAGCTCCCGGAGCGGGGCGAACCCGCCCGGCCGCGCGCCGAGCTGCTTGGCGAAGGAGGCGAACGCCCGGCCGGATCCGAGGAGCCCCGGGTTCAGGAAGTCGAAGATGGACCAGAGGTCGGTCAGGCGGTTCTCGACGGGCGTGCCGGTCAGCGCGATCCGGCTCCGCGCCCGGAGGGCCTTGACGGACTGCGCCTGCTTGGCGGCGGGGTTCTTGATCGCCTGGGCCTCGTCGAGGACGACGAGCGGCCACCCGGTCTGGGCGAGCCAGCCGAGGCGGTGGGTGAGCCCGTACGTGGTGATGACCAGATCGAGCCCGGCCAGGTCTTCGGGACTGATGTCCTCCGGCGCGATCGAAGCCTCGGACGGATGCGCGACGAGGACACGCAGCGACGGCGCGAACCGATCGATCTCGGCCCTCCAGTTGGCGATCAGCGACGCCGGGACGACGAGAAGGGCCGGCCCTTTGTCTCGCGAGGAGGCCGGGCGCTCCTTGAGCGCGAGCAGGAGCGCCAGCACCTGGATGGTCTTGCCGAGGCCCATGTCGTCGGCCAGGCAGGCACCCAGGCCCAGGCGGTGCAAGAGCGAAAGCCAGCGGAGGCCCACTTCCTGATAGGGTCGCAACCCGGCAGCGAGCCCGCGAGGCGGCGGGGCATCGCGCAATGCTTCCGGGCCGCGCAACCCGTCGAGCGCCTCCTTGAGCCACGGGCCGGCCACCACATCCGACCATGCCGGGGTCTCGGCCGGCGGAGCGGCCGCCGCGCTGTCGCCCAGGGCGGCGCCGGAGAGGAGCCGCATCCCCTCGATGAAGCTGAGCCCGTCTCGTCCCGCCGCCGCCTTGACCTTCCTCCAGTGCTCGAGCGCCTCCCGGAGGCGGGCCGGATCCACCTCGACCCACTTCCCCCGGATCAGCGCGAGGCCCTCCGAGGACGAGGCGACCTGCCGGATCTCCGCCTCGCTCAGGGTCTGCCCCTCCAGGGTCACGCGCACGTCGAAGTCGAGCAGCGCATCCGTCCCGAGGCCGGCCGGGACGCGCGTCCCGATGCTGACCTGGACCCGGGGCCGCGGGGGCCGCCGGGCGGCCCACCAGTCGGGCACCCGCACCACCACCCCGGACTCCTCGAAGATTGGGATGTCGTTCAGGAATCGATACGCCTCTTCGGCGGTCAGGCCGAGCGGCCGGTAGACATCCCCGGCGTCCACGAGCCCGCGCAGCAGCTTGCTCCGCGCCGCCGCTCGCTGCACCGGCTCGAGCAGCGCCAGGAGCTTTGGCCGGTTGCCGAGCCCGGCGTACTCGCGGATCGCCTCGCCGAGGGGTCGATGCCGTGGCTGGCCCTGGTTGCCCGGACGCGTGCTGTAGGTGGCGAGGAAGGCGAAGGGCGCATCGGGCTCGGTCCGGTTCTCCGCAAGGTGGAAATGGACGCGGCCGACGAGATGCCACACCGGGCTCCGCGACCGGAGATACAGGTCCACCGGCCCGTCGAACTCGGCCAGCTCGACGCGGGACGCCGCGTTCATGGCCTCCCAGAGCGAGGCGAGTGCGCCGGCGGTGAGGTATTCGCCGCCCGGCATCGGGGGAGCGCCCACGGCCAGCGCCGCGCTCTCGGCCTCCGGGAAGGGGACGTGCAGGCGCCTGCGGCTCGCCTCGAGCTCCGGCTGAGCACACAGATGAATGACGAAGGCGCGGCCCACATCCCGCCAGAACCCGATGCCTGGAGGAAGGGACGTGTCCACTTCCGCCGCGCCGAGCTGAAGCAGACCGTGGCCGACACCTCGGGCGAATGCGGTGCCGATCCGCTTCGCGGCGGCGGGATCGACCGGGTCGGCGTCGGGCGCTTCGCGCACGACCAGGGCCCCCCCGGGGGTCAACGCGAGAAGGAGGCCCCCGGCAACGCCTCCGCGCGCGATCGGAGCGCCGGACCTCATCATCTCAGGGGCACCCGTCAGGGGCACCCGCGAACGATGTCCGCAGCAGTGTAGCCGTCGCCGAGCAGCTTGCGCTCCAGCATAGTATCGCCCTCGATGGGACAGGGTAGGACAGACAGCCGGGCCGTGGCAAGGGGCGCGCCGATCACGAGGCTGTCGTGCCGGCTTGATAGCGTGTATCCGTCTTTGGGCATTGGCGCGCCCGCCCGTGCCCATTATCGTGTTCGACAAGGACCTGAGCTTGGCGTGGCGGTGATGAAGCTGACATTCGATCGAGGCACCATCCTGCTGACCAATCCCCCCGGGGGCCTGAACCTCGCGGAGGCGCCGGGAGTGCTGTGGGACTCTCGCGTCCGCGCGTACCGGGCACCCGGCATCCGCTACCCAGGCCTCCGGCGCTGGCTCCGCGAGGGCGGTGCCCGATTCGAGGACATCCCACGCCCTCCTCGATCGATGGAGAACGCATGGTCGCACGTGGATCTGCGACCCTACCAGGAGGCGGCGTTGTCCGCTTGGGAACTGGCCCACCGCCGGGGCGTCGTCGCGCTCCCCACGGGGAGCGGCAAGACGCGACTCGCGCTTGCCGTCATGCAGCGGACAGGGCTGAGCGCCTTGTGCCTGGTCCCGACTCGCGTCCTCCTCGATCAATGGTGTCGAGAGATCAGAGCCGTATATGAGGGCGCGATTGGATGCTACGGCGACGGTGTCCGTCAATTGGCTCCGTTGACGGTGGCCACGTTCGAGAGCGGGTACCGGCATATGGATCAGCTCGGGCACCGCTTCGATCTCCTGATCGTCGACGAGGTCCATCACTTCGGCGGTGGTCTCCGCGATGAGGCCCTGGAGATGGCAATCGCGGCTGCCCGACTCGGTCTGACGGCAACGCCGCCGCGCGCCGCCGGCGTCGTGACCCGTCTCGGCGAGCTCGTGGGGCCGACCGTCTTCGAGCTCGCCATCGCCGACCTCGCCGGCGGGTTTCTCGCCAGCTTCGACGTGATCACACTCCACCTCGACCTCTCCCCTGAGGAGCACTCGGCCTACGCGAGTTTGAGTGCGGTGTTCAATGTCGCCTACCGAGAGTTCCGTCAAGCCGCGCCGGACACCACCTGGGCGGACTTCACCCGGCACTCCGCGCGCACCCCCGCGGGCCGCCGCGTCCTCGCCGCGTGGCGGCAGATGCGACGACTCCTCGCCTTCACCCGCGCCAAGCGTCGAGCAATCCGACCCCTGCTGGAGCGCCACCGATCCTCCCGAGTTCTGATCTTCACCGCCGACAACGAAACCGCGTACACGATTGCGCGTGAGTGCCTCGTGATGCCGCTGACCTGTGACATCAGCCGCCAAGAGCGTGATGAGGTTCTTGACCGCTTTCGTCGGGGCGACCTCCGACGGCTCGTGTCGGCTCGCGTGCTCAACGAAGGGCTCGACGTTCCCGACGCGGACGTCGCGGTGGTCGTCGGCGGGGCCCTCGGAGAGCGCGAGCACGTGCAACGGGTAGGCCGGTTGCTCCGACCGAGTGAGGGCAAGCGCGCCGTCGTGTATGAGCTCGTCACCCGAGACACCATCGAGGTCGGTCAGGCCAAGAGGAGACGCCTGGCCCTTGATGCCCGACCGGTTGCTCAGCTATAGCGTAGCGGGGACCGTCGTCGTGCCCCACTTCCTCGGGGAACACGACCACCCCTGGTTGCGGGTCCTCCTCGAGGAGCACGCCCGGTTCGTTGGACGGCCTCAACGGGAGCTCGACGCGCGGCTGCGCGAGCCACTCCCCTGCGACAGTCCCCCGACGAAGCTCAGACTGGCCATCCAGGTTCTCACGCGGCTCCGGCGAGGCCGACGGAACACGGCGGCGGTGCCACCCAGGCGAGCGCGGGCGCTTGTCTTCATGGAGGCGGCCCGGGCCCCGACCAGTCCGCTGGCCGTCCTGTCGGCGGTGGCCGCCTCTCTGGGGGTGGTGACAGAGGACCTGCAGAACTCGCTGTTCGCGGACCTGCCCGGCGAACGCCTCGTAGATCCGTTGGCGCCGCCCCTATCGGCGATGGAGCTGGCGCTACGGGCCAACCTCTCGCTGGTTCAGGCGCTCCTTTTCCAGGCAACCGAGGTCAGGATCGACGTCGAGGGGAACACGCGCGCCCTGGTCCGCCACGCCAAGTTGCGCGGACTGATCTGTACCATCGCCGAGCCATCGGAGCGAGGTGGCGCCACATTGCAGATCTCGGGCCCGTTCGCACTGTTCCGGAACACCCGGATCTATGGTCGCGCACTCGGCGAGCTCGTCCCTCTGCTTGGATGGTGTCCGCGCTTCCGCCTCCAGGCGAGCTGCGTCCTGGGTGGACGCCGGCTCACGCTGCAACTCGGGACGGGAGATCCCATCTTTCCAGCCACGGCGCCCCGTCAATACGACAGCCGCGTCGAGGAACGCTTCGCGCGGGAGTTCCGGCGGCTTGCGCCGGACTGGGATGTCGTACGCGAGCCGGAGCCGATAGCGGCTGACGGCACGCTCATCTTTCCCGACTTCGCCCTCCAGCACCGGTCCGATCCGGCGCGACGCTGGCTCCTGGAGATCGTGGGCTTCTGGACGCCCGGCTATGTGGCGCGGAAACTCGCGTCATATCGGAGCGCTCGGTTGTCCAATCTGATCCTGTGCATGGACGAGAATCGGAACTGTGCCGAAGCGGATCTTCCTGCCGGGGCGCTGGTCGTCCGATTCCGGCGTCGGGTCGATCCGGCCGCCGTCCTCCGCATGTTGGACTGACGCAGGCTCCTCCGCGCCATGAATCCAGACCAGCCGGTGTGATGGTACGTGATGAGGTGTAGTCGGGAGGTCACATGGATCGGACCAACGTCGTCCTGAACGACCGCTCGCTCAGACAAGCCCTGTGCTCGACGGGTACCCGCACAAAGCGTCAAGCCGTCGACCTCGCTCTGCGCGAGATGGTGGCCAGGGCGAGCGTGTGTCGCCCCCGCGGCGATTGCCGGGGAAGCTCGCCTGGGAGGGCGACCATGACCCGACTCGCCTCATGCCGGTCACGCGCGGACGGGATGTCGCTCGGCCCTCCCCGGTCGGCGCTTGAGGGTAGGCAGTGCTCTGATCCTCCCTCCCGCCTGCTGCTCGGCGAGGCGCAGCTCGTAGAGACTCTGGAGGTTGAGCCAGAATTCAGGGCTGGTGCCGAAGAAATGGCCGAGGCGTAGCGCCGTATCACCGGTAATGCCGCGCTGCCCATTCAAGATCCCGCTGACGCGATTGGTCGGCACCTTCAGCTGGCGCGCAAGCTCGGCGGCACTCATGTCGAGCGTTTCCAGTTCGTCAGCGAGATGCTCGCCGGGGTGAATTGCAAGGCGTGCCATATCTCTCTCCCTAGTGATAGTCCACGATCTCCACGTTGACCGGCCCGGGCGCGCCCTTCGGCCACGTGAAGCAGATGCGCCACTGGTCGTTGATCCGAATGCTGCACTGATCCTTCCGATCCCCAGACAGTGCCTCTTCAACCGGGCGGAACGTTCGATTCCAGAGAAGGCCTTGACTCGCGCACCGGCGGCAAACTCCCTCGTTCGCTTGTCTCGATAGCTGACGATCATTCCCGAGGATACTCAACAGTACGCGTTACGTCAAGCGTAACAGAGGAAGTTCTCTGATGGGCAACTGCTTGGGGCCGGGTGGAACACCACGGCGTCGATCACGTGCAACCCCTCGGTGAGCCGCCGGAATACTCCGAGGTTCGTCGTCCGATCCAGATCTGACTGCGCCGACCGGTGAACGGGACGATCCCTACGCTCCCGAAGCCTCGACCCGTCACCTCCTCCGCGACGGCGGCGTCGTGTGCCATAATGCCTCTCGGGAAGGAGACGCGATTGGACAGAGCGACCTCGGACGTGCGCGCGACCCTCGCCCGTGCGCTCGTCGACCTCCGTTCGCCCGGATTGGTATGCGCGTACCTCTTCGGCAGCCACGCCGCCGGGCGCGCTCACCGCGAGAGCGACATCGATGTGGCCGTCCTGCTCGAGTGGGAGGCCTTTCCGACGGCGAGGGCGCGCTTCGAGGAGCGATTGAAGCTCTCGACGCTGCTCGGCGGGGCGCTCGGGACGAGCCAGATCGATCTCGTCGTCCTGAACGACGCGCCCCCGCTGCTGGCCCGGCATATCGTCACCGCCGGGACGCGCATTTTGTGCTCCGATCCGGAGCGGGAGCATGCGTTCGTCCGGGACGTGCAGCTCCGCGCCGCCGACATCGAGCCCTTCCTCCGCCGCACTCGTCAGCTCAAGTTCGCGACCGTCCGGCGATGACCTATTTGGTCGAGCGCCTCGCCGAGCTGCGACGGTACCTCGACCATCTGCGACGGCTCCGGCCGCGCGTTCCGGCGCGAGAAGCGCTGGAGCGCGACCTGTCACTCCACTCACGGTTTGCCAGGTCGTGATCGATATCGCGGGCGAGATCTCGGCCCGCCGAGGGCAACGCTTCGAGGACTATACGCAGGCGGTGCGGAATCTCGCGGCGGACACACGGTTTCCCACAGAGGTCGTTCGAGAGCTCGAGCGCTTGCCCGGCTTTCGCAGCGTCCTGATCCATGAGTATGTCGCTCTCGACATGGACCGGGTGCTCGAAGCGCTCGAGCGTCTCGATCCGATCGACCGGTTCGCGGATATCGTCGCCAGACTCGAAAGCGAATAGCGCAGCGCACGCGCGAGGTGCGCGAGGATCGGCTCGACCATGAGCAGGTCGGCAACCGTGGCAATGAGGAGGCGAAGGGCCAGCTCAAGACCGGCAACGCCGCCGCGGGCGGCCTCGCCGTCCAGCGCCCGGCCGCTGGTGCCGGCGAACTTGCGCGACCTCCTCATCGCGCTGAGGTCGCCTCGACGGCGCCGTGGGGGGCCCGATGAGAACCGCCAAAGTGCCGGCAAAGTCAGCCGATGGTGACGGGCCGATCGCGAGGGTCAGCGCCGCGGAACTCGGCGCCCGGATTGAAAACGAAATGGTGGGCTGGGACGGGATTGACCCGCCGACACCAGGATTTTCAGACCCGCCGCCATCACCCGACCCGGACGGATGATCTGTTGGTATCCGCTATATTTCGCAGCCTTCGTGGCGTCGACATGACTTGATGATGCCGAATCAGAACCGATATTGACGGATGATTCGGTCCGAGTAGAGTTCGAGTCAACCAGGCTGGTTGGGCAGAGTGTCAGGAGCAAGCCCTCGCTACCGAAGTGGCCAAGGCGGCCTGATTCGTAAATTGGTCGGGAGCATAGGCAACATTAGCCCCTTGCCGCGGCGGTCGCCCCGCCGGTGGCCGCCGGCCCCCCCGTGACGTAATGTGCATTTTTCAGACCCCGCCGGGAGCCCAAGAGCCGATGCCACAGCGCACCCCCCCCCCGGAGAGACGTGGCACGAAGTCCAGCGAGAAGCCCCACCAGGCTCTCATGCCGAGATGCTGACGCAGCTGAGTGGGGGCGAGCGCGTCACGCGGCCCGGCCGAACGTGCTCGTGAACCCCTTGGGGAGCACACGCCGGCTCAGGAATGTCGCGCCTTGCTGACCCCGTTCGCTCTCCGGGGTGTTCATCTCCGGTCCCAGATCACCTGGAACTCCACCTCGTCCTTCGAGCCCGTTCTCTCGTGCTCGATGTTGAACCGGACATCGGCGGGAACGCGAAGGCGGTCCCCCGCGACCTGGATCGTGAACGGTGAGCGTTCTTCTATCGCGTCCGCCAGCCGCCGCAGCTTGGCCACGAACTGGGCCCGCGAGTAGGTCCGGATGATATCGCGATCTTTTCGTCTCATAATCTCCAGTCTAACCTTGTTCGGGCTGCCGTGTTGCCGATGATCGGCTCCGGGTAGTGCAGTTCGCCTACATGCGGCGATCACCCACTCCAGAAGAATTCTGATCGGGCTCTCCTGCCCGCTGGTGCCGAGCGAGGTCGACGTTCAGGCTCGCCCGAAGCATCGCGTTCTTCGTGCCCTAGCGGTAGTCGCCCGGGCTGGCGTCTCGGTTGCCGCGCTCGACCGCCTCGTTGTATCGCCACACGTCGGGACGCGAGCCGTCGATATCCGTGAATCCGTACTCCGTCGCGAGCTGAGCCGAGGTCACCGACCGCTGGTTCCACCGGTGACGCCCTGGGTCGGCGGCCACTGCGGCGACGGCGCGGCCCGCGTAGCGTGGCGACTCGGACACCGCGAAGCCCGGCGGGGCGGCCGCGGCCCGCCAGGAGTCCTCGGTGACGTTGTAGGCGTCCAGCATCATCTCCGACCGAAGCCACCCGGGAGTGATCGCCACGGCCGTCGACTGGTGCGGCGCCAGCTCATGCCCCTGGGAGAAGGCCATTAGCCAGCATTCTCAAACTTCTCTTCCTACCGTGACCACAAACCGCGTCGGACTCCGCGACAAGCATGGGATGGAAGCCCGACATGCCGACCATGCTCAATGGAGGCCGCCACGCCCGACGAGGTGCATGATCACAAACAGAACCGCAAAGCCGAGAGCGTGGAATCCGAGCACACGCACCCAAAACGGCGTCACCGCGACCGACCCACGGCTCGGCTCTGAACGATCGACATGCGGCGACCGAGAACGCCAGGCAGCTTCCGATGCCCTGCGCGAGCCATACGCGGTCATGCCCATCGGCTTGTAGACATTCAGCGCATTGATCACAAGCAATATGAGCAGGCCGACGCCCGCATGAAGGAGTTCGCCCGGTAGCGCACCACGCAGCCCACCGACATCGACGCTGCCGTCAGCGGCCACGCTTGCGAAAGTGCTCACTGTCTGCATGTGTTGCAGCAAGACGGCCGTGGCGATGACGGTCAAGATGAGCGAGATGATCGTCCAATAGTGCCGGAACAAACCCCACGGCGTACCCAACGCCATGACAAGGCCGGTAAGCAACGACGCTAGGGCCAGTGGGACGATCAGGTACCAACCGATCAGCTCCATGGCGATCCAGGCAGCTCGCAACGTGTGAGTACCTTTGGTGGTCATCGCAGCAACAACCAGGACCAGATAGGCCGCCACGGCGCCGATCCAGCCGACCGCGAGACTGACGTGCGCGGTGAGTGCGAACTTCCGAAGGCCTCCTGTCATTTCGTGCGCTCCTTTGCTGGCTAACTGGAAGTATCCAGGTCTGCGTAATTCGGCGCTGCGCAGGCTTGGCGCGGATAATCCAGGCGGGGTGGCCGGGGCGATGTGGCTGGAGCGGCCTTTGGGCAGACGGGGTTGCGCATAGTCCCTTGGTCCTCATCCAGCGTTACACAGACCTGGATATTTCGATGCTGCTCCACTGACGAGGTGCTGAGAGCGCAGGGGACGCAAGCTCAATGGCGGCCTGAGCCGCGCCTGCGGTCGAATCCCCCAGGGGATTCACCCGTAGCCTAGAAGCTTACGGGTCCCCGGTCGGTCCATTCCCCTATAAGGACTCGCCGGAGAACAGAGGACTTCCAATTCCGCGTGCGGCTCCGGAGGGGCTGAAGTGGTCTCGCGGATAACATCTAGCGGTGAGCGATGATCCCAGCTATTGGTGTGCGGCGTGGGGGCCCGCAATCACCGCAATCGACCGCCTCGGCGTTGTGGTGTCGTCTGCTCGCCGAGCAGTCCCGGATCCGATCGCTTCATCGAAGCGGAAAAGGATACGGCCCTTGCCGCTGTCGGCAAGGGCCGCAATACCTCGGCTCGGAAGCCCGGCCCTAGTAGTCCCCGTGGGGCATCGGCGGGGCCGCCGCCTTCTCCTCGGGCAGGTCGGTGATCAGCGCCTCCGTCGTCAGCAGGAGGGACGCCACCGATGCCGCGTTCTCGAGCGCCACCCGCTCAACCTTGGTGGGGTCGATGATACCGGCTTGGATCATGTCCACGAACTCCAGCGACTCCGCATCGAAGCCGCGGGTCACCACCTTCTCGGCCTTGACCTTCTCCACGATCACGCTGCCCTCGAGCCCCGCGTTCTCCACGATCTGGCGGATGGGCTCCTCGAGCGCGCGCTTCACGATCATCGCCCCGACCTTCTCGTCGCTTTCCAGCTTCAGGCTGTCGATGGCGCTGGAGGCCCGCAGCAGGGCCACGCCGCCCCCCGGTACGATGCCTTCCTCCACCGCCGCGCGGGTCGCGTTGAGCGCGTCCTCCACGCGGGCCTTCTTCTCCTTCATGGCCGTCTCGGTCGCGGCCCCGACCTTGATGACCGCCACCCCGCCCGCCAGCTTGGCCAGCCGCTCCTGCAGCTTCTCGCGATCGTAGTCCGAGGTGGTCTCCTCGATCTGGGCGCGAATCTGCTTGATGCGCCCCTCGATGGACGCGGTCTTGCCCGCGCCCTCGACGAGGGTCGTGTTGTCCTTGTCAATCACGACCTTCTTCGCCTTGCCCAGGTCCTCGAGCTTGATGTTCTCGAGCTTGATGCCCAGGTCCTCGGTGATGGCCTTGCCGCCCGTCAGCGTCGCGATGTCTTCCAGCATGGCCTTGCGGCGGTCGCCGAAGCCGGGGGCCTTCACCGCCGCGGTGTGCAGCGTGCCGCGCAGCTTGTTGACAACCAGCGTCGCCAGGGCTTCGCCCTCCACGTCCTCGGCCACGATCAGGAACGGCTTGCTCGAGCGGGCCACCTGCTCGAGCAGCGGGAGCATGTCCTTCATCACGCTCAGCTTCTTCTCATAGATCAGGATCAGCGCATCCTCGAGCACGACCTCCATGCGTTCGGCGTCCGTGACGAAGTAGGGCGAGAGGTAGCCCCGGTCGAACTGCATGCCCTCCACCACGTCCAGGGCCGTCTCGGCCGACTTGGACTCCTCCACGGTGATGACGCCGTCCTTGCCCACCTTCTCCATGGCCTCGGCCACCAGGTTGCCGATGGTCTTGTCGTTGTTGGAGGCGATGGAGGCGACCTGGGCGATCTCCTTCTTGTCCTTGGTGGATTTGGACATCTTCTTCAGCTCTTCCACGACGACCTCGACGGCCTTGTCGATCCCGCGCTTGAGCCCCATGGGGTTGGCCCCGGCCGTGACGTTCTTGAGCCCGTCGCGGACGATGGCGTGGGCCAGGACGGTGGCCGTGGTCGTCCCGTCGCCGGCGATATCGGAGGTCTTGGAGGCCACCTCCTTGATCATCTGGGCCCCCATGTCCTCGTAACCGTCCTTCAGCTCAATCTCCTTCGCGACCGTCACCCCGTCCTTCGTGATGGTCGGGCTCCCGAACTTCTTGTCGATGACCACGTTGCGCCCCTTCGGGCCCATGGTCGCCCTGACGGCCGCCGCCATGATGTTCACCCCGCGGAGCAGGGCGGCCCGCCCCTCGTCACTGAATAGGATCTGCTTCGGCATCGGGTTCTCCTCCTCGATCGTGCGATAGACGGCACCGGACCTCGCGGTCCGGTCGGGTTGGCGGTCTGCGCGCGGCGCGGCTACTCGATGATGGCCAGCACGTCCTCTTCTTTCATGATCAGGTACTCCTCGTCGTCGATCTTCACCTCCGAGCCCGAGTACTTGCCGAAGAGGGTCTTGTCGCGGGCCTTCACGTCCAGCGGGATCTTCTTGCCATCCTCGGTCACCCGGCCGTTGCCCACCGCGATGACCTTGCCCTCTTGGGGCTTCTCCTTCGCGGTGTCGGGAATGATGATGCCCCCCTTCTTGATTTCCTTCTCCTCCTCCCGCTTGACGACGATCCGGTCGTGCAACGGACGTATCTTCATGGTCAACGCGCCTCCCGATTGTAAGGGGTGGGACTGGGTGGCCGATCCCGATCAGCGGGGTCTTAGCACTCAACGACTTCGAGCGCCAATGTAGTCGGCAACTCGCGCGAAGTCAAATCGAAGCAGCCGTTTGAGCATCGAACCCACCCCCCAACACTCCACGATCGACTGGGCCAGCGAACCTGCAGGAGCGCAGGCGCCAGGCCACCATGTCCCCAGGTCACCGGGCAGGTCGGAATCGACGGCCGGCCCGAACCAGCGACCTTTGGTTATGAGGCAGCCTTCAGCGTCGGAACCGCCACCTCGACTCAACACCAACCCGTCTCCCGGCGCGGCGCTATCCGGACGTGCCCGCCCGCATCACCCGCCATCGAGTTGCCGTCGCGACCCACAAACCTGCCGCAAACTGCGCCGCGAAATCCTTGATGATGAGCGGGTATCCGGCAGCGCGCAGAGCCGCATACTCAAGGGCCGGCTCTCGACGGAGGTCTTCCGCCCAACTCATGGGCCCGCCTCCATTCGTTCTCCGACAAGTAAAAGATCACCTCGCCATCACGCCGCCCCTTTACTTCGACACAGCGGTGAGGTGTCACCGACCGGTCTTCAACATCCCAGCCAAGCGTATCGGATTCACGTGCTACCCACGCGATCACAGATGGGTTCGCGATCCGACTCCGCTCTGTTTGGACCGAGTACAGTTCTGCGCGATCTCCTACCTGCTTGCGCTCCAGCGCAAATCCCGGGAGCCGCCTCCGGTTCTTCAATTCACCTGAAATCAGCCGGACCGGCAGACGAGGACTTCCAATCCTGGACGGGTGCCGAGTGCTCGGCACGCCCAAGCCAAGCGTCGCTCCTGCGTGTGGGGAAAGCGGTAGGACCGCCCTCTCTTGGGAGGCTTGCGATCCCCACAGCCGGTGCGGGCACCCAACCGGCGTCGCGGGCCTGCTGACGGGCAACGGCGGCGACCGCGCTCGGCGCGGTGCCACTAGTCGCGCGAGGTTCGAGCGCTGGGTGACGCCGTCAGACGCAGGCCGTGCGATTTGCGCAGGCTCTGGCTGACCTTGAACGTACCTTCGCCAGCTCGCGCGCATGGCCGCAATGGGAGGACGGCCGGCCAATACCCTTGGGGAAGCACGGGTGATCCACCAAGGGCACTACGAGCCGCTTCTAGCCGCCTCCGCGCGGAGGAGAAAGCTGCCGTCGGTGACGACGGTATCTCCTGCGCGGAGCCCTTCGAGGACGACGTAGGAGTCCCCCGACGCGGGCCCGAGTTTGACCTTGCGTCGAAGGAATTTGCCTTCCTCTCCCGCGACCGGTAGGAACACGACCGACTGATCCCCCATCGACTGAACCGCCGCGCGAGGAACGACCACCTGCCGCTGACCGCCGGCTTCGGCAAACACCATGTTGACGTACATCCCGAGCCGGATACGGCCCCCCGGGTTCGAAACTTCCACCCGGACCTTGGCGGTGCGAGTCTGAGGATCCACTCGGGGATCGATGTAGCTCACGCGGCCGCGGAATTCCGATCCGGGAGAGGCGGCCGTGGTAACTGCCGCCGCAGAGCCAACGCGGACCGTTGCGAGATCCTGCTCGTAGAGATCCCCGACGAGCCAGACGGTGCCGAGATCGGTGACGACGAATAGCTCCTGCCCCATGGTGACGACCTGGCCGGGATTGGCCGACCGTGCCGTCACCACGCCGCCGATCGGCGCCGGGACCACGACCTGGGAGACGATTTTGCTCGGGTCCGTCAATCCGCTGACCTCCCGCGGGGTCAGGCCCAGCAGAAGAAGTCGCTGGCGGGCCGCCGCCACTTCTGTCTCGTGGCCCGTGTGAACAGCCGTGACCTCCTCCAACTCCTGCCGGCTCGCCGCGCCGATGGCGACCAGCCGTTCCGTGCGCTCGAGCTTCTTGTGGTCCGCCTCCAGCATGGCGCGCATGGAAAGATATCGCGTCTGCGCGTCCGCCAGCTCCGAGCTGAAGACCGTGGCGAGTGGCGCCCCGCGCGGTGCGCTGGCCCCGAGCTCCGCGTGAATCGTGGTGAGGATCCCGCCCGCGATCGGAGTGACCTTGACCTCCCGGTAGGCGTTCGGCATGACCGTCCCGGGAACGGTGACGGCCGCGCCCACGTCCGCCGCGGCGACGATCGCCGTCCTGAGCCCGGTGCGGGCCACCACCTCGGGCGGGATCAGGATCTCGGTGTCGCCTGCGGCGGTGGGAGCGGGTGCCGGCTCAACCGACGCCGACATGGGAGCGAGCAGTGACAGTCCGGACATCGAACAACGGCCCGCGTCATATCCCGAGGAGCCGCTGAAAACGGCCCCGGTCAAAACCAGCAATCCCCTCGTCGTCCACGGTGATCACGGGGACAACAATGCGCCCCGTCTTGGCGACCAGCTCTTCACGGGCCGTGACGTCCTACGCGACGTTCTTCGCCGTGAAGGTAGCCCCATGAGACACGATGCAGATCAGCCGCAGCCCGACTGGAACTCAGGCGGCAAATGGGGAGCACGGGTACGAGGCGTAGGCCTAGGTTGAGGGGCTGTTGCGCAGGCCTTCAGCGCGCAGGAAGAAGCTGCCCTCGGTCACCACCACGTCGCCCGGGCTCAGTCCGGCGAGGACCGCGTAGCCCGCCTCGCCCACCGGCTCGCCCAGCCTCACCGTCCGCTGGACGAACTTGCCCTCCTCGTCCTTGACCGGGAGAAAGACGACCTGCCGATCGCCCAGCGTCTGCACCGCCGCGCGCGGCACCACCAGCCTTCGCTCCCCCGTCCGGGTGACGAAGGCCATCGACACGTACATCCCGAGCCGCAGCCGGCCGTCGGCGTTCGGGACCTCCACTCGGAGCTTGGCCGTGCGCGCCTGCGGATCGACGCGCGGATCGATGTAGCTCACCCGCCCCCGCAGCGTGAGGCCCGGGTAGGCCGCGGGGCTGAGCGCGGCCTCGGAGCCGACCCGGACCGCGCGGAAGTCCTGCTCGTACAGATCACCCAGCACCCAGACCTGGGAGAGATCGGTGACGACCATCAGCTCCTGGCCCATCCCCACGACCTGGCCCAGGTTGGCCGAGCGTGCCGTGATCACCCCATCAATCGGAGCCGGCACCAATACCGTCGATACTACCTGGCTCGGGCTCCTCAGGGCCTGGAGCTGCGCGGGGCCGAGCCCCAGGAGGAGCAGCCGCTGCCGGGCCGCCTCGACCTCGGTCGCGCGGCCCTCGTGAACCGCCGTGACCTCTTCCAGCTCCTGCCGGCTGGCGGCGCCGATCTTCACGAGCTCGGTCGTCCGCTGGAGCTTCTGATGGTCCGCCTTCAGCATCGCCGACATGGAGAGGTACTTCGTCTGCGCCTCCGCCAGCTCGGGGCTGAACAGAGTGAGCAGGGGCGCGCCGCGCTTCACCGCGGTCCCGAGCTCCACGTGCGTCCTGGTCACGATCCCGCTCGCGACCGGGGTCACCTTGACCTCGCGGTAGGCGTTCGCCATCACGGCGCCCGGGATCTGGATGGTGGCCTGTCTTTCGGTCGCGGTCACGATGGCCGTCTTGAGTCCGATCCTGACCAGCGCGTCGGAGGCAAGTAAGACCTCCACGTCCGCGGCCGGGTCAGGGACCGGTGCCGCACTCGGGGCGGGACTGGTCGGCGTCGCCGCGGTGGTCGCGGCCGGCGACGTGGCGGATTCGCCCGTGTATCGCCTCGCGACGACGGCTCCGACGGCTCCGGTGGCCACCAGAAACGCCGCGACCAGCAGCCCCAGCAGCGCTCGCCCGACCCGGCCGCCTCCTCTCATCGCGCGGGACCCCCGAGGGCCCGCTCGATCTCCACCGCCGCGCCATAGACCTGCTTCAGCGCCTCGGTGTAGCCCATCTCGATCTCGATGTAGCGGCGCTGCTCGCTGATCACGTCGAGCAGCGTCGTCCGGCCGAGCTGGTACGTCCGCCGCACCACGTCGAGGTTCTGCCGCGCCACGTCCCGCACGCCCCGCGCGTAGATCTCGAGCGACCGCCGGGCCGCGTCGTACTGCGTGAACGCGGAGGCGACTTCCTGCCGGATGACCAGTGAGGCCAGCTCGACACGCCGGTCGGCGGCGACCGCCTCGGCCCGCGCCGCGGCGACGTTGCCCTGATTCTGATTCCGGACCGGCAGCATGACGCTCACCCCACCGCCGAAGAAGTGGAAGGTGTCCTGGATCGGCCGGACCCCGCCCCGGTCGGTGAGACCGTTGAGGCCGAAGCCCATCTCCTGCCGCTGATAGCCCACCGAGACGCTCGCGTCCCAGCGCCCCTCCGCCTGCTCCCTGAGCACCTTCGCCCGCGCCATCGCGCCTTCCGCGCGGGCGGCCCGGAGGTCGGCGCGCTGCTCGAGCGCGCTGACCACCGCGGCGCCCCGATCCGGGACCGACACCGCGGGCTCGAGCTGGCCCGCGAGCGAGAAGGGCGCCTCGTCGGGCAGCGCGGCCAGGGCCCTCAGCTGGAGGGAGTAGATCTCGGCGCGGCCTTCCAGCAGCCGGCGACTCGCGTCCAGCCGGTTCACCTCGACCAGCAGCAGGTTCTCCTCGAGGGCGGGTATGGCGCCCCGCCTGACCTGCTCGCCGACCAGGCCCAGCGCCTCCCGGTTCGCGCTCAACAGCTCGTCGTTGACCTGGAGGTCCCGGCGGGCCGCCAGCAGGTCGGCCGCCTTCATCCGGACCTCAGCGGAGAGCCGGCGCTCGCGGTCCGCGAGCTGAGCCTGCTTCATCTCCAGATCGCGCTCCGCGACTCCGACCCGGCCCGCCTTCCGCCCGTTGAGGTCGAGCGGGAGGCTGAGGCCGACCGTGACGTTATTGTCGGGACTGAGCGCCTTCTGCCCGCCCAGCTCGAGCGTCGGATTGGGCCGGAGGCCGGCCTGGGTCACTCGACCTCTCCCCGCATCGACCTCGGCGCGCGCCGCGGCCACCTCCGGATTGTCCCGAAGCGCCTTGGTCACGAGCGCGTCGATCGTGTAGACCCCGAGAGCCGGCTGATCCTGAGCCGCGGCACGCCACGGCTCGAGGACCAGGGACGAGCACATCACGGTCAGCATCAGGACCCGCCGGCCCGACACGCCGCGTCTCCTACCGGACCGGGACGGAGAACTTCGCCGAGCCCTTGCCGCCGGGCCCGTCCCAGGTCACCGTCACCTGCCGGGCTCCGCCGTCCGGGAAGCTGATGGTCCCGGCATAGCGGCCGGGCGCCTTGTCCGGCGACAGCGTCGCCCCCGCGATCATCGGGGCCATGCCGGGCATGACCATGCTGGTGCTGAGGGTCGCCTTCCCGGCATCGAGCGGCTTGCCATCCGGCGATGTGAATTCGACGACGAACGCATTCGGCCCCTGCTTCCACTGACCCGTCTCGCTCTTGAGCGTGACCACCGCGTCCTTCGTCTTCTGGGTCTGGATGACCTTCATCCCCTGAGCCCCGACTGCTCCCGCGAGCCCGCCCCCCAGCAGGACCATCGCCAGCACGATCACCGTCGTCACTCGTCCCATCGATCCCTCCTTGTTCGTGTGTGGTTCAGTCATCCGTTCGGCCCGGCTCAGCTCGCGCTCCCGGAGCCACGAGAAGAGGACGGGCGTGACGATCAGCACGAGGATGAGCGAGCTGACCATGCCGCCCAGCACCGGCGTCGCCAGCGGCTTCATCACCTCGGACCCGGCCGAGTGGCTCCACATGATCGGCAGCAGGCTCGCCACCACGGTGGAGACCGTCATCACTTTGGGCCGGAGCCGCAACAGCGCCCCTTCCATCACCGCCTCGCGCAGCGCCGCGCGCGAGAGCCGTCCGCCCAGCTCCTCCCGTTTCCGGCTCACCGCCTCGTCGAGATAGATCACCATCACCACCGCGGTCTGGACCGCGGTCCCGAACAGGGCGATGAAGCCGACCCAGACCGCCACCGAGAAATTGTAGCCGAGGGCGTACAGCAGGTAGATCCCGCCCGCCAGCCCGAACGGCACCGCCAGGAGCACCTGGCCGGCGTCCCAGAAGGACCGGTAGACCAGGTAGAGCAGCATGAAGATCACGAGCAGGACCACCGGGATGACGATCTTGAGCCGCTGCCGGGCCCGGACCTCGTTCTCATACTGGCCGCTCCACTCGATGTACGAGCCCTTGGGCAGCCGGACCGTTTCGGCCACGATCCGGCGCGCTTCCTCCACGAAGCTTCCGACGTCGCGCCCGCGGACGTTCAGGAGCACGGTGACGACGAGAAGGCCGTTCTCGCTCGAGATCATGGCCGGGCCGCTCACCGGCCGGATCTCCGCGAGCTGGCCGAGGGGGATCTGGGCGCCGCCGGGGGCGCCGACCAGGACGCTGCCGAGGGCCTCCGGGGTCTGCCGGTACTGCGAGGCATAGCGCACGCGAACCGGGAACCGCTGCCGCCCCTCGATCGTCAGGGTGAGGTTCGTCTCCCCCACCGCGGTCTCGATCACGTCCTGGATCGCCCCGACCGTGATCCCGTACCGCGCGGCCGACTCCCGGTTCACGCGAATGTCCAGATAGGGGGCGCCGGTGACCTGCTCCGGGTAGACGTCGGCGGCCCCGGGGATCTTGCGGACCACGTCGGCGACCGTCCGCGCGCGCTCCTCGAGGACCTTGAGGTCGTCCCCGAAGACCTTGATGCCGACCTCGGAGCGGATGCCGGTGGTCAGCATGTTGATGCGGTTGATGATTGGCTGGGTCCAGATGTTGGCGACCCCGGGGAGGCTCGCCGCCGCATCCAGCTCCCCGATGATCGTCTCCCGGGTCATGCCCGGCCGCCATTGCGCCTCCGGCTTCAGGTTGACGATGGTCTCGGTCATGTTCAGCGGCGCTGGATCCGTCGAGGTGTCGGCGCGAGCGATCTTGGCCACGACCTGCGCGACCTCCGGCACCGACTGGATGGCCGCGTTCTGCTTCCGGGTGATCTCGATCGCCTGGGGCAGCGACACCGCCGGGTCCGTGATCGGCATGAACAAGAGATCGCCCTCGTTCAGCGGGGGCATGAACTCGCTGCCGATCCGGGGCGCCAGGCCGACCGCCCCGGCCAGGACCAGGACCGCGGCGGCCAGGGTGAGGAGACGGTGGCGGAGCGCCCAGCCGAGGGCCGGTCGATACAGCCAGACCAGCGGCCGCATGATCGGGTTGGCCTCCTCGCCCCGGACCTTCCCGCCGATCAGCAGCGTGCACAGCACCGGCACGAGCGTCACGGACAGGATGGTGGCCCCGACCATGGCGAAGGTCTTGGTGAAGGCGAGCGGATGGAACAGCTTGCCCTCCTGGCCGGTCAGGGCGAACACCGGGATGAAGGCCAGGATGATGATCGCCATCGAGAAGAAGATCGGCCGCCCCACCAGCCGCGTCGCGTCGAGGACGGTGGCGGCGACGGCCCGGCCGTCCCGGGTGTCGACCCCGCGCTTCTCGATGAAGCGGAACGCGTTCTCGGTGACCACGATGGCCGCGTCGACGAGGACGCCGATGGCGATGGCGATGCCGGCCAGCGACATGATGTTCGAGGTGATCCCCAGGTAGCGCATGAACAGGAACGCGGTGAGCACCGCGAGGGGGATCGGGATCGTCACGATGAGGACCGAGCGCAGATGGAGGAGGAACAGGATATTGACGAGCGTGACGACGACCGCCTCCTCGATCAACGCTCGCTTGAGGGTGGCCGCCGCCCGCTCGATCAGGGCCGAGCGGTCGTAAAAGGGAACGATCCGCACCCCGGGCGGCAGCCCCGCCTGCAGCGCCGCGATCTTCTCCTTGACGCGGGCGATCACGTCCACGGTGCTGACCCCGTAGCGGGCCACCACGACGCCGCCGACCGCCTCGTCGGTGCCCTTCACCAGCGCCGCCGCCCGGAAGGCGTCGCCGACCTGCACGTCGGCGACCTGGCGGACGAAGATCGGCACCCCGTTCTCGGCGCCGATGACGACCTGCTCGAGGTCCTTGGCGCTCTCGACGAGGCCGAGGCCGCGGATCACGGACCAGGTGCCGCTGCCCTCGACCACGTTGCCGCCCACGTTGCGGTTGCTGCGCATGACCGCGTCCACCACGCCGGAGAGCGGGATCTTGAAGGCCCGGAGCCGCTTGGGGTCCACGTCGATCTGGTACTGCCGGACCATGCCGCCCACGCTCGCGACCTCGGCGACTCCGGGCACCGCGTTGAGCTGATAGCGGATGAACCAGTCCTGGATCGAGCGGAGATCGCGCAGCGACTGCCCCTGGCCTTCAACCGTGTACCAGAAGACGTGCCCCACGCCGGTGGCGTCGGGCCCCAGCGTCGGGACCACGCCGCCGGGCAGTGCCTTCGTGAGGAGATTGAGACGCTCGAGCACCCGGGAGCGCGCGAAGTAGAGATCCACTTGATCCTCGAAGATCACGTTGATCATCGAGAAGCCGAAGGCGGAGGAGGACCGGACCACGCGCACGCCCGGCAGGCCCTGCAGGCTCACCGTGAGCGGGTAGGTGATCTGGTCCTCCACTTCCTGGGGCGACCGGCCCGGCCAGTCCGTGAAGACGATCACCTGGTTGTCCGAGAGATCAGGGATCGCGTCGATCGGCGTGGTCCGCAGCGCCCAGTACCCCCAGCCGGCCAGGAGCAGGAACGCCGCGACCACCAGGACGCGGTTCCGGAGCGAGGTCTCGATCAGCCAGTTGATCATCGGGGGCCGGTCCGGGCGCTCCTAGGCGGCCGTGGGCGTTCTACGCAGCCGGCCGATCACGACCCAGACCAGCACGGTGAGGCTGCCCACGAGCCCGAGGCCGAGCAGCCAGCTGAGCCCGCCCATGACCATCATCAACGGCCCGCAATTCATATCCGTCATTTGCATCATGTCTCGATCCTCCTTCTCAGCCATTCGAGTTGCGGGTGAGCACCTGGTCGATCCGCCCGCGACCGTGCCGGTGTCGGCCCGCGCCAGCGTGTCGGGATCGAACGCGAAGACGAACTCGGTGCAGCCGTGGCCGACCTTCCCGTCGGGCAACGGCACGGGGGCCAACGTGTGGGTGAAGAGGCGCATCCGGTCACCGCTCACCTTGAGATCCAGGACGACCAGCCGGGTGCCTTTGCCGAGCGACACTGCGTCCGGGCCGGCGGTGATCCGGCCCTCGCGACCTACTTCCACGCGCGCGTAGTCGGGGACATGGAAGCGCGGCGACTTGGTGTTGAGCTGGACCGTACGAAGCGCGTTGGCCGGCACCCGTCGGCGTGGAGCCGCAGGACGGTACCCTTCTTGATGACCGCGCCCTGGTCCGAGGGGTTCCGGACCTCCATGCGCGAGAGGCGGAAGCGCTCGGCGAGGGCGTCACGCAGGGACGGGTCGGCGTACCCCGTACCGGCAGACACTCCGAGGCCGGTCGGCAACGCATGCAGCATCAGCACAGACCGATACATAGAACGCCTCCTTCGCGGCGCCGGGCACAAGCCCGGGACAGTCCATCACCGAGATGAACTGAAGCCGCAGAGCGAATAGTGTCTGTTGACGAGTTACCGCGAGTTACAGACGACTACGCGGAGCGAAGCAGGGACTTGGGCGGATGATACAGACCGGCGAGGAGGTTTGCCGGGAGCGAGCGATCCGGAGCGACCTCGAGGGATGAGACACTGGCCGGCGCGCCGGAGAGGGTTGGCGCAACGATCGCGCAGGCCGCCGTACCGCAGGGGCCTTCGCACATCGCCCCCATCGTGGCACAGCCCGCGAAGGTCATGGCGACGGGGCCCAGGAGGACCCACACCGCCAGGACCAGTACGGCAATCACGCCTCGCAAACTCATACGCACCCGGTCAGTATGAGAGACGCCGCAGAGCCTGTCAAGGATTCGCGGGCTCAGCCCGTCCTGGTCGCGGGCGGACGTCACGGGTGACGAGCCCCACATGGCAAGGAATCCGATTTCGGTCAGCGCCTGAGGTACTCGGCCAGGGTCCGGGCGAACATCTCCTGCCGCTCCATCAACCGGCCACCCGTAAAATCCACACGGGTCCCCCGGTCGGTGCCGGCATCGAGAGGGTCGAAGCGGGCCTCGATGCGGGCTGACGCGTCCCCGCCCGTGACTTCGAGGCGCTTCAAGAGATCATCATCATGCAGGTGTACGATCAAGACGTAAAGGCCATCGGGGCCAGTCCGGTCACGATACACGAGTCCGGTGTTCTCCCGACTCACCCGGACCTCGGTTCCCGGTACCGGACGGCCGGCACCGTCCCGAACGTACCCGAGCACCACGTACCGATGAGTGACCTGGTGCGTGGCCTTCGCGGGGTCCGCCAGCGCCAGTCCGGCCGCCGCCGACAGGATGACCCAGCAAGCGACTCTCACCACTCACGTCCCGCGATTCGCTGCAGCCGAAGGCCCTGGCTGAGCGAGGCGGGGCACTGCCGTGGCCCCGGGCGCCGAGCCCGGGCTGCTCGGAGCTGCGGCGACCGGCGGCACCGGCGGCCGGGCTGCTGCAGTGGTCGTGACCGGTCGCTTCGCGCACCCGAGGGCAACGTCGGCGACGACGATGGCCTCATCATCCCGCCGGCCGGACCGGCTCGCTGACCTCCCACTGCCGCCCTTCATTGTTCGCGAAAATCACGCGCAGCATCCCCGGACGCGTCGTCCTGAGAGGGAAGCGGAAGATCGGGTTCGGGCTGATGGCGGAGGTCAGCGCGAAGTCGCCGATCAGCTCCTGATCGAAATAGATGCTCATCCGTTTCACGAAATACTCCGGGCGCTCCCGGACGTAGGCGCCGCCCCTGAGGCTCAGCCCGGTGTCGGAGTCGTGGTCCAGCTTGGTCCGGACCTCGACGATCTCACCGAGCCGCGGCACCCGGGCCAGGCGGAGCTTCGGGTTGCCCGCGCGCTCCCTCGCGACCCGCTCCGGCGTCGTAGCGCAGCCGTCGCCGGCCACGCGCACGTCCCGCGTCGCGACGAAGCGGCCGTGCCTGGTGCAGTCCGCCGTGGCCTGGATGACACCGCCGACGCCCGAGCGCATCGTGAAGGCCACCCACGCCTGGCCGCTCCCCGGCGTGAACCGGTACGTGCCCTTGTGCGCGACCGGGTCGGTCGGGAGCACGACCTCGATGGACCGGACGTAGTGCTCGGGCTCCATCGGGTGCTCGACCGACACCCGCACGGGGACCGCCGTGGGATCCTCGGCCAGGATCGGCGTGTCCAGCGTCGGCCGGTGATCGGCGACGGGCGCGCCCCAGCCCGTCTGGGGACAGAGCACCGACGCCGCGACCCCCGTCACCAGCAGCCCCAGTACCCTCCGCCGCTCGGCGTCACATGCCCTCATCGTGTCCTCCGTCCCGCTCAGCCACGGAGCAGCTTCTCGATCACCTGATGGGCGGGCGGGCTGTCCCAGTCCCGCGCCCCGACCGCGACGGCCGCGATCGCTCCGCCCCGATCGATCAGAACGCTGGTGGGCAACCCCGCCATCCGATACTCGCTCGCGACGGTCATCTTCGAGTCCAGCCCCACCGGGAAGGTCAGTCCAAGCCTCCTCACGAACGGGCCGACCACCTCTTCGCCCCGGCTGTCGATCGAGAGCGCCAGAATCGTGAGCCCTCCGGACTTGTGGCGGCGGTAGAGACGCTCCATCGAGGGCATCTCCTCCCGGCACGGCGGGCACCAGGTGGCCCAGAAGTTGACGAAGACCAACCGGCCCTTGAAGTCACTCAGTCGAACCACGGACGAGCCCAGGCCCGGCACCGTGAAGTCGGCTGCCATTGACCGACGCTTCGGGCGGAAGAGCTGCAGCGTCTCGAAGGGGTCCTGCGCCCGGGCCAGCTCCTGGCGAGAGAAGGCCAGCGTCGCCCCAGTCGCGATCAGCCGACGCCGGGTGATCAAGCGGGTGCGCTCACGCGCGGAGCGACACCCGATGTTTGCGAACGGCCTGCACCGAGGGCGGATTCACCGCGCAGGCCGTCCTTGATCCGGATGGCATCGACGATCTCGGACACGAAGATCATCCCGCCGCCGGGGCTCCTGGTGCGGCACTGCTCCTGGATGACCTGCACGAGCGACTCGAGCTGAGCATCGATGCACATGATCTCCAGCTTCACGATGGTGAGATAGCTGTACCGGTCGATGAACTTGGCCGCGTGCGGCGCGAAAGGATTCGATTCGTAGCCGTACCCGAGCGGATGAATCTCGATGATCGACACCCCGGGAGCGCCCGCCGCACAGAGCCGCTCCACCACCTGGTTCACCTGGTCACGTCGGATGTAGGCCTTGATCTCTTTCATCGCGCCCCTCCTTTCCCCTCCCGGAGACGTTCACGGATCGTCATGTTGTCCGCGCTTCACCTCGTCCGATCCCGGGCTTTCGCCGCGGCGAGCTTCGACGAGGTACCGAGGAAGCAGCGGTCGCAGATCGCCGATGAACTGCTCGGCCGCGGCCATCGTCCGCTCGAGATCCCCGTTCACGAGCGGCAGCGCGACACGCACCATGCTCGCCGAGCTCGGCCGCCGCCATATCGCGTCCCAGACCCGGTAGGCGGAGCTCTTGTAGTAGCTGGCCATCGACCGCTCCCCGCTGATGAACCAGTACAGGAAGAGGACGTCCCCACTCGAGGTCCGGCCCCGGAACATGTTCGCCTCCAGGCGCGGCACGCCGTCGCCCGCGCCCCGCGGGATCGACACGATCCCGGCCTGGACGATCCGGTTCCCCGCCCCGACGAACGACACCTCCGGCGGATGGAACCCCCGATGCCCTTGCCGGAAGTAGGTGATCAGCAGGTCCACCCGCTCCTCTCCGCCCCCCGCGTTCCGGTACTCCCGGGACAGCACGTTGCTCGTCTCCAGCACCGCGTAGACCAGATCCGGCTTCTTCAGCGCTTCGTCCCGCCCCCGCCACGGGCCGATGACGGTGGGCAGCTCCTGCAGGCGCACGTCATGGTCCTCGCGCGCTGATCTCGCCAGGACCCACGACAGCGCGGTCGTCACGACCAGCAGGCCGGCCACCACCACGTACCGCCGCCCGGTGCCCGTCACCCCCTGCCGGCTCACGCGACCTTCGCCGGCGCGGGCGCCCGCCGCTCCCAGGCGATCACCCCGCGGGACACGAGGTAGAGCCCGAGCGCGGCCATGGCGAACACCGACAGGCCCGTCGTGAAATCGACCATCTCGAAGGCCCGGCCCGAGGGATCCCACCAGTACTTGACGAGGATCACCGCGACGATCCGGTTCAGGTTGGCGATCCAGGCCAGAGGAACGGATAGCGCCACCACCGCCCACTTCTTCCACGAGGAGACCGGCAGGACGTAGGCCCAGATCGTCCCGAGCGCGGTCAGGGCGATGAGCGAGCGCAGCCCGCTGCACGCGTTGTCCACCTCGATCACCGCTCGCGGCAACTCGATGAACGCCCCTTGCAGCAGAATCGGCACCCCCAGCCCGGCCACCACCTCCGTCGCCCCGGAGGCCGCGAGCAGCTTGAGCCAGAAGGTGACGTAGATGATCGCGATCTTCGGCAGCGGGATCGCGAAGAGCAGATAGGCCAGCGGCAGCCACAGCTCCCGCGTCGCCGCCCGGCCCCACAGGTACAGGGAGAGCCCAGTGAGGACAATCGGGATCGAGAGCGCCGCCGGGAAGTTCACGTACCACCAGCGGCTCAGGACGTAGAGGCCCAGCCCTCCCGCGAGGAGCCACAGCCCGCCCGAGCTGGGAGTCACCGTGAGCCCGGCGAGCCTGCGGCGCTTGTGCCAGACCACGTACGCGCTGACGAGGGGGATCAGGTAGCCGTGACTGTAGTACGAGTCCGGCTCGGAGTACTTCTCGTGCAGCCACCCCAGGGCGGGGAGATAGGTCACGACGAGCAGCACCCCGATGGCGAGGATCTTCACCGCGTTGGCCCGTACGCGGGGATCCAGGTCCTGCGCCAACGTGAGCACCCCTGGCGTCACCTCGGCGTCACGCCCTGGTCGCCTCATCGGGGCGGCATCGGCGTGGATGTCGAGGGACCCGCTGTGCCGGGGGCCGCGAATTCCGTGAGCTGGCCGATCATCATCCACACCTCCCCGCCGTCTTCACCGCTGCACCGACTGGTACTCGCCTTGCCCCTCGGCGGTGCTGGCGATACCCTGGCGAGCCTCGGCGAGCTTGGCGGTGACGGTGTCCACCCCGAGCGCTCCGACATGCTTGTAGGTGATCCGGCCCTCCCGGTCGATGATGAAGGGCTCCGGGAGTCCCCACACGCCGTAGTCGATCGCGATCTTGCTTCCCGGATCCATCCCATTGGCATACGTGACGCCGAACTCCTCGAGGAACTCCCGGGCCGCCTCTTCCTTGTCCTGGATGTTGATGCCCACGAACTCGACGCCCTGATCCCGGTGCGCTCGCCATGCGGCCTCGAGCATCCGCGCCTCGGCCCGGCAGGGCGGGCACCAGGAGGCCCAGAAGTTCAGGAAGACGACCTTCCCGCGCAGCTCCTCGAGCCGCAGGACCCGACCGTCGAAGAGGGTCAGGCGGAACGGCGGCGCGGGCTTGGCCAGGAGCGGGGTCGGGATGAACTTCGGCTCCCGCGTGAAGCCCCAGGCGAGCAGGCCCAACAGTGACACCGCGGGGAGCAGGATCGCGACCGTGAGCGCGACCCGCCGATTCATCGGCTTGAGGGGAGGAACGCCGGCGTGTGGTCCGCATAGACCCTGAACGTCTCGCCGAAGCGCGCGGCCAGCTCGCGGTCTTCCCGTCGCGCGAGCCCGAGGTAGGCGAGGATCAAGAGGGGCGCCATGACGAGCGTCGGCAGGGTCGGCCACTGGATGTTGAACGCCAGGACGATCAGGATCAGCCCGAGATACTGCGGATGCCGCAGGTGACGGTAGATGCCCGTGGTCACGAGGCCCCCGCGACCGCGGTAGACCGTCGCCCAGCCGAGGGCCACCAGGCTCACGCCCGCCGCGATCAGGGCGACGCTCACGAGCATCACGACATAGACGCCCACCTCGAGGGGCAGCACCCCGGCGCGCGCCAGGAGGAAGGCCCACAGATGGCTCTCGTTCATCCCGAACGCGGCCGGGGGCAGCCCGAGCGCGGGCGCGAGGAGATAGACCGTCAGCGGGATGCCGAACATCTCGGTGAAGAGGGATAGGAGAAAGGCGGTGTAGATGCCGGCGTTGCGCCACTCGACCCGGCGTCGAGGCCGCGCGAAGCCGATCACGAAGACCGTGAAGATGGCGCTGACCACGAGCACCGCCCGCCAGTTGCCGTACCAGTTATCGAACGGCATGTTCGTGGTGCCCGGCGCTTCGCGGATCGTGATCGCGAGGAGCGCGAGGCCGAGGGCTACCACCGCGGCGGCCAGCACCCAGCGGACGGCCGACCAGGTGACCCGCGCTCGCGCCGAGGCGTCGAGGCGCATCAGAGCCACCAGTAGATCAGCGTGTCGTGCAGTCCGGCCAGGATGAACGCCGCCCCCGCGACCCACCTCGCCGGGCGATGCCACCTGGCGATACCGCCGGCCAGCCGATCGGCGGCCCCCCAGCCGAGCGATACGACGCCGGCCAGCGCCAGCAGCGGCAGCGCCGTGCCCACGGCGAAGACACCCGGGAAGCTCCACCCGGCCGGGCTGCGAAGGGCGAGCGGCACGGTCAGCCCGAAGAAGAGCCAGAACAGCGTCGGGCAGAAGGCGAACGAGAAGGCGACGCCGAGGAGAAAGGCGCCGCGGCTGCCCCCAGCCGTTTGTCCCGCAAGCCGGCGGCTGAGCCGAAGCCCGAACCCGCCGGGCAGACGGATCAGCCCCAGCAGGCCGAGACCGACGAGCAGCATGAGCGGGCCGAGCAGCTTGCGGGCGACGAGGACCACCGGGATGGATGCCCCCTGGAGTTGAAGACCGAGCACCACCGCGAGCCCGCCGACCGCGGAGTAGACGAGCACCTTGCCGGCGACATAGGCCAGGGACGCGCCGAGCACACGCGCGGCTCCGGCTCGGCTCGCGCTGAAGGCCAGGGCGCCGAGGTTCGTTGTGAGCTGGCAGGGCGAGGTTGCCCCGATGAGCCCGAAGAGCAGCGCGCTCACCAGCGGAACGCTGCTTCCCTCGATCCAGTCCTGGATCACGAGGATTGGCCCCTGCGCGAGCCCGCTCAGCCACGAGTACCAGGCGATCACGACGTGGGCCATGGCGCCCTGGGGGCTCGCCCGATCAGGCCAGCTCCCGCCGCAAGCGGTCGAACTCCTCGTGGCTGATCTCGCCCCGGGCGTAGCGCGTCCTGACGATCTCGATCGCGTCGTCCTTCGAGCGGCCACCCGGCGACTCACCCCGCGCACCGGTCAGCCATCTGACCGCGAAGACCACACCGACCACCACCAGCGCCAGGAGACCGAGACCCAGGAGGATGTTGACCAGCATCCCGAGTCCCATCCATCCAAACCCGCCCCAGCAGCCGTTCATCATTCCCATACCCAGTTCCTCCCGATGGATCAGAGCCCGGCCAGCAGCGCCCAAAGGTTCTCCCGCAACCGGGCGAGCGAGTCCGGATCGTCGGTCCGGTGGTACGCGCGGATCCGGGCCTGGCGGTCGACCAGGATGAAGCGCGAGCTGTGCAGGATGAGCCCGCCCGAGCCGTGCGAGGCGAAGGCCGGCCCCGGGCCGAGCGGCCAGCGCGGCACGCCGCTCCGGGCCGCGGGAGGCGCGTCGGACACGCCCAGCTTGAAACCGTCCATGGCGAGCGCGTGGATGGCCGGCTTCGGTCCCGTCAGGAACAGCCAGCGCTCGGGATCCGCCGCGTAGCGGTCGGCGTAGCGGCGAAGCACCGCGGGCGTGTCGTGGTTCGGGTCCACCGTGATGGACACGAAGCGAAGATCGCGCGCGTCGGCGAGCTCCGCCTGGAGACGCTGCAGCTGCAGGCTCTGGATCGGGCAGGTCTCCGTGCACTCGGTGTAGATGAAGTTGGCGAGCCAGACCTTTCCGCGCAGGTCTGCCAGCGTCACCGTGCGGCCGTCCCGCTCGGTCAATCGGAAGTCCGGCACCGTCCCGAAGTCGGCGAGCGCCTCCGCGCTGTCCTCGGTGGGCAGCGGCGGCGGCTGGTTCCAGACGACGAGGGCCGCGAGCGCCAGACTCAGGGCGGCCGCACCGAGCGCCAAGGCTCCGCGTCTCATCCCGCGATCTTGACGAGGGCGATCATGCCACCCTCCATGTGCATGGGCTTGTGGCAGTGGAAGAACCAATCGCCGGGATTGTGCGCCGCGAACTCGATGTCCACCGCGGCCATGTGGCCCTCGACGTCCACGCTGTCCTTGATCAGCGGGTGCGCGAGCCGCTGGCCGTTGACGGCCAGGACGGCGAAGGACTGGCCGTGGAGGTGCATGGGGTGCGCCTCCATGCTCATGTTGCCGAGGCGCACGCGCACCCGCTCACCTCGCTTCACCGCGATCGGGTCGGTCAACGGGTACTGCTTGCCGTTGATCGTCCAGCTGTCCGCGCCCATCATTCCGCCGCTCAGCGTCTGGGTGAAGCTCCGCACCGTACCGGACGCCGGCGCGAGCACGTCGCGGCCCTGCCCGAGGGCGTAGTGCCAGAGGTGGAGACCCGCGATACCCTCCGTCACCGCTTCCGGCTTTCGGCCCTCGCGGCCTTCGTAGGAGACGAGGACCTTCTCGCCGGCCGCGGCGTGGCCCGGCTGGGTGCAGTAGAGCCACCAGGCGCCGGGGCGATCGGCGGCGACCAGCACGTCGTAGCGCTCGCTGGGCGCGATGGGCACGGCATCCACCGCGACGGCCTCGACCAGGGGGTTACCGTCGGTGTGGGTGACGCGCAGCTGGTGCCCGGCCAGGCGGATGACATGGGTGTGGTCGGCGCTGGCGTTGATCAGGCGGAGCCGGAGGCGCTCCCCCTTCCGCACCCGGAGCGGCTCCGTGGCCGGGTACGCCTTGCCGTTGATGGTCATGGTGTCGTAGACGGGCATGTTTTGAGAGCCGCCGCCCATCATTCCCATGCCCTGGCCCATGCCCTGGCCCATGCCCGGGCCGCCCATGCCACGGCCCATCATGCCCCCGCCCATCATCCCGCCGCCCCGCATGCCGCTCATCATCCCGCCCATCTCGCCGCGGCCTCCCGCGGTGCCCTCACGGGTGGCCGGCAGCGCGGGCCCGACGCCCGTCGCCCAGTCGTCCAGGACCAGCGTGTGCTCGCGGTCGAACGGGAACGGCTCGGGGCCCGGGGGCTCGATGATCAACGGCGCCACGAGGCCAAGGTCCATCTGGCGGTGCTCCTGGAAGTGCGTGTGGTACCACCGCGTGCCGGCCGGGCGCGCCTCGAACTCGTAGACGAAGGTTCCGCCCGGCGGCACCGGCTTCTGGGTGATGCCGGGCACGCCATCCATCGCGTTGGGCACGTCGACCCCGTGCCAGTGGATCGTGGTCGGCTCGCCGAGCCCGTTCTTCAGCACGACGCGTACGCGCTCGCCCTCCTTGACCCGGATCTCGGGGCCCGGCACCCGCTCGTTGTAGGCCATGGCGGTGATGGTTCGGCCGGGAGCCAGCTCCCATTTGACCTGTCGGGGCTCCAGCAGGATCTCGCGCACACCCGGGGCAGCCTCGGCCGGCCGGATGGCCGCCAGGCCGAGCCGCCCCCCGGGCCCGATCAGGCCCAGGGCTCCGATCCCGGCCCACCCGGCGCGCGCCATGAACTCGCGCCGGCCGACTGCCCCGCGGGTCAACGCCGCTCCGTCCATGTCGTCCCTCCATCGGTGCTCACGTAGAGCGTCCCGGCCTCCGACGCCGCGTAGACCTCGTCGGCTCGCTTCGGGTTGATCGCCACGGCGACCATGTTCCTGAGCTCCTTGCCGACCTGCTTCCAGGTCGCGCCGGCGTCCGCGCTCCGGAAGAGCCCATCCCGCATGGCCACGAGCATCACCTTCGGGTTCTCGGGGCTGACCGCGAACCCGTTCACCGTCCGTCGCGTGGGCAGACCGCCCACCGGTTGCCACCCTCAGAAGCAGTCCGGACTGCGCAGGAGCCCCTCCGCCGTCCCGGCGTAGAGGAAGATCCCGCCCATCCCCGTCGAGATGTTCACCGACGCCAGCACCTTCACCTCGCCGGCCGGCCCGTCGTCCACCCGAACCCATTTCCCGCCGGCGTCTGTCGTGCGATAGACGCCCTCGCCCTGGCCCCTCACCGCCGCGTGAAGCTTTGCCGGCTCCTTGGGGTCCATCGCGAGCCCGTGGACGTCGGGGCCGCCGATGCCGGTGTTCATCTGTGTCCACGTGCCTCCCCCGTCCTGCGTCCTGAACACCCCTGCGTCGTGAGTGGCCACATAGAGCGTCCGGTCATCGCGTGGATCCCCGACCAGGGTCATGACGTCGACATGCGAAGGCTTGGCCGACAGCTTGACCGGCTGCCACGAGCGGCCACCGTCCACGCTCCGGAAGAGTCCAGTGTGCGCCCCGAGCCACAGCGTCCGCCCGTCGGCCGCGACGGTCAACGCGTGGACGTGCTCGAACCTCGGCGAGACGGGCTTCGCGGGCTGGGCCCCAGCAGGGCCCGGCGGGAACGCCGTGGCGACGGCCACCGCGACCAGCCATCCGACAGCACGGGTCAGGTTGCGGAAGCTCATGTCGCGCCCCTCTCGTTGGTGATGCGTTGGAGGCTCTGCACCAGATCTCCCACGTGCTCCCCGAACCGCCGGTCGATCCGGTGCTGGCGGATCCGGCCGGTGGCGTCGATGAGCACGTAGCCCATGTCCGCCATCGGCATCCGGTCGCCCTTCATGCGGTACTGGTAGATCACGTCCATGGACGGGTTGGAGAGGACCGGGAAATCGAGGCCCAGCTCCGTCGCCAGCCGGCGCGTGTCGTCCTGTCCGTCGTTGCTGATCGCGAACACCTCCGCCCCCAGGGCCCGGATCCGGTGCACGTCGGCGCGCAGCTTCCCGAGCTGCACCCGGCAGTTGTCTCACCCGTACGTCATGTAGAAGACGAGCACCACCGGCTTGTGGCCGAGATAGTCCGCCAGCGCCACCTGGCGGCCCTGGTGGTCGGGCAGGACAAACGGGGGAGCAGGATCGCCCCCGGCCACCGCCGTCCACCCCAGGTTCCAGCCGAGATAGACCACGCCACCGGCGACGAGGTGGGCCAGGACCGCCGCCAAGACCAGGCGAAGCGTCCAGCGCCGGCGTCGCGCGGGCCGGTGTCGCCCGTGGGTCCTCAGCTTGTGCTCACCCATGCCCTTGACCTGATCCTCTCTCGAGGTCCGGCGCCGGCGCGGGCCCGCACCCCTCGAAGCGACGGAGGACCCCCATCGCCAGACAGATCGCCGGACACGCGAGCACGACGACGAGCTGGAGCGCCGCGCCCAGCGCTCCGAGGGGCGCCGGACCGAGCGCTTCCACCCGCCGCCCGTCGGTCGGGATCTCGGCCGCATCGGGAAGCTCGCCGACGACCCCGCCGCTCGGCGCCAACCCGGCAAGGAGACCGGCCATGCCCCCGGCAGCCACCAGCATGGCGAGCGCCGGCAGGACGGCCCTCGCCCTCGTCGTTCGGCCGCCCCCGGTCACCGCTCTTTCATCTCCTTCGACGGCGATGGCCGGTCGGCGCCGGTGTGGCTATCGCCTTTGCCGTGTCCCTGCATCGCCCGCATCATGAAGAACATCCCCAGCGGGCAGGCCAGGACCGCCAGGAGCGGAAGCACGGCTGCTCCCGCGCCCAGCAGCGCCCCGCCACCGCCGGCCAGGAACACCAGCGCGAGTAGCGGTAGCCCGCAGCACGCGGCCATCTTGAGCGTGCGCTTGAGATCCCAGCGACTCGAAGCCGGCCCGCCGCCGGCGGCCAGTGCGGACGTCGGGTCCGACGACGTCGCGCGCTCGATCCTCGCCGCCCTCGCTTCCTCGGCGAACGCGTCCGCGTGGGCGTCGCTGCAGAACGGCTCGCCGAACCGTCTCGGCGCCGGCGCGGCCCCGTCCAGGTCGGTCCCGCAATACGCGCAGCACTCCTCCTCTTTTACGGCTCTCACGGTCGGCTCACCCTCGCGCGGCGTCATCCGCAGCATCCATGCCGCCGAGGCGGGTCGACTCGGCCGGGCTCCGGCGCCACGGCGCGGACCTTCTGGCCGCGCACCTCTTTCACGTACTCGTCCGCATGCGCCTCCGAGCAGGCCCACTCCCCGAACCGCTTGAAGTCAGGCTCGGGCACATCCTTGCCGCAGATCGGGCAGTACTTCTCCGTCGTCTGGATAGCCATATGCCTCCTCGCTTGGCCAGCTGATTGACGACCCGCAAGCACGGTTCTCGCGCCGGGCATGAACAGCCCGAGGCGTGAAAACGGTCTACCGGGTCAGGATCTCAGGTGAAGCTGGGACGACTAGGCGAGGCTGGGCGGGGCCCGCGGCGTGGATCGTTCCGCGTGATGCTGAATCGGCGCCAGAGAGACCACCTCGGGCGACAGGGGCGTCGCCGGGAGAGTCAGCGCCTGGAATGGGGGCAATTCATGAACGAGAGCAACGATGGGGTTGGAAGCTCCGGACTGGGCGCAGACACGGGCCGAAGAGTCCACCCCGCCGCAGCCGGGCTCGTCCGCGACAGCGGTCGGAGCGGCGGAGAGGCAGAACATCAGCAGC
This sequence comes from Candidatus Rokuibacteriota bacterium, assembly GCA_040902305.1. GTDB lineage: Bacteria > Methylomirabilota > Methylomirabilia > Rokubacteriales > CSP1-6 > CAMLFJ01. The sequence continues at coordinate 53,721 of JBBDXN010000111.1, read as the reverse complement.
AGTACGGCCAGCGGCGCCACCACGCTCCAATATCTGATACGAGTCGCCGTCATCATCGCTTGCCTCGCAGCGTACCAAACTGGCCTTGCAAGTCAAGCCGCGTGGCTTGCCCTACGAGGGGCAGGAACATCGCGATTGACGGGCGGCTGCGGGCGGAGCAACATCGCTGCCGATGGGCCGGGCCTCGTCGACCGCACTCCGCCTGCTCCACGCCCCCGAGACCAACATCGCCATCTTCGCGTTCCTTCTGAACCTGACCTGGGAGCTCGCGCAGGTGCCCCTGTTCGCCGGAATGCCCACGGCCGAGCACTGGCGCGCCATCCTGGTGTGCGGCCGGGCGACCCTGGGTGACGTCGTCATCGCCCTCGTGGCGTTCTGGGCCGTCGCGGCGTCTGCCCGCGCCCGAAGCTGGGTGCTGAGGCCGACGGCGGCCCAGCTCACCGGTTTCGTGACTGTCGGCGTTCTGATCACCGTCGTCATAGAGTGGCTGGCCACGCAGGTTCTCGGGCGCTGGATGTACGCAGAGACGATGCCCGTGATCCCGCTCCTGCGGGTCGGGCTGTCGCCCCTGCTTCAATGGATCGTCCTCCCGCCGATCGTCATCTGGTTCGTTCGGCGGCAGCTTACCTGATCCCGATCGATCGTTCGGGCGGCTGGCCGCACGGTGGCGTGTGACGCGGGCCAGCCGCCCTCCCGGGTCATGGCTTTCGCTTGGCGTACGCGACGACAGGCTTGCTGAATGAGGGCCTCTACCTCACGACGACCGGCCCCGTGTGAGCGTGGGCCGACGTGCACTGTGTACTCGTGCGTGTTGGGCTTCTCGAACGTGACCCGGCTCTCGCCCTTACCCACGTAGAACATTATGCCGTCATTGCCGGCGAACACCACATGGGCGGTGCCACCGGTGTTGTTGATGAACTGCACCTCCTGGCCCACCTTGCAGCTCAGCTCTGCTACCGGAGAGCCGCTCTATCGCTTGCACCACCTGCGATCGCTCACACTCATCGGCTCCGAGGCAGACGAGCGGTTCGCCAGAACAGATGTCGAGCGCATCCGCCTGATCCAGTTTCTCGAACGGCGCCAGATCCCCCTGGAGGCAATCGCCCGAGCCGAACGAGGGGAAGAGACCACTTCTACGTGCACGAGGGCCTCCAGGCAGCCGGGCTCTCGGGCGAGGAGCTCCGCCATCGCCGAAAGTCGGTGAGAGAGCAACTCCTGCCGGTAGCCGAAGTGTTGCTTCGTTATTTCCATCGAAGGGAGCTAGCGTTCTGTTGCGAGAAATGTCTGCGGCTGTTTTTGGGGGCGCCGCCCAAGCAGGGAGGCAGTGCCACAGCCCTTCGGCTCCGGCGCTGACTCCTCAGCGCCCTGAGGGTCGGCAGGAGGTTGGGCCTCACTCAGCCAACGGGTTTGACACCAGGAGTGGTCCAAGGATGTTTTGTCGGGTCAGCCGCTCGCCCACTGCGAGCG
>JBBDXN010000111.1:0-52244 GCA_040902305.1 Candidatus Rokuibacteriota bacterium | reverse complement strand
CCCCCCCCCCCCCCCCCCCCCCGCCCCCCACCGCGCCTCTAGGCCTTCGTCAGCTCGCCCGACCGAACCAGATCGACGAGCACGTTCCATTCGTCCTTCGTCAGGACCGCCAGGTTCCCGGCCTCCCCAACCTTGACCTGTTCCCCGGCGAACTCGACCTCCGGGCACGCGCCGCACCCAGCAGGGCACAACAGCACCTTCCGATTCTCCATTTCTTCTCACCTCCTTCCTTTCACGAGCGTCAGTCGCTCGATGTGATGGCAAATCGCCGCCTCGCCGCGCCGTCGTGAACGCGTCGATGCTTTGAGCAGACCCTGAAGCCCGCGTCGCATGTCGGTCAGATCGGTCAGCGTCCGGTCCAGATCTTCAATCTTTCGACGCACTAGCTCGAGAACGTGAGAGCACGGGCAGCGCCCTGATCGCCTCATGCCCACAACTTCTGTGATCTCGTTGAGGTGAAAGCCTAGTCGCCGGGCTCGGGCCACGAAGGCGAGGAGCGCCAGCGTCTCTGGCCCGTAGGTGCGATAACCCGCGGCGGTCCTGCGCGGGGGTGGAAGGATGCCCGCCGTCTCGTACAGGCGCAGGGCCTTCCGGCTCACCCCACTCTTTGCCGCGACTTCACCGATCAGTAGGCCGTCTCGCGTCATGCCAGAAGCCTAAGCCTTTCCCCTTGGGGCAAGGTCAAGCGGAAAGTCAAGGCACGGTGATCCCATCCCGCGCGAGCTCCGCTTCACTGGCCTTGACCGCCACGGTCCCTGGCGGGTGTTGGTACCATCCGGGATCCTCGTCGTAGCTCTGCAAGCGATCCCGGACCTTGACGATCGTGAACAGGCCGCCCATTGAGATATAGTCCCCGAACGGTCCGGTGGCGCCCTTCATCGAGATGGTATTCCGGGGGTATGGCATGACTTCGGCCATCTTGCCCATGTCCATCCCGGTGTGACCGTGGGTCATGTAGGCCGGAAGGAGCGGGCGAATCTTCTCATCCAGACCGTCGGGCTTGACACCGACCATGTTCGGAAACTCGTGGCCCATCTGGTTCATGACGTGGTGCGTCATGTGGCAGTGGAAAGCCCAGTCGCCGGGGGCATCGGCAATAAATTCGATGTTGCGGGTCTGCCCCACCGCCACCAGGACGGTCGTCTCCGGCCACTGCGCCGTCAGCGGGATATCCTCGCCGTCGGTCGCGGTGATGCGGAAATGATAGCCGTGGATGTGCATCGGATGGTGGTCCGTCGCGCCCAGGTTGCCGAGGCGAAGGCGTACTCGGTCTCCGGTCTTGCAGATCAGCGGCGCCGTCGACGGGAATACTTTGCCGTTGATCGTCAAGACGTTGAAGTCGGTCATCTCCAGCGTGTTCGGGCGGGACGTGCCCGCCTTCACCGACCACTCGCTGATCATGAGGGAGAAGTCCCGGTCCACGCGATAGTCGGCTGATGGCTTCCTCGGGTGCACGACGAACATGCCGATCAGCCCCATGCCCATCTGGGTCATCTCGTCGTGGTGGGCGTGGAACATGAAGCTCCCGTACTGGCGCAGCGTCCACTCGTACTTCGCGGTTTCCCCGGCCTTGATGTACGGCTGCGTCAGCCCCCCCACCCCGTCCATCCCGTTGGGGAGATACAGGCCATGCCAGTGGACCGAGGTCGCCACCGACAGGTGATTCGTCACGTAGATCCGGATCCGCTCGCCCTCCACCGCCTCGATCACCGTGCTGTTCACCCGGCCGTTGTACCCCCAGCACTTGGCCCGCAGGCCCGAGTCGAAGGCGTGGTCGACCTCCTCGACGACGAGGTGAAATACCTTCGCCCCATCCACCACCTTGAAGGGCAGCGCGCCTCCGTTCGGTACGACCACCGGCTTGTAGTGATCCCCCGGCAGCCCCGGCGGCAGTGGGGCCGCATCGACCCGACCTCCGCTGTAGCTCTTCTCCCAGTACGGGCGCCCGCGCTGGCCCGTCGGCGGACCCGAGCCTTCATGCTGTTTCGCGTGGCCTTCCTTTGGCCATACGATCCCGCCCGCGAGGGACGCCGCACCAGCACTCAACATCTGCCGTCGCGAGAACCTAGTGGCCATTCCCACCCTCCTTCATGGTTGCTTTCCCACCCTCTCCGCCCCGCCGGATGCCGTTCGACCCCGGCAGCCGCCCGCTCGAGAGCTGCATCAGGTCGGTCCGCGCCAGCCAGTACTCCCGCAGTGTTTCGACATAGGCGACACCGGTCTCGATCTGCCGCTCGCGGTCCCGCAGGAGATGAAAGATGCCGATCTGCATGGCGTTGTACTGCAGCTGCGCCTCGTTGACGATCCGCTCCTGCAGCGGGAGCAGGATGTCGCGGTAGTAGAGGGCCCGGTCCCGGGCGCCGAGCATGCGGTCACGCAGCGCCCGCGCGGTGGCGCGGACCCGCACGGCCGTGGCGTAGTATTCCTGCTGGGCGCGCCGCAGCTCCACCGCGGCTCGGCCCACTCTCGCTTGCCCCTGGTCGAACAGTGGGATTGGAACGGAGAACACCGGACCTACCTTCCAGCCCTCTCCCCTCTCCGCCTCCACACCCGCCTCCGTCTCCGGGATGAAGGCCGTCGCTCGGTCATAGCCTAGCTGCTGGCCTGCCGTGATGATCCGCTGCCTGGCCTGCGACAGGTCGATGCTGCGAGAGAGCGCGATCCGCTCGATACCGGTCTGCGGCAAGGGCTCGGCGGGGACATCGGGCAAGCGCCCGTCGATCTCCCAGGTGGTTTGCTCCCCCCAGGTCCCCATCAGGTCGTTGAGACGCTCGCGGCTCTGGCGTACCGCGGTCTCGGCGGATCTGAGCGCGAGTTTCGATGTCTCTGCCGCCGCGCGATCCCGTGCCAGGTCGAGATCCGTGACGTTCCCCGCCTCGTGCAGCCGCCGGCTCACCTCCCACGCGGCGACGAGTGCCTGGACGATCGTCTGCCGCAGCTCCACCATCTGCTCGTTCGCCTGATGCTCGTAGAAGGCGCTCCGAACCTGCGCGGCGAGATCGAGCACGGCCCCGGTGACCCGCAGCTTCGCTTCCTCGAACCGGGCAGCGGCCACCCGTTTGCGCAGCGGGACGTAGAGCGCGTCCAGGAAGCTGATGACCACGGTGAGCTGCAGATCGGGTCGAACCCCCGACAGCGGAAACAGCACGGCGGCGTCGAGGATCGGATTCCGGAAGAGCCCGGCTTGGACCAGATCGGCCTGGGCCAGCCCGAGGTCGGAGTAGATGGCCTGCAGGTCCCGATTGTTCAGCATCGCGATCTGCACTGCATCGTCAGCGGTGAATCTCTTCCCCAGCAGACCCTGAAGCTTCTCCGCGGCCTCGTGGTCCAGATCCGTGCCCCGGTTCCACACGATCTTCGACGCGCCGCGCTCCTCGACCACCGCGCCGACCTCGGAGAACCCGGCGTTGAGGTTCACCGCGGCGCAGCCGGTCAGCCCGACAAGCAGACAACACAGCCAGCCGATCCTCGCCCTCGCCATCCGTTGGCCCCCGTTCCTCTTCATTGCAGCTTTTCAATGCCGACGATCGCCCGGCGCTGCACGTCGATCGTGAAACGGACCTTGTCCCCCTGCTTCAATCCCGCGAGCAGCGAGGCCGGATCGACCCGATAGCCCATGGTCATCGCTTCCATGAATCCCTTGATCTCGCCGTGCTCCACGACGATCTGGCTCGCATTCGGAACCGTGGCGATGACCTCTCCCTCCCCGACGACGGTCGGCGCCCCGCCCGCCTCGCTCGGGCGTGAGCCATGTCCTTCGTGCGGCGCCGCCGTGACGGGTGAGACCGGCTGGACCGACGGGATATCCGCCCGCGAGTACGCGAGCGTCTGGGAGGGAGCCGGCTCGGGCGTGGCGGGTGCCTCCGGATGCGCCGGGTGGTTGGCGGCCAGCGGCGCCAGCGCATAGCTCGCGCATCCCGTCAGCATCAGCGACGCGACAGCCAGCCGCCACATCAGTCGGCCACCCGGTCGATCTTGGTGATGGCACGGGCGTCGGTGTCGATGGTGAAGCGCACCTTGTCTCCGGGCTTGACCCGCTCGAGCAGCGAGAGCGGCGCGATCTTGTAACCCATCGTCATCGCCTCCATGAAGTGCTTGATCTCCCCGTGCTCCACGACGATCTGCTGCTTGTCGGGACGCAGGGCGACGACGGTGCCCTCGCCGGTCACGAACTTTGGCTTGGGCTTCAACTCCGGATGCTGGCTGGCGTCGTGCGGGCCGCGGTGGCCGGACAGCGTGTGGGCATAGGCGATCACCGCCCACCGGTCTTGCATCGACAGCTCGCCCTTCCAGGCCGGCATGGTGGAGCCCTTCGACCTGAACGGCTCGACCAGACCGCCCTCGCTGACTCGCCAGACCCAGAAGTTCCCCGGCATCTCCGCGACCATCTTGGCGTCGGTGAGGTCGGCCGGCTTCAGCGGCAGGTTCACCGAGCCGGGCCCCTTCCCGTCTCCCTTCTCTCCATGGCAGAGCGCGCACTTGGCGGTGAAGATCTCCTTGCCCTTGGCGAGCATCTTCGGATCTGTCCAGACATTCGTTGGAATCTGAGTATTGGCGTACGCAGCGGGGACCGGCGGATGGTCGTGGTCGTGCTGGGGGCTCCCGGGCTTGTGGGTATGCCCGGCGGTCCCGGGGGCCTTCGCGGGCGGCGCCTGCGCCTGAGCGCCGCCGACTGGAATGCGGGCAAGTAACAAGACGGAGAGTACGAGCCCGAGCGTGCCAATGACGACGAGGATTCGTGTGCGAGTCACAAGGTCCCTCCTGTTCGCTAGATGGACTACGCAAGGGAGACTGAGCCCGGAGACAGACTCCCAGGTCAGCGCGTAGCGAGACTAGGAAGCGGGAGCGACTAGATCAGGAGGGATGCGTGCAGCAGGAAGAGCGGTGGTCGAACCGCGAACCTCGCAGGACCTTCGAAAGATCGGGCAACCGTCCGAGTAGGTTCTGGTTCGTAGACCGGCAACACCACCGATAGCTCGGGCGCCGCAGCCACCTGGGGCTGGCCCGGGCTCGCTGTAGCGCTAGTCGCATCGCAGGAGAGCGCTTGCTCATCAGCGTGGTGGCCATCACCCGCGTGGTGAGAATCCTCGGGCGTGGGAGGGGTGCCCACAAGGTCGGCATACGCCGGCAGCTCACACGCGTGTCCCAGAACAAGAAGCAGGACCAGAACGGGGAGCATCCAACCGCGTGCCGAAATCCACGCGACAAAGTCATGCATCGAAAGCGAGCTTACCGGCCACTCAATACGATGTCAAGGAAGGTCGGGCATTCTTGTCGTCCGGAATCTCCCTCACCGGAAAGCGGCGTTATTGTGGGCTCGTGCCTTGCAGCTTTCCGCCTGCTCATCTCTGAAGGAACTTGCAGACTCTGGCTATAGGATCCGCAAGTTTCGGTTAGTCCGTCTTCATTGACGAGGTCGACGCTTCAAGAAAGGAGCTTTCGCAGCTTCTCGGGTCCTCCCCGGATCTTGCTGTTCGTTCTGAGATTGGCCCCGAATCTCCTGAGGCCCTCAGCATTGGCCTTGGCAGGTGCGAGTCCACAGAAGTCGCGGACGTGTCGTTCATACACTGTGACCGGGACTCCCCACCGACGGGCCTGTCTGACCAGCCGATCCCGTGACACTGGTTTTGAACCGCCCCGGCTTTCCAGGAGAGCTCGTTACGTGGGAACCGCCATGCCGACTGGAGCGGCCTGACGGTCATGGTAGGCCTGCTCGAACTCGGTCGGCGGAACGTAGCCGAGCGGTTCGAGGAGGCGGCTGCCGTTGTACCACGCGACCCACTCGAGGGCCGCGAACTCGACGTCCTCGAGCCCCTTCCACGGCCCTCGACGATGGATCTCTCCGGTCTTGAACAACCCGATCACGGTCTCCGCCAGCGCATTGTCGTACGAGTCGCCGGTGCTGCCGACCGACGGCTCGATGCCGGCCTCCGAGTTCGGTGCCCTTCGGAAAGTACTGGCGTAGCAGCCCATTGGTGTTCTCATTCGTGCCGCGCTGCCAACCTGAGCGTACACGACGCCGACGCCCTCGCGGCCGTAGCCCTCGCCCTCAACACCAGGCCGCGAAAGACCCTCGGCTGGCGAACACCGGCCGAGGCGCTCGATGAGGTTCTACAATTGGCTCACACGGGCAGTGTTGCGACGACCAGTTGACCATGGACTATGCGGATCGCAGAAGTAGACTCTGCATCGAGTGGAGCGCGGTGAGCCCGAGCCGCTTCGATCCGGCGATCAGCAGACCTTCCTCGAGGGCATTCCACCGGATGCGATGCATCATCGCGTTGTCGCGCTCCCGGCCAATCGAATCCTCCACGATCTCGACCCCGATGTACAAATCCTTCCCGCGCGCGTCCCCAAGGGCTCCCCGTAACGGCTCGTCCCTTAGATTGTGATCGTCCGGAACCGAAGGATGATGACGGCGAGGATGACGATGGTGAGGCTGCCGAGGACCGGGTTCCCGTATGAGCTGACCAGAACCTGCGCGCCGCCCAGGACCAGCGCGGCGAGCGCGAGGTTGCCGAGCGACACCCCCGCCACCAGGACGAGCATGAACGCGTTGATGAGCCACGGGACGCCGAGGTTGGGGTGCACGCTCACGAGTGGGGTGAGGAGGGCGCCGGCCAGGCTCGCCAGGCCCGCGCCGAGGCAGAAGGTGACGAACCGGACGAGCCGCGTGTTGATGCCCAGCGCCTGCGCCAACTCCTCGTTCATGATCACAGCCTGGGCGACGACCCCGATCTGCGTCCCTTGCATCACGAGCCAGACGAGGACGCCGAGGGCCACCGCGATCAGGAGGAGGACGAGCCGGTACTGGGAGTAGGTCACGCCGGCCACGCTGATCGGCTGCGCGATCGCGCTCTCGGCGAAGTGGATCTCGCGCCCGAAGTAGAGCGTGAGGATCTGCACGACGATGATGTTGAGGCCCCAGGTGGCGAGGATCGTATCGAGCGGCCGCGCGTAGAGCGCGCGCAGGACCCGCCACTCGACCAGCGCCGCGACTGCCACGCCCATGACCACCGCCAGAAGCAGCGCCGTCCAGGGGTTCCAGCCGGCCCAGGTCGTGAGGACCCCCGCATAGGCGCCCATGGCGAGGAACGCCCCGTGGGCGAGGTTGATGATCTTGAGGACCCCGTAAACGACGAGAAGGCCGACCGCCACGATGTACAGCACGCCGGCCGTCGTGACGACGTCGAGCAGCTGCGTAGTGTACACGGCGATCGGCCTCCCCCGGGGTCAGCTCTTTCCGTTTACTTGAGGTTCGGGCACTGGTTGCCCGGATCGACGAGCCCGAAGCTCTGGATGATCTTGGTCTTCCCGTCCGCCTGCACCTGGCCGAGGTAGACCGGCAGCGGCGCGTGGTGTTGCTTGTTCATCTGCACCGCTCCACGCGGCCCCTTGAAGACGATCGTCGGCAGCACCGCCGCGACCTTGTCCGCGTCGGTGCTCTTCGCCTTCTCGACCGCCATGGCGTACGCATGGATGCCGTCGTACTCGGGCTCGGAGAGCGAGTTCGGTGTCTTGAGATTAGCTCCGAACTTCTTCTTCATCGCCTCGAGAAAGGTCTTGTTCTCGGCGTTGTCGATGCTGGTGAAGTAGTCGGCGGTGTAGTAGACCCCCTCGGCCGCGTTGCCGCCCTGCTCGGCCGTCAGCTCGTCGATCGAGAGGCTCCCGACCGGCATCTTTAAGCCGGCCGCCTTGAACTGCTTCATAAAGTCGATGTTCGGCCCGCCGCCCGAGGTGGCGTACATGATGCCGTCCGGGTTGGCCGCGCGGATCTTGCTGATGATCGCCGTCCAGTCGGACTGCTGGAGCGGCTGGTACTCCTCGCCAAGGATCGTGCCGCCCAGTTGCGTAATCATCTTCTTGGCCGGCTCGATCAACCCGCGCCCGAAGGCATAGTCGCTGCCAAGCACGAACCACTTCTTGACCTTCTTCTCGTTGGTCATGAACTTCACAAGCGGCGACACGATCTGCTCGGGCACCCAGGCGTTGACGTAGAGGTACTTCCCGCAGGCACGCCCCTCGTAGAAGGAGGTGTAGATGAAGAGCGTCTTCGCGCGGTCGGCGATCGGGGCGCCCGCGTTGCGCGCCGCGCTCGTCTCCATGGTGATGATCACGTCGGCCTTGTGCTGCCGGATCGCCGTGTTGAACGCTTTCACGGCACCGGCCGGGCCGCTTTCGTCGTCGAGCGGAATCAGCTTCACCGGCCGCCCCATGATGCCGCCTTTGGCGTTCAGCTCCTCGACCGCCAGTTCCGCCGACTGCACGACCGCCGGCGCCACGACGCTGTTTACGCCGGAGAGGCCGACCGGCACGGCGATGACGATCGGCTGCTTAGCGGCCGACTGCGCCGCCGCGCCACCCGATAGCGTGGCGAGCCCCAGCATCAGTGCCAGGGCCACGAGTGTTCTCGAACTCTTCCGCATGGCTGTTCCCCCTTTCGGTTCAGATGACCAAGTGTTGTTCGACGTGCTCCCGCGCGCCGGCATCGCTGACGCGCCCGGTCTCGACGATCGCCCCCCCCTTTAGGACGGCATAGCGGTCCGCCAGCGCCAGCGCGAACCCGACGTTCTGCTCCACGAGCACGACCGTGAGGCCGTGCGCGCGCCGCTCCTCCGTCAGAACCTCTGTGAGCTTCGTGATTATGGCGGGTTGAAGCCCTTCAGTGATCTCGTCCACGAGGACCAGACGCGGGCGGGTGAGGAGCGCCCGGCCGATGAGGAGCATCTTCTGCTCTCCCCCCGAGAGCGTCCCCGCGCGCTGTTGTCGCCGCGCTTTCAACACCGGGAACCAGCGCGCAATCGTCTCGAGCCGCGCCTCGAAACTGACCCCGTCTCGGAACGCGAGGCGGAGGTTCTCCTCCACCGTCAGGTCCTGGAAGATCGACTTCTCCTGGGGCACGTAGCTCACCCCGAGGCGCGTGATGCGATAGGGCGGCAATCCGGTGACGTCCTGCCCGAGAAGCTCCACGCGGCCTCTCTTGACCGGCAGGAGCCCCATGATCGTCTTGAGGAGCGTCGTCTTCCCCATCCCGTTCTTCCCGAGGATGGCGAAGATCTCTCCGCGCGGGACGTCGAGGGCGACGCCGCGCAGAACCGGCGACTCGCCGTAGCCTCCCTCGAGGGCCTGGATGGCGATCATGGCTTGGCGCCGATGTAAATCGTCCGGACCAGCTCCGAGTCGGCCACCTCCGCGAGCGGGCCATCGAGGAGGATCTTGCCTTGGTGAAGCACTACGAGCCGCGTGCTGATCTCGCGGACAAAGTCGAGGTCGTGCTCGATAAGGAGCAGGCAGAGCCGGTGGCTCCGGGCCAGCTCTCGTAGCACGCTGCCGATCGCGGCCCGCTCGTCGCGCGTGAGCCCCGCCGTCGGCTCGTCGAGGAGGAGCACGGTCGGCTCGAGCGCGAGCACCATCGCCAGCTCCAAGGCCTGCTTGGCTCCGTGCGAGAGGTGGCCGGCCGGCTCGTTCAGGAGCGGCAGGAGTCCCGAGACCTCGACCGCGTGGAGGGCCGGCTCCGGCAGCTCCAACGTCCGGGAGCGCCGCCAGGGCGACGCCGGCGTCCGGTAGGCGCGCGCCACGTGTAGGCAGTCGAGGACCGTCAGAGCGTCGAAGACGTTCGGCGTCTGGAACTTCCGGCTCACGCCTAGCGCCACGCACTCTTGCGGCGGCAGGCCGTCGATCCGGCGGCCGCCCACCCGCACCTCGCCGCTCGACTGCTCGCGGCCGTCCGCGATGCAGCGGAGGAGTGTAGTCTTGCCGGCGCCGTTCGGCCCGACGATCCCCACGACCTCGCCCCGTCTCGCATCGAGGTTCACCCCTTCGAGCACCTGCAGGCTCCCGAACCGCTTCGACACGCCACGCAACTCGAGGACCGGCCCGTCCCCGCGCGCGGTGGTGGCCGCGCCGTTCGCTCTGGGAAGGGCGCGTAGCGAAGCGGCGTCCGCCGCCGGGTGGGCGAGAATCCGCCTCCGCGTCTGCGCGGCCGAACGGACCAGCCGGGACACGCCACTGACGAGCGGCGGTACGACCCCCTGTGGGAGATAGACGACGACCAGCACGAACGCGAAGCCGACGAAGAGGAGCCAGACGAAAGGGAGGTTGCCGCCAAGAACCGCCGAGACGTAGTTGATGCCGATCGTGCCCAGGATCGGGCCGACCAGCGTCCCGCGGCCGCCCAGCGCCGTCCAGACGACCATCTCCGTCCCGAAGACGAAGTCGCCGTAGTTGTGAGCCGCGACGGACCCGAAGAGCACGTAGAAGGCGCCGGCCAGCGCCGCCACCGCGCTGCAGACCGTCATCAGACCGATCTTGAGACGCGAGGTCCGGAGGCCCAGGTACCGACAGCGGTCCTCGTTCTCACGGATTGCGACCAGAATCCGCCCTGCATCGCTCGTGACGAGCACGTAGGCGCCGACCGCCACGAGCAGGAGGAGCCCCCCCCGAGATCCAGAACCACTGCCCGACTGAGAGGAACGGCGCCGGAATCGGCAACCCGCTGCTTGAGCCCGTGTACGCGCCGCCGGAGAGGATGATCTGCGTGAAGACCACCGGCAGCGCCAGCGTCACGATCGCCGCGTAGATCGGCGAGGCGCGGTCGAAGAAGGCGAGCCACCCAACCCCTGCGCCCACCAGCGCCGCCACCGCCATCGCGACGACGATCGCCCCCGCCGTCGCGAGCACCCCCTCAACGTAGTAGGCGAGCGCGAGGGCCACCGTGTAGACGCCGATCCCGAAGAACGCCGACTGGCCAAACGTCAGAACGCCCGTATAGCCCCAGAGGAGATCGACGGTGATTGCCGCGATCGCGAAGAAGAACGCCTGGGCGAGAATCTGCTGCGCGTAATCATCGAGAACAACCGGGCTCGCGGCCAGGCCCGCGGCCAGGAGCGTCGTGACGGTCAGTATGCCTTGCCACCGAGCGGCCATCGAAGTGTCCGCTGGCACTATAGCTCGGTTTCGAGCGACAATGCGACCGATGGAGGTATCTATGAGCGATCGAAAGGGACGCGACGAGGCGGTGGTGAAGATCGCCTGCGTCCAGATGGCGCCGGTCGTCGGCGAGAAGGAACGGAACGTCCGCCGGAGCGTCGAGCGGATCGAGGAGGCCGTCGGCGCGGGCGCCGGCCTGATTGTACTGCCCGAACTGTGCAATTCGGGATACGTGTTCGACTCCCGCGAGGAGGCCTTCGCGCTGGCCGAGGAGATCCCGGACGGCCCCACCTGCCAGGCCTGGATCGAGGTCGCCCGCAAGCACGGTCTCCACGTGGTCGCCGGCATCGCCGAGCGGCACGGGCCGGTCCTCTACAACGCCGCTGTCGTCATCGGGCCCTCGGGCGTCGTCGGGAAGTTCCGGAAGAACCACCTCTGGAACGCGGAGAACCTCTTCTTCGAGCCGGGTAACCTCGGCTTCCCGGTCTTCAAGACGCCAATCGGTCGTATCGGGACCTTCATTTGCTACGACGGCTGGTTCCCCGAGAGCTATCGGCTCTGCGCCCTGCAGGGCGCCGATATCATCTGCATCCCCACTAACTGGGTCCCCATCCCGGGGCAAGCGAAAGACCGAGAGGCGATGGCCAACATCCTCGTCATGGCCGCCGCCCACGCCAACTCCGTCTTCGTCGCCGCCGCCGACCGGGTCGGCACCGAGCGGGGGCAGCCCTTCCTCGGCCAGAGCCTCATCGCGTCGTATACCGGTTGGCCCATCGCCGGCCCCGCCAGCCCCGACACGGAGGAAATTCTCTACGCCGAGGCCAACCTCGCGGACGCCCGCCGCAAGCGCAACTGGACCGAGTACAACCAGGTGCTCCGCGATCGCCGCACCGACATCTACGACGAGATGCTCGGCGCCAAAACAACCAGGGGGTGGTACTGATGACGTTGCCGCCGCTCAAGCACGTGGCCGACCTGGCCGGCTACCCGCTGTCGGAAGCGGATCTCAAGCAGGTCGCGTCGATCCTGGAGGGGATGATGGAGGACATCCAGAAGCTTCGTGATCTGGACTTGCCCGACGACATCGAGCCGATCCTCAGCTTTCACGTCGACCCCTGGGAGGCGTGAGATGAGTGCTGCCGAGTGGCCCTGGCGATCGTTGGCCGACGCCGCGAGCGCCGTCGAGTCGCGCGCCGTCTCGCCCGTTGAGCTGACCCAGGCCTGTCTCGACCGGATCGAGAAGGTCGACCGCGCCGTGCACGCCTTCGTCTCCGTCCATGCCGAGGGGGCGCTTGAGGCCGCCCGGGTCGCCGAGCGCGACATATCGGCCGGCCGCTACCGAGGCCCCCTGCACGGCATCCCCGTCGGCATCAAGGACAACTACGACACGGTCGGCGTCCCCACCCGCAACGGCTCCCAGGTCTTCACCGACCGGATGCCGTCGTCGGACTCGACGACCTGGGCACTTTTGCGCGACGCCGGCGCCGTGCTCCTCGGCAAGACCGTGATGAGCGAGGCCGCCTGGGGCGTCGACTTCCCGCCTGTGCGGAACCCCTGGGACGTGCGGCGCAACCCCGGCCTGTCGTCCGGCGGCTCCGGAGCCGCCGTGGCGGCCGGGATGTGCTTCATGGCCATGGGGTCAGACACTGGGGGGTCCATCCGGATCCCCGCCGGGCTCTCGGGTGTCGTCGGGTTGAAGGCCACCTACGGCCGCGTCTCGAAGGCCGGCGTTATGCCTCACACCTGGTCTCTGGACAACGCCGGGCCGTTGACCCGGCGAGTCGAGGACGCCGCGTTGACGCTCCGAGTGATCGCCGGCTTCGACCCACGCGATCCCGGCTCGGCCGACATGCCCGTCGGCGACTACCTCGCCTCGTTGAAGAAGGGTATCCGCGGCCTGCGCGTCGGCGTGCCGTCCGAGCACTTCTGGGACCGGATCGAGTCTCGCGTCGAACCTGTCGTCCGCCAGGCCCTGCGTGAGCTCGAGGGGGCCGGCGCGCAGGTGGAGGAAGTCTCCATCCCCCACATGGCCGGCGCCCTCGGCGCCATCCTCGTGACCGAGATGGCGTCGGTCACCGCCTGGCACGATACGTATCTGCGGCAACCCGACCGGCGTGCCCAGTACACGCCAGAGGTGCGCGCCCTCATGGACGCCGGGAAGTTTGTCTTCGCCACCGACTTCCTCAAGGCTCAGCGCCTGCGCCGGGTGCTGATCGATGAGGTGCGCGCCGCCTTCGCCGGCGTCGACGTCCTCGCGACGCCGACATTGCCCTTGTGCGGTTGGGAGGTCTCGCAGAGCCACGTCGAGATCGCCGGCCAGCCCGAGCACGTGCTCCACGCTTGTTGGCGTTACACGTACCCCTGGAACCTGACCGGACTGCCCGCGCTGTCCGTGCCATGCGGGTTCGCGGACGGGCTCCCCGTTGGCCTGCAGCTCGTCGGGAAGCCCTTCGACGAGGCGACCATCTTACGGGTGGGGGAGGCGTATCAGCAGGCCACCCGCTGGCACGAGCAGCATCCGGCCGACCCCGCGTCGAGTGCGGCCTGACCGTTTGTTCGAGGAGTCGCAATGTCCGACTGGAAGCTGGACCGGAAGAGCGCGTACGTCCGACATCAGGCAGCGCTGCGGCGCGCCCGAGATTACGTCGTAACACCCTGGGTCAGCGTGTCGAT
This sequence comes from Candidatus Rokuibacteriota bacterium, assembly GCA_040902305.1. Classification (GTDB taxonomy): domain Bacteria; phylum Methylomirabilota; class Methylomirabilia; order Rokubacteriales; family CSP1-6; genus CAMLFJ01. The sequence goes on along the minus strand of JBBDXN010000111.1, from coordinate 38,642 downwards.
GCTCTTCTTGAATTTGGGGTCTCCCTTCAGCAGCGTCTGGATTTTGTCGACGGCGTGCAGCACGGTGGTGTGGTCCTTGCCGAAGGCGCGGCCCACCTCGGCGAGTGAGGCGTGGGTGAGCTGCCGGGCGAGGTACATCGCGATCTGGCGCGGGAAGGCCACCGCTCTCGTTCGGCCTTTGGCGCGCATGTCGGCGAACCTGAGGCCGAAGAACTCCGCGGCTTTCTCTTGGATGTGCTCGATGGTGATGGTCTTCTCGTCCTCGCCCCAGAGGCCGGCGAGCACGTCTTGGGCGAGATCCACGGTCATTTTGCGGCCGCTGAGTGAGCCAAAGGCGATCATACGGGTGAGTGAGCCCTCGATCTCGCGGATGTTGGCTTTGATGCGGCTGGCGATCAGGTAGGCGACGTCATCGGGCAGACGGACACCCTCGATCTCGGCTCTCTTCTTCAGGATGGCGACGCGGGTCTCGAAGTCGGGCGGCTGGATGTCGGCGATGAGGCCCCACTCGAAGCGCGAGCGCAGGCGCTCCTCGAGCTCGGGGATCTCCTTCGGGGTGGAATCAGAGGAGACCACGATCTGCTTGCGGGCCTCGTACAGATCGTTGAAGGTGTGGAAGAATTCCTCCTGCGTGCGCTCCTTGCCGGCGATGAACTGGATGTCGTCGATGAGGAGCAGGTCGAGGGTGCGATATTTCGCGCGAAACTCGCCAGTGCGGTCATAGCGGATGGCATTGATGAGGTCGTTGGTGAAACGCTCCGAGGAGAGATAGAGCAGTCGTAGGGAGGGGTAGCGGCGGCCCATCTCGTGGCCGACCGCGTGGAGGAGGTGGGTCTTGCCGAGGCCGACGCCTCCGTAGAGGAAAACGGGGTTATACGCCGTCCCTGGCGACTCGGCGATGGCCTGGCAGGCAGCTTGAGCGAACTGGTTGGAGGGGCCGACCACGAAGGACTGGAAAGTGTAGCGCGGCGTGAGATCGGGGGACGGGGCGCTGGGGTCGCTCTCACGCGAGGGAATGGCGGAGCGCGCAGGCTCTGGGTCGATCTCGATGGAGACGCGCGGGTTCCCGCCGAGCACCGTGCGGGCGGCGGTCTGGATCGTGTCGACGTGATGCTGTCCGACCCAGTCGCGCGTGAACGCGTTGGGCGCGCCGACGCGGAGGTAGTCGCCGGCCAGCGTGATGAGCCGGCAGGGACGCAGCCACGATTCCAAGGCGGTTTCGGGGACCTGACCCTCGAGGGCCACAAGCAGGCGAGCCCACAGCGCGTTATGCACGAGGCGGCTCTACCGCGCGACGACCGCCACATCTTGTCCACGGGGTTATCCCGAGGGATATCCCCAACGCGTGGATAGCAGCAAGGGTGCCCTCTGGCTGAGGTTGCACTGTCTCCCGTCGCGAACGCACGCTCATCGTCCCGCGCCTCCCAATTTTTCTCCGCCCATACCTTGGAGTGCTGCGCGAGGAGCGCTCGAGGGAGCGCCGGGCTCACGCAGAAGATCCCCGAAGGGCCACCGTAGGGGCGAGGATCCACCGTGTCAATGTCACGTTTCGACGCACGACGAGCGGGCTCACGCATGTGGCGACCACGGACCCCGTGTCACTGGCGGACAGCGCGACGGTTGCTCGCGATCCTCTATCAGGCCATGACCGATCTCGGGTCCCGGCTGCCGAGCCGCGCCAGAGCGTCCACTTTTTGTGTTGTGGATGAGTGTGGATACGGGGATAACCATCGCGATTGCGGCGAACAAGACTGCCCGCGAGCGATCTCCTTGAGCCGCTTCTCCTCCGCAGTCTTCGCATCGGCCGGAAGAGCCTCGATCATGGCCAGGGCGGTTTCGACTGCCTTGACAAGTTGAGGAGGCATTGAGACTCGGTTGCTATGTCGAGTGGGCCGGACCGCGTACCACAAGCGGTGGGCGGCGATGACCGTCCCCGAGAGAATCCCGAGGACGGACTCTCTATCCTGGGCTTGGTGCCGACCAACGAGCGCTAGCAACGCCGAATTTTTACCCGACTCCTAGTCACTATCGAAGGTGTCAGGATTCGAGGGATCAGGGGCGACGCGGCAACGGAGCAGACATTGGGTAGAGTTTGCGCCAGGGGCCGTGGAAGTGCCGCCCGTAGGGCCGGTAGGCGGGCCAGGCCAGCGGCACGCCGAGGTGATCGGCTAGCAGTGACTGGAACTCTCCGAGAAGGGCCTGGTCCCGGTGCACCTGCCTCGGCTGCGCTCCGCGCCCGATGCAGAACGCGGCGAGGGCGCCGGCCGCCTCGCCCACGTTCCATTCGACCGGCTGAAAGCGATAGGCCGAGTTGGTCACGTGGGTGGTCGCGATGTTCTTGCAGGCTGGGAGCAGGTTCTCCAGCCGGACGGGCAGCAGCGCCCCCAGCGGGATCTGGAACGGCCAGTGGGCGAGATCGACGTACGCGCGAGGGCCGGTGCTCGGGTGGAGATCCAGCCGGTGGCTTCCGATCCCGATAGAGTCGTGGAAGACTTCGGCGCCCTCGACGCCCGGGCGCGCCTCAACCCCGACGTGCTGCTCGAGGATGCGGAACTCGCCGATGATGCGCCGACCCTCGCGCGCGTACGGATGCTTGACGAAGCCATCGGCGGTGCCGGTGATGTCCGGACGAAGGCGCAGCCCCGGATAGCCGGCCTTGCCGTCGGGGCGCGGCGCCTCGGTCTGCAGCCAGTAGAGCAGGCTCCGGCTCAGGCCTAACGCCGGATCATCCGCGGTCTTCCAGGTCAGGATGCGCTGGGCACGCAGGCCTTCGCGGCGCAGCAGCCGGCGGACCCATTCGTCGGTAATCGGCGGAAGCAGCCCGCGCCGCCGGCAGTACTCGGCCAGCTTGGGCACCGTCCACGCCGAGAACGGCAGGCCCCGTTCGGCGGGACTGGACAGGGCAATGTCGATCAACTCGCGGACCTGGGGCCCGGTGATGATCGGCCGCCGCCCCTGCGGATTGGGTGGCTGCTCGAACGTCGTGAAGCCGCTCTCGTTGAACCGGTGTCCCCACTCGTACCCCATGGTCACGTTGCACCCGACCCGATCGGCGGCCTCGGTGACCGGCCGGCCGCCGGCGATCTCGGCAATCAGCCGATACCGGCGGTGCAGCCGGACCGACAGGCGCCGATCCTTCATCTTCGCTCGCAACGTTCGGCGTTCCGCTCGCGTCAACGCCCGGAGCCGCACGGAGTTGGCCATGCTGTCCCCCTTTGGGAACAGCGTAGAACGGGACGCCCACTATCCTGGCCAAATCAAGTTGGATCGGCACTAGCAGCCCCCTCCCTCCTGTGACGCCCCGGGGCTAATGTCCCTGGAACTTTCGTACTTACCTTCTCGAACATGAGGATGGGCGCCTTCGCGACATTCAGTTGAGCGCTGCACCGGGCGTTTGGCGTCCGGCCTCGCGCCTGAACCGAGGACTCAACATCAACTTCCCACCATCGGTGAATTGCCGCACCACGCCCTCGTAACTCGATGGCACCGCCGCATCCCTTAGAGCCACGAGTTGGATGTATGGCCTCTTCCTATGGATCATGAGCCCTCTTATGTCTCGCCAGCCCTCTATGAGTAGACGCCCCGTCAACGCCCGACGGACAGCATTCGTGAGAATGTCCACAAGTTCTAGTCCGGGCTCCGGGCGACTCGAACAGCGGAAGTTCTCATTGACGATCATCCCGCCGTCCTGTCCATATTCCTCGCCCTTGAAGTAGGGCTTCAGGCCCTCAGACACCTTCCGCTCAAAACGTGCGAAGTGAGAATAGTCAGCCCCTTCTAAACTAGTCACAGGGTTGCTGAACGACTGCCATTGTAAGTGACTGGCCACGACGGCAGACCACCACTCTTCCCAATCGGTGATGCCGTTCCTGTCCTTGCCGTCTATCACCCAATAGAATGCCCCCAACTCCTTCGGGTGTCTCTGGGCATAGAACATAGTCGAATGCTCGATGACCATTCGAACTGTAGCGAACGTGACAACGGCCTGCGTGTACAACTGCGGGGCCATCCGCTCCAACCGATTCCGTAGGCCCTGAAAGCGGCGTCGTGTCTCCTGGCTGTGCTGTTCCGTCAAGTTGTGCGTGATACCTTCGGCCTGAGCCATCTGATGGCTTACGACTTCTTCCGGCCTGTGAACGGCTAGATCGATCGCCGTCACCTCGAAGAGAACCTCGTATCGCAGTAACATCGTGACTACCCGCGCAACGTCAGCCTCACCGAGTAGACGTCCCTTGACCTCCCCCTTCTCCTCGGGAAGATCGGGTCTGAGGGCAGCATACTTCTCTTCAATTCGGGCGAGCCGGGCCTCGGGGATGGTCAGCGCCCCGACTACAGACACGGCATCCGCATTCCGACCGTGCGTGCCCGACTCATCAACGAATATGTGCATGCAAACCTCTCGCGCCGAGCCCGACGCGGCCTGCGGGCGCTGGAATGCGCTGGAGTGTGCACGAGTTGGGCACAAACCTGGGCACAAAGTCAGTTCGAAGGAAAATCGCCAATAGGCAAGTAGCTGAGAAGAATGGTGGGCTGGGACGGGATTGAACCGCCGACACCAGGATTTTCAGTCCTGTGCTCTACCAACTGAGCTACCAGCCCACCACGAGTTTTCGAGGATAGCAGACGGGGGCGGGAACGTCTACGGAAGGGCTTGGAAACTACTGGGAAACTGCCCCTCACCCTGCCCTCTCCCCTGAGGGGAGAGGGTAAGATTGCCGGCCCTCTCCGAGTGGAGAGGGTAAGACTGGCGGCTCTCTCCCCCGGAGGGGTGAGGGGACTACTGCTTCTTGCCGTCGTCGAGGTCGGCGGCGGTGTCGGATTCGAAGACGATGTGGTCGTCGTCGTCCACCGTGAAGGCCTCGTGGAGGACGAAGGGGACCTCGTGCTGGACCAGGAAGCGCGTCAGCTTGGCCACCGCGATCGGGTGGGAGTCGAGATGAAACGATAGGGCCAGGTCGCCGATCTCGTCGATGGCGAAGAAGGCCCAGTTGCCCACCACCAGGGCTTCGGTCTCGGGCTCCCAGGTGACGCCGCCCTCGAACTCCTCGGAGCCCTGGGCCAGGTCGTTGAGCTCCTGGAGCTTGGCGCGGCGTCGGGCTTCGTCCACTGCTTCTCCTCTTGGCTTTCGGAAGGCCCGCCCCTCTCGAGACCACCCCTCACCCTGCCCTCTCCCCCGAGGGGAGAGGGTGGAGGGGATGCGTTACATGCCTTTGAAGACTCCGTCGGCGGCCATCTCGCGGAAGGCCTTCTCGTGGGCCGCGATGGTGCGCTCGATGTCGGCGTCGCTGTGGACGGCGGAGATCCAGCCGTGGTGGCTCGCGCAGTCGACCCCGTTGTTGAGCAGGGCGCAGCGGAGCAGATGGTAGAGATCGCCACGGCGCGGGCGGTCGAAGCCGGCCAGGCCGGGCTTGCCTTCGAAGGAGACGTGGAAGATCGAGGCCTCGCCGAAGGTGGTGCCGGGGACGCCGGCGCGCTTCATGGCGTCGGAGAGCCCGGCGCGCAGCTCGTCGCCCAGCTTGTTGGCGCGGGCGTGGAGCGCGCCGTCCTGGACCATCTCGAGCGTGGCGATGGCCGCGGCCGAGCAGACCGGGTTCGAGTTGAAGGTGCCGTTCTGGGCCACGCGCTGGCTCCGGTCGAAGACCGGCTCGCCGCGATGGGCCATCATCGACAGCAGCTCCTTCTTGCCGACCACCGCAGCGCCGGGCAGGCCGCCCGCCACGATCTTGGCCAGCGTGGTCATGTCGGGGGTCACGCCGAAGTAGGCCTGGGCGCCGCCGGGCGCGTAGCGGAAGCCGGTGATCACCTCGTCGAAGATCAGCACCACATTGTGGCGCTCGGTCAGGCTGCGCAGCTCCTGGAGGTAGCCGGGGATGGTCGGGGTGGTGCCGGACTGGCCGCCCGCGGGCTCGAGGATCACCGCGGCGCCGTCGCCGCGCTGGAGCAAGCTGTCCACCGCCTTGATGTCGTTGGGCGTGCACAGCAGGAGCTGATCCAGCACCGATTCGGGCACCCCGGCCGACATCGGCACGTCGTAGGGCGGATTCACCGCCGCGACCACGCCGTCGTGCCAGCCGTGGAAGTGGCCGTGGAACTTCACCACCTTGTTGCGCCCGGTGTAGGCGCGCGCGATGCGCATGGCCAGGTGCGTGGCCTCGGTGCCCGACATGGCGAAGCGCACCATCTGGGCGGAGGGAATCAGCTTGGTGATCAGCTCGGCCCAGCGCACTTCCATCTCGTGGCTCGCGCCGAAGTGCGTGCCCTTCGCGGCCTGCTCCTGGATGGCCTTCACCACCTTGGGATGGCAGTGGCCGAGGAACAGCGCGCCGTGACCCATCCAGTAGTCCACGTAGTCGTGGCCGTCCACGTCCCACTTGTGCGAGCCGAGCGCGCGCTCCACGTAGACCGGGAACGGCGTCATGTGCCGTCCGTCGTGGGTGACGCCGCCGGGGATGACGCCGCGCGCGCGCTCGTAGAGCGTGGCCGACCTGGGATGCATGGCGCGGTAGGTCTCGACCACCTTGGACGACGCACTGGTCATTTCGTCAGGCCTCCGGTACCGCGGGGTGATTCCATCGTGCGCAACAGCTCAAGCATGCCGATATGGGCCGGCAAAGGCAAGCCGTCCACCGTGGGCTCGGCCCGATGGGTGAGGCCGTCCACCGCGCCCGCGTCCACGCAGGCGTGCACCATCGCCTCTTCCTCCTCGGCGGTGTGCAGCAGCGGCCGGCCGGTGAGCCGGGCCAGCTCGGCGACGACGCCGTAGGCGCCCCAGTTGGACACGCCCGCGACCACGAGGTGGCGCACCTTGACCACCGAGGCGATGGCGCGAAAGACCGGGCCCGCGCGCGCCACGCGCGCGCGCACCGTGCCCATGCCGATCTCGTTGCCACCGTCGCCGATGCCGATCGTCACGGTGCGCGCCGGCGCGGCCAGGAATAGCTCATCGAGCGGGCCGTTCCACTCGGTCAGCGACCGGCCGCGGGCGCTGCGATACTGACCGTCGCGGGCCCGGCCCGGCCGCTCGATGGCGATCAGGTGGGTGGGCTTGTGCTCGGCCAGGAGACGGCGCGAGGTCTCGCGCGCGGCGCCCGCGACCGGGCCGCCGCCGGCGGCGTGGGGCACGTGAAACGTCAGCACCGCCGGCGGCTCGCCCAGCACTTTCAGTGAGGCCTGCAGCGGCGGCAGCGCCGCCGCGTCAGTCACGTAGGTGACGTCCGCGCCCAACGCGCGGAGCGCACGGCCGAGACAGGCCGCGCCCGGCGGCCCGTCGGTCTCGGGCAGGCCGGGGCCCACCATGAAGCCCGTGGTCAGCAGCACGCGCCGACTCTTGCGCAGGGCCTGGGCCGCGCGGGTGGCGCCGCCGCGCACGAAGAAGGCGGCGATGCCCCGACCACCCGGGTCCAGGGCCATGAGCTGATCGATCATCTAGCGCTTGGGCGCGGCGGGGGCCGGACGGGCCGGGACGTCGGGCTGCGGGGGCGTGAAGGTCAGCAGGACCGCGTCGCTCCCGTCCTTGGTGAAGAAGACGATGAGCCCGGATTTGTAGAAGTAGACCTCCTGATCGTTCTGGTCCCCGGTGGCGTCGGGCGGGCCCCAGGCCTGCGCGACGGTGTTCTTGCCGAAGATCTTGGGCTTGGGCTCGAGCCGGAATGCGCGCACCACCGTCGGCTTGTAGCCCTGCGGCGTGAGCAGGCCGTAGTCCACGGTCAGGCGCTGCACGCCGCCCGGCGCGCGCGCGTCCTCGAAGATCCACTGCATGGTGTCGTAGCCCTCCACCTTGGCGCGCGTCTCCTTGCTCGGCGCGCCGTAGCGCGCGCGCACCTGCTCGATGGTGGTCACGCCGGGATCGATGCCGCCCCACTCCTCGGCCCCCGCGCCCGCTGGGCCCACGAGCAGCCCGGCGACGGCGAGGCCGGCCAGGAGCGCGCGCGCGCGGCCGGGGGCCATCAGAAGCCGATCGCGGCGCCGTCGCCGCGGGGATCCGCGCCGCCGCGCAGCGTGCCGTCGGTGAGCGTGATGCCGTGGGCGTGGCCCATGCGCATGAAGAAGTCCGAGACGGGCGTGACGTTGTGGCCCATGCGGGAGAGCGACGCGCGCGTGGCCTCGGGCACCCGGCTCTCGATCCGCACCTGATCGGCCACGTCCCCCAGGTCGATGGGCCCGGCCACGAAGCGCGGCCGCTCGATGGCCTCCTGGATCTCCAGGCCGTAGTCCAGCACGTTGGTGAGCGACTGGGCGTGGAACATCGCCTGCCCGTCGCCGCCCATGTTCGAGTAGGCCAGCACCGGCGCGTCGCCCTTCGTGACCACGCTGGCGATCAGGGTATGGAACGGCCGCTTGCCGGGAGCGAAACAGTTGGGATGCGCGGGATCGGTATTGAAGTAGGCGCCCCGGTTCTGCAGCACCACGCCGGTGTCCGGCGCGACCACGACCGAGCCGAACGATTTGTAGAGGCTCTGGATCACGCTCATGAAATTGCCCCGGCCATCGGCCACCACGAAGCCGGTGGTGTCGCCATCGATCGTGCCCCACCGATGATCCTGCGCCTTCGCGGGGTCGAAGGCCCGGCGGCGCGTCTCGGCGTAGCGCTTGCTCAGGAGCGCCTCCACCGGCATCCGCGCGTGCGCGGGATCGGCGATCCAGCGGTTGCGGTCGGCGTAGGCGAGCTTGCTCAGCTCGATCAGCAGATGCAGGTGCTCGGGGGAGTGGATCGCGTGGCGCGTGAGATCGAAGCCCTCGAGCAGGTTGAGCGTGAGCAGGGCGGCCAGGCCCTGGGTGGGCGGCGGCGTCTCGTACACGGTGTAGCCGCGATAGGTGGAGGAGAGCGGCTCGCCCCACTCGCCCTCGTGGGCGGCCAGGTCGTCCGCGGTGAGAAAGCCCTCGCGGGCCATGCGCTCGGCGATCGCGCGGGCCACCCGGCCCTTGTAGAAGAGCTCCGGGTCGCCGCCGAGCTCGCCGAGCGTGCGGGCCAGGTCGGGCTGGCGGAAGCAGTCGCCGGTCCGCGGGAACTTGCCGCCCGGCGCGAAGACGCGGTGCCACTCCGGATCGTCGGCGGTCGGCGCCTTCTCGCGGATGGCCTGCGCGACCACGTCGGAGAGCGGGAAGCCCTCGCCCGCGTAGTGAACGGCCGGCTCGAGCAGGGTGCCGAGCGGCCAGGTGCCGAACCGATCGAGCAGCATGCGCCAGCCGCGGGTCACGCCGGGGACCGACACCGAGCCCGGCCCCACGCTCGGCACCCCGGCGAGGCCGCGCCGGCCCAGCTCGTCGAGCGTGGCGCGGGAGCCCGAGCGGCCCGCGCCGCTCAGGAAGTGCACGCGCCGGGTGGCCGCCTCGTAGTAGAGGCAGAAGATGTCGCCGCCCACGCCGCAGAAGTTGGGCTGGGTGACCGCGAGGACCGCGTTGGTGGCGACGGCGGCGTCCACCACGTTGCCGCCGGCCTTCAGCACGTCCACCCCGGCCAGCGAGGCCAGCGGGTGGCACGCGGCCACCATGCCGCGCCGGCCCATGGGCGCCTGACGATGCGCGTAACCGATCTGGGGCATCCTAGCCCTCCGAGAAGATGCGGGTGATCTGATCCTGGGGGAACGTAGGCATGGGGCGCGCGTGGCCGCCGGTGGCCAGGCTCACGCCCTGCGACGCCTCGGTGACGCGGCCGATCTGGGCGCAGTCGATCCCGGCGCCGCGGCAGGCCGCGGTCACGCGTAGGGCGTCGGCCGGATCCACCGCGAGCAGCAGCGAGCCCGAGGCGATGGTGCCCAGCGGGTCGAGGCCGAAAGCCTCGCAGAGCAGGCGGCCCTCGCGCAGGACCGGGACGCGCTCGCGGTCCACGTGGAGGCCCACGTCGGCGGCCTGGGCCAGCTCCCAGCACGCGGTGGCCACGCCGCCTTCCGTCGGGTCGTGCATGGCGTGCACGCGCGCCGCCCCGCAGGCCGCGCGGGCCTCCGGCACCACGCTGATCCCGGGATTGCGCAGGAAATCGCGCGCGCGCTTGATCACGTCGGCGGGCACGCCGCGCCGCTCGGCCTCGGCGGCGCGCTCGCGGGCGATGATAGCCGCGCCCTCGAGCGGCACGCCCTTGGTGAGCAGCAGCGCGTCGCCCGGCCGCGCGCCGCCGGTGGTCACCAGCCGGTCCTTTTCCACCTCGCCCAGCATGCAGCCGGAGACGATCGGGCGCGCCAGCCCCGCGGTCACTTCGGTGTGCCCGCCGACGAGCGCCACGCCCAGCTCCGCGCAGGCCAGCCCGAGATCGGCGAAGAGCCGCTCCACCGCGACCTCGGTAGCGGCACCCTCGGGCAGCAGCACGGTGGCCAGGAACCAGAGCGGCCGGGCACCGCGCACCGCGAGATCGTTGGCGTTGACGTGCAGCGCGTACCAGCCGACCTCGTCCGTCGCGAAGGTGATGGGATCCGCGGTGGCGACCAGGTAGCGATCGCCGATGTCGAGCACGGCGGCGTCCTCGCCGACCTGCGGGCCGACGATCACCCGCGGGTCGGCGGCCGCGTGCGCGCCCAGCAGGCGCTGGAGCAGCAGGGGCGGCAGCTTGCCGACGGGCAAGACGGGCATGACCCACGTAGTATATCGCAGTAATTTCGCGATGATGGCGCCGTGGAAGGATCGGTGCTCGACTGCGCGCCCAACGTCAGCGAGGAGCGGAGCCGCGTTCACGTTCCTGTGCGCGCCCGGCCCGTGGACTTCACGCCGGACCACTATCTCGACGCGCATCTAGCCGCATCGCCAGAGAGCACTTTCGGTCCTTGACTCGCCACGAATCGTGACTCCGTCCGGCCGCGATCGGCCTAGGTAAGAGCGTCCCGGCCTGAAACGCAATTGTTGGCGGGCAGATACCGGACAGCGGCTCGGAGGCCTTCCCCCCTCCTTCACTGACGTTCTGTGGCATATCGGTTGCACATTGTCCACCGGGCGAGTCGGTGCCCGGTAGACAGCCATGACGCGCATCATTGACGCATGCACCCGGTACGCTCGCCAGAGCCGTGGCTTGACCCTGGTCGAGCTGCTGATCGTCATGGCGATCATCGCCACCCTCGCCTCCATCGCGGTCCCGATCTACGCCGACCTGACGGAACGGGCCAGGGTTGCCCGGGCGATCGCCGAGATCCGGATCCTCGATAGCGAGATCACGGCATTCGAAGGCGTCAACGGACGGCTGCCGGACAGCCTCGCCGAGGTCGGGCGAGGCACGCTCAAGGACCCGTGGGGCAATCCGTACGAGTTCCTGAACTTCGAGACCGGAGGGAAAGGGAAGGTTCGCAAAGACCATTCGCTGCATCCCCTGAACTCGACGTATGACCTCTACAGCATGGGGAAGGACGGAGAGAGCCAGGCGCCCCTCACCGCGAAGGCGAGCCGGGACGATATCATTCGCGCCAACGACGGCGGCTACATTGGATTCGCGGCCGGCTACTGAGGCCACCGGACGATGAAGCTCGATACCCGGGTATTCTCGAGCAAGGTGGCGCGGCGCACCTTCGTGCTGTTCGTGAGCTGCGCGCTGCTTCCCGTGTGCGGCCTCGCGATCCTGGCCTTCTGGCAGGTGACGTCGGAGCTCCACGAGCAGAGCCAGCGTCGACTTCAGCAGGCCAGCAAGGCGGTGGCGATCGTCCTGTTCAATCGGCTGAGGGCCGCCGACGCCGCGCTCGCGGCGGTGGCCGAGCGAGTCGGCGAATCACCCACCGGCGAGGCCCGGCGGCCCTTCACCGGGCTCGTTCTGGCCGGGGACGACGGCACGAGCCGCGCGCTCCTCGGGGCGATCGACCGCCTGCCCTCGTTCACTCCCGCGCAGCGGGAACACCTGAGCGCGGGAAAGACCGTGCTCTCGGCGGACCACGGCACGGATGGCCAGCCGCAGCTCATCGTGAGCCGCGCGCTCGACCGCGCGCAGCCCGAACGCGCGATCCTTCACGGCGCGGTCGATTCCGCACACTTCTGGACCGTCGAGGACGAGACCGCGCTCCAGGCCGGCACGAAGCTGATCGTTCTGGACGCGACCGGGCGGCTCCTGTTCTCGTCGTTCGATTCGACCCTCACCTTGCCGGAGGCCGTGACGCGCTACGCGGGCGAGCGGGTCGCGGGGCACTTCGAGTGGGACGATGGTTCGGATGAGTACATCGCGACCCACTGGTCGCTGTTCCTCCAGTCCAGCTTGTCGACCCCGAAGTGGACGATCGTGCTCAACCTGGCGAAGGCCGACGTGTTCGCTCCGATCACGAACTTCAAGCGCATCTTCTTCCTGGTCGTCCTCCTCACGCTCTGGATGGTGCTCTTGCTGAGCGTCCGGCAGATCCGGAAGGGCCTCACCCCGCTCGAGCAGCTGCAGGAAGGCACCCGGCGCCTCGCCCTGGGGCATCTCGACACGCGGGTCGAGGTCACCAGTCGCGACGAGTTCCAGGATCTCGCGGCCTCGTTCAACCGGATGGCCGGCCAGCTCGGCCGGCAATTCGGGGCCCTCGAGATGCGGCGAGAGATGAGTGCCACGCTGAATCCGACGCGGCCGCTCGACGACGCGCTTCAGGCGTGTGGCGAGCTCCTGGCCGGGCGCCTGAACCTGGCCGCGCTGGGCATCTGGATCGTCGGAGGTGACGACACCCCGCTCGAGCTGCGGGCCAGAGTGGAGCCGGCCGGCCGCGCGGGCGAGGTCCCGCGAATCCTCATGAGCGAGGCCGAGCTCGAGCGGCTCGCCCAGGAGCGGCGGCCGTATGCCAGCAACGCGCCCATCGACGACGCGCGCCTCCGGGGCCTCGAGTGGATCCCCCGGGAAGGGATCGTGTCGTTCGTCGGGCAGCCGCTCGTCGTGAACGATCGCCTCGTGGGCGTCGCGGTCGCGTTCGCGGCGCACCCGCTCGACAGCCTGGATCTGAGTAGCTTCGGAGCCGCCGCCGGCGACATCGCCCGCTACATCGATCGCCGGCGCGTCGAGGATGCCCTGCAGCAAAGCGAGCTGCAGCTTCGGCAGCTGCAGAAGATGGAAGCGGTGGGGCGCCTCGCGGGTGGAATCGCCCACGACTTCAACAACCTGCTGACCGTGATCCTGGGCCGCAGTCGCCTCCTGCTCGGGGCGATGACGGGCGACCACCCGCACCGCCGGTCGATCCAGAGCATCGACGCGACGGCCGAGCGCGCCGCCCTCCTGACGCGGCAGCTTCTGGCCTTCAGCCGGAAGCAGGTCCTGGCCCCCGCCGTCCTCGACCTCAACGAGGTCATCGTGGGCATGACCGACATCCTCCAGCGGCTGATCGGTGAGCAGGTCGAGCTCGACTTCAGGCCGGGCGAGGACGTCGGCACGGTCAAGGTGGACCGGGGACAGCTCGAGCAGGTGATCGTCAACCTCGTGGTCAACGCGCGCGATGCGATGCCGGATGGGGGCCGGATCACCATCGCGACCTCGCCCGCCGACCCGGACGAGATGCGGACCGGGCCGGCCAGGGCCGCGCCGGGCCGTCACGTGACGCTCGTGGTCGCCGATACCGGCACCGGCATGGATGCTCATACGCAGGCCCGCATCTTCGAGCCGTTCTTCACGACGAAGGAGCCCGGCAAGGGAACGGGACTCGGCCTCGCCACGGTCTACGGCATCGTCCAGCAGAGCGAGGGCCATATCCGCGTCGCCAGCGAAGTGGGCGACGGCACCACTTTCACGATCTCACTCCCGAGGGTCGAGGACGCCGCCGCCGCCGCCGCGGCGCCGACGGCCCCGCCCGCGCGTGGCAGCGAGACCGTGCTCATCGTCGAGGACGAGGACGAGGTCCGGGCGCTCGTCCATTCCGTGCTCGCCGACCACGGCTATCTGGTGCTGAGCGCCGGGCGGCCGAGCGACGCCGTCTCACTCGCGGAGCGTCATCCCGGACCGATCCATCTGCTCGTGACCGACATGGTGATGCCGGAGATGAACGGGCCCGCGCTGGCCCGCCGGCTCCTTGCCGACCGTCCCGAGATGGCGGTTCTGTACATGTCGGGATACACGGACCAGCCGGTCGGCACCGGCGGCGCCTTCCTGCAGAAGCCGTTCACGCCGGACGACGTGGCCCGGGCCGTGCGCGCGGTGTTGGATGCCGTCGCGCGGGCGACGGTGCCGGCCGGCCCCACCCCTCACCCTGCCCTCTCCCCCGAGGGGAGAGGGTGGTCGAACCTCCTCTCCCATCCAGGGAGAGGGTCGGGGTGAGGATCTAGAAGAGCGGGGCGGCGGCGCGGAGGGCGGCGATGACCAGGGGCTTGGGGTAGAGGCCCAGGATGACGACGCCGAGCACGCAGAGGAAGATGCAGAAGGAGAGCAGCGGCGCCACCGGGATCGGGTCGCGCCGCTCGGGTGCGTCGATGTACATCCGCTTGGCGATCAGCAGGTAGTAGAACAGGGCGACCACCGTCAGCACCGCGCCCACCAGCACCAGCCAGTAGAGCCCCTGCTCCGCCGCGGTCCAGAAGACATAGAGCTTGGCCCAGAAGCCGGCCACGAACGGGATGCCGCCCAGCGAGAGCAGGAAGAGCAGCATGCTGAGCGCGAGGATCGGCGAGCGCTGGGCGAGACCGCGATAGGCGGGCATGCCTTCCGAGCCCTCGGCCTGGGCCACCGCCTCCACCACCAGGAACGCGCCCATGTTCCCGAAGAGGTAGGCCACCAGGTAGAAGAGCATCATGGCGACGCCGTTGGCCGAGACCGCCGCGAAGCCGATCAGCATGTAGCCGATGTGGGCCACGCCCGAGTAGGCGAGGAGCCGCTTGACGTTCTGCTGCGGGATCGCCATCAGGTTGCCGCCGATGATGGTGACCGTCGCGAGGCCGGCGGCGGCGGGGACCCAGAAGAGCACGCGATCGCCCATGCCCTCGAGATAGAGGCGGAAGATCACGACGAAGCCGGCCGCCTTCGGCGCCACCGAGAGCCACGCCACGAAGGGCGTGCTCGCCGCCTCGTAGGTGTCGGGCACCCACATGTGGAACGGGAAGGCCGCGATCTTGAAGCCGAGGCCGCCCAGGGCCAGCAGCATGCCGAGCAGCATCATCGGATGCCCTTCCGACATCGCGGCCGCGATCCCGCGCACGTCGGTGGTGCCCGCGATGCCGTAGATGAACGAGAGCCCGTAGAGGAGCACCGCCGAGGAGACCGTGCCCACCAGGAAGAACTTCAGCGCCGCCTCCACCGCCTCCGGCTCGCGCTTGAGAAAGCCGGCCAGGTAGTAGAGCGGGATCGACATCAGCTCGAAGGCCACGAAGAGCAGGATCAGGTCGCGGGCCGAGCCGAGCACCAGCATGCCGAGCAGCGAGGCCAGGATGGCCAGGTAGTACTCGGTGGCCCGGCGGGCGAAGGCCACCGCGCGCAGGGGCAGCGAGGCGAGCACGCCGATCAGGGTGGCCAGGATGAAGAGACGCTTGGCGAACAGGGCCAGCTCGTCCTGCACGAACGCGCCGCGGAACAGCTCGGTCCCCGGCTCGGCGCGCCAGGCCAGGCCGAAGAGGATCACGAGCCCGACCGCGGTGAGCACTCCCACCCGGCGCTTGTCCTCCGAGGGCATGAAGAGGCCCACGAAGAAGACGAGGAGCATCAGGATGCCGAGGCCGATCTCGAGCGTCAGCGGGCCGCCCGCCTCGAGGCCGCTCACTGGAGCACCCACAGGCGATTGAGGAGCGGCAGGGTGGCGGTGTCCACCGGGCCCAGGGCCAGCGACGGCCAGACGCCGAAGAGCACGATCACGAAGACCAGGATCCAGAGCGCGGCCCACTCGGGCCCGCGCGCGTCGGGGAGGTTCTGGAAGTGCGGATCGGTCGAGGGCGGGCCCCAGAAGATCTGCTTGGTCACCCGCAGCACGTAGATCGACGTGAGGTAGGCCCCGAGCACGCCGGGGAAGAGCCACCACGCGTGCGACGACTGCCAGGCGCCCAGGAAGGTCAGCAGCTCGGCCACGAAGCCGGCGGTGGCGGGCAGCCCCAGCGAGGAGAGGCCGGCGATGGTGAAGGCGGTGGCGATGCCCGGCATCATCCGGCCGAAGCCGCTCATCTTGAAGATCTCGCGCGAGTGGGACTTCTCGTAGACGAGGCCGACGAGGGCGAAGAAGAGGCCGGTCATGACGCCGTGGGCGAACATCTGGAACACGGAGCCGTTGAGGCCCACCTCGGTGAGCGTGGCCATGCCGAGCATCACCACGCCCATGTGGGAGACCGAGGAGTACGCGATCACGTACTTCAGATCGGTCTGGGCCATGGCCGAGAAGGCCCCGTAGACGATGTTCACACAGGCGATGGTGCCGACGAGCCACGACCACTGCAGCGTCGCGTCCGGCAGGAGGCCCATGCCGAGGCGGACGACGCCGTAGGCGCCGAGCTTCATCAGGACCCCCGCGTGCAGCATGGACACCGCGGTCGGGGCGGAGGCGTGGCCGTCGGGCGACCAGGTGTGCAGCGGCCAGATGCCGGCCAGGATACCGAAGCCCACGTAGAAGGCGAGGAAGACCCAGGACTGCAGCTTCGGGTCGAATTGCGTCAGCTCCATCTCGAGGAAGGAGAACGACGACGAGTCGCCCGCAACGTACAGAGCCAGGATGCCCACCAGGATGAAGGCGGACCCGAAGAGCAGGTAGAGGGTCAGCTTCATCGCCGCGTATTCCTTGGTGCCCACCCCGGTGCGGCCGAAGGCCCAGCCGAAGACGCCCTGGGGCCGCACCTCGCCGCTCGAGCCCCAGATGCCGATCAGCAGGTACATCGGGAGCACCGCGATCTCGTAGAACAGGAACAGCACGAAGAGGTCGAGCGAGACGAAGACGCCGTAGACGCCGGTCACCAGGATCAGCAGCAGCGCGTAGAACTCCTGGCTGCGCACCTTCACCGTCCACGAGGCCCAGGTCCCCGCGAAGATGATGATCGAGGTGAGCAGGACCATCAGCAGGCTCATGCCGTCGATGCCGAGCTGGTAGTTGATGCCGAGCGCGGGCACCAGGGGCAGGTCCTCGTAGAACTGGAAGCCGGCCGCCTCGCGGTCGTAGGCCACGTAGACCGCGATCGACAGGACGAGGGACACGCTCGTGGAGGCCACCGCCAGCCAGCGCACCAGCACCGCGTTGCGCCGGGCCAGGAACATGATCAGGACCGCGCCCACGAAGGGCGACCAGGTGATGATCGAGAGCACCGGGAAGGAGGCCATGGGTTATCGGGGCCAGCGCATCCACACCATGAGGAGCAGCACGCCCAGGGCGATGCCGTAGACGTAGTCCTGGGCCTGGCCCGACTGGATGCGGCGCAGGCGGTCGCCCGCGGTGAGGGTCCAGGCGCTCAGCACGTTCAGGATGCCGTCCACGATGTAGCGGTCCACCCAGCCGACGGCCCGGGCGACGCCGAGGATCACCTGGCGGTAGACCACCACGAACAGCTCGTCGAGCCAGAAGCGCTCCATGGCCGCCTCGCCGATCAGGGCGAAGCGCTGGAACAGCCGGTCCGCGCTGATCGCGCGCAGCCCGTAGACCAGCCAGGCCAGCACGATGCCCGCCCCCGCCACCGCGACGGCGAGCGGGGCGAGCCAGCCCGGGGCTTCGAACTCCGCCTCCGGGTGCCACACCGCGAGGCCGATGCCGAGCACCATCGCGAGCGCGGCCAGGATCCAGAGCGGCAGGGTCATGATGGCCGGCGCGTCGTGAGCGTGCGCGTCGCCATGCCCGGAGCCGGCGGCGGCGTGTCCGGCCGGGGCCGGCGCACCCAGGAAGGCGATGAAGACCACCCGGAACATGTAAAAGGCGGTGAGGAACGCGGCCAGCACCAGCATGCCGAAGGGGATCGTGAGCCCACCCACCCACGTCGCGCCCAGGATCTCCTCCTTGGAGAGGAACCCCGCGAAGAACGGGATGCCGGCCAGCGACAGCGTGCCGATCAGGAAGACGACGAAGGTCTGCGGCATGCGGCGCCCGAGGCCGCCCATCGCGAAGATGTCGTTGGTGCCGACGGCGTGGATGACCGCGCCCGCGGCCAGGAAGAGCAGCGCCTTGAACACGCCGTGGGTCAGCAGATGCAGGAACCCGGCGCCCACGAACCCGGCCCCGATGGCCGCCATCATGTAGCCGAGCTGCGACACGGTGGAGTAGGCCAGTACCCGCTTGATGTCGGTCTGCACGCACGCCAGCGTGGCCGCGAGCAGCGCGGTGAAGGCGCCGATCCAGCCCACCGCGGCCAGCACCTCGGGCGTCTGCTCGAAGAGGAACGCGGTGCGGAAGAGCAGGTACACCCCCGCGGTCACCATGGTGGCGGCGTGGATGAGCGCGGAGACCGGGGTGGGGCCCTCCATCGCGTCGGGCAGCCAGACGTGGAACGGGAACTGCGCCGACTTGCCGGCGGCGCCCAGATAGATGCAGAACATGACGAAGCCCAGCCCGGTGAACACCTCGCCCCCGCTCTGCGCCAGCTCGAACAGCTCGGAGAAGTCGAAGGTGCCGGTGCGGCTCCATAGCATCACGATGCCGATCAGCAAGAACACGTCGCCCGCCTTGGTGATCCAGAACGCCTTCACCGCCGCGCGCGCCGCCTCGGGCCGGCCGTACCAGTAGCCGATCAGCAGGTAGGAGCAGAGGCCCACCAGCTCCCAGCAGATGAAGAGCTGGACGAAGTTCGGGGCGAGGACCAGCCCCATCATCGAGAAGGCGAAGAGCGACTGGTAGGCGTAGTAGCGGCCGAGGGAGGCGGGCGACTCGTCGGCGAGATAGCCCAGCGAGTAGACCTGGACCAGGAAGGACACCAGCGCCACCAGGATCAGCATGAGCGTCGAATCGGCGTCCGCGAGCACCCCCACCGAGGTGAGCACGCCGTCTTCCAGCGGGATCCAATCCCACAGCAGGCGGCGGGCCATGTCCGGCACCGTCGCGCGCCGGGCCGCGACCGCCGCGACGAGGGCCCCCAGCGAGAACACGATGGACAGCCACGCGGCCGGCTTGCCCGAGCGCCGCAGCGGGATGATCAGGCTCAGGAGCAGGAAGGCGATGCCGGGCGCCAGCCAGGCCCAGAGCGCGAGGAAGCCGGACGCGGCCATGAGTCGGGCTCTATCCCTTGAGCAGGTCCAGGTGGTCCGCGATCGCGGTGCGCCGGATGCGGAAGATCAGGATGACCAGGGCCAGCCCCAGCGCCACCTCGGCCACCGTGATGCAGATGGCGAAGACGGTGAAGACCATGCCGGAGACGTCGCCCAGGAAGCGGGCGAAGGCGACCAGGTTGATGTTCACCGCGTTCAGCATGAGCTCGATGCCGAGCAGGATGCCGATGGTATTGCGCCGGGTGAGGACGCCGAAGAGGCCGATACAGAAGAGCAGGGCCGCCAGCGTGAGATAGGCCTGGAGCGTCATTCAACCACCTTCAACCTCAACATGCCGGTCGGCATGTTGACCGTGGTCGAGAGGGTATGGGCAACCCGCTGTGGTCTGGAGCGTCATCAGTCGTCGGGGCGGGCGAAGTAGAGCGCGCCGAGCAGGGCGGCCAGGAGGAGCACGCCCAGCAGCTCGAAGGGCAGCACGTAGCTCGTGAGCAGGCTCTCGCCGATCGCGCGGGTGAGGTCGCCGGACACCGCGGGCCGCAGCACCGTGAGCGGCGCGCGGCGGAAGACCACCAGGACGGCCACCAGCAGGGCCCCCGAGAGGATGAAGCCGGTCAGGATCTGGCGGCTCGTCTGGGTGATGCGGTCGCCCACCAGCCGCTCCGTCACCACGATGGCGAAGACCACGATGGTCACCACGCCGCCCGCGTAGAGCAGGAGCTGGACGGCGGCCAGGAACTCGGCGTCGAGCGAGAGGAACACCCCGGCGGTGGCGGTCAGCGACAGGGCCAGGTAGAGCACCGAGTGGAAGAGGTTCCGGGTCAGGACCACCGCCAGGGACGAGGCCAGCAGCACCGCCGCCAGGCCCCAGAACGCGATCGGCTCGAGGCTCACTCGCCGGGGTCTCCCGCTTTCGCGCCGACCGCGGGGGTGGCGGCCGGCTTGGCGGGCTCGGAGGCCTCCGCCTTGGCCGCCTTGGGCGGCGTCTGCATGTCGCGGAGCAGGTTGCCGGTCGCCCACGAGGGCTCGAACTGCAGGCCGATCTGGTGCAGCCGGTCCTTGTCGAGGAGAAGCTCGCGCCGGTCGGCCGTCGACATGTCGAACGACTTCATCATGATGATCGCGTCGGTCGGGCACACCTGCACGCACAGCTCGCAGAACTCGCAGGCGTACAGCTCGAGCGTGAACACCTTGGCGAAGTTTCGCTTCTCGGCCTTGAGCATCTCCACCTTGATGACCTGGGGCGGGCAGATGTACTCGCAGAGCCGGCAGCCGATGCAGTTCTCCTCCCCCGTCTCCTTGTCGTAGGTCAGCGCGAGCAGGCCCCGATACCGGTCCGGATAGTCGCGCGTCTTGTCCGGGTAGTGCACCGTCACCGGCCGGCGGACGAAATTGACCAGGGTGACCTTCATGGCGCGCGCGACCGCGGCGCACAGGCCGAAGAGGTCGCCCCAGAAGCTCTCGCCGAGCCGTCTAGCCACCGGCGCCGCCCAGCGCGACCACGACCGCGGTCGCCATGAGGAGGAGGAGGCTGGCGGGCATCAGCACCTTCCACGAGATGGCGAGGATCTGATCCACCCGGATGCGCACGAAGCTCCAGCGGATCCAGGTCACGAGGAGAAAGACGCCCATCGCCTTGAGCGTGAACCAGAACGCGCCCCACCACGGCGAGACGTCCGCCCACGGCCCCGACCACGCGCCCAGGAAGAGGAGCGCGCCGAGGAACGAGGTGCCGATCATGTGGGCGTACTCGCCGAGCTGGATCAGCGCGAACTTCATACCCGAGTACTCGACGCGGAAGCCCGCGATCAGCTCGGACTCGGCCTCCAGGATGTCGAAGGGCACCCGGTTCTCGGCGGCCAGCGTCGCGACGATGTAGAAGAAGAACGCGATCGTGCCGAGCGGGAACCAGGCCACGTACCAGAGGCCGGCCTGGGCCACCGCGATGTCGGAGAGGCGGAGCGACCCGGCCAGCAGCACCGGCACCAGCGCCACGAAGATGAAGGGCAGGTCGTAGGAGATGATCTGGTTGACCGCGCGCATCGCGGAGATCAGCGCGTACTTGTTGTTGGAGCCCCAGCCCCCCATGAAGAGCCCCACGATCTCCATGGCGGAGACCGCGAGGAAGAAGAGGAGGCCGATGTTGAGATCGGCGATCCCCAGCCCCGGCGCGAACGGAAGCGTGGCGAAGATCAGCATGCAGGGAACGAGGAAGACGATGGGGGCCAGGTTGAAGACGGACCGGTCGGCGGCCCGCGGCACCACGTCCTCCTTCATCATGAGCTTGAGCGCGTCCGCGATGGGCTGGAGCAGCCCGTGCGGGCCCACCCGGTAGGGGCCGATGCGCGACTGCATGCGGGCCGCGAACTTGCGCTCGAGCAGGGTGACGTAGGTCACCATGCCGATCACGACGTTCAGCACGATGAACCCGGTGATGAACGCGTTGACCGCGTCCGCCATCATGTCAGGACTCGCCTGATCGGCTCTTGGGCTCGACCACTGTTGTATGCGGGGGCCCCGAAATGCCCCCCGCACTCCCCCCGTCCGCGGACCATCGTGACCGGCATGTTACCGGTCGACCTCGCCGAAGACGGGGTCGACGGAGCCCATGATCGCGACCACGTCGGCGACCTTGCAGCCGATCAGGATATGCGGGAGCACGGAGAGGTTGGAGAAGGAGGCCCCGCGCCACTTCATGCGGTAGGGCTTGGCCCCGCCGTCGGAGATCAGGTAGCAGCCCACCTCGCCCCGCGGGCCTTCCACGCGCGCGTAGCCTTCGCCCTTGGCGATGCGCACCTGGCCCACCGACTTGACGCCGGGGCGGGAGGACACCGGGCCCTCCGGCAGCCCGTCGAGCGCCTGCCGCACGATATTGATCGACTCGCGGAACTCGACCATCCGCACGCGGTACCGGGCGTAGCAGTCGCCCGCCGCCTCGACCGGCACCTTGAAGTCGAAGTCCTCGTAGGAGGAATAGGGCTCGAGGCGCCGGATGTCGTAGCTCACCCCGGAGCCGCGGATGAGCGGCCCGGAGATGCCGACGGTCTGCGCCAGCTCGCGCGAGATCCCGCCCACGCCCTGGGTGCGCGCCTGGAAGAAGGCGTTGCGCTCGAGCATGTCCTCGTACTCGTCGATCCGCTTCTCGATGAGCGTGATCGTCTCCCGGCACTTCTGGGCCCAGCCGGCCGGGATGTCGTAGCGCGTGCCGCCAACCTGGTGGAAGCCGTAGAGGAGCCGCGCGCCCACCAGGGCCTCGAAGAGATCGAGCACCCACTCGCGCTCGCGAATGCAGTAGAGGAACACGGTGGCGCCGCCGCCGAGGGCGCCCCCCATGTCGAGGCACCAGGTGCCGAGCCAGAGGCAGTGCGACGCGACGCGCTGCAGCTCGGCCACGATCACCCGCAGGTACTGGGCGCGGCGCGGCACCTCGACCTTGCCCACCATCTCGGCCGCGCGCACGTAGGCCAGCTCACTGGTCATCGCCGCTACGTAGTCGGTCTTCGACGCGATGGACGGGTACTGGGTATAGGTGAGTGACTCGCCGAGCTTCTCGTGGCAGCGGTGGAGATAGCCGATCACCGCGTCCACGCCCACCACCGTCTCGCCCTCGAGCGAGAGGATGGCGCGGAAGACCCCGTGGGCGGACGGGTGCTGCGGCCCCATGTTCATCGTGAGGCGCTCGCTGCCCCCGTACCCCAGCTCGATGACCTTCCGCGCTTCTGGATCCATCTCTGAGCTTCGATCTGTCCGTTTCTGTAGTTGCTGGTGCCGGTTTTTTAGCGCATCGGCGAGAAGGGAGCCGGGTTGAGGGCTATGGCTTGCATGTTGGCGAGGAGCGCGGTGGACTTGCCCAGGAAGGTCTGCCACTCCGGCTCCTGGGCCATCTTGGCGCGGGCCGCCGCGCGATCGTTCAGGTCGCGGTACACCCACATGTGCACGACCTCGTTGAGCTGGGAGACTTCCGTCTGCCAGAGGCCGACTCGCCGGGTGAACTTGTCGCGAAACGGCAGGATGTCCTTGAAGAGCCCGAGCCACTCCCCGGCCTTGCCCACGTGCGCGCGGTACCACCGCAGCTCGTAGACGTTCCCGGTGTCCGACGGCGGCGTCATCGGCACCACCGCGGACAGGATCTTGTTCTCCTGGGCCAGCATCATCGGCCGGATCTTCGGGATGTACTCCTTGGTCCACGCCTCGTCCTTGGTGAGGGCGGCCCGGAGCCGCTCGCGCTCGTTGAGGTCGGCGTAGCTCCAGAGGTGCACGAGCTGGTTGAGGGTCCCGAACTCGGTCGACCAGTAGCCCTCGAGCTTGCCGTACTTGTCGCCGCGAATCTTCCGGCCGATCTCCCCGTTGAGCTTGAGGTATTCGCCCTGCTTGCCCGGCATCAGCGTGTAGGTGCGCAGCTCGTAGATCATGGTCGCGCTCCGGTCATCGGTAAGGTGGGTGGGGCGTATCCACCGCGTAGGACTTGAGCAGCGGGTGGCCTTCCCAGTCCTGGGGGAGCAGGATGCGCCGCAGGTCCGGGTGCCCCTCGAAACGGATCCCGAACATGTCGTAACACTCGCGCTCCATCCAGTCCGCGCCCCGGTACAGGGGCACGAGCGAGGCGCACGCCGACTGCCCCGGCCCCAGACGGGTCTTCAGCATGAGGGCGAGCCCCACGTCCAGGTTCTCGAGCCGCGCCACCACCTCGAGCCCCTGGTCCTTCCAGTCGACCGCGCTGAGGAAATTGAAGTACAGGCAGCCGAGCGTCTCCTTGGCGAAGCGGGCCAGCTCCTGCCAGCGATCCGGCGGGATCGCTATCGTGAGGAGGGGCCCGTCCCCCTCGGCCGCCACCCCGAAGCGCTCCTGTATCCTCGCTCGTGCCTGGTCGTGGATCACGCGCTCAGTCGATCTTGGCGGTGGGGGCGGCGCGCGTTCCCGTCTTGTGAAAGTGCGCGATCTGGTCCTGAAGGAGGAGCAACCCGTTCAGCAGCGATTCCGGCGGCGGCGGGCAGCCGGGGACGTAGACGTCCACTGGAATCACCCGGTCCACGCCCTTGACCACGTGATAGCCGTGCCGGAAGGGCCCCCCCGAGTTGGCGCACGAGCCCATCGAAACGGCCCACTTGGGGTCGGGCATCTGATCGTAGATGCGCTTGAGCATCGGCGCCATCTTGATGGTGACGGTGCCGGACACGATCATGAGATCCGAGTGCCGCGGCGAGGCCCACGGCACCATCCCCAGGCGCTCCACGTCGAACCGCGACGCGAACGTGGCCATCATCTCGATGGCGCAGCAGGCGAGGCCGAAGGTCACCGGCCACACCGAGGATTTCCGGGCCCAGTTGAGGAAGGAATCCGCGACGGCGGTGACGGCGAAGCCGCCCGGGAAGTGGAGGATCCCTTCCGTGGCGCTCTCGAACAGGGCGGAGTGCTTGTCGCCGTCCGGACGCTCCTGGCGGTACTTCTCCAGCTCCTGGAGGTCCTTGAACTCCGTCCAGACCGCCGGCGGCACCTGTGGGGTCGGCGCCTTTATTTCCACTCGAGTATCCCCTCCTTGTAGGCATACACCCAGCCCAGCGAGAGGATGGCGATGAACAGGCCCATGGTTCCCACCGCCGCCATCCCGAATCCCCGGAGCACGAGGGCCCAGGGGAAGAGGAACACCGCGAGCGCGTCGAACACGATGAAGATCAGGGCGACCAGATAGAAGCCCACCGGGAACTGGACCCACGCCTCGCCGATGGGCTCCGCGCCGCACTCGTAGTTCTCGAGCTTGGAGAAGTACGGCCGGGACGGCCGCAGGACGGCCGCCATTCCGAGGGACACCACGGCGAACGCCACGATCAGGCCCAGATAGATGACGACGGGCAGATACCCGGCCACACATGCCTCCCTGAATGACTACAAACCCCGCGGAGTATAACACGTCCCTGCCGCCCGGCCGGCGGCCGGCCGGCGGCCGGCGCTCGGCCATCTCGCCAGGTGTTTGGTCTCCGGTCGCTCCGGCCGTCCGGGTTCCTTCGATCCGTCAGCCCCATTACGCAAAATTGACACCTGGTCCAGGGCAATAGCCGCCGACCCTGACCCAAGGAATTGATTTATCTTACCTTCTCACCGCGCAATCTGTGGCACTTCGGTTGCTTCCCCTACGGCCGCTACCTAGAACGTCCATCCACGCACCGGGAGACACGTGAGCGGCGACGATCTGAACCGGGAAATTGCCTTCGCGGGGCAGCGGGTCAAGCAGAAGGTCATCTTCGCCCTGACCCTCGCGTCGGTCATCCCGCTCCTGATCCTGACCTACGCCTTCCAGGCTCCCGTCCGCCAGATCCTCGGGCCGATCGGGCAGTACACCGAGGCCTTCACGATGCCGGCCCTGCTCGTCTTCACCGGCCTGCTCATGGCCGGCGGCGGCTTCGTGGTCTGGGACGTGGCCTCGGCCATCTCGCGGGCGGCCCACCTGGCCACCGCCACCAAGGTCGCGGATCTGCCGGTGGGGCCGACCCGCAAGGACGAGATCGGCACCCTGATGACCTCGTTCGCCAAGATGCTCTCCACGATCGAGCAGCAGACCGACGAGATCAACCAGTTCCCGCGCCGGCTCGACCAGCTCGCCCGCCAGGCCTTTCGCGATCCGCTCACCAGCCAGCCCAATCGGGCGCTGTTCATGGATCGGCTCTCGCACGCGCTGACCCGCACCGAGCGGCGGGGCGAGCAGCTCGCGGTGCTCTTCCTGGATCTCGACCGGTTCAAGGTGGTCAACGACAGCATGGGGCACAGCGTGGGCGATCAGCTCTTGATCGCGGTCAGCCAGCGGCTGGCCTCCTGCCTCCGTCCCGAGGACACGATCGCGCGCCTGGGGGGCGACGAGTTCGCGATCCTGATCGAGGACGTCAAGGACGACAAGGCGCCCACCGCGGTGGCGGACCGGCTCACCGCCGAGCTGCAGCAGCCGTTCCTGGTCGAGGGCCGCGAGGTCGTCATCACGGTGAGCATCGGCATCGCGATGAGCACCGCCAAGCGGATGACCCCCGAGGACATCCTGCGCGACGCCGACCTCGCCATGTACCACGCCAAGGGAAAGGGCAAGGCCCGCTACGAGATCTTCGACAAGAGCATGAACGCCCCCGCCCAGGAGCGCATGGATCTGGAGCTGGACCTGCGCAACGCGGTGGCGCGCGGGGAGTTCGTCCTGCACTACCAGCCGATCCTCGAGCTGCCCACCGGGCACATCGTCGAGATGGAGGCGCTGGTCCGCTGGAAGCATCCCCAGCGCGGCCTGCTCTTCCCGGGCGACTTCGTGGGTCTCTCCGAGGAGACCGGCCTCATCGTGCCCCTCGGGCGCTGGGTGCTCCACGAAGCCTGCCGCCAGACGCGCCAGTGGCAGCTCGCCACCCCCGGGAGCAATCTCGCGATCAGCGTCAATCTCTCCGCGCGGCAGCTCCAGCAGCCCGGGCTCGTGGAGGAGATCGCCGCGGTGCTGCGCGAGACGCGCCTCGATCCGGGCGCGCTCCGCCTCGAGATCACCGAGACCGTGGTCATGCACGACGCGCCGACCACCCTGGCCAAGCTGGAGGCCTTGAAGGCGCTCGGGGTGCAGCTCGCGATCGACGACTTCGGGACCGGCTATTCCTCGCTCGGCTATCTCAAGCGCTTCCCGGTGGACACGCTCAAGATCGACCGATCGTTCGTCAAGGGGATCGGCCAGGACGTGGAAGACAGCGCGATCGTGCGGGCGGTCATCACGGTGGCCAAGAGCCTCGGCCTCTCGGTGACCGCCGAGGGGATCGAGAGCGCGGAGCAGCTCGAGCACCTGCGCTCGCTCGGCTGCGATCACGGCCAGGGCTACTACTTCGCGAAGCCCATGCCGAGCGATCGGGTGCCGGCCCTGCTGGCGGCCACCGCGCCCTGGGGCGCCCCGCGCCCCTCGATGGTCAACGGCAACCCCACCACCCGGCCCACCTGGGGCGGCCGGGGCCGCCGCTCGTGCGCCCGCTGGATAAGGGCCAGGCGCTCGAGGATCTCGGGCGCCATCGGGGCGCCCCGCCGCGTCTCCTGGCTCACGTGCAGCGACATCAGCTCGTTGGTCGCGGCCAGGTAGCCGGCCGCGCCGTGGTACATCTCGTGGATGTAGTGCAGGCGCTTGGCGTCGAAGGCCAGCAGCCGCGTGGTGAACCGCAGGAGGTCCTTGTCCCGGACCTCGCGATGATAGGTGACGTGGGCCTCCAGGCAGAACGTGGTCACGCTCCGCGCGCTTCGATGCGTCCCGTCCAGGCCCACGTACCGCATCCACTCGTCGGTGGCGAAGTCGAACACCACCACGTAGTAGCCCATGTTCATGTGCCCGTTGCTGTCGATCCACTCCGGGCGCACGACGTCCCGGTACGCGTCGAAGGGCGCGGGGATGGCCTCCACCGCGCGCTAGAGCAGGGCCCCGAAGAAGCCGAGCGTGCGCCGGCGGGCCAGCGCCGCGCTGGGCTCGTGGTAGCTGCCCCGCTCGTCGCAGCCGAAGCCGTGGCCGGCCGGGTAGGTGTGGATCGGCACCTCCGGATGCGCGGCGCGGATGCGGGCCCAGTGCTCGGGCGGGATGGCCTGGTCGGTCTCGCCGAAGTGGAGCAGCACCGGGCAGCGCGGCGTCTCGCTCGCGGTCTCCGCGATGCCGCCGCCGTAGTAGCCCACCGCGGCCTTGACGCCGTCGATGCGCGTGCACGCCAGCCACGCGAGCGTGCCGCCGAGACAATAGCCCACCACGCCCACGCGCTGCCCCTCGGCCGCGAGCGCCTGTACCGCGGCTCTCACGTCGGCGACCATGTCCGCGATGTCCACCTTGCCCTTGAGCGAGCGGCCTCGCTCGATGTCGTCGGCGGTGTAGCCGAGGTTGATGCCGGGCTCCACGCGGTCGAAGAGCGCGGGGGCCAGCGCCAGGTAGCCGTCGGCCGCGAACCGGTCGCACATGCCCTGGATGTGATGGTTGACGCCGAAGATCTCCTGCACGACCACGAGGCCGCCCCGGGGCGTGCCGCTCGGGGCCGCGCGGTAGGCCGACAGCCGGTGTCCGTCTTCAGCGGTGAGGGTGATCATGGTGCCCATCGTCACGCTCCTTGTCGGGGTTGAACGGCGATCACAGCAGCGGCCGCGCCAGCACCACCAGGCGCGGCAGGTCGGGCTCGGGTCCCTTCAGCAGCACCGTCGCGGCGGCGGTCACGCGGGCGCCCGCGCGCTCCAGCAGCCGGCAGGCCGCGCGGACGGTGCCGCCGGTGGCGATCACGTCGTCCACCAGCAGCACGCGACGGCCTTCCAGTAGCGGCCAGTCCAGCGGATCCAGCACCAGGGCCTGCGCGCCCGCGGTGGTGACACTGGTGGCTTCCTCCACCAGCGGCTCGCGCGGATGGCGCGGCATGTAGTTCTTGAGCCCCTTGCGCAGCACCACGTAGCGGTCCTGGCCGAAGCACTCCGCCACCACCTGCACCATGCCGACCGCCTTCGACTCCGAGCAGACCACCACGTCGAAGACCTCGTCGAGCGCGATGCCCTCGTCCATGAGCCGGCGGTAGAGCAGATCGCCGCAGGCCTGGTTGAGTCGCCCCTGCCCCAGCAGGTTGAAGGAGGCGATGTAGCGCCGGGAGCCGTGCAGCCGGGTGATGGGCCGATCGGTGGTGAGGGCGCCCGAGCCGATGCGCACCTCGTACCAGCCGGCCACGTCGCCGGGCTCGCTCTGGCCGGCCGGCGACGCGGGGGCGGCATCGGCGCGCTCCCATCCTTCCGCCTCCGCCAGGGTGGAGGCCAGCCAGCGGGCCGCGGGCAGATCGCCGCCGTCGAGGGTGCTGAGGCACTCGACCTGCGCCCGCCGCAGCCGCACGCGCGCCTCGTCGTCCACCGCGGCGCGCGGCAGGACGGCGGCGGGCCGCTTGCCGCCGGCCGACGAGAGCCCGGCGATCGCCGCGGCGGCGTCCTCGTAGGCTCCGATGACGACGGCAGTCACGGCCCGCTCAGAGCTCGTCGACGGCGCGCAGGACGTCGGCCGCGTGGCCGTCCACCTTCACGTTGTCCCAGCGCCGGACCACCGCGCCGTCGGGTCCGATGAGATAGGTCAGGCGGGCCACCCCCATGTAGGTCCGGCCGTAGAGGCTCTTCTTCTGCCAGGCCCCGTAGCGATCGGCCACCGCGTGCTCGGGATCGGCGAGGAGCGGGAAGTTGAGCTTGTGCTTGCGGGCGAACTTGGCCTTGCTCGGCACGTCCAGCACGCTCACGCCGAGGACGGCGGCCTTGCCCTTCTTGAAGGCGGGCCGCGCGTCGCGAAAGGCGCAGGCTTCCCGGGTGCAGCCGGGGGTGTCGTCCTTCGGATAGAAGTACAGGATGAGCGGGCGACCCGTGTAGTCCTTGAGCCGGTGGGTCGTGCCGTCCTGGTCGGGCAGCGAGAACGCGGGGGCCTTGCGTCCCGGCTCGACGAGCGGCATCGGAGGCCTCCTGGTCGCCTGCGGTGGGTGGAGCCGGCGCCCGACGGCGCGCCGGCGCCCATCCTACTACCCGGCGGGCGGGCGCGCTACCGGGCCCGAGAGCCGCCGCCCGATCCGCTTCTCGACGACGTGGGTCACCGCCGAGAAGTCCTCGCGGCCCCATCCGCTGTCCACCGCCTCGTCGTACGTGCGCTTGGTCTCCTCCAGCATCGGCGCGGGCACCTGCACCGACCTGGCCAGCGCGAGCGCGAGCATCGCGTCCTTCCGCATCAGCTCAAGCATGAAGGTCGGCGAGAATTCCCCGTCGAGGATGCGCTTGGCCCGCCGGTCGAAATAGGTCCCGTAGGCCATGCCGCCGCCGTTGCGCACCACATCGTAGAAGGTCGCGGGGTCCACCCCGGACTGCACGCAGACCGCCAGCGCCTCCGCCACCGCCACCGAGGTGACCGCGGCGAGCCCGTTGTGGATGAGCTTCACGCGATTGGCCATGCTCGAGCCGCCCACGTACATGTGCATCTTGCCCATGATCTCGAGGTAGGGCGCGATGGTGGCGACCCGGGCCTTCTCGCCGCCCACGATGAAGAAGATCTGCCCGTCGACCGCCTGCGGCTGCGAGCCCAGCATCGGCGTGTCCATGTGATCCACGCCGCGGCCCCGGAGGGCGGCGTGCACGGCCAGCGTGACCTCGGGGCTCACCGTCGAGCAGTCGCAGGTGACGAGGCCGGCGCGGGCGGCTTCGCGGACGCCGGCCGGCCCCAGATAGACCTCGCGCACGATGGCGTCGTTGGGCAGGCACGTGAAGACCACCGCGGCCTGGGCCCCGACCTCGGCGACGGATCCGGCCGCGGTCGCCCCCGGGAGCTTCGCGGCGGCGGCCAGCGCGGCCGGGCTGGCGTCGTGCACCACCAGCGGCACGCCGCCTTTGGCCAGGTTGGTCGCCATCGGCAAGCCCATCGTGCCCAGCCCGATGAATCCGACTCGGTCAGCCATGATCGCTCCTCGGAGGAGATCCCAGGGTGAAGTGAATCCTAGGGTGAAGGAACGGGGGCGCCGCCGCGCACCGGATGGCGGGCGCCGGCCAGGAGCAGCGCCGAGCCCTCGCCGGCGTCGGCCAGGAACGGGGCGAGCTGCTGCACCGCGATGCGGCCGAAGCGCGCGCGGAACGCGCCGTCGCGGACCCGGCAGTAGAGCAGGTCCCGCTCGGTCTCGAGCGTGCGTGGATCGAGCGGCTCGCGATAGTCCCCCGGGAAGCACAGCTCCACCGCGTGCAGCCGCCCGCCCTCCCCCGTCAGGCGCAGCCGCTGGATCACGAACGGCGTGTCCGGCGCCTCGAACCAGTTGCGCTCGCCCTGGCAGAGGACGAGGCAGCGCCCGTCCTCCGTTCGCGTCATCGCGCGCAGGAAGAAGCGCAGCACCGCCGGGTCCACGATCTCGGTGCCGTCGTGGAAGATCCGCCCGTCGCGATCCACCTGGTAGCGGTACTCGCGGACCGGCGCCGCCATCAGGCACCCGCCACCGGCACCGACGGCCGGCGATCGATCCGGCGCGCGAGCAGTGCCCGGGCGTCGGCGGCTCGGCCGGCGCGCAGGTACGCGGCCAGCAGGGTGTGCTCGAAGAGATCGCGCTGCGCCCAGCTCCCGCCCACCCGGACGAGCTGCTCCACCACCGGCGCGAGCAAGCGGACGACGTCCTCGTAGCGGCCCCGGGCGAACGCGCCCATGGCCTCGGCCACCACCGGCACCACCGGGCCCGCCGGGACCCGGCCCTGCTCTACCCCCTCGCGGAGCAGCCCGACCCAGCGCGCGAGGCTCTCGGTATCGCCCGCGGCGGCCAGGGCCACCGCGCAGTGCACGTCCGCGAAGGAGATCCCGATCGCGGGGAACGCCGCGCGCGCGTGCTGCGCCACCGCGCTCCACGCCTCCGGCCGCCGCGGCGCGCCCGCCAGCTCCCGGCGCCAGAGCAGCGAGGCGGAGTCCACCAGCGTGGAGAACGGCGCGCATTGAGAGGCGCCCGGCCGGATGCTGCTCTCGTAGAGCGCGAGCGCCGCCTCGAGACGGCCGAGCGCGAGATCGAACAGCGCCTGGTGCCACGAGAGATGGCAGTGCAGCGGGCCGGCCTTCGGGTACTCCGGCAGCCAGGCCGCGACGAACGCGGTCCCGTCCTGGTCGGCGCCCTGCTCATAGCAGACGTGGGCCCAGGCGTGCGCGGCGTGGGCGTTGCGGGGCGCCAGGGCGAGCGCTTGCTCGACGAGCGGGGCGCCCGCCTTCCAGCCCAGGGCCTCGGTCCGCGCGAAGCCGTGGGCGCCGAGGAACCACCAGTCGTCGCCGTAGGCGGGGGCGACCGACTCCAGGAGCGCCAGCATCTCCTCGTTGCGCGCCTGCCCCCCGCTGAAGCCGATGAGCCCGTAGACCCCGTTGGCCGCGGCGAGGGCCATCGCGTCCCGCGGAAACTCGGCCACGTGCTCGCGGATGAGGGCCAACGCCCGCGCGGCCTGGCCCGCGACCGCGAGCGCGAGCGCCTCCACGTGCCGCGCCTCGCGCCGGTCGATCGAGGCGGTGAGGGCGCGCGCCTGCGCGGCGGCCTCCCGCGCGAGGGCGCCCTGGCCGAGGAGCTGGAGACTCCGGGCCCGCCCGACGTGAGCCAGCGCGAACGCGGGATCGGCGGCGACGGCCCGGTCGAAGCACTCCTCCGCGCCGGCGTGGGACGCGAGGAACCGATCGACGCCCTCCCCGTAGGCCAGACCCGCCGCCTCCGAGGACGTCGAGACCGGGAGCCCGTAGCGATCCCGCATCATCGGTCCGGCTAGGAGGCCGCGTGCCAGACGAAGTCGAGATTGTGCGGGTAGTACATGCCCCGGTAGATCGGACTCGGCTTGCTCTTCGTGAAGTAGGCGCGGTCGGCCGCCACCGCGGCCACGTTGGCGGAGCCCGCGTCGGCGTAGCGCCCGATGCGGTAGTAGATGTGAGACGGCATGTGGACCATGTGCCCGGCGCCGGGCATCAGCCCGAGGAGCCGGTCGGCGGCGGCCTCCGCGCGGAGCGGGTCGGGGCTCGCCTCGACCGCGTGGATGTAGAGGTGATTGGCGCCCGGATGCCGGGCGTTGGCGGCGAGCACGCGCTCGAGGATGGCCACGAGATCCTCGGTGCCGGGCTGCGGCTTGCCCTCCGGCGTCCAGAGACTCCACGGGCGGAGGTTCATGAGCGCGTCCGCGAACAGGGTGGCCGCGTCGAGATCGGCGGGGAAGCGCCGCGTGACCTCGCGCATCGCGTCCGCGTAGGCGTGATCGAGCGCGGCGCGATCCGCGGTGGGCGCGGCGGAGTGCCGCGCGGCCAGCGCGCCGATCAGCGCCCGCTCCGGCTCGGTGCCGCGCGCGGCGGCCAGCGTCCGCGCCTGGCCGACCGCGGCGAGCGCGCCCCGCTCGCGCTCGGCGTCGGTCGGGCTGTTGTAGTTGGAGCCGTAGGTGAGCGCGACGCCCCACGCGCACATGGCGCACGCCGGATCGAGCCGCGCGGCCTCGCGGAAGGCGGCCTGGGCCTCGTAGTGGTTGAAGCCGTAGGTGAGCCGCAGCCCCTGATCGAAGTAGGCCTGCGCCTGGCGCGACGTCGTGGTGATCGGACGGTGGTAGTCGCCCAGATTGTCGAACAGCACCGGCGCACCGGTGGCGGGTCTCACTGAGCTTCCGTGGTGGTGTGATCCGGGCGGCGCCGAGCAGCCAGCGATCAGGAGCAGGGCGCAGACCAGCAACCAGTGCGAGATCATGGCCAGGCCTCCCGGAGATGGCATCGACCCCGAGGGTATCCCCAGCCGGGGGCCGGCGGCAACCGGCGGGCAGATGGTCCGCTTCGAGCGCGGGCTCCGCCCGCGCAACCTGCTAGCCCCTCCGAGCCAACTACGCGGGGATGGCGACGCGCTTGAGGATGCCGAGCTGGTCGAGGATGGTGCCGGCGCCGCGCGCCACGCAGGTGAGCGGGTCCTCGGTCGCGCGGATGCTGAGCCCGGTCTCCTGGTGCAGGAGCGCGTCGAAGCCCCGCAGGAGCGCGCCCCCACCGGTGAGCACGATGCCGTTGTCGCTGATGTCGGCGGCGAGCTCGGGTGGCGTCTGCTCGAGGCAGGCGCGCACCGCGGCGACGATGTCGGCCACCGGCTCGCGCAGCGCCTCGCGGATCTCGAGGGCCGTGACGACCACCGTCTTGGGCAGGCCGTCGAGCAGGTCGCGGCCCTGCACCTGTATGGACTCGTTCTCGTCGTCCTTGGGATAGGCCGAGCCCAGGCGGATCTTCGCGTCCTCGGCGCGGCGCTCGCCGACGAGCAGATCGTAGGCGCGCCGGAGGTACTGGATGATCGCCTGGTTCATCTCGTCGCCCCCGGTGCGCAGCGACCCGGAGTACACGATCCCGCACAGGGACATCACCGCCACCTCGGTGGTGCCGCCGCCCACGTCCACGATCATGCTCGCGCCCGGCTGCTCCACCGGCAGGCCCGCCCCGAGGGCCGCGGCCATGGCGGCCTGAACGAGGTAGACCTCGCGCGCGCCGGCCTGCTTGGCGGCATCCCGGACCGCGCGCCGCTCGACCTGGGTGATACCGGAGGGCGTGACGATGACCAGCCGCGGCTGCACCAAGCTCCAGCCCCGGCGGGTCTTGTTGATGAAGTAGCGGAACATCTTCTCGGTGCGATCGAAGTCGGCGATGACGCCGTGGCGCAGGGGCCGGACGACCTGCACCGTCCCCGGAGCCCGGCCGAGCATCGCCTTGGCGTCGTTGCCGACGGCCTGCACGTTGCCGCTCATGTCCACCGCGACAACGGACGGCTCGTCCAGGACCACGCCCTGGCCCCGGACGTAGAGCCGGGTATTGGACGTGCCCAGGTCCACCGCCAGATCGCTCGAGAACATCCGCCCCAGCCCGCCCAGGTTCATTCGATCGTGGCCCTCCCACCGAATCACGGCAGGACTTCAAGAAGCGGACCACGATTGAGGCCAAGTTAATCGGCTAGTTACATACCTCTTCTCGGCGGCCGGGTGACGATGGCTGTCATCTGATCGCGCTCAACGCGGCAGTGCGCCCTCGGAGGGCGCGGCGCCCTCCATCAGGAGGACCGGGAACGGCTTGCCCGGCTCACCGACCTGGACGATGCGCGGCTGGATGTCGATGCCCTCGGTGCCGAAGGCCTGCAGGAGGCGACGGCGGTACTCGCGCCCCACGGTCCATTGCTGGATCGGCAGCGTCTTGAGCCGGGCCTTGATCACCACGCTCGACTCCTTGAAGGCGTCCACCCCGAAGATCTCGATGGGCTCGAGCATCAGCGGACCGAGGGTCTGATCCTGCCGCAGCTCCTCGGCCACGCGCCGCATGACCGCGACGACCCGGTCCGGATCCTCCCGGTAGGCCACCTCCACGTCCAGCACGTAGCCCGACCAGTCCTTGGTCATGTTGGCCAGCGTGGTCACGCTCCCGTTGGGGAAGACGTGCACGGTGCCGGCGAGATCGCGCAGCACGATGGTGCGGAAGGTCACGGTCTCCACGAGCCCGCCGGTACCGTTGACCACCGCCACGTCGCCCACCCGCACCTGGTCCTCGAGCACGAGGAAGAAGCCGGCGATGACGTCGCGCACGAGATTCTGCGCGCCGAAGCCGACCGCGAGGCCGACGATGCCCGCGCCGGCCAGGATCGGCCGCACGTCGAGGCCGAGCTGGGAGAGGCAGATCACCGTCACCACCGACCAGAGCGCGACCAGGGCCAGCGTGCGCAACACGCTGGTCAGCGTGGCCACGCGCGAGCGGGTGGCGCCGGGCAGCGCGCCGGTCCGCTCACCCGCCATCACCAGCACGTGCTCGAGGTGGCCGATCAGCGAGCGCAGGACGCGCGCGCCGAAGTACCCGGCGAGCAACACGAGCAGGAGGCGGCCGGCGGACTGGGCGGTGGATCCAGCGAGGCCGATCAGCAGCGATCGGAGATCGGTCGTGAAGAACTCCATCGGCTACCTCCCCTGGTACGGCGTGGATTCAGGCGGACCGCTGGGCGAGCCGGATGCCCAGGTGGTCGCCCGCCGCCTCGAGGCCCGGCAGCGCGCGGGGGCTCGCCAGCTCGATGACAGCGGGGCCCTCCGGGGCGGTCGGATCGACGTCCACGACAATGCGCAGCGGTGAGTCGGGCCAGCGGAAGGCGAGCCCGCCTTCCGGGTGCGGCTGCGCCTCGCCCCGGAGGATGTCGCGCCACTGGGTGAGCGCGCGCGCGGAGGACTGCGCGCGCATGCGTAGGCCCAGGATGCGCACGGGCGGCGGCGGATCGGGCAGGCCGGGCGGCCGCGCGGCCGGATCATCGGGCGGCGGCGCGCCGTTCGCCTCCGCGAGCTGCACGACGATGCCCAGCGCCTGCTTGGGATGGAGAAACGCTTCCATCCAGGATGGGTCGGACTCGTCGCGTCCGACGACGTCGTAGCCGTGTCGCTCGGCCCGGCGGCAGACCATGGCCAGATCCGGCACCTTGAAGGTGACGTGATGGACGCCGGGGCCGTGCGCGGCGAGAAACCGGTGGAGGAAGCCGTCCGGGCCCATCGGCTCCAGGATCTCGAGGCGGCCGCCGTCCTCGTAGGTCCAGCTCGCCCATCGGAAGGCGCCGGACGGGCGCATCCGTTCCGGCACCCCGCCCAGCACCGCCACCACGACGGAAGGAGCGTCGGCGATGCGCGGCAGGGCAATCGCGATATGATCGAGCCGGATCGGAGGCATCGGCAGCCTCCCCATCTTACTCGGAAGCCGGCCCGTCCCGCGCATCGACGGACCGGCGGCGGCCATCTAAACGGCGGGAGGACAGAGCGATGACCGATGACCATGAGTGGCTGCAGCACCTCGACGAGCGCAACTACGACGAGGCCCTGGTGGCCGCCGAAGGCGTGCTGATGGTGGACTTCTGGGCGGAGTGGTGCGGTCCCTGCCGGGCCATCGGGCCGGTCCTGGAGGACCTGGCCCGCTCCTCGGGCGGCTCCGTGACCCTCGCGAAGGTGAACGTGGACGAGAACCCGGGCCTGGCCGCCCGCTACGGCATCCGGTCGATCCCGACGATCCTGTTCGTGAAGGACGGCAAGGTCCGCGATCAGGTGGTGGGCGCGGTGCCGAAGCCACAGATCCAGGCCAAGCTGGCCGGTCTCGCCTGATCGCGGCGCGGGATGGCGCGCGGCGGCCGGAGTCGCCCGCGATGACCACGGGGGACGTCTACTTCGAGGACTTCACGCCGGGGCGGGAGTTCCGCACCGGGGGGATCACGGTCACCGAAGGCCAGATCATCGACTTCGCGATGG
Source organism: Candidatus Rokuibacteriota bacterium (assembly GCA_040902305.1). Classification (GTDB taxonomy): domain Bacteria; phylum Methylomirabilota; class Methylomirabilia; order Rokubacteriales; family CSP1-6; genus CAMLFJ01. The sequence continues at coordinate 1,894 of JBBDXN010000111.1, read as the reverse complement.
CCTTCGATCCCCAGCCGTTTCATCTGAACGTGGAGGCCGCGAAGGAGACGATCTACGAGGGGCTCATCGCGAGCGGCTTCCAGACGATGGCGCTGACGTTCCGGCTCTTCGTCGAGACTCGCGCGCTCGCGGCCTGCAGCCTGGGCTCGCCGGGCGTGGACGAGCTGCGCTGGCTCCGGCCGGTGCGGCCCGGCGACACCCTCCGCGCGACGGTGCAGGTGCTGGATCAGCGGCCCTCGACGTCGAAGCCGGACCGCGGCATCGTGCGCCTGCACTGGACCACGCTGAACCAGCGGGGTGAGCCGGTCCTCACGATGACCAGCATGCAGCTCGTCCGCCGCCGCCCGCCCATCGGGACCTGAGTCAGTCCGCGCAGACCAGCACCGCCGAGGCGAGGGCGTGCAGCTCGCCGCGCTCCGAGAAGATCGCGGACGCGCCCAGGAGACTGCGCCCCTCCGCCGCGAAGGGCCAGCCCGTCACGATCCAGCGCGCGCCGACCTCGAGCGGCCGGATCACGCTCGCGGTGAGCTGGCGCAACACCACCCTGCGGCGGCCGAAGGCTTCGAGCAGCGCGAAGCCGCTCGGGCAGTCGAGCGCGGCCCAGACGAACTCGGGGCGCACCGTGCCGCGCTTGTCGAAGAGAGTGGGATCCGGAGCCCAGGGCGCGGCCACCAGGCGCCGGCCCGGGAGCGGTCCGGGAAAGATCGCGAGCCCGTCGCCCCACTCCCGGGCCGGGCCGCAGACGAAGCAATCGGGCGCGGGATGCTCGGTGAATCCCAGGTAGCGCTCCGAGGCCCACTGCGCCTCCGCGAACGACGGGGGCGCCGGAGGCTCGAGCTGGAGGGTGGCCGATTCGGCGTGGGCCAGGACGGCGCCGCCGTCGGAGAGCACCACCCGGCCATCGCTGAGCCGCTCGATGCCGAAGGCGCGATCCACCGGAATCGGGTACTCGAGACTGACGCGCGCCGGGCCGTCGAGGTGACGGCCGAGCAGCCCGGCGATGTAGCCGCCGCTGGCGGTATTGCGCGAGCCGCAGAAACGACCCCCGACGGTGACGGCCTCGGCCTCGGCGATGTCCATGGCGTCCTCCCCTGGGCGCCGACTGATCGCAAGCGCAGTGCCATGGACGACGGCTCGCCATATCAATAGCTTGCCTGACGACATCGGGCGCTTCGCCCTGGCGGGTGGGCGAAAATCCACCGGGCAATCGATGGCCGGCCGAGTAATCGGTTCGTGGCAGGATGAGGTGTGCGCTATCACTTCTCCGGCATCGCGGGCGCCGGCATGAGCCCGCTGGCGCAGCTCATGCGGGCGCGCGGCCACGTCGTCCAGGGCTCCGACCGCTCCTTCGATCAGGGCAAGAACGCCGAGGTGGCCGCGCGTCTGACCGCCCTCGGCATCGTCGTCAAGCCCCAGGACGGCTCGGCGGTGACCGCGGACCTCGACCGCTTCATCTACTCGACCGCGGTGGAGGCAGAGACGCCGGAGGTGCGGGCCGCGCGCGCGCTCGGGCTCCCGCGCGTCCCCCGCCCGGCCCTGCTGGCGGAGGTGGTGGACGGCGGGCGGCCGGGTGTCGCCATCGCGGGCACGAGCGGCAAGAGCACCATCACCGGCATGGTGGGCTGGCTCACGCGCGAGGCGGGCCTGGCCGCCACGGTGCTGGGGGGCGCCGCGCTCGCCGGCGAGGGTTCGGGGGGCTGCTTCCTGCCGGGGCCGGTGGACGGGGCGGTGGCCGCGGAGGCCTGCGAGTCCGACGGCACCCTGACCGGCTACCACGCCGAGCTCGGGCTCGTCCACAATATCAGCCGTGATCACGGCGAGGTAGACGCCCTGCGGCCGCAGTTCGAGACCTTCGCCCGGCGCTGCGGCCGGCTCCTGGTGAACGCGGCCTCGC
>JBBDXN010000110.1:0-20129 GCA_040902305.1 Candidatus Rokuibacteriota bacterium | reverse complement strand
AGACCAAGCGCTGGAACCCGAAGATGCAGAAGTACATCTTCGGCGAGCGCAACGGGATTTACATCATCGACCTGCAGAAGACCCTCAAGAAGTTCCGCGAAGCCTACGCCTTCGTGCGCGACCTGGCCGCCGACGGGGGCATCGTGCTGTTCGTGGGCACCAAGAAGCAGGCCCAGGAGACGGTCTTCGAGGAAACCAACCGGTGCGGCATGTTCTACGTCAACCACCGGTGGCTGGGCGGTACCCTCACCAACTTCGCGACGATCCGGAAATCCATCGCCAGGCTGAAGAAGCTCGACGAGATGAGCGAGACCGGCGAGTACGAGCGGCTGCCCAAGAAGGAAGTGATCGGGCTCGAGCGGGAGCGGGCGAAGCTGCAGAGCACGCTGGTGGGCATCAAGAACATGGACCGGCTGCCCTCCGCGGTCTTCATCATCGACCCCAAGAAGGAGACGATCGCGGTGGAGGAGGCCCGCCGGCTCCAGATCCCGATCGTGGCCATCGTGGACACCAACTGCGATCCGAGCGGGATCGACTACCCGGTACCGGGCAACGACGACGCGATCCGCTCGGTGCGCCTGATCACCTCGCGCATCGCGGACGCGATCATCGAGGGCAGCGGCACCCTCGCCAAGCAGGAGGTGGAGGAGGAGATTCCCGCCTCCCCCGACCTGCCGGTGGTGACCGAGGCCGAGATGACGACGTCGGCGGAAGCCGGCGCGTGATGGCCTGAGGCGGGGCGCGCTCATGGCATCGTCCGCGGAACAGGTCAAGGAGCTCCGGGAGCGCACCGGAGCCGGAGTGATGGACTGCAAGGCCGCCCTGAACGCCTCCCAGGGCGACATGCCGGGCGCGGTGGAGTACCTGCGCAAGAAGGGGCTGGCCGACGCGGCCAAAAAGTCGCACCGGGAGGCCCGCGACGGGGTGGTGGCGTCGTACATCCACCCCGGGAGCAAGATCGGGGTGCTGGTCGAGGTCAACTGCGAGACCGACTTCGTGGCTCGCACCGAGGACTTCCAGCAGCTGGTGAAGGACGTCGCGATGCAGGTGGCGGCCGCCAGCCCGTCCTACGTCGCCCGTGAGGAGGTGCCGGGGGCGGTGGTGGAGAAGGAGCGCGAGATCTACCGGCAGCAGATGGCCGATCAGAAGAAGCCGCCCCAGGTCATCGACAAGATCATCGAGGGCAAGCTCGAGAAGTTCTACGCCGAGTCCTGCCTCATGGAGCAGCCCTTCATCCGCGACGCCTCGGGGAAGACCCGCCTCAAGGACATGGTGGACCAGGCGACGTCCAAGATGGGCGAGCGGATCGTGGTCAAGCGCTTCGCCCGCTTCCAGGTCGGCGAGAGCTAGGCCTCCGATGGCCGCCCCCGGGCCGGCTCCCGCGTACCGGCGCGTCCTGCTCAAGATCTCCGGCGAGGCGCTGGCGGGCGGCCAGGGCTACGGCATCGATCCCGACGTCATCAGCCGCATCGCGGACGAAATCGCCGAGGTGGTGCGGCTGGGGGTGGAACTGGCCGTGGTCATCGGGGGCGGCAACATCTTCCGCGGCATCGCGGCCAGCGCGGGCGGCATGGACCGGGCCACCGGGGACTACATGGGGATGCTGGCCACCGTCATCAACGCGCTGGCGCTTCAAGATTCGATCGAGAAGGCGGGCGTGCCCACCCGCGTGCTCTCCGCCATCGAGATGCGGGCGGTGGCCGAGCCGTATATCCGGCGCCGGGCCATCCGCCACCTGGAGAAGGGCCGGGTGGTCGTCTTCGCGGCGGGCACGGGTAATCCATTTTTCACCACCGATACTGCGGGGGCGCTCCGCGCGGTGGAGATCGGCGCGGAGGCCATCCTCAAGGCCACCAAGGTGGACGGCATCTACACCGCCGATCCGGCCAAGGACAAGACGGCGGTGCGGCTGCCGCGGGTGGGGTACATCGAGGTGCTCAGCCGCGGCCTGCAGGTGATGGATACCACCGCCATCTCGCTCTGCATGGACAACAAGCTCCCGATCGTGGTGTTCGACCTCACGCGCCGGGGCAACATCCAGCGCATAGTCACGGGCGAGCCGGTCGGCTCCATCGTGTCCGCCGACGTGGCCGCGCCCAAGGGGTAGACCATGGCCCAAGCCGCGGTGTTGAAGGATCTCGAGACCCGGATGCAGGCGGCGGTGGACGCGCTCACCCGGGAGTTCGCGGGCGTCCGCACCGGCCGCGCCAACGCGTCGCTCCTCGATGGGGTGCGCGTCGAGGCCTACGGCAACCTGACGCCGATCAACCAGCTCGCGTCGGTGTCGGTGCCCGATCCGCGCACGATCGTGATCCAGCCGTGGGACGCCTCGCAGATGAAGGAGATCGAGAAGGGCATCGCCAAGTCCGACCTGGGGCTCACCCCGAGCAACGACGGCAAGGTGATCCGGCTCACGGTGCCCAGCCTGACCGAGGAGCGACGCAAGCAGCTCGCCAAGGCGGTGGGGAAGTTCGCGGAGGACGCGCGGGTGGCGATCCGCAACGCGCGCCGCGAAGCCAACGACAAGCTCAAGGCGCTGGCCAAGGACAAGAAGGTCTCCGAGGACGAGGAGCGGCGGGGACACGACCAGATCCAGAAGACCACCGATCGCTTCACCGCCAAGATCGACGAGCTGGCCAAGAAGAAGGAGCAAGAGGTGATGACCGTCTAGGGGTTCCGCGGACCACCTCTAGCTCACTACCGTCTGGCTCACTACCGTTTAGTTCTTTAGGCTCTTCGTATGCGGGGGCCCAGAATGGCCCCGCACTCCCCCAGTCTGCGGACACTCGTTGTTGTCTCGTGGTCGCAATCGCGCGAAATCCCAGTCTCTTTTCCGATCTATCTCGGGGTTTTTCCTGGCAATTCCGGGGGGGCTCACGTAACATGCCTTGATATGGCGGCGAAGGCCGGGATCTCCGCGTCGGCGGCCAAGCTGTCGACGCTCCACGACGACGATCTCCGGCAGCGCATCCTGGCCCGGCCGCGGCCGCGGCACGTGGCGATCATCATGGACGGCAACGGGCGCTGGGCCACCCACCGCGGGCTGCCGCGGGTGGCCGGGCACGGCGAAGGCGTGAAGGCGGTGCGGAGCGTCGTGCGCACCGCGGGCGAGCTGGGTGTGGAGTTCCTCACGCTCTACGCGTTTTCCTCGGAGAACTGGAACCGGCCTCATCAGGAGGTGTCCACCCTGATGACGCTGCTGGAGCGCTCCATCGAGCGTGAGCTGCCGGAGCTCATGGAGCGCAACGTCCGCTTCCGCGTGATCGGCCGCCCCGACGGGGTGCCCGCGCGGGTGGGCGAGCGCATCCACCGGCTGATCGAGACGACGTCTCGCAACACCGGCCTCACCCTCCTCATGGCCTTCAACTACGGCGGCCGCGACGAGCTGGTGGACGCGGTGCGCGCCCTCGCCCGTGAGGTGCGGGACGGCGCGCTGCGCCCGGAAGACATCGACGAGGTACGCGTCGCGCGCGCGCTCTACACCGACGGCGTCCCCGATCCGGACCTGCTGATCCGCACCAGCGGCGAGCTGCGCCTCTCCAATTTCCTCCTGTGGCAGGTCGCCTATACCGAGCTGTGGATGACCCCCACGCTCTGGCCGGACTTCGGAGCGCGCGAGTTCTGCCTCGCCGTCGCCGACTTCCAGCAGCGGGACCGCCGCTTCGGGAGAGTGTGATGTCCCAGGCGCAGGGAGTCCCCCTGGAGCGGCCGGTGGAGCCGGCGGGCTCGTCTCGGGTCGGCGCGCTCGGGCGGCGGTTGCTCAGCACGCTGATCCTGCTGCCCCTGTTCGTGTGGATGGTCGTCGAAGGTCCGGTATGGATGTTCGGCGCGGTCATGGTGCTCGCGGGCGCGCTCGGGCAGTGGGAGTTCACCGGCGTCTTCGAGCGCGCGGGGGTCGGGTGCTTCCGCTGGCTGGGCCTGGTGGGCGGCTCGCTGGTCACCGCGAGCTTCGCGCTGCCCGTCTCCGAGCGCGTCGCCTTCACCGCGGTGTTGTTGGCCCTGCTCGTGGTTGGGCTGCTGCGGTCCCCGTCCGGCCGCCCCGGCTGGGAGCCGGTCGCGGTCACCCTCTTCGGCATCTGCTACGTCAACTGGCTCCTGGGCTACACGTTCTGGCTGCGCGATCTCGAGGGAGGACGGGACTGGATCCTGCTGCTGGTCACGGTCACGTGGCTCGGCGAGAGCGCCGCCTACCTGGTGGGCTCCACCCTCGGCCGGCACCGGCTCGCCCCCGCCATCAGCCCCCGCAAGACGGTGGAAGGCGCGCTCGCTCAGCTCGTGATGTCGGTGCTGGCCGCGCTGGGGGCGCGTGCGACGTTCTTCCCGGCGCTCTCCCTGGAGAGCGCGATCGTGGTCGGGCTCCTGCTCGGGGTCGTGGGTCAGGCCGGCGATCTCGTCGAGTCCGCCATCAAGCGGAGCGTCGGCACCAAGGATACCGGCCGGCTCATCCCCGGCCACGGCGGCATGCTCGATCGTGTGGACAGCCTGCTCGTCAATACGCCGGTGCTCTTCTACTATGCGACCTACGCCAGGTCGGTGGGCCCATGAAGCGGCTGACCGTGCTGGGGGTCACCGGCTCCGTCGGGCGTCGCACCCTGGAGCTGGCCGAGCACTTCCCCGACGACTTTCGGGTGGAGGGCATGGCGGCCCGCGGCTCGAACCCGGAGCTGGTCGTCGAGCTGTGCCGCCGTCACCGGCCGCGGGCCCTGGCCCTGGCCGACGCGCTCGCGATCGACGCGGTGGCCCGCGCGCTGCCGTCGCCACGCCCCGAGCTGCTCGCCGGTCCCGCCGGAATCGTGACGCTCGCGCAGCAGGTGGAGGCCGACGTGGTGCTGTCGGCCATCGTGGGCGGGGCGGGGCTGCTGCCCACCATGGCCGCGATCAAGAGCGGCAAGAGCATCGCGCTCGCCAACAAGGAGACGCTCGTGATGGCGGGCGGCTTGATGACGGCGGCGGCCCGCGAGCGGGGCGTCCCCCTCCTGCCGGTGGATTCCGAGCACAGCGCGGTTTTCCAGTGTCTCGAGGGCCACAACCGGGCCGAGGTCGCCCGCGTGCTGCTCACCGCCTCCGGCGGTCCGTTCCGCGCGATGCGGGCGGAGGATCTCGAGAAGGTCACGGTGGCGGAGGCTCTGAACCACCCGACGTGGCGGATGGGCGCCAAGATCACGGTGGATTCCGCGACGCTCATGAACAAGGGCCTCGAGGTCATCGAGGCGCGCTGGCTCTTCGACCTCGAGCCCGAGCAGGTGCAGGTCGTCGTGCACCCGCAGTCCATCGTGCATTCCATGGTCGAGTACGTGGACGGGTCGGTCATTGCCCAGCTCGGGGTGGCCGACATGGGCATCCCGATCCTCTACGCGCTGACGTATCCGCAGCGCCTGCCCTGTCCGGCGGAGCGGCTGGACCTCACGCGGGCCGGGCCGCTCACCTTCGAGGAGCCGGACGTGGCGCGCTTCCCGTGTCTGGACCTCGCGCGGCAGGCCATGCGGGAAGGCGGGGGGGCCCCGGTCATCCTGAACGCGGCCAACGAGATCGCGGTGGCCGCGTTCCTGGAAGGCCGCATCCGCTTCACCCAGATCCCCGAGCTGATCGCGGAGGCGCTGGCGAGGGTGGCCGCGCCGCCGCTCGACAGCATCGATACGTGTGTGGACGTCGACACCAGGACGCGGGCGGCGGTGCGGGGCTGGCTGCCCGGCTCCGTTGCGGCCGCGATGAGATAGGAAGCCTCATGGCGACCGTGCAGATGCTCGTCTCGTTCGTGGTGGTGCTCGGCATCCTCATCATCGTCCACGAGCTGGGGCACTTCTTCATGGCCCGGCTGGCCGGGGTCGGGGTCGAGCGGTTCTCGGTCGGCTTCGGGCCGGTGCTCTGGCGCTACCGCGGCAAGGAGACCGAGTACTGCGTGTCCGCGATTCCGATGGGCGGCTACGTGAAGATGATGGGCGACGACGAGAACCCCCTGGAGGGCGGCAAGGCGAGCGCGGTCGATCCGGCCAAGGCCTTCAACAACAAGCCGCTGCTGGCGCGCTTCCTCATCGTCTTCGCCGGGCCCGCGATGAACTTCATCCTCGCCGTCTTCATCGCCGCCCTGATGTTCATGCTCATCGGCCGTCCGGTGGCGCCCGCCGAGGTGGGACGCGTGACCGAGGGTGGGCCCGCGGCCCAGGTCGGGCTCCGGACCGGCGATCGCATCACCGCGGTGGACGGCAAGCCGGTGCAGTACTGGGAGGATCTGGCCCACGCGGTCCAGGCCGCCGACGGCCGCGCGCTCCAGGTGGCGGTGCAGGGTCAGGCCGGCCTCCGGACGGTGGCCCTGACCCCGGTCCAGGCCAAGCGCAAGGATCTCTTCGGCGATGACCAGACGGTGTGGGAGATCGGCGCCTCCGCGTACCTGCCCCCCGCCATCGGCGACACCATCGCCGGCGATCCCGCGGAGCAGGCGGGACTCAAGGCGGGCGACGTCGTCGTCGCGCTCGAGGGGCAGTCCATCCTGTCCTGGGACGAGTTGGCCGAGCAGATTCACAAGCGGGCGGGGCAACCCACGCGGATCGAGGTCAAGCGCGGGACCGAGACCCTCACGGTCACGGTGACGCCCAAGCGGGGGAAGGTACCGAGCCCCGACGGCAAGGAGATCGAGGTCGGACTGGTGGGCATCCGCCCGGGCGGGGCCACCATGATGGTCCGCTCCAAGCCGCTCTCCGCCGCCTGGGAGGGCCTGGCGTGGTCCGCCGACGTCACCGCCAAGACCGCCATCGGCCTGTACAAGATCGTGGTCGGCCAGCTCGACCGGAGCAATATCGGCGGGCCGATCCAGATCGCCAAGACCGCGGGGGAGCAGGCGCGCCAGGGCATCGTGAGCCTCGCGCTGTTCACCGCGGTGATCAGCATCAACCTGTTCCTGCTCAACCTGCTGCCGGTGCCCATGCTCGACGGCGGCCACCTGCTCTTCTTCACGTTCGAGGCGGTGCTCGGCCGTCCGCTCTCGGTGCGCAAGCGTGAGGTCGCCCAGCAGGTGGGCTTCGCGCTCCTGATGCTGCTCATGGTGTTCGCCTTCTACAACGACTTCAAACGGATCGGGCTCTTCTGATGGGACAGTACGAACGGCACGTCTTCGTGTGCACGATGGGCGATAGCTGCCCGCTCCAGGGCGACGTCGAGAAGCTCGTCAAGACCCTCCGGACGGGGGTGGCCACCGCGGGTCGGCACGTCGAGGTCCGGGTCAACAAGGCGGGCTGTTTCTCGCAGTGCGGCCACGGCCCCATGATCGTGGTCTACCCGGAGAACGTCTGGTACGCGGGCGTCCAGGAGAGCGATCTCCCCGAGATCCTGGAGTCGCACATCCTGAATGGGGTGCCGGTCAAGCGACTCGTCTACGATCCGGGCGTGCCGGGCGCCAACAAGGTCAAAGAGAAAGAGAAGAAGTAAGCCCGCCATGCGCTGGACCCGGTCGCTGATCCCCACGCTCCGGGACGATCCCGCCGACGCCGAGGCCATCAGCCACAAGCTCATGGTGCGCGCCGGCCTCGTGCGGCAGCTCGCCGCCGGTATCTACGTCTACCTCCCGCTCGGGTTGCGCGTGATCGAGAAGGTCAGCGCGATCATCCGCGAGGAGATGAATGGAATCGGCGGCCAGGAGATCGAGATGCCGGTGCTCCATCCCGCCGAGATCTGGCAGCAGTCGGGGCGCTGGGACGTCATCGGCGGGGAGATGTTTCGCTTGAAGGATCGCAACGGGCGCGACATGTGCCTCGGCATGACCCACGAGGAGGTCATCGCGTGGCTCGCCGCGCGGGAGATCCGCTCGTACCGCGATCTGCCCCAGGTCTGGTACCAGATCCAGACCAAGGAGCGCGACGAGGCGCGCCCGCGCTCGGGCGTGCTGCGCACGCGCGAGTTCCTGATGAAGGATTCCTACACCCTCGATCCCGACGACGCCGCGCTGGAGATCTCCTACACCGCCCACAAGGAGGCCTACTGTCGCATCTTCGACCGCTGTGGCATCACCTACGTGGTGGTGCAGTCGGACCCGGGGATGATGGGCGGCTCGGGCTCGCACGAGTTCATGGCGCCGAGCGCGGCCGGCGAGGACGACGTGGCCCTCTGCGATGCGTGCGGCTACGCGGCCAACGTGGAGCTGGCCCGCGGAGTGCCCGCCGCGCCCGCGCCCACCGACGCCGGGAAAGAGGACGTCGCCACGCCGGGCGCCCGGACCATCGCGGAGGTCTCCGCCCAGCTCAAGATCGATCCCGCCGGTACCATCAAGTCGCTGGTCTTCATCGGGCCCGCCGGCCCGGTGCTGGCCCTGGTCCGCGGTGATCACGCGCTCCACGAGCGCAAGCTCGCGCGGGCGCTCAAGGCGGAGGCGCGCGCCGCGCACCCGGAAGAGGTCTCGCGGCACCTCGGGGTGAGCCCGGGCTCGGTGGGGCCGGTCGGCGTCCGCGGCGCGCGGATCATCGCCGACGAATCGCTGCGCCAGGGCCGCTACGTGGTGGGCGCCAATCGCGACGGTTTCCACGTGACCGGGGTGACGCCGGGCCAGGACTTCGAGTGCGAGTGGGCCGATCTCCAGGTGGCCCTGGCCGGAGAAGGCTGCCCGAGCTGCGGCAAGCCGCTCCGGATCGAGCGGGTGATCGAGGTCGGCAACATCTTCAAGCTCGGAACCAAGTACTCCGTGGGCCTGGGGGCCACGTACCTGGACGAACGCGGCCAGCAGCAGCCGATCGTGATGGGCTCCTACGGCATCGGGCCGGCCCGCATCGCGGCGGCGGCGATCGAGCAGCGGCACGACGCGGACGGCATCGTATGGCCCTGGGCCATCGCCCCCTTCCACGTCCACCTGGTGCCGGTTGCGGTCAAGGATGCCGGCCAGATGGCCGCCGCGGAGGAGATCTACCGGGAGCTGCGGGTCGCCGGCTTCGACGTGCTCGTGGACGACCGGGAGGAGCGGGCGGGGGTGAAGTTCAAGGACGCCGACCTGCTGGGCATTCCCATCCGGGTGACGGTCGGCAATGCCCTGGCCAAGGAGGGCCTGGTCGAGCTGCGCCAGCGCAGCACCCGGGCCGATCGCCGGGTGCCCAAGGCGGAGGTGGTCGCGGCGGTCCGGGAGATGGCGCAAACGATTTCATAGCGCATCGGAGCCGGTGGGCGGCCACGTCCCCTTGCGGGGGTCCGGGCCCTGTGCTAAAGTCCTGAAAAAAGTGGGCCGTCGCCCACTTTTTTTGTGGGGGTGTCGGCATGGCGGAAGATGCACAGTGGCTCGACCAGATCGAGGCGGTCGTGACTCCTGTGCTGGCCTCGCGCGGCATGAGCCTCGTCGACAGCGAGTGGCGCCGCGAGGGGCGGCGCTGGGTGCTGCGCTTCTTCGTGGACCGGCCGGGCGGCGTGGGCATCGCCGATTGCCAGGCGTTCAGCCGCGAGGCCGGCGACGTGCTGGACGTGTCCGGACTCATCGAGCCCTCCTATGATCTCGAGGTGTCCTCCCCGGGGCTCGACCGGGTGCTGAAGAAGGACCGGGAGCTGGCCTGGGCGATCGGCCGTGACGTCCACTGCTGGGTGGGAGAGCCGGTGGAGGGGCGCACGGAGTTCTCGGGCAAGCTTCTGGCGGTGTCGCCGACGGCGCTGACCCTGGAGGAGACGGTGGGGAGCCGGCGCGAGGTGCCGCGGCGGCTGGTGACCAAGGCACGGCTCGACGTCATGGCGTTTGGGCGGGTGAAGCGATCATGAACAAAGATCTCATATACGTGATCGAGCAGATCGGGCGCGAGAAGGGGATCAACAAGGAGGTCCTCTTCGAGGCGCTGGAGTCTGCCCTCCTCTCGGCCTCCAAGAAGACGATGGGCGCCGCCGACAACGTGCGGATGGAGATCGATCGCCGCACCGGGACTCTCCGGGTCTTCGCCCGCAAGAAGGTGGTGACGGCGGTCACCGACCCCAAGCTCGAGATCACGCTGGAGGAGGGTCGGCGGCTCAACGGGGACACGCAGCTCGAGGACGAGCTGGAGCTCGAGCTGGCCCCGCAGGAGTTCGGGCGCATCGCGGCCCAGACCGCCAAGCAGGTCATCCTGCAGCGGGTGCGTGACGCGGAGCGTGACGCGGTCTACGCGGAGTTCATCGATCGCGAGGGCAAGATCGTCCGGGGCACCGTGCACCGCATCGAGAAGCGGAACGTGGTCGTGGAGCTGGGCAAGGCGGAAGCGGTCATCACCGAGCGGGAGCAGCTCCCCGGCGAGCGCTACAATCCAGGGGACCGGGTCAGGGCCTACATGCTGGAAGTCAAGAAGACGGCCAAGGGGCCGCAGATGCTCCTGTCGCGCACGCATCCGGGCTTCCTGGTGCGGCTCTTCGAGACCGAGATCCCGGAGATCGCGGAAGGGATCGTGCTGGTGAAGGCGGCGGCCCGCGAGCCCGGAGAGCGGGCCAAGGTGGCGGTGTCGTCGACCAAGCGCGACGTGGATCCGATCGGAGCGTGCGTCGGCCTCCGCGGCACGCGGATCCAGGTCATCAGCCGGGAGCTGCGCGGCGAGAAGATCGACATCGTGGAGTGGTCGCCCGATTCGGTGGTCTTCGTGGCGCGGGCGCTGTCGCCCGCCAAGGTATCCTCGGTCACGGTGTCCGAGCCGGACGAGGGCACCGGCGAGGACGAGCTGCGCACGGTGCTGGTGGTCGTCCCCGACAACCAGCTCTCGCTCGCGATCGGCAAGAAGGGGCAGAACGCGCGGCTGGCCGCGAAGCTCACCGGCTTCCGGGTGGATATCAAGAGCGAGGGCGAGGTCGAGGAGGAGCGGCGCCGCGACGAGGAAGAGCGGGCGGAAGGCCGGGAGAGCCTGGGCCGCCTGCCCGGCGTCGGTCCGCAACTGGTGGACCGCCTGGTGGACGCGGGGTTGCACTCGCCGGCCCGCGTGGTGGCCGGGGGGCTTCCCGCCCTGCGGGAGCTGCCGGGCATCGGCGACACGAAGGCGAGCACGATCCTGGCCGCCGCCCAGGCCTGGATCGCCGAGCATCCGGACCCGCTCGCCGCGAGCGCCGAAGCGGAGGCCCCGGCGGTGGAGGACGGTGGATCGGAAATCGAGCCGAGTCACCTCGGAACCTGACGCGGGCGAGGCGCATACGGGACTCAGGCCGAGCCAGCCGCAGCGCACCTGCATCGCCTGTCGCGTGGCGCGGCCGAAGGCGCAGTTGATCCGGCTGGTGCGAGGCGACGAGGGGATGGTGCGGGTGGATCGAGACGGGCACGCGGCCGGGCGCGGGGCATACGTGTGCGCCGCGGCCGAGTGCGTGGAGAAGGCGCTGCAGGCGGGACGACTGGGGCACGCGTTCAAGCGCGCGAGTCGTCCCCCGCAGGAGACCGTGACGGTCATTCTGGCGAGCCGGACGAGGAGGTAGCGCGCGTGGCGGCACGGGTAAAGGTCATCGATCTGGCGAAGGAGCTGGGCGTCACCAGCAAGGATTTGATCGTGGCGCTCGAAGGCATGGGCCACAAGGGCATGCGGGCCATGAGCCCTCTCCTCGCCGCGGCGGCCAATGAGCTGCGGGTCAAGCTGGGCCGCGGGCGCGAGCTGCCTCCCGAGGCCAAGCCCAAGCGCGCGGCCAAGCCGAAGGCGGCCGACGGCGAGGCGCCGGCGCCGAAGACGAAGGGGGTGGCCAAGCCCGGGCGCGGCAAGAAGGCGGCCGCGAAGACCCTCGAGGAATCGCCCGAGGTCGTGGAGCTGACGCCCGCGGCCAGGCTGGAGGCGCCGAAGCCGGCCGCCACCATCTTCAGGCCCTCGCCCGCCGCGGTGCCGCCGCCCGAGATCACGTTGGCGCCCCCGATCGTTCCCGCGGCCCCGCTCGCGCCGGCCGAGCCGCCGAAGCCCGCGGCGCCGCCCGCCTCCGCGGCCCCGGTTCGGCCGGCCGCCGCCGCCCCCCCGGTCGAGGTGCGCCCCGCGTCGCCGGTCACGCGGCGCGCCCCCGGGCCGCCCCCGCTGAACCCGCCTCGCACGGTGGTGTCGCCGCCGCGCCCCGCGGTCCCGCCGCGCCCGACGGCCCCGCCGGTTACGGCTCGCCCCGCCGCGGTGGCGCCGCCGCCCCTGCCGTCGCCCGCGCCCAAGCTGACGCCGGTCACCGGGCCGCCCGCTCCGCCGGAGCCGCCGGAGGAGATCAAGCGCGAGCTGATCAAGCTGCCGGAGTCGGTCACGGTGGGCGAGCTGGCCGCCGCGATGCGCCGCAAGAGCACGGAAGTGATCAAGGCGCTGCTCGATCTCGGGGTGATGGCCACCGTCAACGAGGTGCTGGATCCCACCGCGGCCAAGCTGGTCGCCGACAAGTTCCACTTCGACGTCCAGGTTCGCTCGATCGAGGGTGACGTGCTGGAGGAGGAAGAGGCCGATCCGGCGCAGCTCCGGCCGCGGCCTCCCGTGGTCACCGTGATGGGCCACGTGGACCACGGCAAGACCTCGCTGCTCGACGCCATCCGCACCACCAAGGTGGCCGAGCGGGAGTTTGGCGGCATCACCCAGCACATCGGCGCCTACCAGGTGGACACGAGCCACGGCAAGGTCACCTTCCTGGACACGCCGGGCCACGAGGCGTTCACCGCGATGCGGGCCCGGGGCGCGCAGGCGACGGACATGGTCGTGCTGGTGGTCGCGGCCGACGACGGCGTGATGCCGCAGACGGTGGAGGCCATCAACCACGCGAAGGCCGCCAATGTGCCGATCCTGGTGGCGGTGAACAAGATCGACAAGCCGGGGTCCGACCCGGACCGCGTCAAGCGCGAGCTGTCCAATCACGGGCTCGTGCCGGAAGACTGGGGCGGCCAGACCATCTTCATCCACACCTCGGCGAAGCGCGGCGACGGCATTCCTCAGCTGCTGGAGATGACCGCGCTGCAGGCCGAGATCCTCGAGCTGCGCGCCAACCCCGCCCGCGCCGGGCGCGGGGTGATCGTGGAAGGCCGGCTCGATCGGGGCCGGGGGCCGGTGGCCACCGCGCTGATCCAGTCGGGGACGCTGAAGGAGGGCGACGCGGTCGTGGTCGGCTCGCACTCGGGTCGGGTCCGCGCCCTCTTCAACGATCGGGGCAAGAAGGTGACGAGCGCCGGCCCGTCCGATCCGGTCGAGATCCTCGGCCTCTCCGGCGTGCCGCAGGCGGGCGACACCATGCTGGTGGTCTCCGACGAGCGCAAGGCGCGGCAGATCGCGACCGTGCGCAGCGAGCGGGACCGGCTCAAGGGCAAGAGCGCGACCCGGATCACTCTCGAGGATCTGCACAAGCAGATCGAGGCGGGTGAGATCAAGGAGCTGCGGCTCGTGCTCAAGGCCGACGTCCAGGGCTCGGTGGAGGCGCTGACCGAATCGCTCGAGCGGCTCTCCACCGACGAGGTCAAGCTCAAGGTCATCCACAGCTCGGTGGGCGCGGTGACCGAATCGGACGTGATGCTGGCTTCCGCCTCCAACGCCATCGTGCTCGGCTTCAACGTCAAGGCCGATCCCAAGGCGGCCACCCAGGCCCAGGCCAACGGGGTGGACATGCGCAGCTACAACGTCATCTACGACGCCATCAACGACGTGAGGGCCGCGCTCTCCGGCATGCTGGCTCCCGAGATCCGCGAGATGATCCTCGGCCGGGCCCAGGTGCGCCAGCTCTTCCCGATCACCAAGGTCGGAGTCATCTACGGCTCGTCGGTGACCGAGGGCAAGATGGTCCGCGGGGCCCGCGCCCGCATCAAGCGCGGCGAGACCCTGCTGGGCGAGGCGGTCATCAACTCGCTCAAGCGCTTCAAGGACGACGTGCGCGAAGTGCTGCAGGGGCTCGAGTGCGGCGTCGGCATCGACGGGATCAAGGGGGTGCAGCCCAACGACGTCATCGAGGCGTTCAGCACGGAAGAGGTTGCCCGCACCTTGTAGAGGCCGAGGACAAATTGTCTGGGGCGCGGGTGGCGGTCGGCACCGTCGAGCTGCACCTGCCGGACGTGGGGTCGCTGAAGGGGAAGCGACGCGCCCTGAAAGGCTTGAAGGAGACGCTCCGCCGGCGCTTCGAGATCTCGGTCGCCGAGGTGGACCACCACGATGTCTGGCAGCGCGCGACCCTGGCCCTGGCCTGCGTCTCGGGCGATTCCCGCCACGCCAACGAAGTGATCTCCAAGGCGATGGACTACATCGAGGACCACGTCGACGGCTGGGTCACCGACGTCCAGGTCGAGATCTTGTGAGGCGCACTGCAGGGCGAGGCGCAGCCGAAGGCGAGCCGAGCGGATAAGAGAAAGGGGTCACCGGGGCAACGCCATGCAAGGCAAGCGGCTCGAGCGGGTCAACCAGCTCATCAAGGAAGAGATCTCGATGCTCGTCCAGCGGCAGCTCAAGGACCCGCGGCTCGGGTTCGTGAGCGTGACCGAGGTGGACACCAGCCCGGATCTCAAGCACGCCAAGGTCTACGTCTCGGTGCTGGGGCCGGAGGAGCAGTGGGCTGCCTCGTTCAAGGCCCTCGAGAGCGCGCGCGGCTTCGTCTGGAGCTGGCTGCGCCGCCATCTGGACCTGCGGGCGACCCCCGAGATCCTGTTCCGGCCCGATCGGTCCATGGAGCATGCCGCGCACATCCAGGCGCTCCTCGCCGACCTCAAGGCGAAGGCGGGCGACTCCCCGGAGGAGCCGTGAGATGAGCACGGTCTTCTCGGTGGAGCCGCCGGCCGAGCTCCTCGATCTGCTCGCCCGGCCTCGCGGCCGCGCCCTGATGCTGGGCCACGTCCATCCGGACGGCGACGTGCTCGGCACGCTCCTGGGCCTGGGGCTGGCCATGGAGAAGGCGGGCTGGACGGTGACATACGGCGGTCCCGACCCGGTGCCGGAGGTGCTCGACTTCCTCCCCGGGGTGGATCGCTGGCAGGTGTGGCGCACCGCGCCGGGCCAGTTCGACACCATCGTGCTGACCGACTGCCCCAACGACGGCCGCACCGAGGGGTTGCTCGAGGGCGCGCGCGGCCCGGCCAGCCGGGTTCTCAACATCGACCATCATCCGGACAACCGCCGCTACGGGACGCTGAACTGGATCGACCCGTCCGCCGCCGCCACCGGGGAGATGATCTTCGATCTGCTGACCGCCCTCGGTTGGCCCATCGGTCCGGAGATCGCGCTCGGCCTCTACACCGCGGTCCACACCGACACCGGCTCGTTCCGCTACTCGAACACGACGCCGCGCACCTTTCGCATCGCGGGCGCGCTCACCGCGGAAGGCGCGGAGCCCGCGCTCGTCACCGACCGGCTCTACCAGCGCCGGCCCACCGAGGCCCTGCTGACCCTGGGCCGCCTGTTGAGCCGGGTCGAGGTCAGCGCGGACGGGCGCATCGCGGCGCTGACCGTGCCCGAGGGCGAGGCGTCGGACGCGTTCATGGCCGCCGAGGATCTGGTGACGTACCCGCGCTCGATCGCGGGGGTGAAGGTGGCGGTGCTGCTCCGAGCGGAGCCGGACGGCCGGGTGAAGGCGAGTCTCCGGGGCAAGGGCGACGTCCCGGTCAACCGCATCGCCCACCGGTTCGGCGGGGGCGGCCACGAGAACGCGGCGGGCTGCACGCTGCCCGGTCCGCTCGCGGACGCGAAGGCCACGCTGCTCGCCGCGGTGCAGCAGGCGCTCGATGGTCAGGCCCCGTGAGCGATCGTCCCCGCTCCGGCATCCTGCCGGTCGAGAAGGGCCCGGGCGTCACCTCGTTCCAGGTGGTGGCTCACCTGCGCCGCGTGCTCCGCGCTCCGCGGATCGGTCATGGTGGCACGCTGGACCCCGCCGCCACCGGGCTGCTCCCCATCCTGATCGGGGAAGGGACCAAGCTCACCCCGTACCTCGTGGATCTCGACAAGGAGTACGTGGCCACCGTCCGCCTGGGCGTCACCACCGAGACCCAGGACCTCTCGGGGGCGGTGCTCGAGACGCGCCTGGTGCCGGCCCTCGACGCGGGCGCCCTCGAGGCCGCGCTCGCGCCGTTCATCGGCGTGATCCGCCAGGTGCCCCCCATGTTCTCGGCCCTGCACCGGGGCGGCAAGCGCCTCTACGAGCTGGCCCGGCAGGGCGTGGAGGTGGAGCGTGAGCCGCGCGAGGTCACCATCCACGAGATCCGGCTCGAGTCGGTGAGCTTGCCCGATTTCGTGATCCGCATCCGCTGCGGCAAGGGCACTTACGTGCGCACGCTCGCCGCGGACGTGGGTGCGGCGCTCGGGTGCGGGGCGGCGCTGGCCGGGCTCGTCCGCACGCGGGTGGGGCCGTACACGCTCGACGCCGCCGCCTCGTGGGACGAGGTGCGCGAGGCCCGCTCGGGCGAGCGGCTCTGGTCGCGCCTGCTGCCGCCGGACAGTGCACTGGCTTCGCTGGGCGCGGTGCGGCTGGATGCGAGCGCGGCCCGCGCCTTCGCGCACGGGCAGGCGGTGGCCGCGGGCGATCGCGTTGGCGGACTGCTCCGCGTCTACGGCCCGGACGGCGCGCTGCTCGGGGTGGGGCAGGGGCTCGGCGATCGAGTGAAGCCCGAACGGCTCCTCCATGCGGATCCTCCGCGACCTTCCGTCCTTCCCGCCTGAGCTGCGGCCCTCGGTGGCCGCCCTCGGCGCCTTCGACGGCATCCATCTCGCTCACGCCAAGATCCTCGACACCGCGGTGGAGCGGGCCCGCGCGCTCGGCGTCTCCGCGGTGGCGTGCACCTTCGATCCGCATCCGACCGTGGTGCTGAGGCCCGAGCGCGCCCCGGCCCCCATCGCGACCCTCGAGGAGAACCTGGCCCGCATCGCCGAGCGCGGCCTCGATGCGACCCTGGTCATCCCCTTCACGGCCGCCTTCTCTCGGATGGAGGCGGAGACCTTCGTGGACGAGGTGCTCGCGAAGACGCTCGGCGCTCGCGAAGTGGTGGTGGGCTTCAATCACACCTTCGGCCGCGGCGCGCGCGGCACCGCCGCGCTGCTGCGGGACCTGGAGACCCGCACCGGCCTGGTCACCCATGTGCTCCCGCCGCTGCAGGTCAACGGTCTCACCGTGTCGTCCAGCGCCATCCGAGAGGCGCTGCGGGACGGGGACGTGGACCTGGCGCGGGAGCTGCTCGGGCGCCCGTACTCGGTGACCGGCCGCGTGCAGCGAGGCGCCGGCCGCGGCCGAACTCTCGGGTTTCCGACCGCGAATCTCCGGCCGGACCGGCCTCTGACCCTGGCCGCCGGGGTGTACGCGGCCCGCGCCCGATGGGACGGCCGGCAGGCCGACGCGGTGGTCAATATCGGCTACCGGCCCACCTTCGAGGAAGCGGAGTACTGGGTCGAGGCCTACCTGTTCGACTTCGCCGGAGATCTCTACGATCGGGCCCTGACCCTCGACGTGCTGGGGCGGATCCGGGCCGAGATGAAATTCGCGGGTGTCGAGGCCCTCAAGGCGCAGGTCCAGGCGGACATGGTGGAGGCGCGGCGGCTGCTTGCGACACGACCGGCCGGGTGAGCGGCTTGAACCGCTTTCCACCGCGTGGTACACTTCGCACGTCTTGACGCGGGTTTGAGTCATCTAACGAACCCGTCCCAACGGAGGCGCGGTCGAGGCTCTGGGGGCGTGGCGATTGGGGGGGGAACCCCCGGGAGGATCTCTGCATGCGGCTGTCCCCGGACAAGAAGAAGGGTCTGATCGAGCAGTTCAAGGTGCACGAGGGCGACACCGGCTCGCCCGAGGTTCAGATCGCGCTACTGTCCGAGCGGATCAACGGGCTCACCGAGCACTTCAAGCTGCACAAGAAGGACCACCACTCCCGTCGCGGTCTGCTGATGCTGATCGGCAAGCGGCGCGGCCTCATCGAGTACCTGCGGAAGAAGGACTCGGAGCGCTACCGAGCTATCACGGAAAAGCTCGGGATTCGCAAGTGATCGCGGATCCTGATTGGATCGATCCCACATACGCCCGGCTCGGCCGGGTCCCTCTCGAAGTCGTACAACCATCCTAGCTGGAGGACGCTGACCGTATGACACCTCACTCCGTGCAGATTCAGATCAACAACACGCCGTTGTCCATCGAGACCGGAAAGGTGGCCAAGCAGGCCGACGGCGCCGTGGTCGTCCGCTGCGGCGGGACCGTGGTGCTGTCCACCGCCGTCGCGTCGAGGTCCGCCCTGGAGGGCCGGGACTTCCTGCCCCTCACCGTGGAGTATCGCGAGCGCTCGTACGCGGGCGGCCGCATCCCCGGCGGCTTCTTCAAGCGTGAAGGCCGGCCCGATGAGAAGGAGACGCTCACCTGCCGGCTCATCGACCGTCCGCTGCGTCCGCTCTTCCCCAAGAACTTCCGCAACGAGATCCAGATCATCAACCTGGTCATCTCCGCGGACTCTGAGAACGACCCGGACGTGCTCGCGATGATCGGCTCCTCGGCCGCGATGTCGCTGTCCGGGATCCCGTTCTCGGGTCCGGTCGGGGCGGTGCGGGTCGCCCTGGTGGACGGCAAGCTGGTGGCCAATCCCACCTACAAGCAGCTCGCGGCCTCGCCGCTCGAGCTGGTCATGGCGGGAACGGAAGACGCCATCCTGATGGTGGAGTCCGGCGGCAAGGAAGTCAGCGAGGAGCAGCTGCTGGAGGCCCTGGCCTTCGGCCACGAGCGCTGCAAGGAGCTGGCGCGGATCCAGAAGGACCTCATCGCCAAGGCGGCCAAGCCCCGCTGGGCCTTCGACGCCCAGGCCGGCGCCGACCCGGCGCTCGAGGCCCGGGTGAAGGAGCTGGCCTCGGCCAAGGTGGCGCAGGCGCTCTCGGTTCACGAGAAGCAGGCCCGCGCCCAGGGCCTCGACGCGATCTTCGAGGAGGTGTTCGCGGCCGTCGGCGCCGACGAGGCGGTCCGGGCGAAGGCCCGCGGCTACTTCGAGAAGGTCGAGAAGGCCGAGGTGCGCCGGCTCATCGTCGAGAAGGGCATCCGCGTGGACGGCCGGAGCGTCAAGGAAGTGCGCCCGATCTGGAGTGAGGTGGCGTACCTGCCTCGCGCCCACGGCTCCGCGCTCTTCACCCGCGGGGAGACCCAGGCCCTCGTCTCGGCCACGCTCGGCACCAAGGACGACGAGCAGAAGGTCGAGTCGTTCGAGGGCAACGGGTATCGCCGCTTCATGCTGCACTACAACTTCCCCTCGTTCTCCACCGGCGAGGTGAAGCGCTTCGGAACCCCGGGCCGCCGCGAGATCGGCCACGGCGCGCTCGCCCATCGGGCGATCGAGGCGGTGTTGCCCACCAAGGAGGAATTCCCGTACACGATCCGGGTGGTGTCGGACATCCTCGAGTCCAACGGCTCGTCCTCGATGGCCTCGGTCTGCGGCGCCTCGATGGCGCTCATGGACGCGGGGGCCCCGCTGAAGGCGCCGGTGGCGGGCATCGCGATGGGCCTGGTGAAGGAAGGCGACAAGGTCGGCATCCTGACCGACATCATGGGCAGCGAGGATCACTACGGTGACATGGACTTCAAGGTCGCGGGGACCGAGAAGGGGATCACCGCGCTGCAGATGGACATCAAGATCGGCGGCGTCTCCGTCGACATCATGCGGCAGGCCCTCGCCCAGGCGAAGGAGGCGCGCCTGCACGTGCTGGGGAAGATGGCCGAGGCCATCAAGGGGCCCCGGACCGAGCTCTCGCCGCACGCGCCGCGCTTCATCACCATCAAGATCAGGCCGGAGAAGATCCGAGAGATCATCGGCCCCGGCGGCAAGGTCATCCGCGGCATCCAGGAGAAGACCGGGGCCAAGATCGACGTGGAGGACGACGGCAAGGTGACCGTCTTCTCCCCGAGCAGCGAGGCGGCCCAGATGGCCATCGGCATCATCCAGGACATCTGCCGCGAAGCCGAGCTGGACCGCATCTACGTGGGCAAGGTCAAGAGCATCAAGGAGTTCGGCGCCTTCGTGGAGATCATCCCGGGCAACGAGGGACTGCTGCACATCTCGCAGATCGCGGAGAGCCGTATCCGCTCGGTGGGCGACGTGCTCTCCGAGGGCGACATCGTGGCGGTCAAGGTCATCGAGATCGACGGCAACGGCAAGATGCGGCTCTCGCGCAAGGCGGCCCACCGGGACCAGCCCGCCATCACCGAGCAGGAGAAGCTCAAGATCGCCCCCGGGACGGTCTCCGCTTAGGCAGTGTCAGACAATAACTGCACGAATATGAAGACCGAGTTCGTATGCT
>JBBDXN010000109.1:8882-20217 GCA_040902305.1 Candidatus Rokuibacteriota bacterium | reverse complement strand
TATGCGTCCATTAACCACCGCCTCACCGCCTAACTTATTTTCGGATTGGGGCTAACTCACCTTGGCGGCGGGTGGTGTTCGCCGGGCGATTGTGTACAATCCCCGCGGGTACAGGTCCAGGTTGGGTGCTCGATCGACGGCCGGGGGGGCCGAAGAATGCGTAGCTCGTCCGGCCGCGACACGCGATCGGCGCCGCCGCCAAGACGGGCCCTGGTCGTCTGTACGCACCTGCGCCCAGGCCGTGACAAGCGGCGGAGCCGATACTTCATGCAGCCGATCTCCGGCCTGCACGTCGGCTCCTTGATCGACCCCCGGCACTTCGATGTGCGCCTGCACCACGAGGACTGGCACGGGCCGCTCGATCCGGCGCGCTGCGCGGGATACGACCTGGTGTTCCTGTCGGGCCTTCAGCCCGACTTCGACCGCATGCGGCAGCTCTCGTACTTCTTTCGCCGCGGCGGCGCCACCGTGGTCGCGGGGGGAAGCATCTGCACGTCGTTCCCCGAGTTCGCCACCCGCTTCTTCGACGTCGTCTGCGCCGGCGGCGTCGACAGCGTGCGGGACGTCGTCGCCGACTACCTGCGGGGATCCCTCAAGCCGATCTACCGCTCGCCGATCGACCGCATCTCGCCCTACCCGATCGACCACGGGCTGCTCGCCAGGAGCGGCATCAACCCGATGCTCCACCTCATGGAATCCTCGCGCGGCTGCAGCTTCAAGTGTCGATTCTGCGTCATTCCCTCCGAGGTCGGCGGCCATGCGCGCTACGATCTCGCCACCCTGGCGGCCGGGATCGACGACGCGATCGCCTCGAGTCCCCGACTCAGCTTTCGACGCTGGTATCCCATGATCAACTTCCTCGACAACAATTTCTCCGACGACCGCGCCCACATGCTCGCGGTCGCGGAGCTGGTGGGATCGCATCCCAAGGTGCGCGGCTGGAGCGCCCTCGTCACCCAGAACGTGCTGCACGACCGCGAGCTGATCCGGACCCTCGCCCGGCTCAAGTGCATGGTGCTGTTCGCCGGCCTCGAATCGCTCGATCACGAGATGCTGCGCCGCTTCAACAAGACGCAGAACATGAGCCGGCGCTTCAGCGTCATCGACGACATCGCGTTCGCGGAATCGCTCGGCGTCGCCATCTGTTACGGCTACCTCTTCGACTACTGCCATCAGACCGCGGCGGAGATGGAGCGGCAGATCCTGGCGATCGCGCGCAACCCGCTGATGCCGATGCCCGTCTACCTGAGCGTGGTGGCGCCGCTGGCCGGCACCGCGATGTTCTGGGACGACCTGCGCGGGGGCCGGCTCGCCCCCAACCTGCGCCTGCGTGACCTCGACGGCGAGACGATCTGCCACTCGAACCTGGCCGACCGCCGGGAAGCGATCGTGTCGTTCATCGAGCGGATGTTCCGGCGGCCCTGGACGGTGGTGGCGCGTACCGGCGTCCTCGTGAAGACGCTGCGCCGGCTCGCGCGCGCGCGGAGCTTGAACCCGGTGCGCTGGTACGTCATCGCGTCGGCGAACTTCCACTGCTTCATCTGGTCGAGCGAGACGCCGTCCCAGGCGCGCAGCTACGTGGCCGGCGACGACACGCTCGATCCGCAGTACTTCGAGCGCCCGCCGGACCTGTCGGAAGCCGATCGGGTCCGCTATTTCGACCCGATCGCGCTGACCGACGCGAGCGGGGGCCCGGCCGAATGGCTCCTTCCGTACGTTCCCGCGGTCGCCGCGCCGGCTCGCCGGGCGGTGTCCTTCGCCGGTCAAGCCGGCCGCCCGCCCGAGTACGAGCCATGAGCTTCTCCTACGAGGACACGCGAGACAGCGAGCACCTGCGCCTGCTCACTCCGGCGATCGATGCGTTCATCGCCGCCTCCCGGAAGCCCCCCGCCACCGCCTCGACCTGTCCGCGTCAGACGGTGTTCTTCTTCGCGGGCGGCCTGGCCACCAAGCTACTGCGCGCCACGGAAAAATTCCGGGCCGGGGTCGGCAAGCCCCAGACCTTCGACTACGAGCTGGTCTGGGTGACCGAGGAGACGCTCACCCACGGGACCGCGCGACACCTCAAGATGCACCGGGACCCCTCCGGGGGCTTCCGGGACAAGGGCGACCGCATCATCGTCGCGAGCGGCGTCATCTGGAGCGCGCTGTATGACGGCTTCATCGACTGGTGCGCGAACAACAACCTCGACCTGTTCGTGTTCGATTGGGACTGGCGACGCCGGCTGGAGGACACCGGCACCTTCTTCGTCCGGACGTTCCTGCCCTTCTTCCGGGCGCGGGTGCTCGCGGCCGGGCGTCCGGATCCCCTGGCCACGTTCTCGCTGATCGGACACAGCTTCGGCGGCATGATCGTCAATCTCATCTTGCGCGGCAACGATCCCATCGTCGCCAACCTGGCCCGCGCGGTCACGGTGGCCACGCCCTTCTATGGATACGCCGCCCAGGTGCATCGATGGTTCGAGGGTGACCCGCTCGTCAACGGCGACAACGACATCTTCAAGGAAGAGGTCATGGAGGTCGTCGCGTCGCTGCCCGCGCTGTATACCCTGCAGTACCTGGACGAGGCGACCTACAATGACCGGGCCATCCAGGCGGGGCTGGCGCTCGATCCGGAGTTCCCGCTCACCGCCTATCCGAGCATGGACGCCACGACCGCCACCCTGCGCGCCGACGCCTACAACCCGAAGACCGATGGCCGCCGGGTGCGCTACCCGGCCCTGACCGGCTTCGATCGGGCCGAGCTCGACTACGCGAGGCTCCAGGCCCAGCAGCTCGCCGCGCCGATGCCGGAGAGCCTGGCGGAGAAGTTCTTCAACATCCGCGGCGTGCGCACTCAGAGTGATCGAGTGACCCCGGCCGGCAGCACCCCGGGCAACGTCACCTGGAGCTTGATCCCGGCCAGCTTCGACTCGACGGACCCCTCGCCCATCGTCGACGGCGACCGGGTGCCCGGCGACGACACGCAGCCGGCCTGGTCGGCGCGCCTCGCGACGAATGCCCGGGCCCGCTGCATCACCGCCCGGGCCAGTGACATCAGCCACATGGTGATCATGAAGCATCCTCGGGTCCTCGAGGCCCTGGGGTCGATCCTGTGCGCACCGGGAGCCGCCATGAGCCCACCCGTTCCGCCCTTGCCGGAGCCGGCATCCGATGAGGACCTCGTCGCCTTCATGCGCTGGCTGCACGCGCAGCCCAGGCGGAAGACACCCTGGCCCCACTTCGACGACCCCGCGCGGCGCGACCTGGTCCCTCCCGAATTCAGGGAGAAGCTCCCCGCGATCACGCTCCGGATCGTCATGGACCTCATGAAGCGGCCCGCGCCGCCCGGGCTGTCCGGGCGCGCCGGCGGCGGCGCGCCCCGGACCAGACGGCCCGGACCGAACGCGGCCAGCCCAAGAAGGCGGCGCGAAAGCCCCGCGCCCGCAAGCCGGCCGCCCGGCGACGGCGGCGCGCCCGGTGACGAATGATCCAAGCCGATCCCGAGAACCCGGCCCAGAGCTGGAAAACCGACGGCATCGCCCCGATGGAGCGGCCGGGCGTGGCGACTCGCCTGTTCATGGGAATCGTCGCGCTCGTCGAGCGCCTGAACCTGAAGCTCGCGAGGCTGGGAAATCCCTTCGTCTACGACCGCGCCGCCTTCCCCTGGGCCGCCGCCGTCGAGCGGGAGTGGCGCACCATCCGCGGCGAGCTCGATCGCGTCCTGGTCCGCAAGGCCGAGCTGCCGAACGTGCAGGAGATCACCGCCGACGCGGCCGTGCTCTCGCGCGACGCGGGCTGGAAGATCTTCCCGCTGGTCGCCTACGGGCTACGGTCGCAGCCGAACATCGACCTGTGTCCGCAGACGTGGCGGATCGTCCAGGCCATCCCGGGGCTCACGACCGCCATGTTCTCGATCCTGGAGCCGGGCAAGCGCATTCCGCCGCATCGGGGTCCCTACAACGGGGTGCTGCGCCTGCATCTCGGCCTGATCGTCCCGGAGCCGCGCGATCGGCTCGCGATCCGCGTCGGCCCCGAGCGGCGCCACTGGCAGGAAGGTCGAGCGCTGATCTTCGACGATGCCTACGAGCACGAGGCCTGGAACGACACCGCCGGGCTCCGCGTCGTGCTGTTCGTCGATTTCGAGAAGCCGCTGCGCTTCCCCGCCCGCGCTCTGAACCGGCTCCTGCTCAGGCTGGCCGTCTTCACGCCTTTCGTTCGGGAAGGCGGCGACAACCTGCGGCGCTGGGAGCAGCGGTTCCACCGCGGACCGACGCAAGGCCCCCGGGCGTGACCCGGCGCCCATGCCGCGCACCAGACTCGCCGGACTCCTCCCCATTGACGTCAGGGGTTTGATCGCGGGGATCGTATCGCGGCCCTACCGCGCCTCGCGGGCGCCCGCCGCCCGCGCCACCGCGGTGATCGACGAAGTTCCGCGGGCGACGCTCCAGGCCGAGATCGCTGCGCTTCCCCCGGATCACCGGCTCGTTGATCGCGGCCGGTTCCACGTCTACTGCGCGCGCGCCGGCCAGATCCCGTGGGCACTCCAGGAGATCGGCCGGTTGCGCGAGGTGACGTTCCGCGCCGTCGGCGAAGGAACCGGCCGGTGCTCCGACCTCGATCCGTTCGACGCCGTCTACCTGCACCTGTTCGTCTGGGACGCCCCCGCGGCCTCGATCGCGGGCGCCTACCGACTCGGGCTCGTCGACGAGATCCTCGCGCGCCACGGCAAGCGCGGTCTGTATACCCACTCGTTGTTCAAGTATCGGACCCGCATGCTCGACTCGCTGAGCCCGGCCATCGAGCTGGGGCGCTCGTTCGTGCGCGCGGAATATCAGCGCAGCTTCGCCCCCCTGCTCCTGCTCTGGGCCGGGATCGGGCGATTCGTCGAGCGCTCGCCGCGGTATGCGGTCCTGTTCGGACCGGTCAGCATCAGCGCCCGCTACGCGCCGGCGTCGCGTCGGTTGATCGTCGAATACCTGTCGGCCCACAGCGCCGACACCCGACTCGCCCGTGAGGTCAAGCCGCGGCGGCCATTCCGAACCGGGGCGCGGACGGCCCCATCCACCGCCGCGATGCCGGCGCCCGGGAGCATCGACGAGCTGTCGCGGCGGATCGCCCAGATCGAGCACGACGGCAAGGGCGTTCCGGTGCTGCTGAGGCACTACCTGCAGCTCGGCGGGAGGCTGCTCGGGTTCAGCCTGGACCGGGACTTCGCCGACACCCTCGACGGGCTGATCATGGTGGACCTGCGCGAAGTCGAGGAGGCGGTGCTGGCGCGTTACATGGGCAAGCAGGGCGCCGCCGGGTTTCGCGCGTATCACGCGCTCGATACGGGGTGTGCCGGCCGCGCGCTCCCTGGTCCGTCGCCCGGCGCCCGGCCGGCCGGTTGACGGCGGCGGTGTCTCTCGCATAGCATCCCCCTCATCGAGGAGGGCGCGGACGTCACCTACGTTCCCGGAGTCGAGGCCCTCGCCCAGCAAGACCATCGCTCGGACCGGCACGAAGCCCAATCTGGTGGGACATCTCTCTTTGCCGACGACGGATATGTCGTGAGGGGGCGGAGGCCATGAGCTACGATAGCGTACGGAGGGACGAGCAGATGCGCGTGCTCGATCACTCCATCGACGAGTTCATCGGCCGGTACAACGTCAACACCGCGATATCAGCCATTCTGGGGGCGAATCCGGCGCGCCAGACCCTGTTCCTGTTTCCGGGGGGTATGGCGTCGAAGCTGAGGCGCGCCACCAACGCGTGGAACCCCGCCGGTCCCCCTTCCCAGGTCTTCGCCTACAAGGACGTGTGGCTCAACCCGGCAGTGTTCCTCGGCGGGGCGGCCCGCGATCTGAGGATGAGCAAGTCCGGGGGGCACTATCGCGACAAGGGGGACCGCATCATCATCGCCGACGGTCTCGTCAACCTGCTCGGCGTCACCCCGTACACGGTCTTCACCGAGTGGTGCACCTTCAAGCGGATCGACTGGTTCGTCTTCCCGTGGGACTGGCGACGGAGCGTGGACGAGGTCGGCACGTTCTTCGTCGACCGCTTTCTGCCGCATTTCCAGGAGCGCGTACAGACCGAGTGCAACAATGCCGATCCGCTCGCGGACTATTCGTTGATCGGACACAGCGCGGGTGGTCTGGTGGTCAACTGGATCCTCCGCACCACCGCCCCGCTCCCCGCGACATTGCGCCGGGTCATCACGGTCGCCGCGCCCTTCTACGGCTACGGCGGTCAGCTCCATCGGTGGTTCGAGGGCGAGCCGCTGGTCAACGGGGCCTTCACGAAGGACATCATCAAGACGCTCTCCTCGCTTCCCGGATGCTATTCCTGGCACTTCCTCCCGGAGGGCTTTTACAATGCCCACCAGGCCGACTTTCAGAACGATCCCGCCTACCCGCTGGCGAGCTATCCGAGCGCCGATTTCGTGACGCACACCCCGGTGGATCCCTACGATCCGCAGCCCCCGGGGCAGCGGTATCCCACCCAGGCGCAAAGCGGATTCGATCCCGCCGAGCTCGCCAAGGCGGCGACTCTCTTCAACACCCTCACCGCGCCGCTGTCGCCGGCCCGGGCCGCGAAGTTCATCAACATCCGAGGCGACACGACCACGAACAGTACGCTCAGCACGACGACGTGGAAGGTGGTACCGCCTATCCTGCCGAGTCCGATCGCCGACAGCTCCATCGCTCCAGGCGACGGCACGCAGCCCGCGTGGACCACGCGAGACATCGGTCTCGCCAACCAGGTTCCCGGCAACGTGATCACCGTCACCGGCCCCGACGCCGCGCACTTCATCATCATGAGCTCGCCGCAGACGATCGCCCACGTGGCGGCGGTCCTGGGAATTCCGTAGAAAGGAGCGGCCATGGCCAAACGAGGGATCGACTCGGTGTCGCCCAAGACCTCGGAAGAGGCGTTCGATTTCGTGCGCAAGATGCAGGAGGCCTTTCCGAAGACGCCGCGCTCGAAGAAGGAGCTGGCGGCGCTGCAGAAGTACCTCGCCAAGTTCAAGGATGCGGAGCTCAGAGCGGTGGGAAGTCGCGTCCTGAGTGATCTCATGCAACGTCCGCCCCGGACGATCCACGAGGGCGACCTCCCGCCGACGCCGGTTGCCGGACCGGAGCCGGACCGCGCTCCCCCTCCGAGGAGCGGGCCGAGGACGAAGCCCAGGGCCGGGCGCGCCCGCAAGCGCACCACCGCCGTGGCCAGGCGGCGTACCGCTCGCCGTCGCGCCAGGCGGTCGTGACCTGAGCTGCCGTCGCCGAGCGGCTGCTCGCCAAGCGTGACGGCGACCGGCCCGCTGGGCGGCTCGACTGACCGGCCGGTGAGGGGAGAACGAACACGACGATCTGGACGCTGGCGCCACCCCTGGTCGCGGCGCTCGTGCAGGCGCTGGGACCCACGCTGCGGGTGACGCTGAGCGGCGTCGCCCCGCTCGTTCCTCTCTGGCACTCCGAACGCCCGCTCATCTACGTGGTGTGGCACG
This sequence comes from Candidatus Rokuibacteriota bacterium, assembly GCA_040902305.1. Taxonomy (GTDB): domain Bacteria; phylum Methylomirabilota; class Methylomirabilia; order Rokubacteriales; family CSP1-6; genus CAMLFJ01. The sequence continues at coordinate 12,749 of JBBDXN010000109.1, read as the reverse complement.
GCCGGATCTTGATGGCGCCCTGGCTGAATGCGCGCCTGCGAGCCAGCCACGGCGCGCGGGCGCCCCGCGTGCTGGTGAGCCTTTCCCGCAACGGCGGGCTGATGGCGCGCTTCGCAGGCCGCTTCGGCCTCGGCGTCGTCCGGGGTTCCTCGTCGGGGGGGGCGCGCGCGGCCGGGCGCGCGCTGGCGGCCGCCCTCGACCGCGGTGAGGACATCGCGGTGGCTCCCGACGGGCCACGCGGTCCCCGCGAAGTCTTCAAGCCCGGGGCCATCGCCCTGGCTGCCCTCACCGGCGCTCGCCTCGTGCCCGTCGCGGTCGCCGCCCACCCCGCCCTCTGCCTGCCGTCGTGGGACGAGTTCCTGATCCCACTGCCGTTCGCGCGCTGCGCGGCCGCGTTCGGCGAAGCGGTCGGGGTGCCGCGCGATGCCGACAGGACGTGGATGTGCCGGGAGATGGAGCGCACCTTGACCGCGCTCGCCACGACCGCGAATCGGATGGTGAGGTCGTGAGCGGTCCCGACATCCTCCCCGCGTTCCGCCAGGCCGGGTGCGCGGGCCTCGAGGCCTTCGCCCGGCTTCTTGACCGCCCTGCCACCCGCGGCGCATGATGCAGTGCGGATGGCGATCCAGCTCGATCACCTCATCGTCCCGTCCCACGACCCGGTCGCGGGCGCGAGGGCCCTGGCCCATCTGCTCGACGTGCCGTGGCAGGAGGCGCAAGGTCCCTTCACGCCGGTCTACGTCAACGAGACGCTGACCCTCGACTTCGCGGACCGGGAGCGGTTCGAGTGGCATCACTACTGCTTCCACGTGAGCGATGCCGGGTTCGACGCCATCCTCGGGCGCATCCGGGCGGCCGGGATGGCGTATCGCAGCTCCCCGCTCGGCGAGACCGACATGCAGATCAATCACCGGCTCGGCGGGAAGAACCTCTACTGGCAGGACGCCGACGGCCACCTCTGGGAGATCCTCACCGTCAGCTACGCCCGGCCGGAGTCCCCGCCGCTGGCCGCTGCCGGCCCCGCGCCTCGATAGCCGGGTCGCGCCACCGCGGCCGGCGGCGGCGTGTGCCGAAGGCGCCGTAGCGACTATAATCTCCGCCGGAGGATCCCCACATGCCCCCCACCACCCCCGTGAAGTCCCCGCAGGCGCTCGCCGAGACCCGACGCTGGGCCGCGCCCGGCTCGAAGTCGGCCGCGCTCTTCGCGCAGGCCCAGGGCGTGATGCCGGGCGGCAACACGCGCACCACCGTCTACATGGCGCCCTACCCGCCCTACGCGGCCTCGGGCGACGGCTGCTGGATCACCGACGTGGAGGGCGACCGCCGGCTCGACTGCCTGAACAACTACACCGCGCTGATCCACGGGCACGCCCACGCGGCGATCGTCGAGGCGGCCACGAAGCGCCTCGCCCAGGGCGCGTCGTTCCCCCTGCCCACGCCCGAGGAGATCGAGCTGGCCGCCGTCATCTGCGAGCGCCTGCCCTCCGCCGAGCGCGTGCGCTTCACCAATTCGGGCAGCGAGGCGGTGATGATGGCGATCAAGGGCGCGCGGGCCTGGACGGGCCGGCCGAAGATCGCCAAGTTCGAGGGCGCCTACCACGGCTCCTACGACTACGCGGAGGTGAGCCTCGGCTCCTCCCCGGAGAACTGGGGCGCGCTGGCCGCGCCGGCCAGCACCGCCTACTCGCGCGGCGTGCCGCCCGCGGTGCTCGACGACGTGGTGGTGCTGCCGTTCAACCGCGCGGAGCTGGCCGTGGCCCGCATCGAGCGCGAGGCCACGCAGCTCGCGGCGGTGCTGGTGGACCCGATCCCGAACCGGGTGGGGCTGATCCCGGCGCAGCGCGACTTCCTGCGCGCGCTGCGCGAGGTGACGGCCGCTCACGGCATCGCGCTGATCTTCGACGAGGTCATCACGTTCCGGGTGGGCTACCGGGGCGCGCAGGGTCTCTTCGGCATCACGCCGGACCTCACCACGCTCGGCAAGATCATCGGGGGCGGCTTCCCGGTGGGCGCGGTGGCCGGCCGGGCCGACGTGATGGCGGTCTTCGATCCGACCGGCGGCAAGCCGGCGGCGCCGCACGGCGGGACGTTCAACGCCAACCCGGTCACCATGGCCGCGGGCCTGGCCGGGATGCGCCTGCTGACGCCCGACGCCTTCGTGAAACTCGACGAGCTGGGGGCCAAGCTGCGCGGCAGCCTCGAGGCGTGCTTCAAGCGCGCGGGGGTGCCCGGCGCGGTCACCGGCCTGGGCTCGCTCTTCCGCGTGCACCCGACCGATCGCGAGCTGATCGACTACCGCAGCACGCGCACCACGCCCGAGGAGGAGGCGCGCCTGCAGCGCCTGATCCGCGGGCTCATGGAGCGCGGCGTGCTGATGTCGATCACCGGGCTCGGGTGCCTCTCCACGCCCATGGGCGACGCGGAGCTGGAGAGCCTGGTGGAGACGTTCGCCGCGGTGCTCGCCGCGGAGCGCTGACGGCGGCCCGGAGCCGGCGGTGTCTCGCGGCCGGCGGCGGGGCCTGGGCGCGCTCACGGCAGGGCTGGTGGCCGGGTGCGCCTTCACCGCGCCCGCGCTGCCATCGGACCGGCTCACGCCCACGGCGTGCGAGAAGCGCGCGCTCATGACCGGGCATGCCGTGGATCTCGCCGGGGTCGCGGCCGTCGTCGAGGGGCTCTTCCTGCTCGCGCCGGAGAGCTGCCCGGACGCGGGCGGGCGCCTGGACGGCGGCCGCCTCGCGCGCTAGCTACCCTCGATCCCCTCGCCCCCGGAGCGGGAGAGGGCAGGGTGAGGGGGCGGGCCCGGACGCGCTCGATCCCTTGACGCCGGGCCGCTCCGGGCAGATCCTCTCTGCCATGCGCATCGTCGGCATCGAGCCGATCCTCGTCGACGTGCCGCTGCGGGAGCCCGTCCACGGCGTGCACGGCGTCGCCACCGTCCAGCGCAGCGTGCTCGTGCGCGTCACGAGCGACGACGGCGTCGAGGGCTGGGGCAACGTCGATCCCACGCCGGGCTATTCGGCCATGTCGGCGGCGGAGGTGCATGACACCGTCCGGCGCATCGGCCCGACGCTGACCGGCGCCGACCCGTTCAACGTGCGCCGCGCGCTCGCCCTCATGGACGGCGCGGCGCCGGGGCGCTACGAGGCCATCGCCGTGGTCGAGATGGCCCTGGTCGATCTCAAGGCGCGCGCCCTCGGCCTGCCGGTGCACTCGCTCCTGGGCGGGCGCGTGAAGGACGAGGTCGCGTTCAACGCCTGGATCGGCACGGTGCCGCCCGAGCAGGCCGCGCGGGAGGCCACCGGATGGCTCGCGCGGGGCTTCCGCTCGGCCAAGATCAAGGTGTCCGGCGCCGCGCCCGACGGGATCGCGCGCGTGGCCGCGGTGCGGGCGGCGGTCGGCTCCCGCATGGCCCTGCGCGTCGATTTCAACGAGAGCCTGCGGCCGGCGGAGGCGGTGCCGTTCATCCGGCGCCTCGAGCCCTACGACCTGACGCTGGTCGAGCAGCCGATTCCCCGCGACGACATCGCCGGGCTCGCCGAGATCCGGCGGGCCATCGGCATCCCGCTCATGGCGGACGAGAGCGTGACCGGCCCCGCCTCGCTGATCGAGATCATCCGCCGCGAGGCGGCCGACCTGGTGAAGGTGAAGGTCATGAAGCAGGGCGGCCTGCTCCGCACGCTCGCCATGGTGGAGTGCGCCGCCGCGGCCGGCCTGCGCGTCGTGATCGGGCACGGCTTCGGGCTGACGCTGTCGACCCTCGCGGAAGCGAGCGTGGCCGCCGTGAGTGAAGCGATCATTGACGGCTGCGAGGCGGTGGGGCCGCTGAAGATGGCGGGCGATGTCGTCGTCGAGCCGGCGCGGCTCGAC
>JBBDXN010000109.1:0-8872 GCA_040902305.1 Candidatus Rokuibacteriota bacterium | reverse complement strand
CTGCCGTTCGACCGCATCGTCGAGATCGCGACCGACGCGGGCACCCTCCGGCTCGGGGATCACCCGGGCTTCGGCGCGACGGTGGATCCCGACGCCCTCAAGCGCTACCGGGTGCACCTGTAGGCGCGTTGAGCAGCCCAGTAAGAACACAATGCAGCACCGCGACGACCAGCTCCTCTTCTCCCCCTCCGACCTCGGCAACTTCCTGGCCTGCGAGCACCTCACGCAGCTCGACCTGACCCTCGCGCTTGAACACGGCCGGCGGCCGAGCTACGAGAACGCCTACGCCGAGCTGCTGAGGACCAAGGGCGAGGAGCACGAGCAGGCCTTTCTCGAGACGCTCCGCGCCACGGGCCGGCGCGTGGTCGAGGTGCGGCTGAACACCGCGCGCGACTTCGCGGACGGGACCCGGCGCACCGCGGAGGCGATGCGGGCGGGCGCCGACTACGTCTACCAGGCCGTCTTCTTCGCGCACGGCTGGCGCGGCATCGCGGATTTCCTGGAGCGGGTCGAGCGACCCTCCGCGCTGGGCGCCTGGAGCTATCACGTGCTGGACACGAAGCTGGCCCGGCATCCGCGCCCGGAGCATGCGCTGCAGCTCTCCTTCTATAGCCAGGCCCTCGCGGACACGCAGCAGCTCGCGCCCGACCTGGCCTACGTCGTCCTCGGGACCCGCGAGCGGGTCGCCATCCGCCTGGCCGACGTGACCGCCTACTACCGGCGCGTCCGCCAGCGCTTCGAGGCCGCGGTGGGCGCGCGGCCCGCGACCGGCCCCTACCCCTGTCACCACTGCTCGTTCTGCGACTTCCGCTCGCCCTGCGACGACCGGCTGGAGGAGGAGGACCACGTCGTGCGCGTGGCCGGCATCCACCGCGACCAGGTGAAGCGGCTGTTCGCCGGCGGCATCCACACGCTGACCGCGCTCGCCGAGACGCGGCCGGATGCCTCGGTCGCGCGGATGGCCCCCTCGACGTTCGGCACCCTGCGCGACCAGGCGGGGCTTCAGCTGATCCGGCAGCGGACGGGCACGCTGGAGTGGCGCGCGCTCGACATCGAGCCGGCGCGCGGCTTCGCGGCGCTTCCTCCGCGGTCGCCCGGCGATCTCATCTTCGATCTCGAGGGGCACCCCTTCTTCGAGCCCGCGCGCGGGCTGGAGTATCTCTTCGGGCTCCTCCTGCGGGACGGCGAGGAGCCGCGATACCAGGCGTTCTGGGCCCACGACCGCGACGGCGAGCGCCGGGCGTTCGAGGGCCTGGTCGATCTCATCCACGCGCGGCTCGAGCGGTATCCCGACCTGCACGTCTACCACTTCAGCGGCTCGGAGCCGAGCACGCTCAAGCGGCTCATGGCCGAGCACGTCACGCGCGAGACCCAGGTGGACGACCTGCTGCGCCGGCAGGTCTTCGTGGATCTCCACACGATCGTCCGCCGGGCCCTGCGCGCGGGCGTGCCCAGCTACTCGCTCAAGGAGCTGGAGGCCCTCTTCGGCTTCACGCGGACCGGCTCCGTCAAGTCGGGCACGCAGGCGATCCTCAACTACGAGCGCTGGCTTCATCAGCGGAGCCCGGGGCTGCTCGACGAGATCGCCGCCTACAATCTGGAGGACTGCCGGGCCACGCTGGGGCTCCTCGAGTGGCTGCACCAGGCCCGCCCGGCTGATCTTCCCTGGCCGGAGGCGCCGGAGCCGCCGCCGCTCTCACCCGAGGCCGGCGAAGCCCTGGACGCCCGGCAGCGGCTGCGGCAGGCGCTGGTCGACGGGGCCGAGCCGGGGACGCCGCGCTGGCTCGCGGGCGAGCTGCTGGAGTACCACCGGCGCGAGGCGCGCCCGGCCTGGTGGGCGTACTTCGATCGCCTCGGCAAGCCGCCGGACGAGCTGCTGGAAGATTCGGAGGCGATCGCCTACCTCGAGGTCGACCGGCACACCCCGCCGCAGCCCCGGAAGAAGTCGCTGGTGCACACGCTCAGGTTCCCGATCCAGGACCACAAGCTTCGGCCCGGCCATACCGTTCATGATCCCGCGACGGGCAGGAACGCGGGCGAGATCCTCGCCATCGACGACACCAATGGGGTCTTGCAGCTCGTGCGGGGCCCGAAGCTCGGCTCCACGCCGCTCCCCGGTGAGATCGTCGCCGGCGGCCCGATCGACGACCGGCCCCAGCGCGCGGCCGTCCTGCGCGTCGCCGAATCGATCAGCGCCAACGATGGGCGCTATCCGGCGCTCCAGGCGATCCTGGCTCGTGAGCGGCCCCGGATCCGGGGCCTGGCGGCCGACACTCGGATCCAGACCACCGATCTCTCCGCGATGAAGGCCCTCGCGCTCGGGCTGGACGGCAGCTACCTGTTCCTCCAGGGCCCGCCCGGCACCGGCAAGACCTGGACCGGCGCCCGCATCGTCGCGCACCTGCTGGCCAGCGGGCGGCGCGTCGGGATTGCCGCCCAGAGCCACAAGGCCATCCACAATCTGCTCGACGAGATCGAGGCGGTCGCGCGGGAGACCGGCCTCCGCTTCAAGGGCCTCAAGAAGTCGTCGGGCGCGAACTCCGAGTCCGGGTATGACGGCGAGTTCATCAAGAGCGCCCCCGACAACTCGACGTTCGCGGACGCGGGCCCCGACGTTCAGCTCTTCGCGGGAACCGCGTGGCTCTTCTCGCGCCCCGATCTCGACGGCACGCTCGACGATCTCGTGATCGACGAGGCCGGCCAGGTCTCCCTCGCCGACGCGCTGGCGATGGGCACGGCCGCCCGCAACGTGATCCTCCTGGGAGATCCCCTGCAGCTCGCGCAGGTTTCCCAGGGGGTGCATCCGCTCGGGACCGGCGCGTCCGTGCTGGAGCACCTGCTCGGCGATGCCCCGACGATCCCCGAAGACCGCGGCGTCTTCCTCGAGCGCAGCTTCCGCATGCACCCCGCCGTCTCCGCGTTCATCTCGGAGATCGTCTACGCGGGCCGGCTGCACTCGGACGACTCGGCCGAGCGCCGGACCACGTCCTCCGGCACCGGCATCCGCTTCGAGCCGGTCGATCACGACGGCAACAAGTCGTCCTCCGACGAGGAGATCGCCCGCGTCGCGGCGCTGATCGCCGGCATGCGCGGCGGGACCTTCACGGATGCGGACGGCGCGACCCGCCCGCTCCGCGACGACGACTTCATGGTCGTGGCGCCCTACAACGCCCAGGTGCTCCGGCTGCGCACCGGCCTCCCCAGCGGGGTGCGCGTCGGCACCGTCGACAAGTTCCAGGGCCAGGAGGCGCCCATCGTCTTCTTCTCGATGGCCACCTCCAGCGGCGAGGACGTCCCCCGCAGCCTCTCCTTCCTCTTCTCCCGCAACCGCCTGAACGTGGCCATCTCCCGCGCCCAGTGCCTCGCGGTCCTCGTCTGCTCCCCCCGGTTGCTGGAAGCCCGCTGCCAGTCCATCGAAGAGATGCAGCTCGTCAACGCCCTCTGCCGCCTCGTCGAATACGCGAGCCCCTAGGTCGGGGTCAGGTCTTACATTCCGACATTTGAGGTCACCGTGTGTGAGCGGAGAAAGGTCTATCGGCGTCTGAACGACGCGTCGGGTGCCCGACGCCCTGATCTACGCACGGTAGCCTCAACCGCGCTCAGGATACCCCTCACCTTCTGAGGGTCACCACGACCGAACGCGCCAGCTCCTTCCCCTCCGGCCCCTGCAGCTCCACGACCACGTAGTCGCCGCGGCGGATCTCGGAGAGGCTGATCACGGTGTCCTTGAACGGGTACTTGAGATCCCCGGCCTGCTCGTCCCGCTCGGACAGCAGCACGCGGGCGTCGGGGGCCACCTCGACACGCCGACGCCCTGTCGCGTCGGCGGCTCCCCAGTCCTCGAGCACGAGCGTTCCGGCTTTCGAGTCGACGGACAGCACGACACCGGCGGAGCGCATGCTGACGATCCGTATCGGCGCTGGCTTCGCTGGCGGCAGCGGGGGCGCGGCGGGCACCACCGTCTCGGCCTTCGAGGCGGGTGGAGGTGGAAGAGCCTCCTCGACCTGCGGTGCGACCTGCGGTGCGACCTGCGGATCGGGCGGTGGCGCGACTGGCGTCCAGCGAACGGACCGGGCAACGACGATCGACACCCCGGCCGCCGCGAGCAGCATGACGATCGACCCCCAGAGCACGTAGCGCCGTCGCCCCGCTCGGACTGCGCGCCGCTCCCAGGTCGACCGGGGCTGCCAGGCCATGGCCGGCGCCGGCTCGGGCTCGCCGGGCCGCGGTGGGCTGACCCCGGACTGGCGCACGGTGGCGTAGCCCCGAGAGCGGAGGTCGCGGTCCAGGCTGGGTCGCAGTCGCCGGTCGCGGCTGCGTCGGTCCGGGTCTCGCGCCTCACTCGCCAGCCGACGCTCGCCGCGCCGTTCGTCGAGCTTGATGTCCACGAGCGGCCCGCCGGAGGAGCGGGCGGCCGTCCTGGTCATCAGATAGCCGACCAGCAAGGGATTCTCCCGCGCGACCACGTAAAGAACTCGCTCCATCTTGGGCCCCCTGCCGTCACCCCTTCGAGGAGCTCAGCGCGACGGGATCCTCCAGCCCCAGCCGGCGGACCGAGATCTCGGCGCGGGGCTGCATGCGGGCATCGGCCGCGTTCAGGTTGCGGGTGAAGGAGCAGAACTCCAGCTGGATGCCGTTCGGATCCTTGAAGTAGATGGATTTGGCCCAGTCGTGGTCCACCACCTCGGTGACCTCGACGCCCTTGGCGAGCAGCTCGTGGCGCTTCTCGACCAGGGCCGCCTCGGAGCCCGCCTCGAGCGCGAAATGATAGAACGCGCCCGGCACGCCGAGGCCGCGGTTGATGCCCGCGTCGTACTCCGCCGGGATGCCCGGCACGTCGCTGGCCTCCATGAAGGCGATGAGCTGATCGCGCCCGGTATCGAAGAAGATGTGACGGATCTGGCCGCCTTCCTTGACCTTGAGGATGTCGCAGCGAACCGGCTTGAACCCGAGCACGTGCTCGTAGAAGTCGCGCGTGCGGTCCAGATCCAGCGTCGAGAGGCCGATGTGGGAGAACCCCTTGGGGGCCATGATGTGTCCCTCCTTGCTGGGTCGAATTCAGTAGTATACCGAAGTATACCGATCACCGGCCGGATGGGATCCGGGCTCACGAAATGTCGTAATGTAAGACCTGACCCCACGTGATCACGCGGCGGGAGCTCGAGAGGTGGTTGCTGCGCGAGGGCGCGGTGAAGGTGAAGCGCGCCGACGGGCACAAGCATTTCCAGCTGCGGGGCCATCACGTGGTGGTCCTCGGACACGGCCCCCAGACCCTCAGTGCCACCAGCGTGTCGCTCGTGATGAAGCAGCTGGAGCAGGCCGGCTACAGCCGCGAACGGCTCAGACGGGAGTGGGGCGGCGGACGAGGCTAGGCCGCCGTCTTGATTCACGCCGCGCCGGCGCGTAGGCTCGGCGGGTGTCCATCCCCTCGAGGAGAAGCTCATGCGCGTATCCCCCGACCGCCTGCGCCTGCTGACCGCCACCATCCTCGGCCGCGGGGGCAGCGAGCCCGCCGAGGCCGAGCTGGTCGCCGGCCACCTGGTCGATGCCAACCTGGCCGGCCACGATAGCCACGGCGTCGGCCTGATCCCACACTACGTGCGGCATCTCCAGGCGGGGCTGGTCGTGCCCAACACCTCGGTGAAAGTCGTGAAGGACGACGGCGCGTTCCTCATGTTCGACGGCCAGCGCGGGTTCGGGCGCCGGGTGGCGGGCGAGGCGATGGCGGCGGCGATGGAGCGCTGCCGGGAGACGGGCGTGGTGGTCATGACGCTCGCGGGCTCGCACCACGTCGGGCGGGTCGGCGCGTACGGCGAGCTGGCCAGTGCCGCCGGCCTCGTCTCCCTCCACTTCGTCAACGTGACCGACCACGCGACGCTGGTGGCGCCCTTCCGGGGCAGCGACTCGCGCTTCTCCACCAACCCGGTCTGCATCGCCATGCCGGGCACCGCCACCCAGCCGCCGCTCTTGCTCGACATGGCGACGAGCGGCGTCGCGCTGGGGAAGGTGCTGGTCGCGAAGCGGGCCGGCCACCGGCTGCCCGACGGCAACCTGATCGACGCGCAGGGCGCGCCCACCAACGATCCGGAGGTGATGTACCGCGAGCCGCGCGGCGCGCTCCTGCCCTTCGGCGCGCACAAGGGCTACGCCCTGGCCGTGCTCACCGAGCTGCTGGCCGGCGCCATGTCGGGCGGCGGGACCATTCAGCCCGACAACCCGCGCCGCGGCGGGATCGTCAACAACATGTTCAGCGTGCTCGTCGACCCGGCGCGGCTGGCGGGCGTGGACTGGATGCGGCGCGAGATCGACGGCTTCGTGGGCTACGTGAAGGCCTCGCCCCCGGCCGAGCCGGCGAGCCCAGTGCTGGTCCCGGGGGATCCCGAGCGGCTGGCGCGCGAGGCGCGGCAGCGGGCGGGCATTCCGCTCGACGCGACGACCTGGGAGGAACTGGTCACCGCCGGGCTGGCGATGGGTGTGACGCGGGGACAGGCCGAGGAGATCGCGGGCTCCGTCGCGTAGCGCGCCCCCTCACCCTGCCCTCTCCCCCTCCGGGGGCGAGGGTTCTAGAGCCGGCGAGGGTCTAGAGCTGGCGGCCGCGGCGCTGCCGGATCTCGCGCAAGAGGGCGGACAGGCTCGGACGGTCCTTCCGCGGGCCCAGCGGCGTCGACCGGCGAGCGGGCGCGGCCAGCGACGAGTTGTGGTGGCAGACGAGGCAGTACTCGCCCTTCACGGTGGCGCAGTCGTTCAACGGGTGTTCACAGCGAGCGTCGCTCTTGCACGCGAAGCACATGGCGAGCGAGACGCGGCGCTATGGCCGGCCGCGCAGGAAGTGGACGATCACCAGGACGACCGCGACCGCCAGGAGCACGTGAATCAGGCCGCCCGCGAGATGCAGGACGAACGCGTCCAGCGCCCAGACGACGAACAGCACGACGAACGCGATCAGAAACCGCGACATGAACACGGCGCTCTCCCTTTCAGCGGCCCCGCCGGCGCCGCCTCCGGGCCACTCGGCGCCCGGGCTGGCTCGGGGTGCCCTTCCTGAGTCCCTCCACGAATCGGGAACGGCAGTCGTCACCGCAGAACCGCGCCACTTCCACGATCAGGTCCTTGCGACACGTTTCACACTTGCGCATCGTTTTACTCTAGTGGGCGCGCGGTCGCCCGGCTATTGGACCTTGGTCCAGTGCCGGCCGCCCGGGCGCGGCAGCCGGATGCCCCGCGGGTCGACGCGGTGGCGCAGCAACGCCAGGTCCTCCGGCGCGGGCGCCGCCCAGGTAGTCGCACGGCCAGAACCTGAGCCGATCCTGGCTGGCCCGGAACCGGTCGAAGCTGAGCAGCTCCGGATAGTCGACCATCTCGAGCTCGCCGCGCTCGACCCGTCGACGGAAATTCGGCCCCACGTAGGAGGACTCGACGCGGCGGAGGCAGCCCGCGCCGGCCGGCAGGTCGACGTCATTGCCATTCACCGCGCCGATCACGGTGAGATCGCGACGCCCCCGGCGCGCCAGCTCCCGCACGAGCGCCATCGGGTGCTGGTACACCGCGAACCCGCCGATTCCGGCCAGGTCAGTGCGACAAGATGCTCAGACGGCTCTCAACGGAACCCGAGATACCCCAAGATAAACAACACGACCACCACCACACCGATGATGTAGAAGATGTTGCTCATGCGATCCCCTCCTCTCCTGGGTTTTCTTGTTTCAGGGGCAGCATCGGCCGTGCCAGTTCTAATGGCGCGAGCGAACAGGAGATCGAGATGGATGGGACCCGGTCCGCCGGAAACAACTACCGGGTCATTGCGACACGAGGCGCGGGCCACGCAAGGTGGGACCCCGGCTTGAGACGTGCGACACTAGCTGACGATGCGCACGCCGGACGAGGTCAGGATCTCGAACCGGGCGACCTACTGGCCCGTCGCGCCGCTCGACCTGGTGGTCGGGGCGCCGCTGGTGGTGCGGGCCCTGCTGGGCGTCACGCCGCTCGGGCGCGCGGTGCAGGCCGCGGTGTTCGGCGCCTATCTCGGCAGCGCGCTCCGCGACTGGCACGACCGCCGGGGCATCCGGAAGATCGACTTCCGCCGGGAATTCGGCGCCGACGTGCGTCACCTCGTGCCGATGCCGCGCGAGGTCCGGGAGGCGGAGGTGCGGACCCTCGCCGAGCGCCTGAGCGACGAGCTCGTCCCCTGGCGCCGTCCCCGCCGCGAGCTGGCGGTCGAGGTCGATCGGCACCTCACGGATTACATGGCGGGCCTCACCGGGCAGCGCGTGCGCACGAGCACGGAGGTGCGCGGCGCCACGCTCGCGGGGCTGGCGTTCCCGTTCGCGCTCGGGGCCTGCGACATGCTGTCCGGCGACGTCGCGATCTTCAAGGACACCGGGCCCTTCGAGCCGCACGTGCTCGCGCACGAGTTCTGCCACCGGAAGGGCTACTGGAAGGAGCTGCCTGCGCAGCTGCTCGCCTACCTCGCCCTGGCCGCGTCCGGGGAGCCCGTGCTGCGGCAGGCCGCGCGGCTCGAGCGCCTGTATCGCGACCTGCACGTGCTGGCGGGCGAGCAGAAGGGGGCGTTCGACCGGCTCGTGACGCGCTCGGCTCTCCGTCCCGAGCTGCGCCAGGCGCTCGGCGCGCTCCGGCCACCCTCGACCGCGGTCGGACAGAAGGTCGAAGCCGGGATGCGCCGGCTCTACGACACGCGGATGCGGATGACCGGGCAGGCCGGCATCTCCGACTACGACCTCGGCTTCACCAACTTCCTCTACACCTTCGAGACCAGCACCACCGCGAGGCAAACCCCGCCGGCGGCCTAGCTACCGGCCCGCGGCCTAGTACGACTGTGTTATAACAGTTAGGGAATTCATGGGGTACGCTGCCA
>JBBDXN010000108.1:0-20383 GCA_040902305.1 Candidatus Rokuibacteriota bacterium | reverse complement strand
TGGCAGCGTACCCCATGAATTCCCTAACTGTTATAACACAGTCGTACTAGGCCGCCTAAGCGCGCGCGTGTCGCCGGGGACAGACGGAACCAGCTATCCGGCGCCAGCTCGTCGTCCGGCAGCGCCGCGCGCCCCTCGGCCGTGAGGCGCTCCGAGTCGATGCTGTCCGCCCAGGGATCGTGGGGGTGAATGCGGACCGGCTCGACAGTGATCGGCTCGGGCGCGGGCTTGGGGGTGGGAGCGGGCTTCTTGCCGGCTGACGTGGCTGAGAAAGTCATGGGTGTTACTCCTGTTCGCCGAGCTCGCGCCCGGGCTGGGGGTGGTCGATCGAGACGGCCGCGCCGTCGAACACCGGCGCCTCTTGCTCGAAGACGAGCCGCGAGATCCGCCAGAGCTGACCGAAGGTGAGACGCTGGCGCACGCGCACGGGCATCTCGGGGCAGTGCATCTCAAGCTGGACGGCGAGCCATTCCGCGTGCTCCTCCGGCGTGAGCTCCGACCAGAGGCGGACGGAATAGATCTCGCCGGCCACCCGAATCGGGATCCTGGTGGCCATCAGTAGAGCTTCATGTCGCGGTCCAGATCCCGCGCGATGGACTGCTTCACCCGCTCCACCAGGCCCACCGCGACCGCCGCGCCGGTTGTCTCGGCGGCCGCCCGGATTTTTGCGAAGGTGCGGGTCGCCACGTCTTCGAGCGACGCGAAGGCCTCGTCGCCGGACGTCACGAGCGCGTCGAAACTCCCGGTCAGGTCACCGACGCGGTCCCGGAAGAGATCGGCGGGCGGCGTGAACGCGGCGCCCAGCTGCGCGCCGAACAGGTTGTCCGGCCGGGCCAGGCCCCCCGCGCCGGCGAGCCCGGCCGAGAAGGCGTCGAAGCCCTGGCCCTGGTCGACGCTCATCCGGGCCAGATCGCGGGCGGTGACCGACCGGCCGGCGCCGGCCTGCGTGCGCAGCTGCTCGAGCGCCCCGCCTCGGAGCGCGTCGAAGTCTTCCCGCTTGATCGCGCCGCCGAACTGGAGCGTCCGCTGCGCCTCCTCGAGCCGGGCCTGGTCCGCCGCGGCGTCGGTCGCGAGCTGGGTGAGCGAGACGAACTCGCTCGGCTCGCGACCCTGCGCCTTCGCCAGTCGATCGCTCGCGCTGAGGGCTTCACCGAGGAACGCCTTCGCCTGGTCGCTGAGCGCCTTCACCTGGGCCGCCACCTTGGCCAGGGCGTCGAGCTGGGTCTTGCTCCCCACCTGCGCGGCGTGCGCGGTCGTGGTGAAGCGGGTGAGATCATCCTGGAGCGAGCGCTGCCCGAGCGTCCGCTGAATCGAGAAGAGCTGCTCGGTCCGCGCGAGGAGCTCCTGCTGCGTCTGCCGCACGAGCCGGATCCGGTCCTCCGCCGCCTTCCCCTCGATCTGGGTCCGCTTCGTCGCTTCCTCCGCCGTCACCTTCGACAGCTCACGCTCGAGCTTCACGCGCTCGTCACCCTGGGCGCCGCCGATCCGCAGCTCGAGGGCCCGCCGGCGGCCCTTCGTCTCCGCCTTGAGATTCGCGAGCGCCTGCTGCGTGTCTTCCGTCTGCCGGGCTGCGCGCGCGGTGAAGATCGTCTCGAGGCGGCCATTCGCGACGGCCTCGGCTTCCACGACCCGGGCGAGCGTCGACACGATGGCATCGCGCCGCTGGCGCGCGAGGTCCGCCAGCGTGGTCGTGTGGTCGCGCTCCGCCGCGTCCATCTCCGCGATCTGACGTCGGCGGTCCTGCTCGATCTGGGCGACGTCTTGGGCGCCCTTCCGCCGGACGGCGGCGAGCCGCTCGTCCGCGTCCGCGAGCCGATCCGTGGCCTCGGCCTCGGTGATCTTGCCGTTCACGAGGTCCAGCCGGATCCGCCCCTTCTCGACCTCGATAGCGCGGATCTCCGCATCGGCCGCCCGCTGCTTCGCCTGCACGAGCATGTCGGTCGCCGCGCTGTAGGCCATGGTGTCGCCGGCCGCCTTGATCGACAGCTCCGCGCTGCGGGCCAGCTCGTCGCTCTGCCGCTTGATCCCCTCCATCGCCAGCTTGGGCGCCCCGAAGCCGCGCCACATCTCGACAGCCGCCTTCTTCGCCGCCTCCGCTTCCTTCGTCAGCTGCCCGACGCCCCGCCCGCTCAGCTGGGCCCACGCGACCGAGACCCCGGCCAGCACCCGCCGCGTCGCCGCCTCGAGGCCGGTCGTGGTGTCCGTGGCCGCCAGCACGTCGCGGTCGTAGTCCTTCACGGCCGCCGCGCTCTTCTGAAATATCGTCGTCACGCCCTCGAGGTCCCCGGCCTCCCGGGCCCGGGCCAGCTCGCGCTCGGCCTCCGTCGCGGCCTTCACGCCCTGCGTGTAGAGCGACACCGCCGTGACCGCCGCGGTGATCCCGGCCGTCGCCGGGTTGGCCAGCAGCCCGAGTCGTGACCCGATGCCCCCGAAGCCCGCCGCCCGCCCGGCCTGGCCGAGCAGCCCACCGAAGGCCCCGCCGCGGCCGCCACCACCGCCCCCGAAGCCACCGCGGCCGCCACCACCACCGCCCGGGCCACCGCCGGGGACGATCCCGCCACCCTGCCCCGTGAGGTTCGCGAGCTCGCGCGCCGTCTTGAATTGCTGGAAGCCGCGATTGAATGGCGACGAGAGATCGACCTCGCGCCCGCCCACTCGGGGCAGCTGGAGTGGCCGCGCCCCGCCCGCACGCCGTGCTGTCACCGCGGTCTCGGTGATCGAGCGGTTGAGGCCTTCGCTGTAGCTCAGGCCCGCGGCCGTGCCCGCCTTGCGCGCCGAGCCCTCGAGCGCGCCGAAGCTCTTCCGGAGCTCGGTGTCGTCCGCAAAAAGCTTTACAAATGCCTCAAGGGCCTGAACACGTGGGGCCATGGCTATTTCTCCTCCTCGCCGATCGCGCGCCGCACGCACGCCTGCATCACGATCAGCGCTTCAGTGAAAGCGTTCCATTCGGTGCCCACGCGCCGCCAGGCCGAGCGGGCGGGCAGCTTTCCGGTCTCGGCCGCGGCCGCCTGGAGGGCGTTCTCGACGGACAAGGCCATCCCGACGAGCTGCTCGCTGGCAGCGAGGAGCGGATGCTGCGGGGCCTCGGGCACCGGCCCGCTCGAGCGCCCAGCGGTGCGGGCGTCGACCCGCGGGCGGGTGTGCGCCGCCCATTCCGCCTTCGCCTTCACGGGATCCAGGATCACCAGGTGCCCCCGCCTATTGCGCGAGACCGACGCCGGCGTGAGCCGCCCGTCGTGCGCGGCCCGGCGCACCGCACGAGGCGAGACCCCGAGCTCCCGGGCGAAGACCTTCACCGCCATCCCGATCGCCTCAGCGCGCGCCATCACCACGGCCTCCAAGGGGGACAATCCTGGCGGGGTCTGCCTGCGTGGATTTTGAGCCCGCGCTGACCCGCGCCGGAGGGGGCCGAGGAGGAAGCTAACCCGACCCGGGGGGGTACCCCCACCCCCTGCCGCGGTGCGACACACCCCGTCTGCACTCGACGTGGGCTCACCACGGCAGGGCCTTCTCGGGCTTGGCGGGGTGTGGGTCGAAGATGTCGGAGACCTGGTCCACCCCGTCCGGTTTCGTAGGTTTTGTCAGTGGGTCGCCCTGGGTATCCCCAGGCTCTGCGTTCTCCGGAGGAGGAGGAGGAGGAGGTATCTTATTAACGTGGCGATCGCGTGCGCGCGCGCGCGAGGGCGCGGCTACGGATACACCCCCCGAGTCGCCTACGAAACCTACAGAACCGGCCCGCTCCGGCTCGGATACACCGTGGGAGGGGCCTACGAAACCTACAGAACCGTTCAGGGCCTTCGGGTTGATCTCGTGCTCGACAGTGGGCCGACCGCCTCTGGTCGTCGACGGGCGCTCCACCCGGCGCACCCACCGGTACTCCTCGAGCACGTCGAGCGCGCCGGTGACCTCGTCGGGCTCGGTCAGCCCCGACCAGCCCTTGAGCACGATGGCCCGCGCCCGGAAGGGACTGGGGAGCTGGCCGGCCTGCAGCTTGGCCCCGAGGGTGACGGCGGCGACCTGAGGGCCGGCGGTGACGCTCTGGTACACGCGGCGTGCATGCGGCTGGAGGTAGGCACACCAGGCGACCGCCCGCTCGGCCGCCGCGACGTCGATCGGGCCCACGCCGTGGTCGATCAGGTGGCCGAGCAGCGCCAGGGCCGGCATGAGGCTTCGATACTTGGCCAGGTGGGACACCACGACCGGGTGCTCGTCTGGGGCGCGGAGCTGGGCTTCCAGCCGGTCGCGCCAGGCGTCGAAGACCGCCTGGCCTTCCGGGGTGAAGCGCAGGAACGGCAAGGCGCCCTCGCGGTGCGCGCCGATGTCGGCCGCGTCCATGTGGGCCAGCCGGCGGAAGATCTCGAAGGCGGCTGTCTTGGCTGTGGTGTCGGGCCACCGATCGACGTTCCGCCACGCACCGCCCCGGTCGGGCCAGACCATGAGCTGCACGCGCTGGATCAGGCCGTCGTCGTTCTTGCCGTGGCCGAAGGTCTCGCGGAGGTACGCGACCAGCGGGCCAGGCTGTAGGCCCCCGAGGAGCGAGATGCAGGCGGCTTCGATCCGGACAGTGCCGCGGCCGATGCGGTCGTAGGTGTAGGAGCCGGTCCCGTTCCAGGCTTCGTTGTAGAAAGCCCGGTCGTTCTCGTGCCCCTCCCGATCCATGGTGCGAAGAAAGCCGCCGAGCTCGTCCCGGTGGAGGAGCAGGCCGTTCGGGTTCTCCCGGAGCAGCTCCCCGAGCTTTTCCACGGTCGCATCGTTCACGAGGTAGCGCCGCTCCGTCGGGGGGTCGAGCTCGAGCGCGCGGAACGCCGCCTCGAGATCCTCGGTGCCGGTCCCGAGCTTGAGCGCCTGTTTCAGGCGCGCCTGCAGGAGCTCGCGCTCTGCCTTCGCCTTGTGCTCCGCGAAGCGGTGGGCCGCCAGCTGCTCGTCGTAGGTCTCGCGCGCCTGGGCGACGAGCCGCTGCAAGGGGCGGAGGGCCTCGCTCACCGCGGGCGTCTTCATGATGCCGGGCGGGCCGATCACCAGGCCCCAGACGTTGGGGACCACCGCCCAGTCGTCGTGGCGCTTGGGGCGAATCGCCACGCGCCGGCCCACGATCGCGCCCGCGGCCACGACGGCCGCCACCGCGACAAAGTCGATCGGGCACTGCGCGCGCTCGGCGATGTCCTCGACCCACGGGGCGAAGGCTGTGGGCAGCAGCGCGGCCGGAAACGCGGGCACGGGCGGGAGCCCGGTCGGCAACGGCTGCGGCGGGGGCCAACCGAGGGGCGCGCTCGGGAGCCCGGCGACGTCGCCGCCCGTCGCGAGATGATCGTCCGCTCCCACCTTGGGCGGCTTCACTGCGGCAGCTCCGACGGCAGCAGCCGGACGCGGGGCTGCGCGCCGCGGGCGTCGAGAGCATAGCCGAGCCGCTGCACGGCGCGCCGGACGTTGGGGTTGGTGTGATAGTCCCCGTCGGGGAGCACGTCGACAATCCGGCCGCGCAGCCGGAGCGCGTCGAAGTCCGGGAGGAGC
This sequence comes from Candidatus Rokuibacteriota bacterium, assembly GCA_040902305.1. Lineage (GTDB taxonomy): Bacteria > Methylomirabilota > Methylomirabilia > Rokubacteriales > CSP1-6 > CAMLFJ01. The sequence continues at coordinate 14,872 of JBBDXN010000108.1, read as the reverse complement.
CGCTCGTCGCCGCGCTGGTGCCAGCCTTCCACCCCGCAGATCCCCACGGCGGGCAGCCCGAGCTGGGCCACGGCCAGCGCCTTCTTCTCGCCCTCGACGATCCATAGCGGGGCGTCGCCCTCGAGCACGTCGGCCAGGCACCGCGCGACGAAATAGACGCGAGGTCCGGCGCCGCGCGGCTGCAGGTACTTGACGCTATGCCCCGCGGCGTCGGTGAGGGGCGGGAAGATCTTGACGCGCACGTGGTCCATGAAGCCGCCCGCCGGCGAGCGGAACGGGATCAGCATCATGCTCCGCGCGCGGGGGCACTCGAACCCTACCAGTCTCGGAATCGTCGCGGGGGGCACGGAGCGAAAGAGCTGGTCCGCGATCGTCTCGTCGGTGAGTCCGCTCTTGCGGAGGTCCGCGAGGTGCTCGGGCGCGAGCGCGCCATCGTAGACTCGCCAGAGCAGCGACGCGAGGTGGGCTTTCATCGCCGCGCGCATTCGCCCGCGCGGTGCTCGTGCAGGCCGGCGATGCAGGCGCAGAGGTTGTGATCCGCGGCCACCGCCGCGCAGAACTGCGCAAGCCGCTCGTTGAGGTCGATCTCGGAGCCGGGCGCGCCAACCGGAGCGACGGCCACTTCGGCGCCGTCGAATAAGATCGTCAGCCCGATCGTTTTCACCGGGCCGCCTCTTCGTCAAGCACGGCCTGGTCGAGCAGGGCAGAGAGTCCGGCGTCCCAGGCCCAGCCGAGCCGGTCGAGCAGGTGCTCGACGTCGGGCCGGCTCACCGAGCGCGCTCGGACGTACTCGAGCGCCGACGGCTCACGAGCCAGGCATCCAAGTCCGCCACCAAGTAGCCGACCGCGCGGCTTCCGATCTTGATGAACGCGGGCCCGTCGCCGCGGCATCGGAGTTTCTCGAGGGAGGACTCGCTGAGGCCGACGAATCGGGCGGCGTCGGGGGTCCGTATGATCCGCGGCGGCGGGAGTTGGTTAGTCATGGCGCCACCATGAAACGCCCGCGGACAATAGCAGTCACCCTCAAAAGCGAGGGGGAGATTCTGAGACGACAAAAGCGGGGGTCAGATCTTGAGGGTAGAACGCGGCGCTTTAGGTGGCCTTCGGCTCGCTGACGCGCGCCACCTTCACGACGATGATGTGCTCGTCCTCGTCGACCGTCCGCTCGACGCGATACGTGCCAGACTCGAGCTCGACGATGCTGCCAGCTGGAACGCCGTCGGGGAAATGATCGCGGCGCAGCGCGATGGCGTCAGAGGGGCGACGGAGCCGGCCCCGCTTCTTCGCGGCGGCGTATGCTCGCTCCACCGTTTTCGCGCCGACGCGGTGGTGCTCGGCTAACTTGTGGATCGCATCCGTGTAGCTCAAGCCGCCGGCGCGGTGCCGCACGACGTCGCGGGCCAGCTCATCATCACGGGCGGCGGCCATGCGGCGCGAGAACACGGTGCCCGCACCGGGGCGTTGGATCTCGAGCGCGCCCGCGAGGGCGCCCGCGATCGCCTTCGGCTCACTGTTGCTGAGCTCGGCGAGCTGCTTGGCGACTCGGTCAAGATAGGCGGTCACCCACCCCGGGATCTCGATGCCGAGCGCCCGGGCTATCACGTAAGCTTGCCAGGCGCGCAGCGGGTCGCCCTGCTCCTCGTAGAGGCGCTGACACTCTGCGATCTGGCCCGTGAAGACTCTGAGGGTCGTCCGCGCCTTCTTCTTGGCCACGTTTTTCTACGCCTCGAGTGCCTTCGCAATGCGCGCGCCGACCAGCTCCGCGGCCGCGCGGACTGGATCCGCCGCGAGGTGCGCGTAGCGCTGCGTGGTGGCGGCCTGGGTGTGGCCGAGCAGGGCGCCGATCAGCGGGAGCCCCAGGCCGGCGGCGGCGCCGACGCTGGCATGGGTATGCCGGAGATCGTGCAGCCGCACGCCCTCGAGCTGCGCGGCCCGCCGGATGACCTGCCACGGGTCCTTGAGGTTCACCAGGTGCGCGCCCGCCCGGCCGCCCACGATCACGTAGGGGTTTCGCGCGACGCGCGGGAGTCGATCGAGGATCGCCCGGGCGCCCGCGTTCAGGTAGACGACGGGCGCGCCCGTCTTGCTCGTGACCAGGTGCAGCACGCCCCGCTCGAGATTGACGTCGGCCCACCGGAGCCCCAGGATCTCGCCCCGCCGGGCGCCCGTGAAGATCAAGAGCGCGATCGCGGCCAGCGCGTAGGGCGACACGGTGACGGTGACGGCGGGCGCCTTCTTCCGCCGGGCGGGCAGGGTGAGGGGCCCGCGCGCGGCCTGGGCGAGGACCTGGCCCAGGCGCCCCAGCTCCTCGGTGCTCAAGAAACGCGCCCGCCGTTGCTCGCGGTTGCGTTCCACGTGCCGACACGGGTTGGAGCTGTCCGCTCGGAGGCCCCACCGCTCGGCCAGGTTCATGATCTTCGATAGGACCGCCACCACGCGGTTGGCCTGCGCCGGGGTCTTGCGGAGCGCGTGGTGCAGCTTGGCCACGTCGGGGCGCCCCACGTCGGCTACGGCGAGACTTCCGAGCGCGGGGAGGATGTGGAGCCTCAAGAGGCGCTCGTATTCGATCCTGGTGGCAGCCCGGCGCTTGACGAGGTGCTCCGTGCGCACGCGCGCGGCCAGCTCGCGCACCGAGGGCGCCGTCCGCCCCGCGAGCTTCGCCGCGGCGGGGTCGATGCCGCTCGCGACCAGGGCGAGGAGCCGCAGGGCTTCCTTGCGGGCCAGGTCGGGCGTCCAGGGCGCGCCGTGGCGGCCGATGGTGTAGCGCCGCAGCCGGCGGCCGGTCCGATACTGGACGATGTAGACCTTGGCGCTCGCCGGCGTGCACTTGACGCCGAAGCGCGGGAGCTCGCGATCCCAGAGAAACGTGTTCGCGGCCGCCGGGGCGAGAGCATCAACCGCGCGCTTGGTGATCGTGCCGATCATGACGTCTGGCAATCGTATGGCAATCACCGGGAGGGAAACAAGAGGAAACAGCGGGAGCCGCCCAGCGAGCTAAGTGCGCGAGATATGGAAAACTCGGTAACAAGCGACGCCGGGCGGCAACGGGTCAGGCGCTTCTTTTAATCAGGGGGTCGGTGGTTCGATCCCACCACGGCTCACCATCTCTCGCCGCGAGGTTGGCCGCGTTGCAGTCCCCGCAACACTCTCGTAGCGGCGGGCCGGAAAGGGATCTCGTTTTGCCCGATGAACTCGTGCGCCGCATCTTGCCCGGCGAGCTGCTCGCCGCGGATGAACGTTCTCTGCGACTCGTGGATGGGACGGTCTTCCTGGCATCCGGAGAGGAGTATCGAATACACGGTGGCCGACGGGGTGGCGGTCTTGCGGAGTGTCCCGCAAGCGCCCGCGTAGAGGCGGGGATGAGCGGAGCTAGTCGCCGGTATTCGTGAGGGCCTGGCGGACGGCCTGGCGCAGGTCCTCGGGACTGAACGGCTTCGAGAGCACCGGCACGCGGGAGGCGGCGAGGAACCCCGCGTAGTCGAGCGAATGGGCCTGGCCGGTCACGTAGATCATGCGGGGCATCGCGCCGCCGTGGCGCAGCTGCAAGGCCCAGTAGAGCGCGGCGCCGTCCATCTTGGGCATCCGCAGATCGCTCAGGATCAGATCGTAGCGGCGCTGATCGGTGAGCTGGAGGGCCGCCGCGCCGTCCGGGGCCACCTCGATCTCGTAGCCGTTCTCGGCGAGCACGTCCGCGATCAGCTCGCGCACGTCGGGCTCGTCCTCGACGATCAGGACGATCGCTCGTCCCGTCATGGTTTCTCCTCGGTCTCGTACGCGGGGTAAGGGAGCATCGGCGCGGGTTCAGTCCTACGCGAGTCTAGCAAAGCGCCGGGGCGACGCAAGGCCCGCGATGGGCTAGCGGGCGGCGGGCCGGACCAGGAGTGGATAGCGGCCGACGCGGTGGCCCGAGATCAGCAGCTCCACCACCCAGACCCCAGCCTGAGCCAGATCCCGCTTCTCGAGCCGATCCACCTGCCAGGTCCACAGGGCGCCCTTCTGCGACTGATCCATCGGCTGATCGGTTGTCCGCGCCAGCACCCCGTCGGGGTTGATCCACCGGACCTGGATGTTCAGCAGGCCGCCCGTCTGCTGGATGCCGTAGAAGAACGTCACCGGATTCCGGACCGTGAACTCCTTGACGCCGGGGGGCATGTTCCGCCGGAAGGCCGTGAAGAGCAGCGTGCCGGGGGTGGGCGCCTCGTCGGTGAAGTAGGCGAACTTGACGAGGCTCGCGGCCTCGAAGCCCGAGAGGCTGAGCGCCGCCGGCGTGGGCCGGCGCGCCGGCTTCGGGTCGCGGCGCTGATGGTTGGGCACGTGATCTCAGGGCTGCAAGTCCAAGGCCATGGGTAAGTGTAGACGAAGTCGACTGTTTTGCCCAGCCCTCGCCTCGCGTCTGACTCCGGCTCGACGCCGGGGGTGACGAAAGCGGGCGACCGCATCGCCCGTCCCCCACTGACACTGTCATGCGAGCCCGCGTCCATCGGACGCCCGCCGGGCGCCCCGCATCGCGCCCACGCGTTTCGTAGCGGCGTGTTCCGCCACGCGCTTCGTGGCAGGAGATTTGCCTCGGGAGGAAGCGCTCTCGGGAGGAGCCTCGACATGAACACGCCGACCTGCATTCTCGTTGCGATGCTCTCGATGGTGTGGCCGGCGGCGGCCATCGCCCTCGATATCACCTTCGACGACGTGCAGAGCGTCGGCAATCCCGCCGTGACGGCCCTCGACACGCACTGGTATCGCTTCGCGGGCTCCTTCCGGACCATCGACCTGCCCGGAGGCAGTCTGGCGAGCAATGGCTCGGCCGTCTACCTCGGCCAGGAGGCCTCCGCGCCCGCCATCACCGTGACCCGCGTCGATGGGGGCCCGTTCGCCCTCTACGAGTTCGACGCGGCGGGTCTCCATCTCTCCCCGCCGGCCGGCTCCCCGAACGCGCAGCAGGTGAGTCTGGTCGGGTTCCGCACCGGGGGCGGCGTCCTGAGCGCCCTCTATGGCCTCGACACCCTCGTGAGCTTCACGCACTACTCGGTACCCGCCTCCTGGTATGACCTCCAGGCGGTCACCTTCGCCGGACTCCGGTTCGCCACCACGCCCGGCGCCCTGGCGCTGGACAACGTGGGAGTGGGTGAAGGCCCTGTCCCGACGCCCGTGCCGGAGGCCGCCACCCTGACGCTGGCCGTGCTGACCGCGCTCGGCGCCGGCACCATGGCGCTGGTCCGCCGCCGCTAAAGGGGCCCCGCCTCCCCCTCCCGGCTTCTCCCCTGAGCGGCCAGGGGAGTTGACGCGAAGTATCCAGACGGTTACTATCGGGTACCTCACCCATGGCGACCGTCGCCCCCGCCAAGCGTTCCGCCGCCGGACATGCCCGCGACCCCCAGCGGACCCGCGACCGCATCCTCGCCGCCGCACTGGCCGAGTTCTCCGCGGAGGGCTTCGCGGGGGCGCGCGTGGCGCGCATCGCCCGGCGCGCGCGGGTCAACAAGCGGATGCTCTATCACTACTTCGGCAACAAGGAGGATCTCTTCCGCGAGATCTTCGACCGCAAGCTCCAGGAGCGCGCGGGCTGGATCACCGAGGCGCCGGCCGACCTGGGCGCGAGCCTCCGCTACTGGTTCGAGATGGCGTGCGAGGACAGCGACTGGATCCGGCTGACCCAGTGGGAGGCGCTCGCGCTCGGCGAGGGGCCCGTGGTCCGCGAGGACGAGCGGCGGGCGTCGCTCGCGCGGGCTCTCGATGACCTCCGCGATCGCCAGCGGCGCGGGTTCTTGCCCGCGGGTCTCGAGGTGGGCCACCTGCTGCTGACGATCCTGGGTCTGATCGCGTACCCGCTGGCGTTCCCGCAGGTCACGCGAATGGTGACGGGCCGGAGCGCGGCCGATCCCGGGTTCCGCAAGGAGCGGGCGGAGTTCCTCCAGCGATTCTCCGGCGCCCTGGGTGCGCGGCGGCCCGGGGCAGAGGGGCCGGCGTGATGGCGCCCCGCCCGCGCGTCCGGCGGCTGGTCGCGGCCGGGTTCCTGCTGGGCGGCTCCGTGCTCGCGGGCTGCGAGAAGGGCACCGATCCCGCGACGGCCAAGGCCGTGGCGCCCGCGGTGCCGGTCACGGTGGCCGATGTGGCGCAGCGCGACGTGCCGGTCCAGATCCGGGCCATCGGCAATGTCCAGCCCCTCGCCACCGTGTCGGTGCTCTCCATGCTCAACGGCGAGGTGCTCAAGGTGCACTTCACCGAGGGCCAGGAGGTGTCGGCGGGGGCCATGCTCTTCACCATCGATCCCCGCCAGCTCCAGGCCGCGCTCCTGCAGGCGCAGGCTACGCTGGCGCAGCACCAGGCGGCGGTGGCCCAGGCCCACGCCAATCTGGCCCGGGACACGGCCCAGCTCGAGAACGCCCGGGTCGAGGAGGAGCGCTACCGCAAGCTGGTCGAGGGCGGTTTCGTGGCCCGCGAGCAGTACGATCAGATCCGTACGCGGGAGCGGACCCTCGCGGCCACCATCGACGCCGATCGTGCCGCGGTCGAGACGGCCCTGGCCCTCGTGCGCGCCAGCGAGGCGGCGGTGGAGAACGTGCGCGTGCAGCTCGGCTATGCGGAGATCCGCGCGCCCATCGGCGGCCGCACCGGCAACCTGCTGCTCAACCAGGGCAACGTCGTCAAGGCCAACGACGTGGGCAACCCGATGGTGGTGATCAACCGCATCCATCCCATCTACGTCGCCTTCTCGGTGCCGGAAGCGCAGCTCGACGAGATCAAGCGCCACCGGGCCGCGGGCGAGCTGCCGGTGGAGGCGCAGGCGGCCGGCGCGGCGGGCGGGGTCGTGCGCGGCCGGCTCACCTTCCTGAACAACACGGTGGACCCGAGCACCGGGACGATCCAGCTCAAGGCCACGTTCGAGAACAGCGAGAACGCCCTCTGGCCCGGCCAGTTCGTCAACGTGGCCCTCACCCTCACGAAGCAGATGGGGGCGGTGGTGGTGCCGTCGCAGGCCGTGCAGTCCGGCCAGAAGGGCCAGTACGTGTACGTGGTCAAGGCGGACCAGACGGTCGAGGCGCGCCCGGTGGTGCCGGGGGCTCCTCACGGGGGTGACGTGGTCATCACCAGCGGCCTCAAGCCGGGGGAGCGGGTCGTGACCGACGGGCAGCTCCGCCTGGTGCCGGGCTCGCGGGTGGACGTCAAGCCGGCGGAGGTCGGAAAGGCGGCGGGCGGATGAGCACGGATCTCTTCATCCGCCGGCCCGTCATGACCTCGCTGCTCATGGCGGGCATCCTGGTCTTCGGGATCATGGCCTACCGGCTCCTGCCGGTCAGCGATCTGCCCAACGTGGACTTCCCGACCATCGAGGTGACCGCGAGCTTGCCGGGGGCGAGCCCCGACACGATGGCCTCGGCGGTGGCGACGCCGCTCGAGAAGCAGTTCACCACCATCGCGGGCATCGACTCGATGACCTCCACGAGCGCGCTCGGCACCACCAAGATCACGATCCAGTTCACGCTCGAGCGGAGCATCGACGGGGCGGCCCAGGACGTGCAGGCGGCCATCGCGGCGGCCCAGCCCCAGATGCCGCCGGGCATGCCCACGCCGCCCTCGTACAAGAAGGTCAACCCGGCGGACCAGCCGGTTCTCTACCTGGCGCTCAGCTCCCCCACGCTGCCGCTCTACGTGGTGGACGAGTACGCGCAGACCAATCTGGCCCAGCGCATCTCCACGATCAGCGGCGTGGCCCAGGTGCAGGTCTTCGGCTCCCAGAAGTACGCGGTGCGGGTGCAGCTCGATCCCAACGCGATGGCCACCCTCGGCATCGGCATCGACGAGGTGCAGAAGGCGGTGACCGACGGCAACGTGAACCTGCCGACCGGCACCCTCTGGGGGCCGAACCAGGCCTTCAGCGTGATGGCCACCGGCCAGCTCACGAGCGCCGCCGCCTACCGCTCGCTGATCGTCGCCTACCGCCAGGGCTCGCCGGTGCGGCTCGAGCAGCTCGGGCGCGTGATCGACGGCGTGCAGACCGACAAGGTGGCCTCCTGGTACAACGACGAGCGGGCGGTGGTGCTGGCCATCCAGAAGCAGCCGGGTACCAACACCATCGAGGTGGTGGACGCGATCAACCAGATCATGCCGGTGTTCCGCGCGCAGCTGCCGGCCTCGGTGAACCTGAACACGCTCTACGACCGGTCGGCGACCATCCGGGACTCGGTGCACGACGTGCAGTTCACGTTGCTGCTCGCGATCGCGCTGGTGGTGCTGGTGATCTTCCTCTTCCTTCGTAACGTCTCGGCCACCCTCATCCCGAGCCTGGCCCTGCCCATGTCCATCGTCGGCACGTTCATGGTGATGTACGTGCTGGGCTTCTCGATCGACAACCTTTCGCTGATGGCCCTGACCCTGGCGGTGGGCTTCATCGTGGACGACGCCATCGTCATGCTCGAGAACATCGTGCGCCACATGGAGGAGGGGATGGGCCGGATGGAGGCGGCGCTGATCGGGGCCCGGGAGATCGGCTTCACCATCGTCTCCATGACCGCCTCCCTGGCCGCGGTGTTCCTGCCCGTGCTCTTCATGGGCGGCATCGTGGGCCGGCTGCTCCACGAGTTCGCGGTGGTCATCGGCGCCGCGGTCATCGTGTCCGGCATCGTCTCGCTCACGCTCACCCCCATGGCGTGCAGCCGCTTCCTGCGGCCGCCCCGCGAGTCGCACGGGCGGATCTACGCGGCCTCGGAGCGCGTGTTCACCGGCATGCTCAAGACGTACGAGCGCACGCTGCAGCTCGTGCTGCGCCACCCGCGCTTCACCTTCGGGGTCTTCCTGGCCACCGTGGTGCTGACCGGTTACCTCTTCGTGATCATCCCCAAGGGCTTCATCCCCAACGAGGACACCGGACAGGTCTTCGCGTTCACGGAAGCCTCCCAGGACATCTCGTTCGACGCCATGATGGAGCACCAGGTGGCGGCGGCGAACATCGTCCAGCAGCAGCCGTACGTGGTGTCGTTCTTCTCGGGCATCGGGGCCAGCGGCTCGAGCGTGGTCATGAACACCGGCCGCATCTTCATGCGGCTCAAGCCCCGGGACGAGCGGCCCAGCGCGGAGGAGATCGTGCAGGACCTCCGCAAGAAGCTCTCCGGCATCCCGGGGATCAACGTGTACCCGCAGGTGCTGCCCACCATCCGGATCGGCGGCAACCTGACCAAGGGCCAGTACCAGTACACGCTGCAGGACGCGGATCTCCAGAGCCTCTACCACTGGTCGCCGATCCTGTTCGACCGGATGAAGGATCTGCCCGGCTTCCTCGACGTCAACTCCGACCTGCAGATCTCGAGCCCGCAGGTGCTGGTGGAGATCGACCGCGAGAAGGCCTCCGCGCTCGGGGTGACCGCGCTCCAGATCGAGGCCGCGCTCAACTATGCCTACGGGTCGCCGCAGGTCTCCACCATCTACACCCCGACCAACCAGTACTGGGTGATGATGGAGCTGCTGCCGGAGTACCAGCGCGATCCCGCCGCGCTCTCCCTGCTCTACGTCCGGTCCGGGAGCGGCAAGCTCGTCCCGCTCGGCACGGTGGCCAAGCTGACCCGCACGGTGGGGCCGCTCACCGTGAACCACCTGGGCCAGCTCCCCGCGGTCACCCTGTCCTTCAACCTGCGGCCCGGCGTGTCGCTGGGCCAGGCGGTGGAGCAGGTCCAGCAGGTGGAGCGCGATCTGCGCCTGCCCGCCACCATGAGCACGAGCTTCCAGGGCACGGTGCAGGCCTTCCAGCGCTCGTTCCAGGGCCTGGGGCTCCTGCTCCTGGCCGCCATCCTCGTCATCTACCTGATCCTGGGGATCCTCTACGAGAGCTTCATCCACCCGCTGACCATCCTCTCGGGGCTGCCGTCGGCCGGGGTGGGAGCGCTCGTGACGCTGCTCCTCTTCAACCAGGAGCTCAACCTCTACGGCTTCGTGGGGATCATCATGCTGGTCGGCATCGTGAAGAAGAACGCGATCATGATGATCGACTTCGCCATCGACGCCCAGCGCAAGGGCCTGCCCGCCGCCGAGGCGATCTACCAGGGCTGCCTGCTACGCTTCCGCCCGATCATGATGACCACGATGGCGGCGCTGATGGGCACGCTGCCGATCGCGGTGGGTTTCGGCGCGGGCGCCGACTCCCGCCGCTCGCTGGGCCTGGCGGTGGTCGGCGGCCTGATCCTCTCCCAGCTCCTGACCCTCTACATCACCCCGGTCATCTATCTCTACCTGGAGCGCTTCCGGGAGCGGGCGGCCCGCCGGCACGCCGTGCCCGACCTGACGCCGCGCCCGGTGGCCTGATGCCCGCCCCGTCTTCCCTCTCCCCGCAGGGGAGAGGGCAGGGTGAGGGGTCCAGGGAGACCGCGTGAAGGTCCTCGTCCTCGGCGGCGGCGTGGTCGGCGTGACCACCGCCTACTTCCTCGCGAAGGCCGGGCACGAGGTCACGATTCTCGAGGAGAAGGACGCCCTGGGCCTCGAGGCCAGCGCCGGCAACGCGGGCATCGTCGCGCCCGGGCACTCCTTCGCCTGGGCCTCACCCGCCGCTCCCGGGATGCTGCTGCGCTCTCTGCGCGGCGCCGAGACCGCCATCCGCGTACGGCTCACCGCCGACCCGCAGCTCTACGCCTGGGGCCTGCGCTTCCTGCGCGAGTGCGTGCCGGCGCGCGCCCGTCGCAACACACTCATCAAGCTCCGCCTCTGCCAGTACAGCCAGCAGGTGATGAACGCGCTCGTGCGGGCGGAGGGGATCGAATACCACGCGATCACCCGGGGCGCGCTCTACCTTTACCGCGACCCGGCCCTCCTCGGGGCGGGGATCAAGAAGATGGCGCTGCTGGCCGAGCACGGGCAGAAACAGGAGATCCTCGACGCCGCCGCGGTGGCGAAGCTCGACCCCGTCTTCGAGCCGGTCCGGAGCAAGATCGCGGGGGCGATCCGCGATCTCGGGGACTCGAGCGGAGATTCGCGCCTCTTCACCGAGCGCCTGGGGGCTCTCTGCCGCGATCGGCTCGGCGTCACCGTCAAGCTCGGCGCTCGCGTCACCGCCCTCCGGGCGGGCGGCGACCGGATCGACGCGGTCGTAACCAGCGACGGCCCCCTGACCGCGGACAGCTACGTGCTGGCCCTCGGCGTCGGGAGCCCGGGCGTCGCGCGGACGGTGGGCGTGAGCCTGCCCATCTACCCGGCCAAAGGGTACTCCTCGACGTTTCCGCTGCGGCCGGGCGGGCTCGCGCCGACCGTCCCGGGCGTGGACGAGCAATGGCTGGTGGGCTGGTCCCGGCTCGGCGATCGGCTGCGCCTGACCTCCACCGCGGAGTTCGCCGGCTACGACTGGGGCTGGACGCCTCGCGACTTCAATAACATCCTGCGGCTCGCCCGCGACCTCTTTCCCGACGCGGTGGACTTCGACCGCGGCGAGTACCGGGCGTGCCTTCGCCCGATGACGCCGGACGGCCCGCCCATCCTGGGGCTCGGGCGCTACCGCAACCTGTTCTTCAACTGTGGCCACGGCCACATGGGCTGGACGATGGCCTGTGGCAGCAGTCGCATCGTCGCCGATCTCATGAACGCGCGGATGCCGGAGCTGGACCTGGAGGGCCTGACCCCTCGACGCTAGGCCCCCTCACCTTCTCCCCCTCTGGGGGCGAGGGGTCGCCGATCACCCTCTCCCCTCAGGGGAGAGGGTAGGGTGAGGGGCCTGTGGGTGAGGGGCCTGCTCCCGCAGATGCCGCTCCAGCTCCGCGAGCCGCGCCTTCACCTCCTCGATCGCTTCGAGCACGGCGTGGTGCGGATTCCGGCGGTCCTCTCCGGTCTGGAGCTCGATCTTGGACGTCTCGAGATTGTTGAGCACGACCGCGATGAACAGGTTCACCACCACGAACACCCCCACGAAGACGAAGCTCGCGAAGTACACCCACGCGAAGGGGAACTCCCCGAGCACCGCGGCCTGGACCTCGACCCATCCCTCGAGCGTGAGCATCTGGAACAGGGTCAGCAGGGCCGCGCCGAGGGTGCCCCAGCGCTCGGGGTCGTGCTCGCGGAAGAGGTAGAAGCCCAGGATGCCGTACACGTAGAGCAGCAGGCCCAGCATCACCAGGATGTGGCCCATGGACGGGATGGACCGGAGCATGGTGCTGACGATCAGCCGCAGCTCGGGGAAGGCGGAGATGAGGCGCGTCACGCGCAGAAGGCGGGCGAGGCGGGCCACCATCGCGAACGCGCCGGCCTGGGGCAGGAGCGACGCGGCCACCACCGCCAGGTCGAACACGTTCCAGCCGTCCTGGAAGAACCGGCCGAGCCGGGGCCAGTGGGCGAGGAGCCGGATGCCGATCTCGACCACGAAGATCGTCTGGACCACCAGGTCTGCCAGCTCGAAGAGCCCGCCGTAGCGGGCCACCAGCGGCTCGGACGTCTCGAGCCCGACCATGGTCGCGGTGACCAGGATGACCCCGAGGATGAAGTTCTGGAAGCGGGGGCTCTCCGCCACCCGCCGGGCCCGGTTCGGCACTGACACCTCCTCTGCGCCGTTCCCGGCGCGTCGAAACCGCCGATCGTTGTACCCTTGGCGCATGGGGCCGTCTCCCCTGTCCACGCCGGGGGCTGGGCCGGACGGCGCCGTCAACGTCGTCCCGGCCGCCGAGCGGATCGCCGCGTCGGCGCTCCGGCTCCTCGGCGCCCGTCGCGCCCGGCTGGCCTGGCGGCTCGACCCCGAGCCGGCCCCGATGACCTGGGTGACGGTCCCGGCCGAGGATAACCCGCCTGGGGCGCTCGGCGACGCGGTCGCCGCGGAAATCGCCTTCGGCGAGCGCGCCGTGCGCGAGGGCCGGGCCCTCTGCACCCCCGACCTGCTCGCCGAGCGCCATCTCAAGCTGGACGTGCCTGCCCGTCAGGGAATCGCGCGCGAGGGCCTGGGCTCCCTGGCGGCCGTGCCCGGCGGGCCCCGCGGCGCGGCCGCGGGGAGCCTCGTCCTGGCCGCCCCGACCGGCCGGCGCTTCACCGAGCAGGAGATGACCCTCCTGTCGAGCCTCGCCGAGCAGATGGCGCTGGTGCTCGACAATGCGCGTCTCCAGGCCACGCTCGTGCGGCAGCGCCGCGAGAGCATCGAGCTGGCCGGGGTCGCCCATCTGGTCAGCGAGAAGCTGGATGTCGCCGGCGCCGGCCGGCGCATCGCGGACAGCGTGCTCGGCCTCCTGGACGTCCACAGCTCGGCGATCCGGCTGCTGCGCCCGGATGGCCAGCTCGCCGCGGTCGCCCTGGGCGGCCGGGCCAGGGAGTACGGGGCGACCGGCGACGTCGTGCCCGCCGGGATCGGTCTGGTCGGCCGGGCCTTCGTCGAGGGGCGGGCCATGTGGACGGGCGATATTCGCACCGACGACCGCTTCGCGCTCAATCCGGAGATTCGCGAGCGCAACACCGCGGCCGGCATCGTCGCGGGGCTCGCGGTGCCGCTGCGGGCGGCCGGCGAGGTCATCGGCGTGCTGTCGGTGGGCAGCCCGACCCCGCGGCTCTTCACCGAGAGCGAGGTCGCCCTCATGCAGACCTTCGCCGACCAGGCCGCCATCGCGCTCCGCAATGCCCAGACGCAGGAGGCGGTGGCCAAGCAGGCCGAGCGCCTCCGGCTCCTGCACGAGATCGACCGGGCCATCATCACCGAGACCGCGCCGGTGGCGATCGCCGAAGCGGTGCTCGGGCGATTGCGGGACCTGCTCGGGGTGCCGCGCGCGATCGTGAACCTGTTCGACTGGGAGGCCGGCGAGGTCGAGTGGCTGGCCGCCGTCGGCCGCCATCGCATGCACGTGGGGCCGGGCGTCCGCTATCCGCTCCGGTTGGCGGGCGACCTGGACGCCCTCCGGCGGGGCGAGCCCCAGGTGATCGACGTGCGGACGCTCCCGCCGAGCCCGGAGGGCGACGCGCTCCTCGCCTCGGGCGTGCTCGTGTACATGGTGGTGCCGATGATCGTCGGCGGCCAGGTGATCGGATCGGTCAGCTTCGGGGGGGAGCAGGTGCAGTTCCCGGACGAGCAGGTGGGCATCGCGCGCGAGGTCGCGAATCAGCTCGCCATCGCGATCGTTCAGGCGCGGCTGCTCGAGCAGGTGAAGCGGCAGGCCGTCGAGCTCGAGGCGCGCGTGGAGGAGCGCACCCGCGAGCTCGAAGGGGCCAACCGGGAGCTCGAGGCCTTCACGCACACCGTGTCGCACGATCTCAAGGCCCCGCTGCGTGGCATGGCCGGCTTCGCCCAGGCCCTCGAGGAGGACTACGCGGAGCGGCTCGACGAGCCGGGCCGGCAGTTCCTCTCGCGCATCCGGGCCGCGTCCGAGCGTATGGCCGATCTCATCGACGACCTGCTGCAGTATGCCCGGATCCAGCAGCGCGCGATCGAGCCGCGGCCGGTGGCCCTCAAGCCGCTCCTGGATCCGCTGCTCGAGGACCTGGCCGGCGAGATCGCGGCGCGCGGCCTGACCGTGACCCTGGACCTGGCCGTGGCCGAGATCATGAGCGAGCGGCAGGGCCTGCAGGAGGCCCTCGCCAACCTGCTCTCGAATGCGGTGAAGTTCAGCCCGAAGCAGGGCGGCACCATCGCGGTGCGCTCCTATCGCGAGGGGAACCACGTCGTGGTCGCGGTCGCCGATCAAGGGGTCGGCTTCGACCTGCAGTACCACGATCGCATCTTCGGCATCTTCGAGCGCCTGCACCGCCAGGAAGACTACCCGGGCACCGGCGTCGGCCTCGCCATCGTGCGACGAGTCGCGGAGCGCCACCGCGGCCGGGCCTGGGCCGAGTCCGAGCTCGGCAAGGGCAGCACCTTCTATCTCGCGCTGCCCGATCCGCGCTAGGAGCGTGTCGGAGAAATGCTCCGACGTCGATTTCGGGGGGTGCGGAACGT
>JBBDXN010000107.1:0-20403 GCA_040902305.1 Candidatus Rokuibacteriota bacterium | reverse complement strand
GCGGAATCGGCGTGGCCGCCCCGCTCCGGCCGCCCGCCGCGAGCGCCCCGCGGGCTAGGACCGCCTTCGTCAGCCACAGCGCGCCCAGGGACAGCGCGACCAGGATCGCGCAGATCACGTAGCCGTCGACGTCGGCGAGGCCGATGGTGGTCACGCGCACGTAGGCCTGGGGCGCGAGGAGCCTGGGATAGTCGAGCATGAGAGGCGTGCCCAGGTCGTCGATCACCCGGATGAAGGTCAGGAGCGCGCCCGCCGCGTACCCCGGCAGCGCCAGCGGCAGCAGCACGCGCCGGAACAGACGGAAGCCCGAGCCGCCGAGGTTCCGGGCCGCCTCCTCCCGCGATCGATCGAGTCCTGCGAGCGCCGCCGCGGTGCTCAGGAGGATGAACGGAAAGTAGTGGAGGCTCTGCACCAGCACCACCCCGGTGAGGCCCTCCATGAACGGCACCGAGACGCCGAAGTGCGCGAGCAGCAGGAGGTTGACCGCGCCGCTCCGCCCGAGGATCTGCTGGAAGGCCACCGCGCCGACGAAGGGCGGGATCACCAGGGGCAGCACCCCGAGCACGCCGACCAGGGTCCGCCCGGGAAAGCGATAGCGCACGGTCAGGAGCGCCAGCGGCACCGCGATCACGCTGCCGATCGCGACGACCAGCCCGCCGGCGAGCAGGGTATTCAGCAGCGCTTCCCGGAAGAGCGGGCGGGCGAAGAAGGCGAGCAGCGGGCGCGCGGTGGGCCAGCCGTCTTCCACGAACGCGACCCAGAGAACCTGGAGCAGCGGATAGAGGATCCCCCCCGAGAGGAGCAGCAGCAGCGCCGCCACCACCGCTGCCTCCGCGGCCGAGCGCTGCGCCATCAGCGGGGCGCGGAGTCGCTCGATTCGACCGTCGACGCCTCGGGGGCCAGGGGCTGGGCCGCGAAGGTCAGGTACTCGAGATCATCCAGGGTCTGTTCGAGGCGGCGGTAGGCCCAGGCGCATCCCAGCAACGCCGCGAGCGGATAGCCGAGCCCGTAGGCCTGCGGGCCCAGCAGCAAGGTGGCGGCCGTGAAGAGGCCGTTGGCCAGGAAGAACACGCCCGCGACCTCGGCCGCGGCCCGGCGCCGGTCGAAGTAGAGAAGGACGATGCCGGCGAAGAGGCAGAGGACGTGCAGGAATGCGCCCACCAGTCCGGCGCGCAGGATGCCGACCTGGAGCGGCTCCAGACCGAGCCCGGTCGCGATCCACGGCGACAGCGCCATCAGCACGAGCGTCACCGGCGCCTGGGCCACGAGCAGCCGCCGGACACTCTCCCGGAGGCACCCCGCCATCTCCCGCTTCGCGTCCAGGACCTGGCGCAGCGTCCCGTGCTTGGTGGCGACGCCGTAGTACCCGCGATAGCGATCGTAGAAGTCGGTCTCGACGCTGACGAGGAAGATGGCCAGCGATGGCACCACCGAAAGGTAGCACAGGAAGATCGGCGTGTCGTAGAGCGAGGCGTGGAACCAGCCGACGATCGGCTGGCCGGTCGGCCCCGCCCAGAACAGCACGCGGTCCACCGCGATGGCCGCGTTGTAGAGCAGCCCCGCCGCGATCAGCTCCGGGTATCGCGCGAAGGCGCGCCGCAGATCGACCGTCTCCGGCACCCGCACCGCCGCGAACTCGCGCTCGACGCGCGCGCACAGCACGAAGAGGACGCCGGCCTGCCCCACCAGGAAGCCGGCGAGATAGCCGCCGGTGCCCATCTGCCCGCCGAGGCCGAGCGCGGCGAGCAGGCTCAACGCGTTGCCCGCGAAGAACGCCGCCACCACGCTGGCGTAGTCCTGGGCCGCGCCGAGGAAGATCATGACCATCCAGGTGCAGGAGACGACGACCAGGAGCATGACCCCGAAGACCCGCAGCCCCAGCTCCAGATCGGGCATCAGGCCGTAGACGAGCGCGCCCCCGATCAGGTGGGCGAGCGCGGTCACCCCGATCGTCCAGCGGTAGGAGACGACCAGCGCGCCGATCCGTCCGAGGTAGAGCTCGTCGGCCAGATGCCGCGTGATCACCATGTGCGCGGCGCCGGTGGTGATCAGCGAGAAGGTGTAGGTGCACACCACCACGACCTGGAAGCGCGCGTGGACCGCGTCGCCGATCAGGTTGCGCGAGAGCAGGGCCAGGGTCCCCAGCGTGCAGATGGACAGCACCCACGGCCCCGCCGAGAGTACCGCGCCGTAGAGGTGGGCGCGCAGCCAGCCGCCGTAGGTATCCTCGACGATGAGGCGCTTGAGGCGGAAGCCGATGCCGGCCACCGCGGCGGCTACGCTTCCCGCGGGCCGATCAGGCCCGCGTAGATGTCCCGGTAGCTCCGGATCAGGTCGGCCTCCTGATAGTGCGCGCGCACCCGCGCCCGGGCGGCCCGGCCCAGCTCTTCACGGAGCCCGGCGTCGCGGGCGAGGCTCAGGATCGCCTGCGCGGTCGCCCCCGGGTCCGCGAGACCGGTCACCAGCCCGCTCACCCCCAGCGCGCGGTCCGCGGGCAGCCGGCCTTCGAGCAGCTCGCGGCAGGCGCCGACATCGGTGGAGACGACCGGAATTCCCGCGGCGGCCGCCTCCAGGATCACCAGCGGCAGCCCCTCCGAGATGCTGGTCAGCACGAGCGTGTCGATCCGCGGGTAGATCTGCTTGACGTCCACCCGACCGCTGAACTCTACCCGCTCGCTCACCCCGAGGGTGGCGGCCAGCGTCCGGCACTCCGCGAGATACTCGGGATCCTCGTCGCCGGGCCCCGCGATCACCGCGCTCGCGCCCGGGAGCGCCTCGCTCACGATCTTGAAGGCCCGGATGAACGTCTTCACGTCCTTGATCGGCACCACCCGCCCGACGAATCCCACGCGAAACTCCCCCGGGCCAGCCGCCACCCGGGGCAGCGCGGCCAGCGGCTCCACGTCGAGGCCGTTGGGGACGACCAGGGTCTTGGCCGGGTCGGCCCCGTCGCGGATCTGGGCCTGCCGGTTGCCCTCGAAGATCGTCACGATGCGGTCCGCGTGCGCGTAGGTGACGCGCGACAGGCGCTCGAACAGGCGCGTCCACAGCTCCTTGAAGAACCCGGGGCCGGCGGCCAGGGTCATCGGGGCCTGGCGCTGCACGTAAATCCACTCGGCCTGGTCGATCTCCACACGCCGCTCGCGCGAGTAGATGCCGTGCTCGGTGAGCAGCATCGGACGGCCGCGACGCACGCGCTGGGCCGCCGCCACCAGTCCCGCCCAGCCGGTGGAGACGGTGTGGTAGAGGGCCGCGTCGGGAACCGGGGCCTGCAGGAGCCGGAATATCGGCAGGTGGGTGAAGCGCCACGTCCAGAAGTAGTCGAGGAACGAGATGTCGGCGGCGCGGCTCTCGTACAGCCGCCGCACCACCTCCCACGAGGGCTTGCCGTAGATGAAGTCGTGCACGGACGGCCCGGCCCCCGCGTGCGGCGAGATCTCCCGGAGCAAGTCGTGTAATCCGTCCGCTCGACCGTCCTTGAGCTCCTCGTGGTAACGCCAGATCGTTTCCCACCCCGCGGCGGGCAGCGGATCGCCCTTGACCGGCGGCTCGTCGCCGCCGTGGATCCCGACGTCGACGAGGCTCACCACGTTGGCGGGCAGCGTGTAGCGCGGCTCGCGGATCTCGCCGCGGGTGGCCGAGATGTGGAAGATCGCGAACCGGATCTCGGGCAGCGCCCCGACGAGCTGATGGATCCACGCCGACACGCCCCCCGTCACGTACGGATAGGTGCCTTCGAGGATCAGACAGACGTCGGCGGGGGCCGGCGTCATGCCGTCCCCGCCCACCAGCGAAGCGTGTCGTCGCCCCGGCCCGCGGCCACCGCGTCACGGGAGAGCGCCTGCAGGTCCCGCCAGCGCCGCTCGGTGAACAGGATCTCCGAGAGGAGGAGATCCACCTCGACGGATGGAGCGGCCGCCGCGACCTCGCGGGCGAGAGCCAGGGCCTCGTCGCCTCGTCCGAGCGCGAGAAGCACGCGGGCGTGGGCCCGACCCGCCTCCGGCCAGCCGGCCCGCCGCGCCCGCGCCTGGCGGTACACCGCTTCCGCCTCGCTCAGCCAGTGACGCCCCATCACCGGATCGAGCAGGCGGCTCTGCTGGTACGCGAGATATGCGTCACCGAGCGCCGCCAGGCGGTCGGGGGACTCGGGATCGAGGCGTAGCGCTTCCTGGGCGCGGCCGATTCGCGTCACGAGCCCCTCCTCGACTCGCTGCAGCGCGGCGGACGCGGCGATCTGGGTGTCGCGATCTTCCACCCGCAAGGCCTCCCGCAGGAAGTCCACCGCGGGCCCGTCGCCCCGCTTCGCGAGGAGCGCGATCCCCCAGCGTTGGGTCCGCGGATCGGCCGCGCGGAGCAGATCGGCGATGGGCTGCACCGACACCTGGGCCTGGAGCCACTCGAAGACGCGGTCGACCGGCTCGGGCGGCTGACTCGGGCCCGGCAGCTCCGCCATCTCGGAGTGGGCGCCCGCGTAGAGTCCCGCGGGGGCCCGCCGGCGCCAGAGGCGGATCGCGGCGAATCCCGCGAGCCCGAGACCGGGCAGCGCGAGGACCATGGACACCACGAGGAAGCGCGCGTCGCGGCGGGGCTCGGCGAGGCCCCGCCCGGCCAGCCCGGCGGCCGCCGCGTGGACGGCCAGTCCGAGCGGCCACCATCGAGGGGCTCCCACCACGATCGCCACCGCGACCAGCTCCGCCGCCCGGGCCAGGGCCAGCGCCACCCCGGCGGTCAGGAGGCGACTCCGCCCGGCCGCTCCCGGACCGCGAGCACGCGAAGCGAGAACTCGAGATCGGACGTCTCGTCGGGGTACGGGGCAAAGTGGAAATTCTGGATCTCGTGGGAGAGGCGGTCGACCACGACATCCGCGCGCGCCGGCGCCGTCTCGGGAAGGATGATCGCGAACGAATCCTCGGTGGCGTACCGGCACACGATGTCCACGTCGCGCAGCGAGCGGGAGAACACGAGCGACAGCACGCGGCCCAGCTCGGACCGCCGCGCCGGGGCGACCAGCTCGAAGCGATGGATGCGGAAGATCACGACCGCCAGTGGCCGGGCATAGCGGTCCGCGCGCACCTCCTCCTCCTGGAGCCGTCGCTGGTAGTAGGCGTAGGTGTAGGCGCGCACCAGGTCGTCCTCGATGGCCCGGGCGCGGGCCTGCTCGTGGGTCCGCGCGTTCTCGAGGGCCCGCGCGCCCCAGTCCGCCGCGAGCCCGAGCCGGTCGAGCGAGGCGGCGGTCAGCCGGAGGAAGGGGAGCGACGTCACCGTGATGCAGCCGAGCAGCGTGCCGGCGGATCCCACCAGCGGCGCGGCCATCAGCACGTCCGCGTGGTGGAGATCCTCGAGCGAGGAGACCAGCGTGTAGTCGCGGATGCTCGCGGCCCGGCCGAGCCGGATCGCGAATCCCACCAGGCCGTCGCCGGGGGGAAGCTCGGCCCGCTCGGGCGCCGTCCCGTGCACGGCGCGAAGCCGCAGGAGGTCGCCTTCGAGGATGTAGCACTGGCAGGCGTCGGCCTGCAGGAATCGGCCGACGGTGGCGGTGATGGCCGGGTAGAGCCGGGCCGGCTCGAGACTCTCCATGGCCCGCGCGGCCGCGTAGAGGCTCCCGAGCGACCCGCTCTCGTCGGCCACCCGACGCTCCAGCTCGTGCTTGGCTTCGGTGGCCGCCATGAAGCGGACCGCCTGGTCCGCCAGCTCCTGCTCGAGCCCCTCGGCGCGCTCCTCGAGGGCGCG
The DNA here is from genome assembly GCA_040902305.1 of Candidatus Rokuibacteriota bacterium. GTDB lineage: Bacteria > Methylomirabilota > Methylomirabilia > Rokubacteriales > CSP1-6 > CAMLFJ01. The sequence continues at coordinate 14,673 of JBBDXN010000107.1, read as the reverse complement.
CGTCTGACGGCGCTGAGACTCGCGGAGGGCGCCGAGCGCGAACCCGGTGCCCACGAGGAGGAGCGGGGTCAGGAAGTTGCGGACGCTCCGGATCTCGCTCCAGGTCACGTAGTCCATGCGCCCCACGATGCACGCGCCCAGCGCGCCCGCGGTGACGAGACCGCCCACGAGGCCCGCGCGCAGCCCGTGCCGGCACGCCAGGGCCACCACCAGCGCCAGAGCGGGGTTCGGCTGCACGTCGAGGAAGCCCGGGTCGCTCGGCCGGACCAGCGCGTTGACCACGGCCAGGAGCAGCAGGCCGCCGCCCAGCTCGAGCAGGTGGGCGTCGGTGCGGCGAAAGGCGGCGAGCACCCGGCGCTACCGCGCTCGGGCGTCGCCCAGGGCGGCGGTCAGATGGCCCGCCATGTCGTGGGCCACCCGCTGCGCGACGCGCGCCAGGCCGTCCTCGCGGATCCACGAGAATCCGACGCGGGCGTGACTGGCCGTCCACACCACCTCGCCCGAAGCGGATTCCACCAGGCGGGCGGTCAGGCCGACCACCGGGGTCTCGGACAGGCCCGGCTTGTAGCGGTACTCCGTCACCGAGCCCTGCAGCACGTGGCTCACCTGGAGCAGCCGGCCGAGCCGCTGGGCCGACGGCAGCCGACCGGCCTCGGCGGGATCCAGGTTCTCCCGGCGAAGGAGGTCGGCGACCTCACTCGGGTCCATCACCGCGATCGCGCCGGTCGCGAGCAGGCTGGAGGCGAGTAGATCGGCGGCGGCCTGGCCCGCGCGCAGCGAGGTGGTCTGATTCTCGAAGGGGAGCACCGCGACGCGGGTCACCCGGGCCGCGCCCGGCTTCACCCACTCCTGCGCGGCGCCCGCGCATCCGAGGAGGACGAGCATTCCGGTCGCCAGCAGGACCATCCCGGGGCGCAGCCGCATAGGCACTCTCAATAGAGGATGTCGAGGCGGCCCAGAAACGATTCTTCCTGGCCACCAACCGTGGTGGATTCGGTGTTCCGATTATAGAGCACGCGTCCCTCCAGCCAGGGCCGAATTCGCCAGCGGCCCTCGCCGGTGACCTCCCACGACGTGATCGATCGATACAGGTCGCGCCGGCCCACGCTGCCCGCCTGCATCCGGAGCGCGGAGGTGATGTCCCACCCGACCACCATCCCGATCGCCACGACGTCCTCGCGCCGGATGAACGAGATCTCGTCCCTCAAGGGGCGGTCGGCCTCGGGCGTGTACTGGGCGAAAAAAACCTGGGGAACGAGCGTCACCTGGACGCGGCCGCGCACCAGCTCGAGCTCGGCGCGCGCCGCCGCCTCCCAGCGGTCGCCCAGATGCTCGCCCGCGGCCCGATAGTGGCGGAAGTCATAGTGGCCGCCCAGCACCACCGCGTTCAACACGCGCCGGGACGCGTCCAGGGTCACGCGGTCCGCCGAGGTATTGCGCGGCAGCGCGGCCACCGGATTGGTGACGAGCTCGCGAATGGCCACGTCCATCGTCGCGGCGGTGGCCCGGGCGTCGTCGTAGGCGGCCCCGAGACGACCGGTGGTCCGATACACGTCGGAGCGCCGCCGCGCCTCCTCGAGTCCCAGCCAGAGGGACACCGTGGGCGACGGCTGCAATCCGAGCGCGGCCAGGACGGTCCAGACCTCCTCGGTGAAGCCGGGCTGGCCCGCGATACGGTCCTGACGATAGCTGCCGTAGCGGGAGCCCGCGCGGAGCCACCAGCGATCGGCGAGCCAGCCCCGCCAGGCCGCCTCCTCGACGTGGTGGGTCGCCGCCGCCTGCAGCAGCGAGTAGTGGCTCAGCTCGATCCGCGGCGCGCGCGTCAGCACGATCTCGCGGTAGGCCGCGAGGAGATCGCGATTGTCGGGATCCGCCGCGAGCAAGCCCCCGTAGAGCCCGAGCGCCCGGCTCCACCCGCCCGCGGCCCGCTCGGTCGCGGCCAGCTCCGCGGTGAGCCCGGCATCCGGCGGCAGCTCGGGCGCCAGCGCGTCCAGGCGGCGCGCCGCCTCCGCGGGCTCGCCCCGGGCAACGTCGAGGCGGGCCCGGAGGCGCCGCAATCGCGCCGACGTCGGATCGTCGGCGAGATAGCGCTCGAGCACCGGGCCCGCCTGTTCGAGCAGGCCGGCGTCGACCAGCAGCTCCGCGTAGTCCTCGCGCAGCCCCCGGTCCTCGCCCCGGCGCTCGAGCAGGGCTCGGTAGGCGGCGAGCGCCTCCTCGACGAGCCCGAGGCGCGCCAGGATGCGCGCGCGCATCATCTCCGCCTCGATCGGCTCGGCGCTGGGCCGGCTCTGATCTTCGGGTTGGGACGGAGACGGCGGCTGCGCGTGGGCGCCCGTCGCGAGCAGGGCCAGACCGATGAGAAGCCCCAGGACTCGCCGGAACCAGGACGGGGCCATGCGGGCGAGTATGTCGGGCCGTCGCGACGGGTTCAAGAGGACGGCCGCGCGGTCAGCGCGAACGGGCGGGCAGGAGCCGGAGCGCCCGCTCGTACTGGGCCCGCGCGCGCTCCTCGTCGTGGTCGGCGGTGTACAGCTCGGCCAGCAGGTAGTGGACTTCGTAGTCGCCGCCCTTCACGCGATTGAACCGCTCCAGCGCCGCCCGCGCTCCGCGCCCATCCTGGCTCCAGGCCATGAGCTGGCCGGACCGCTTGAGCCCCTCGGGATCGTCGGGCCGGACGTCGAGGAGGGCGCGATAGGCGCGGAGCGCCACCTCCTGGCGCGAGAGCGCCAGGCTGCGGCGGCCGACTTCCCGGAGCACCGAGGCGTCGCGCGGCCGGAGGCGCATGAGGCTCTCCCACTGTCGCAGCGCGGGCTCCCCCGCCCCGGTCCAGTCATAGAGCTGGGCCAGCGCCAGGCGCGCCTGCAACGAGTCGGCGCTGTCGGGGGCCGCCCCGGCCCGCGCGAGCACCGCCTCGTACTCGACGATGGCGTCCGGGTAGCGGCCGAGATCGGTCAGCACGCGCCCCGCCCGGAGCCGATAGGACGCGCCCGCGGACGCCGCGACGCGCCGATGGACGCGGAGCCCGTCGTCCGGGCGGCCGGCCCGAGCGGCGAGCTCCAGGAAGCGGAGCGCGACACCTTCGTCGAGGGGCCGCCGGTTCGCCACCGGCTCGAGCAACCGGAGCGCATCCTGCGGCCGCCCGAGCCCCTCGGCGATCTCGGCGGCGACCCCGCGCAGAGCCCAGTCGTCGGGCCGCCGCGCCAGCAGGCGCTCGGCGACACGCAGGAAATCGGCCGATCGATCCTGGAAGCGATAGAGCTCCGCGAGCCGACCGAGCGACGCCTCCGGCAGGAGGCCGGCCCGATCCAATCCTTCATAGACCGCGATCGCCTCGCGCTCCTGGCCGTTCCACTCGTGGAGCTGGGCCAGCTTAAGCGCGGGGCCGGGCGCGCCCGGCTCCCGCTCCACGAGACGGCGCTGCCGCGCGATCGCCTCCGCGAGACGATTGGCGCCGACCAGAAGCTCGACCGCCTGCCGGGCATGCCGGGGCTCCTGCGGCGAGAGCCGCGCGAGCCGATCGAGCACGGCCAGCGCCACCTCGACGTTGTCGGTCCCCCGGGCGAGCGCGGCCACCCGCTCCTGGAGCGCCCGGTCCGCGGGCCGCGCGGCGGCCACCCGCTCCAGCAGGGCCAGCGCGCGCCGCGGCTCGTCGCTCCACTCGTAGAGCTGGGCGAGCGCGAGCGCGCGCTCCAGCCGGTCCGGCGCGATCTCGACCGCCCGCTCGTACACGCCGATCGCCTCCGCCCCGCGATCCTGCTCGACGAGCAGGAGGCCGAGCACCGCGAGGCCGTCGTGATCGCGGGGGCGCAGCGCGACCAGCTCGCGGTGCACGCCGATGGCCCGCGGCCCGTCGCCGGCGCCGCGGTAGAGATCGACCAGCCGCCGGCGCGCGGTCTCGTCGCGCGGATCGGCCGCGCGCTGTCGCTCGAGCAGGGCGATCTCCTCCTCGCGCGGCGCGCCCCCCGGCGCGGGGAGCAGGCGGTCGCGGGCCTCGGCATCGCGGGGGTCGAGCCGCGCCAGCACCTTCCAGTGCTCGATCGCCCGCTCTCCCTGGCCGAGCGAATCGTGGACCTGGCCGAGCCAGCGACGGCCCTCCGGATCCTCGGGCCGTCGCCTCACGTACGCGTCGAGCACCGCCAGGGCCTCGTCCTGCCGGTTCAGGCTGCGCGCGACGGTGGCCAGCTCGTGCACGACGTCGGGATCCGCGGGGCTCAGCGCCACGAGCTTGCGGAGCACCACCGCCTGGCGGTCGTAGTCCGCGGACCACATGTACACGGTGAGCAGACGCTGCAGCAGCGCTACGTCGTCCGGGCCGGGCGTCGCGGTCAGCCCTTCCAGGACGCGGGCGGCCGCCGCCGGCTCCCGGTTCACCTCGTAGACGGCGACGAGCTGGAGCTGGATGTCGCGCCGGCGCGGCAGCCGCTGCGCGGCGCGCTGCAGCGCTTCGATCTGTCGATCGGGCTCGCCGAGGGCCTCGTGGGCCGCGGCCAGCCCGAGCCACACGCCGGCATCCGCCGGGTCACCGCGCAGGGCGTCGGTGAACATTCGCTGGGCCCGCGCGTATTGACGGGTGGCGAGGTAGGCCCAGCCGAGGTCGCCGGCGGACGGCACCGAGAGCGCCAGCAGGGCCAGGACCATCACCACGCCCGTCGCCAGCTTCCAGCGCTCGATCTTCACCCGATCCGGACCTCCACGTCGGCGGCGTCCCCCGCCTGGACGGCGAGGCGGCCCTTGGAGTCGGTGCGGGGGCGGAGACGCCCCGGCGGCGCTCCCGGCTTCTGTCCATCGACGATCTCGACCACGACCTCACGATCCGCCGCGAGCCCCGCGATCTCCAGCGCCTTCGCGCCGACCCCCGAGAGCCGGACGGTCAGGCGGGCCCCCTGGCGCGTCCAGGACGTGACCCGGTGGCTGGCCTGCGCGAGGTACGGCGACGAGGGCGGCTGATCCGCGAGCACCACGAGGGCGGGCCCCGGACCGGCGAGGTGGACGTAGAGCGCGCCCTGGTGGTGCACGAAGCCGAGCACGCCCTGCGAGCGCGCCATGTCCACCCCCGCGCGCGTCGCGTCGAAGCGGACGGTGCGCAGCGCGCCGTGGTCCCAGATGCGCCAGCCCTCGGCGCCGCGGGCGATGCGCGCGGTGCGGAATCCCTCCACGATGGCCAGGTACTCGCTGGTGAACAGCAGGGCCAGCGGCTGCCGCATCACCCACTCGTAGGCGTGACGCAGGGCGGCCAGCGAGGCGACGCGCTCGCCCGAGTAGAAGTGATAGTAGAGGTTGACGGGAGCGACGCGGCGGGGCCGCTCCGTGTTCTCGAACGTCCCGACCACGTGGCGAAAGCCGTAGTAGGGCCCGGTCCACAGGTTCGTGTAGAGATTCTCGTTCGCGGCGGAGGTGTAGTTCTGCCAGTGCCGGCCCACCTGGCGCATGAGGGGCGCCACCCGCGTGTAGCTGGGCCACCGCCGGTCCCGCATGGTGTCGCCGCCGTTGATGTTCGGCACCCCCAGCCGCGCGAGGATCGCGAGCGCCTCCTCGCTCACCCGGGTGGAGCCCGACCACTGGAAGAGGCGCACGCGCTTGCCCTTGGGCAGGAGGTGCTCCTCGATGTACCGGATGGAGCCCGCGGTCTCGGTCTCCACCGAGTACGGCACCTGCGGCGGGGTGAAGCTCCGCGTTCGCTTCTCCCAGTCGAGCGGATGCGTGTAGGAGTGGCTGCCCGCCTCGACGTTGGACCGGGAGTAGATGGCGCGGGCCAGCTCGTGGAACTCGGCGGAGCCGAGCAGCGTCGGCTCGACCTCCGCCACCACCACCGACACGCTGGTGGGGAGCGGATAGCGCGCGAGAATCTCGTCGAGGATGACCTGCCCGCTGCTCGGGCCCGGCCCGACCTCGGAGCGGTTGCGCAGGCCGTCGCCGTCGATGTGGGAATAGAAGATCCGCCGCCCGTACTGGGTCGTGGTGTCCGGCCGCGGCCAGTCGGCCACCCCCAGCGCATCCTGGAAGAACGCGAACGGATCGAGCCACCACTGGGTGCCCGCCTCCCCCGGAAACTGGAACCGCACGTACTCGGCGGCCGCGAACCCACCCCAGGGTCCGGTGACGACCAGGTGGCTCTCGGAGTCCGGCAGGTCGCGGCGCGCCAGCACCAGGTGCGACCGGTTCTCCGGCCGGCGCGAGACCACCTGGTGGTAGTACGGCAGGCCCGGCGGCAGGCGCCGCTCGAACTCCATCATGCGGGGATTCTTGCGGCGCAGCTCGATGACCTGCTGATTTCCCGTCCAGTGGCCCAGGAACTGCAGCCCGGTGGGCGCGAGCACATCGTTCACCGCCGCCATGTCGACGGTGCGCAGCGTCGCGCGGTCGCGGAGCGCGCCCACGTTGTCCAGGATGACGACGCGCCGACCGGCGCGCAGCTGGGCCCCCAGCCAGCGGAGGTAGTCGAGCGGCGCGGCCATCTCCTCGGTCTGGTACCAGGTGACGATGCCCCGGTAGCGGGCCATGGTCCGCTCGTCCGGCAGGCCGCGATCGACGTCGTGGTACTCGACCATGAGGCCGAGCCAGTTGAGCGGCATCTGGGCCCACCCGTGGATCTCGTTGAACGTCGCGGTCTTGGCGCGCGGGCCGTCGACGTCGTTGTAGACCTCCGACGACTTGTACAGCGCGAGGACGCGGCGGGACAGCTCGCCGCGCCCGTCCGGATCGGCCGCCGCCGCCCGCCCGCCGCCGAGCGGCCCGCCGGGCAGCGCGAGGAGACCGGCCGCGACGGCCGAGCGCCCGAGCAGCGCGCGGCGCGAGATCTTCTCGATCACGGGCCGATCACGGGCCGAGGGTGTGGGTGGAGACGCGGTCGAGGCCGATGGTGGAGACGTAGGGGACGAAGCCGCGCCCCCGCGAGCGGCGGATCAGCTCGGCAGGCCAGGCCGGATCGCCGTCGTCGCCCGTGTACTCGAGCGTGAAGACGGGCAGGCCCAGCGCGGTGATGCGGGCGAGGAGCTGAGCCCGCGACTCCGCGTCTTCGGGCGGCCGGACTCGGTAGGCCCGGGCCTTGAAGTCGTAGTCGGTCCACACCGACTCCATGGCCAGGGCATCGACGACGCGCGGGAGCCGCTCCGCGAGCGGCAGGCCGCTGTTCAGCAGCAGGAGGGCCCGTGGATGGCGACGCTTGAGCTCGGTGAGCACGCGCTCGAGCGCCCGCGCCGTCCCCGCGTAGCGCTTCGGATCCACGCGCTCGAGCTCGAGGGCCGAGTCGGCCGTGTCGAGAAACAGACCGTTGACCGGCCCGGTCAGAGCCGGCGGCACCACGTGCTCCAGCAGCCAGCGCTCGTATCCGGGAGCGCGCACGTCGAGGAGGCGCGCGTCGGGCCAGCTCGGGTTGGCGGCCAGCACCCACGGCTCGCCCGCGATCCCGGCGAACGCGGGATGGTGGGTGTTCACCTCGCCCAGGCTCACGTACATCAGTACCAGCGAGCCGTGGCGCTTGACCGCCGGCAGCGGCGGATGGCCGTTGGGCTCGAGCACCACCACGTCGAAGCGGGCGAGGGGGCCGGCCGCGTCGGGGGCCGAGCCGTAGTACACCGCCCACGTGCGCACGCCCGCGAGCGGGCGGGCCGCCGGCCCGCCCGCCGCGGTGGGGGCGGGGGCCGACGCTCCGCCGAGGCCCAGGGCCAGGGCCGCGGCGAGCAGCCGCCGCGTCAGGCCCACGCGCCGAGCGCCTCCTGACGGGTGCCGTGGGCCGTCATGGCCTTGATCAAGCGGGTCATCTCGAAGATGGCGCGCACGTCGTCCTGCAGCGCGCAGAGGCGCAGGTCACCACCGGCGGCGCGGGCATGCTTCATGGAGGCCACGAGGGCGCCCAGGCCCGAGCTGTCGATGTAGCTCACGAGTCCCAGGTCGACCAGCAGCTTCCGGCCGCCCTTGTCCACCAGCTCGGTCAGCGTCCGCTTCATCGTGTCCGCCGCCCCCATGTCCAGATCGCCCTGGGGGGCCACCACCGTGATGTCCGCTGAACGCGTCACTTCGATGTCCATGGTCTCTCCTGAAGGAGCCGGCGGCGGGCCGCCCGCGGTCGGATCGGCCGCCTGGGGGCTCGGCCGGTTCTTGATGAGGGTCCAGCGGGTGCCCCGCTCGCGCTGCACGTCGACGGAGACGGAGTCCGCGATCCGGTGAACGAGGTGGATGCCCAGGCCGTGGTCGGGAAGCGTATCGAGATCGGGCTCGACGTATCGAGCAGGATCGAAGGCCCGGCCGAAGTCCTCGACCTCGATGACCAGGCGATCCTCGTGCCCGCGCACCGACACGTTGATGGGCTGGCCTCCATGCCCCTCGTAGGCGTGCTCGATGGAGTTGGCGCAGAGCTCCCCCACCGCCAGGATGAGCGCCGCTTGGGTCGCCCGGTCCACCCCGAGGCGCGCGAGCTCCGCGCGCAGCCAGTCGCGGAGCCCCCGGAGGTGCTCGACCTCGCTCGTCATGGAGAACCGGCCGGGGGCGGCCGCCCCGCTCATTCGACGGTCACGCTCTTGGCGAGGTTCCGCGGCTGGTCCACGTCGCATCCCCTGAGCACCGCGGTGTGATAGGCCAGCATCTGCAGCGGCAGCACGAGCATGATGGCCTCCAGCCAGGGCGAGGTGGACGGAACCGTGACGACGCGGTCGGCGGCCTCGGCCGGGCTCTCCGGATCGGCGGACACCAGCAGCACGCGCGCCCCGCGGGCGCGCACCTCGGCGAGGTTGCCCAGCAGCTTGGTCTGGTCCGCTCCGGCCCCCGCGACCGCGATCACCGGGAAGCGGGGATCGATCAGCGCGATCGGCCCGTGCTTCATCTCGCCAGCCGGGTAGCCCTCGGCGTGGATGTAGGAGATCTCCTTCAGCTTGAGCGCCCCCTCGAGCGCCACCGGGTAGTTGATACCCCGGCCGAGGTAGAGCACGCTGCGCGCTTCGACCAGCCGCCGCGCCTCCTCGACCATCTCTCCCTCGAGCCGCAGCGCGTGCTCGAGGAGAGCCGGCAGCCGCAGCATGTGCTCGAGGAGCTGCCCCGCCTCCGCTGGGCCGAGGGTGGCGCGAGCGGTGCCGAGATGGATCGCGAGCATCGCCAGGCTGAGGATCTGCCCGGTGAAGGCCTTGGTGGAAGCCACGCCGATCTCCGGCCCGACGAGGGTCTGGATGACCCCGTCCGACTCGCGCACCATCGACGACCGCGGCGCGTTGCAGATCGTGAGCGTGGGCACGCCCCGCCCCTTGACCGTGCGCAGCGCGCTCAGGGTGTCGGCCGTCTCCCCGGACTGCGAGATCGTGACCAGGAGCGAGCGCCGGGGGAGCAAGGCGGCGGTCCCGCGGAACTCGGAGGCATAGTCCACGCGCACCGGGATCCCCGCCAGCCCCTCGATCAGGTACCGGCCGACGAGGCCCGCGTGCCAGGAGGTCCCGCAGCCGACCACCTGGACGTGCTCCAGCTCGCGCATCGTCTCGAGCGATAGCCCCAGGTCGGAGAGCACGACGTCGCGGCCGCCCTCGGCCAGCCGCCCGGAGATGGTCTGGGCCAGCACCCGGGGCTGCTCGTGGATCTCCTTGGCCATGAAGTGGCGATGGCCTTCCTTCTGGACGGCCAGGCTCTCTTGATCCACCCGGTGAGGCGTCCGGCTCACCGCCGCCCCCTCCAGGTCCGTGATCCGGATCCCGGACGGGCTCAGCGTGCAGACGTCCCCGTCCTCCAGATAGATCACCTCGGTGGCGTACGACTGGATGGCGAGCACGTCGGAGGCGAGGAGCAGCTCGGCGGGGCCCCGGCCGACCACGAGCGGGCTGGAGCGGCGGGCCCCCAGGACGACGTCGGGGTCGCGCGCCGACACGAGGGCCAGCGCGTAGCTCCCCTCGAGCTGCTTGAGCGTGGCCCGGAACGCGGCCTCGAGCGAGAGGCCCTGCGCGATGTGCCAGGCCACGAGATGCGGCACCACCTCGGTGTCGGTCGCCGACGTGAACACGCAGCCCGTCACCTCGAGCTTGCGCCGCAGCTCGAGGTAGTTCTCAATGATCCCGTTGTGAACGACCGCGATCGTCTGCGCGCCGTCGGTGTGAGGGTGCGTGTTGGCGACCGTCGGGGCGCCGTGGGTGGCCCAGCGCGTGTGCCCGATTCCGACGCGCGCCTGCACCGGCTCCCGCAGGATCTCGCGCTCGAGATTGACGATCTTGCCGACCTGACGGCGCAGCTTGAGGGCACCGCCCTGGGGCGTCGCGAGACCCGCCGAGTCGTAGCCCCGGTACTCGAGGCGCTTCAGCCCGTCGACGACGACGATCTCAGCGAAGTTGCCGCCGATATAGCCCACGATCCCACACATCTCGAGAATCAGTATAACAACGGCAAGCACTTATCCCGGGACACCAGGGGACGGGCCAAATCGAGCGGTTCGAACCGGTGGGGGCTTGGGGGAGGAGCGGCGGCTCGCTCCCCCAATCAGACCTACCGACTACGCGAGTAGCCGAGCTGTGCGCCCACCGGATAGCCGTTGCGGTCACGCCGGCCGGGATCCGCGCTCACCGACGCGCGCCAGGCCTGGTACGCACGCTCGTCGTTCCATCGCCGGACCGCCCAGACGGCCAGCCCCACCGCCACGCCGCCCAGCGCGACGACGCATACCAGCGCCCCGCGTTTCATCATGGTCTCCAGCGAAGTGCCCTGTTCCGCGGGCGTGTCCATGACCGCGCTCCTCCTAGTCGGCGCCGATGGAGAGCCAGAGCACCGCCGAGGTCACGCCGACGAACAACACCGTGATCAGCGTCGTCAACAGCATGGTGTCCCGGCCCCCTGGATCTCGCTCATGGCGCTCGTCCTCTGACTCTATGCGACAGCAAGAGGTGAGCCATGAGGCGGGCGGTGAGAAATCACGTACTTGAGCCGCCGTGGGCCCCCTGGACTCCAGAGCTTGTCAGGCCGGGTGCCAAGAGTTTGTCACGCCGCGCTGCGCGCCCGCGCTAAGTACGCGTCATCTGGGGTCGGAAGCCTGGCCCTTTTCTTGCTCTCACCGTGCCGCATGGCTTCACTCCGCTTCAAGGTTCTGGGCGGCACCCTGCTCGGCCTGCTCTTGGCGCTGACCGCGATCGCGCTGCTCTCGACCTTGCGCGAGCCGGCCCGCCCGACGGTCGAGCCCAAGCCGGTGGAAGTCCCGGCGGCAGCCGCCCCAATCGCCCCGGCCGCTCCGGAGCCGGCAGCCGCGCCGGCCGTCTCCCGATCGAAGGGTCAGAGCGAGTGGGCCTTTTTCTTCCGTGCCGGTGATACCCTCAGCCGGATGGCGGACGGAACGCCGCTGGGCGTCGTGGTGCGGGTCGAGCGGCGGCACGCGTTTCCCGACGGCTCGACCGGGCCCGCCTACGTGGTCCGATCACCGGATCTGCGGGAGACCGCCTTCGACGCCGACGAGCTGGAGCGGGGGGCGCGGATCGAAGAGATCCGGGACGTCCGGGTCCCGCCGGCCCGTCTGCCCGACGCCGCGCCGACGCGCTAACCGACCGCCGGCTGCATCGCGAGGAGTCGCGAGATGGTGGAAGACGACGCGAGCGCGGTCGACGCGATCATCCTGATCCTCGGCATGGTGCTGATCGTCTTCACCGGCCTGCGGGCCTCCCGCAAGCGCTCCGGCCGGAAGCCCGCCAAGGGAGAGACCGCCGCGTTGATCGGGATCGCGGTGTGGCTGGGGTGTCTCGGGTTCGCGCTCTACCTGGCCTTCGGCTGAGAGCGCCGCCGCCTTACTGCGTCACCGCCTGCTTCCAGGACACCGCGGTCGGCACGTTGGCCGGCTGCGGCGGCGTGCAGGTGGCACCCCTCGCCCCGATGCTCGCGGTACCGGCCCGGACCGCGCAGACGCCGAACGGCGTGCCGAACTCCGCGGTGCCCTCCACCACGGTGAGCGCGCTCCCGCCGTCATCGGCCACCTTGACGTCGATCTCCGCGTCGCGCGCCGCCGCGAAGGCCGCGGGCGTCTCGATCTCGAGCTGCCGCGCGCCGGCCCCCGCCTTGGCCCAGACCCCACCCCGGCTCACCCGCAGGATGCGCATGGTCCCGCTCGTCTTGTCCCAGCGCGAGAGGATCTTGATCGTGGTCTGCTCGTTGATCGCCACCGGCATGCCCGGCCGTAGCTCGATCAGCGCCTGACTGGCCGGTCCGGTGCGCAGCACGTCGCCCTCGAAGAGCGGCAGCGATCCGCGTCCCTGCAACCGGTGCTCGATGCCGTCGGTCCTCACCACCACGAGTGTCCCCACCGCGTTCTGGGCCGTGCCGACCGGGACGCCCTGCGCGACCGCCTGACCCGCGAGCAGCGACGAGGCCACCAGCGCGATCGCGAGACGGCCACCCCATCCCGACCGCGCGTCCATGGCGGCCTCAGCTCCCGTGATAGACGACACGGATCGGCTTGCGGCCCACCGGCACGGTGGCCAGGATGGAGCTGCTGCCGGTATCGATGACCTTCAAGTCGTTCGAGGTCTCGTGGACCACGAAGAGGCGCGTGCCCTCCCGGTTGTTCGAGATGCCGTTCGGCCGCTGCCCCACGTCGATCTGCTCCAGGATCCGCAGATTGCTCGGATCCGCGCTCACCACCACCACGCGGTTGAGACCCGCGACGGTGACATAGGCGTTCGGGCCCTGCAGGCCCTTGAAGCCGAAGGCGATCTGCTGGGGCCCCGGCCCCACGTTGACGGAGCCGACCTTGTCCTGGGTGGTGGGATCGATCACGTAGATGTCGGTGCCACCGGTGTTGGTGCCCCAGATGCGCCCGTCGGGCCCCAGCACGAGGAAGTGCGGGTTGGTGCCCACCGGGATCGCCTTCACCACGCGGTGCGAAGTGGTGTCGATCACCTCCACCGTCTTGTCGCCCTGATTGCTCACGTAGGCGAAGCGGCCGTCACGCGAGAAGGTGAGCCCGGTCGGCCCCTTGCCCACCGCGATGGTGCCCAGGATGCGGAAGGTGGCGGTGTCCACGATCGAGATCGTGTTGTCGCCGATATTGGCGACCCACGCCTGCCGGTTGTCGTTGGTCAGCGTGACGACGTGGGCGCGATCGCCGGTGGCGATGGACGCCACCGTCTCGAGCGTGCGCGTGTTGATGGCCGAGAGCCGGCCGGAAGCCAGATTGGTGGCGAAGAGCCAGCGGCCATCGCGCGACACCGCCAGGTCGTGGGTGGCGTGGTTGCGCGAGTCCACGGTGCCGACGACCTGGAAGCTGTCGCCGTCCACCACCGTCACCGAGTTCGAGCTCTCGTTGGCGACGAAGACCCGCGCGCGCGGGGCCTCGTCCGCCACCTGCGTCGACTGCAGCTCGGCACAGCCGGTGACGAGGCCGAGCGAGGCCACCGCGATCATCGCTCGCTTGAGCATGGGACTCCTCCTGGCTACGGCTCGGAAAGCGCCCCCTACCTTGGTCCAGGAACCCCCGCGAGTCAAGAGCCGTTCGTTGACAGTCCCGAGCGGATGGGCTTAGTCTCTACCCTAGGCCTGAGCGGGAAAGCGCCATTGCGATGACGTGGATAGAACGCAGTAAGGGCAGCGCGGCCGGTGCCATCGTCGGCCTCGTCGTGCTGCTCGGCGGCGTCTCCGCCTGGGCCCAGGCGCCCCGGGCCGACCGGCCCACCTACACGGTCGGCGACAAGTGGATCCGCAGCGACGGCGCCTACGACCTGATCCGGATCGAGAACGGCCGCTACGTGTTCGCGGCCGACGGCGGCCGCGAGATCCACCTCACCCGGGACCTGGGCATCGCCAAGATCGTCCGCGGCGGCCAGGTGCTGCTCGAGCTGGAGCCCGCGCCCGGGCTCGCGTGGCCGCTTCAGGTCGGCCAGTCGGGTGTGGCCTGGCTCACGCTCAAGAGCCTCGACCCGCAGTTCGGCCAGAGCGTGGTCCGGTTGACCTGGAAGGTGGACGCCTACCAGGACGTGCGCGTACCCGCCGGCGTGTTCAAGGCCTTCCGCATCGTCCAGCTGCTCGAGCCCCGATTCCTCGCGGCCTCGCCGCAGTCGCGCCGGGTCGAGCTCGTCTTCTGGTACGCGCCCGCCGTCCAGCAGCTCGTGCGGGCCGACGGCAACGACCTGAGCGGCCTCGCCTTCCAGGCCGTGGCGCTCGACAAGCCCACGCCGGCGCCGCTGGCCGTGACCCTCGCGGATCCCAAGGATCAGGGGCGCGTGGCCGCGGAGCGGATCACCCTCACCGGCAAGGTCACGGGGGGCACCGGCCCGCTGCGGATCGCGGTGACGCTCAATGGTGCGGAGATCGCGCGGCAACAGGAGGCCGGCACGAAGGACGTGCCGCTCAGCCTGCCCGTGAAGCTCGTCCCGGGCCGGAATACCCTGATCGTCACCGCCACGGACGGGGCCGGCGCCAGCCGTCAAGAAGGGCGCGTCCTCTTCTACGACAAGCCCGCGCCCGTGGTCGCCTCGGCGCCGCCGACGCCAGTCGCGCCGCCCCCTCCGACCAGGCCGGCGCCCGCGATCGCGAGCCCGCCGCCTGCGGCCGCGCCGGCTCCGCCGCCCGCGGCGCCAGTCGCCCCCGCGCCGGCCCCGGCCAGGCCGCCGGTGGCCACAGCGCCGCCGGCGCCCGCAGTCCCGGCACCCGCCCCGGCCCCGACCCCGGTGGCGCCCGAGCGAGCCCCGCGCCGGCCGCCGGCCGACCCGCCGCGGGCCGCCGCCCCCCCCA
>JBBDXN010000106.1:74369-101574 GCA_040902305.1 Candidatus Rokuibacteriota bacterium | reverse complement strand
CAGCATACGAACTCGGTCTTCATATTCGTGCAGTTATTGTCTGACACTGCCTAAGGGCATTATCGATCCCCGTGGTGGACAGGAGCGGTACAGCCTGTGGAGGTGTGAGGTGTGCGGTCATGTAGTTACTAGCCCTATCCCGGATCAGATTCTCCTCTCCACGTACTATCCCGCCAAGTACTACTCATACGTCGAGCGCACAGATGCGGGTGTTTTAGGCCGATTCAAGCGCTGGCTCTACCAGGGCGCGGAGGATCCTCTGGGGAGAATTGTTCACTTGTTCTTGAGTAGGCACGTCGCGATTTTACCGGTCTTAGGTCGTGGCGGTAACCTACTGGACGTGGGTTGCGGGACCGGCAGGTTCCTGTCTCTGATGAGGGATGTAGGGTGGAAAACGTACGGCACCGACATATCGCCTCAGGCCGTCGAGGTGGCTAACCGTAATGGCCATCAGGTGTCTTGCGGGGACATGCGGCAGGCC
The DNA here is from genome assembly GCA_040902305.1 of Candidatus Rokuibacteriota bacterium. Classification (GTDB taxonomy): domain Bacteria; phylum Methylomirabilota; class Methylomirabilia; order Rokubacteriales; family CSP1-6; genus CAMLFJ01. The sequence goes on along the minus strand of JBBDXN010000106.1, from coordinate 101,093 downwards.
GGGTTCCCGGACAACTTCTTCGATCTCATTACGCTGAATAACGTGCTGGAACATCTCTATGATCCTGTAGCTACGCTGCAGGACCTCCATCGCATGCTGAGGCCTGGCGGCGAGTTGATTATTTGCGTGCCCAACTTCGATTGCTACGAGCGCCAGGTGTTCCGACAACACTGGGGTCCGTTGAAGGTCCCGGTGCACTTTCACCATTTCAGTACCAGGAGCCTAAGGTTGGCGGTCGAGAGGGCGAGCCTTGTTCCATTCCTTACGAAGCAGCCCATCCGCATAAGGATAGCGCGGAACTTGAAAGGCTTTCGCAGAGGCGCGCCAAGATCAATCAGCGAAAGACTGAGGGTGTACGCAGGAAGCGGGTTGCTCATAGTTGCGTATCCGATTCTGTGCGTCCTGTCGTTGTTTCTGGAGGTTCCAAAGTCAGGTATGTTCTTGACCGTGCATGCGATCAAAGAGGACCGATGACGGGATAACCGATGACGAGATAGTTGATTGAGCGGTCGCGGTTGGTTCGAGGATAGCTTGGTCGAGGAGTGTGGGGGTCACGGCGCGGGACGGGAATTCCCCCTGTGCCGACCGGGAGGGGTAGTGCGTGTGCGGCATCGCTGGGTTTGCGGGGCTGGACGACGCTCGCCTTCTCAAGGCGATGTGCGACAGCCTCGCGCATCGGGGACCAGACGACGCCGGCTACTACATAGCCCCTGGCGTTGGCCTGGCGATGCGCCGGCTGTCGATCATCGACCTCGCGACGGGACATCAGCCGATTGCGAATGAAGCGCGGGATGTGTGGGTGGTATTGAACGGCGAGATCTACAACTACGAGGAGCTTCGGCGCGAATTGGCGGCGGGCAAGCATAGCCTGGCTACGACGTCCGATACTGAGACCATCGTCCACCTCTATGAGGACCATGGCCTGGACTTTGCTCGGCGGCTACGAGGAATGTTCGCGATTGCGCTGTGGGATGAGCGGCGGCGGCGTCTCGTTCTGGTGCGCGACCGGATCGGCGAGAAGCCACTGTACTATCTGCAGTCGGGTGATCGACTGCTCTTTGGCTCCGAGATCAAGGCGATCCTCCAAGCGGACGGCCCGCGCGAGGTCGACGCCCAGGCCGTCTGTGACTATTTGGCCGCGAGCTACGTGGGCGGCTACCGGACGTTTTACCGAGGGATTGCGAAGCTGCCGCCCGGCCACATGCTGGTATGGGAACAGGGCAAGGCGGAGGTGCGACGGTACTGGCAGCCCAGGATGCCGGGGTGCTCCACCTTGTCCTTTGAGGCAGCCGAACGTGAGCTCGCCCATCGGCTAAGCGACACCGTGCGCCTGTGCCTACGCAGTGACGTGGAGGTGGGTGCGTTCCTGAGCGGCGGCATCGATTCGTCGGTCATGGTGGCGCTGATGCGCAAGCACTCGGCACGAGTACAAACATTCTCGGTCGGCTACGAGGGCGGGGCAAAGGGCTTCAGCGAACTGCAGTACGCCAAGCGCGTGGCTCTAGAGTTCGGAACGGAGCACCACGAGCTCGTCCTCGGATCCCGCTCGAGCATTGAACTGCTGCCACGCATCCTGTGGCACTACGACGAGCCGCACGGCGAGCCGACATCGATACTCGTCTATCTGCTCTGTGAGTTTACGCGCCAGCGGGTGAAGGTGGCAGTGGGCGGGACCGGAGGCGACGAGATCTTCTTCGGCTACCCGCGCTACGGAGGCGTGCGACTCCTGGAGTACTACCGGCGCCTGCCCGTGTTTGTGCGCAAATGCCTGGTCGAACGCGTCGTGGCTCGGTGGCCGGAATCCACGCGTGGTAGCCGCTTCGCCAAGCGTGTGAAGCGCTTTGTCCTCGGCTCCGACCTGCCCCCGGAGCAAGCGTATCTGGGTTGGGTGAGTCTTCTGCATCGGGACGTTCGATCCGCGTTGATCTCGGACGCGGTCCAGCGCGAAGCGGAGGACCCGTCCGGGGAGTGGTTCCTGCGCCAATACTTGGTACATGACGCATCAATGTCGCTGCTCGAGCGAGCCGCGGCGCTCGACATCGACGGCTACCTACCCGAGTACCAGCTGTCTTACATGGACCGCATGAGCATGGCTCACGGTCTTGAGGTGCGCTCGCCCCTGTGCGACTTCGAACTAGTCGACTTCGTCACCTCGCTTCCGGTCTCCTACCGGCTGCGCGGCCAGCGTAGCAAGCGCATTTTCAAGTCGGTGGCCGCGCGCTGGCTGCCTCGTGCGATCGTGGAGCGCCAGAAGGTGGGTTTCGATTCGCCAGTCGGTCAGTGGTTCAAGGACGAACTACGGCCCTTTCTGACGGGGTTCCTCTCCACCGAGCACGTGGAGCGCTCGGGGTTGCTCGATGGCCGTGCGGTGCAGAGAATAATCGGCGACCATCTCGTTGGCCGGCGCGACTACTCGCTCCAGCTCTGGAGTATGGTCGCCTTGGAGGGGTGGTATCGGATGTACATCGAAGACCGGGTGACCGACGGACGCACGTATCGACTCGCTGATGTCCGCGGAGGTTCGGCAGCGGTGGCGTGACCGCTGGCGCGAAGGCCTCCTCCACGCGCTGGTCGGGGATGTCCCGGTCCCTGTTGAATTTCAGAACTGAGTAGCGGCGGCTCCCTGGTGGGCCTGAGAATCGGGTTCGCCAGAACACTCGGTCCGCAGGACGGGGACCAAAGGAGCCGCCATGACGAGGAGAACAAGGAATCGGCCGGGAACGCAAGGGGGACTTTCCGGGGACCAGGCGCTCACGCAGCTCATCGCGCCGTTGGTCGGCGGGATGGCCGCCACGCGAGAACGCCTGCTGGAATGGGTGCAGGCCTGCGGGGTCGCCGCGCTGGAGGCGATGTTCCGGGGCGAGGCCGCGGCGGTGGCCGGGCCGAAGGGGAAGCATCAGGTGGGGCGGACGCATCATCACTGGGGGACGACGCCGACCGAGCTGACCCTCGGGGGCCGGCGCATCCAGGTGCGGCGGCCGGGGGGGGGGGGGGGGCGGCCGCGGCCGCGGGTGCGCGGCCGCGAGGGGCAGGAGGTGACGTTGCCGGCGGTGGCCGCGTTCCGCGCCCGCGATCCGTTGACCGCCCGGGTGCTGGAGCAGATCCTCCTGGGGGTGTCGACACGGGGGTACGCGGCCAGCCTGGAGGCGGGGCCAGTCGGGGTGCCGAGTCGCGCGACGAGCCGGAGCACGGTGAGCCGGACGCTGATCCGGCGAACGCGGGAGCAGCTGGCCGCGCAGCTGAGTCGGCGGCTTGAGGACCTGGATCTGGTGGCCCTGTTCGGCGACGGCGTGAGGGTGGCCGGGCAGACGGTCATCGTCCTGCTGGGGATCACCCGCGACGGGCGCAAGGAGCCCCTGGGGGTGAGCGTGGGCTCGACGGAGAACGCCGCCGTCTGCACCCAGCTCCTGCAAGACCTGCTCGCCCGGGGGCTCCCGATCGAGGGCCGGCTGCTCTGCGTGATCGACGGCGGCAAGGGCCTGCGCCGCGCCCTGCAGGATGTCTTCGGGGATGTCGCGGTCATCCAGCGCTGTCAGGTCCACAAGCGGCGCAACCTGCGCGCGCTGCTGCCCCAGGGCCGGCAGGCCTACGTCATGGCGGCCCTGGGCCGCGCCTATCGCGCCGCGAGTGCCGACGCCGCCCGGCGGCAGCTGCGCTACCTGGCGGCGTGGCTCGAGCAGAACGGTCATGACGACGCCGCGGCGAGTCTGCGGGAGGGCTTGGAGGAGACCCTCACCGTCCTCAAGCTGGCCCTGCCGCCCCGGCTGCGCCAGTTCTTCGCGACGACCAACGCGATCGAGAATCTCATCGGCACCCTGCGGCACGTGGCGCGCCACGTCAAGCGCTGGCGCGACGGCACGATGATTCGCCGCTGGGTCGGGCTCGGCGTGCTGCGCGCGGCGGCGCGCTTCCGGCGCATCAAGGGCCACGCTGACCTCCCAGCGCTCGCCTCCGCCCTCCGCTCCGCGGCCGCGGGGGAGCGCGCCGCGTGATCACCGCGGTTCCGGCCATGCGCGCCGCCAGATCGAGGCCCGCATTGGCCCCAGGATCGATTCTGAGAAGGGGGGGCGCTATGTCGGTATCCCCCCCGATCGCGCTTCGGCGATCTCAGGCCCGTCGCGAGCGCAGTATGCTGTGCACCCGGCCGCCGCACTCAGCCAAGTTCAACAGCCGGTGGGACAACCCCCGCTGGTCGCGCGGGCGACCCAAGTCCCGAAATACCGTGGTCCCTGAAACCAACTCGAGCCCGGCGGTGGGCCACGAGAAATCGAATTGAGTGCAGTGCGCAGAGTGACGGCTCTCGTGGCCCTCACGCTCATTTACTTCGTGGCGGGTTTCATAGGCAAGCTGCGTTACCTTCGACCGGAGCGACCGCGGCGGTCTCCGATCATGCTCATCGGCACGTTCCACAACCCGAGCTGGATATCGGCACATGTCGGCCCAATCGCTGGTGCAGGAATCGATCGGGTGCTTCTTGTTACAGATGAGCCAATCGGACACATTGAGAACGTCACGAGCATATGTCCACCTCGGTGGCTGCAACGCGGCGTGTCGCGCGCCGGCGCAAAGTTGATTTGGAGTATCTACGTTGCGATCAGGCATAGTCCATCAGTCTGCATTGGATATCATGTGTTTCCGGCAGGTGTGATTGCGTTGGTAGCCGCGGCGGTTTCCGGCGCTAGATCATCCTTTCAGATGACTTCGGGGCAGCTCGAGGTGGAGGGCGGAGGTTGGCACGCGGAGAACAGGCTGCTGGCGGCACTGGCACGACCCTCGAAACTGGTTGAGCGCGCTGTGCTATTCATGGTGCGTCAGTTCGATCTCCTGATCGTACGCGGTGGCAAGGCGAGGAGCTACTTGCGCGCGCACGGATTCACTGGGGCAATTGAAGAGATAACTGGCAGCGTGGTCTATCCGAGCTCGGTGTTGCCTTTCGATCATCGAAACATCGATGTGCTCTTCGTGGGGCGCTTGGCCGAATACAAGAGGCCGGACCGCTTCGTCGAGGTGATCTATCGGTTGGTCCGCTTAGGTGCAACCCCGAGGGTCGTGATGATTGGCGACGGCCCCGACCGAGCTTTGATTGACCACATGATCGGCCGCTACGGCCTGGAACGACATATCGAGCTCATGGGACAGCGGTATGACGTCGAGACCCTTCATCGACAAGCTAAGGTTCTCGTCTTGACTTCGAGATGGGAAGGGGTCTCGATCGCCATGCTGGAGGCGATGGCTGCCGGGGCCGTGCCCGTAGTTTCAAATGTTGGCGATCTGAGCGATGTTGTGCAGGCTGGCAATGGTGTTTTGATCGACGCGGACGATCTCGATGGGTTCGCTCGGGCGATTCAGTTGCTCCTGGCTGACGCCGCCACCTGGGGCCAGATGTCAAGTAAGGCCCGCGCGACTATCGAGGAACGGAGCACCAGGGCCGCCATCACCTGTCGGTGGCGGCAAGCCCTTGGTGCGTTGCTGGAAGTGCCCGAACGACAGGCTGAGGCAACCGATTGAGTGGCGCCCCGTCTCTATCCCCCGAGCCGCTGCCGGCGGCGCCGGGTTCCTGCGCGGGCGGGGACCGGGTCAGGGTCCTCCTGGTTGTAAGCTCGCTTTGCTACGGGGGTGCCGAACGCCAAGTCGTCGAGCTCGCCAATACCCTGGACCCACAGCGGTTCGACGTCCACGTCTGCTCACTGTCACGTTACAACCCGTTGGGAGCCACGCTGCGAGACCGAGAGCGCCGGCTCCACGTCATCGAGAAGCAGAACAAGTGGGACGCCACCGTGGTGGCCAGGTTGGTCAGGCTGCTTCGACGGTTCGAGATCGACGTCGTGCAGGGCTACCTGTTCGACGCGGAGATCGCGTCGGCGGTGGCTGGCTTGGTGGCCCGAACCCGTGTCGTGGTGGGATCCGAGCGCAATAGCAGCCACGAGTGGAAGCGCTGGAGCCTCGTCGCTTACTGGCTCACGCGCCGCTGCGTCGATCTCGTCATTGCGAACTCTCACGCGGGAGCGGCCTTCAACAGCCGGGCTCTCGGGCGCGATCCAGCGATCTACCGGGTCGTCCACAATGGCGTCGACGTCCAACGGTTCACGCCGTGCGACGGGGTCCCGGTCCGGCAGGCGCTAGGGCTGGGGACCGGCGAGTACGTCGTCGGGATGTTCGCCAGCTTCAAGCCGCAGAAGAACCACGCGCTGGCGTTCCGGGTCATGACTCGCCTCCTCGCGCGCGCCCCCAGCGCCCGGCTCTTGCTCCTCGGCGATTCCGAGACCAAGCAAACCACCGATGGGCACAAGCAGCAGATGATGAACCTGATCAAGCGGCTCGGGCTCGAACAGCGCTGTGTCGTCCTAGGCAATCGCGACGATGTCGAGCAGATCTATCCGGCGTGCGACGTCACGTTACTGACCTCGCTGTTCGAGGGCACCCCGAACGTCCTGCTCGAATCCATGGCCTCCGGCATCCCGGTAGTCAGCACCGCAGCAGGTGACGCTGCCCTGGTGGCCCCAGATGGCGAGGTGGGCTTTGTCGTTCCGCTGGGTGACGAAGCTGCGCTTGCCGACCGGCTCTGCCAATTGCATGGTGACCCGACGCTGCGGCAGCGCTTGGGCCGACAGGCCCGGCGGTGGGTCGAGCAAGAGTTCACCGCTTCCCGTTTTGCCGAGAAGACCGGGCGAGTGTTCTCGGAGGCGCTCCAGGCACGTCGCGCGCGCCACGCGCCGATCGAGGCGGGACGTGGCTGAGGGGACACTCCGCTCTGCATCGCCCCCGCTCATTCATCACCGCCGAGTTGGAAGTGCCCGTTCTCATCGCCCGGCTACGGGGTTGTGTTCGGGCGTTCGGCGAGGAGGTTCTGTACGTGATTGATGTGGAGCTCCTGGGGCCATACGTGGCCTTCCACCCGGCGAAGTTCCGTCCCGCCGTCCGTGGCGAGAAAGTGAGCAGGCGCTCTGTAGATTGCCTCGTCGTTGTAGGCACACGACATCTCTAGGACGACGAAACGGCCCTGGTGATAGACGAGATCGAATGCCATGGTATCGAAGTTATTTCGACGGCATACCTCGAGGCAGAATCGGCACTCCTCCTCGACGGCGTCGACGGCATAGTCGATCGACCCGCTGCCACTCGCCCGAAAATCACCAGGGCGATTGTTTCTCCAGAACGCGAACACCCGGTCCTTGCCTATTACGGTGATCCGGAGGTCTCGATCGTTGGCGGCGACGAACTGCTGCCACAGGACATAGCCGCTCTGTGAGCGCGGTGTGAGATGCAACTGTATTCCGAGTCGCCGGAGGGCCTTGCCCCAGAACGGTTGAGAGAAAGCCCTGCGTACTTCCGTGGTGGCGGAGGCAGCGGACGGCAGGGACCGGATGTTCGACGAGGCAGCACCATCGGCCCTCTTCGACACCAGTGGAAAACCGGCGGTGTGAACGAAGATCTTTGCCTCCGATTGTGAATACGACACAAACGTTGGTGGCGACGGAATACCTTGGAGTTCGAAGAGGTATGCTTGGGCTCGTTTGTTGTCATAGTGCCAGAATGTATTCCAGTTAGGGACGACGCGGCGTCCGAGAAAATGCTCGATGAAGTAGATCTTTTCTTTTGCCTCCTCGCAGAACGGCGGATCGAGATTGGCGCGCCATAGAACTACCTGGAACCTCTTCACGGTGTCGACCCAGGCCGAGCGCTCCATCTCGAAGATCTCGAAGTCGATCCCGGCTGCCCTGGCGAACTCCGCGTAGCGACGCCACCAGCCCGTCTTGTCTCGGGCGATGCCGAGGGGCCGAGCGGTGATGCTAGACGCCCGCAGCACGACTCTCGGCCTCTGTGATCAGGCGTCGCTCGACCATTTCGAGCCAGCCATCAATATGCGAGACATTGTCCTGGCCGCAATGGCTGGACTATGGGATCTGACGTAGTGGCCGAGTGCTTGCCGGCTCAGATAGGTCCAACGCTCGCGTGACTTGAAGACGCTGCGGAGTGCTTCCACCAAAGCCGGAACACTGTGTCCCACTATGCCTAAGTTGTTGTGGGAGATTAGATCGTCGATATCCAGTGCGGCCACTACAGGGAGCCCCCAGCTCCATGCTTCTATGAACACTGAAGGGAAACCCTCAGCGCTAGAAGTCGACAGCAGGGCCAAGGCGCTTTGGTAGAAGGGGTCCATAGAAGTGTGCGGAACGGCGCCGTGGAGCGTGATGTTTGGAAACTCGCGGGCCCGACATAGGAAGCGTTCGGCATCGACATCAGTCGAGTTTGCACCCCCAACAACATCGAAGTCACACTCGGGCAGCGCGCGCGCGATCTCCAATAGCCAGTCGAGCCTCTTCACCTTGGCCAAGCGACCGACCCAGAGAACACGTGGCCGCCGATGGTCGGAGAAGGAGGCGAGGGGCAGCTGATCGCTCTGGCGGCCCCCCGTGGGATAGATGACCGTGCTGTTCATCCCCGGCCAAAGTGCCAGTTGTGCCTTTTGGCGTATGGATTGGGCGACAATGCAGTCGGCGGCTCGTAAACCATATCGGTAGAGTAGTTGCTCACGCCGTGTTCGGAGGCCAGGAAGTTCTGGGATGCAATGCCAGTCGTGCATCACAAAGAAGACGAAGCGCCGACGGTGGCGGCGTGCCCACAGTGCAACCTGCCCCGTAAGAGAGTCCGCGCACGATTGAAAATAGACATCGGCATCTGCGCGCTGTAGCGCAGAGTTGAGCATCGTCCAGCGAGGGTGCAGGAAGCGAAGAAGCGGCAGACCGTCATTGGGTGCAAAGCACTTGTAAACCTTGAGTCCGTCAAGGATCTCACCGTCTCGCTGGCCGTGGTCCCAGGTGACGAACGTCACCGGGAAACCCATGCCCTTCAGGGCCTTGGCCAGACTCACCATTTGCACCTCAGCCCCGCCAATATGGCGAAGGTCGTCCCGACGCGAAAGTACGTTGTACGCCGCGAGTTGAACAACGCAGATGCTGGGCGTGGAGCTCATGTTGTCATCTAGGGCGAGAGCCGTCGCCACTGCGGTGATTGAGATCGGCTGCAAGTGAAGAAGGGAGCGATCAGGTTGAAATAGGGGAGCCAGCCGTTCATGGCCGGCTGGCTCGGAGGTATCCCTGGCAGTGCACCATTGGCTCAGGGGGATCGACCTTGAAGCCGCGATGCGTAAGAAAAGTGACTAGGTGCTCGGGTCCTTCACCACGGGGTCCGACATGGTACTCCATCGCGATCTGGCGGACACGTGCAAGGGTCTCGTCCCCTGCCTGAAAGAGCGTATCGTATTCAGCCCCTTCGCAGTCCAGCTTGAGCAGTGCGCAGGACTGAATGCGGCAGCGGGAGAAGAGATCATCGAGAGAAAGAAGCTCGACATCGGCCTGAGGCCGCCAGTCGGCGCTTGGCCGGTAGAGGGTGTTCGCTTGGTCGTGGCCGGGCTTCAAGTATAGGGTGGTCCTTCCGCTGTTCCCCGCGCACGCCGCCTGAAGCGGTGTCACGTTCGAAAGATTGTTTCGAGATACGTTCTGGCACAAGAACGCAAAGGACCGAGTCGAAGGCTCGACGGCGATGACGCTTGCCCGTGGCCACTTCTGCGCCGCCCGAATCGTAAAGATTCCTACGTGGGCGCCGACGTCGATGATCGTGTCGCCTGCATTCGCATGCGCGTAGCGGTCGTAGCATTCCTTCAGCCAGATCTCGTTTAGTAGCGAGAAAAGCCGGTCCTCGCGCGGAGCGACTATGCAGAGACCGTTCTGGAAATCGAGCCTCGTGCAACCTCGTGGGAGCCGACGTCTCAGAGGAAAGAGTGCGATGCTTGAGAGCGTCACCCCGGCTCGTCGCATGAGGTGAAGGGCGCGGATGCTCTCTCGGATCCGTCGGGAGACGTTGGAGGTTGTCATTGTTGACTACTGCTGTACCCGCTGCGTCGATTGGCGTCTCCTGCAAGCTGATCGAAGATCGCCAGGTCCTTAGTGCTCAAGAGGTCACGCCAACCGTCATCGAGGGTGATCTCCCGGCTGTTGCTTAGCCGCATTGCATTGCCAAGAATATGGTGTTCGATCGCTCGAAAATCTTCTTCGACCGGGGCACGATCAATCTCCAAGAAGTCGAAGACGTCTTCGAGGAGCGCCCGTGGAGTTCGGCACAAATCCTCATACGTTAGTCGATACGATTGTAGGGGGGGCACATAGCGGACGACGCGCTCACACTCTTCCTGTGCGATCCTCCACTCGCGTACGGCCGCCTCGATGGGCAGGTTGTGGTGTTTCATAAAGGAGCACGTGGTCCCTCGCCCGTCCCGGCGGAGCCAGATGACCTTGATGGGCCACGGTCCGTGCCTCAGCCAGTATCGCAGTCGCAGAGGATCTTTCGAGGCATCAAGGAAGAGTGACCCCCCTTGAATGGTCGCGACCACCTCGGCAATGGCTACATTGCGTTGGAGGATGCGGTGTAAGTGGCTATTACATGTTGGATCAAGACGGATCAGCAGGTCGCGGAAAGTTTCGAATACGGGCCCGCGAAGGCCGCATTGCAGGAGGCGGTCTCGCAGATAGCTGCCGGGCAGGGAGACGTGGGTACCAAAGCCGCCTACCTCAAACTGGATGCCACGATCAACTAGAGCCCGGGAAGCCGTTGCCCAAAAAGTGCAGGTGCGAATCCGTTGCCCACAAGAGCATGGATATTGGTCGATATCCCCAAGCGCCCTGGCCTTGAGCTCTCCGACTGTAGCGATCGCCGGATGCCTCGCTAAGAGAAAGGTCAACAATGTCGAACCTGAAAAGCTCGGGGAAAGGATATATGCAAGGGTCTTGATCGGTGAGGTGGGCCGAGCCGGGAGGGTTCGGGCCGGCATACAGGAATCAGAGACCAAGCCAGCGGCTGATGATGTTCCGCTGCATCTCGGACGTCCCGGAGTAGATCGTGCTGCCGATGGCGTCGCGCAACGTGCGCTCTACCTCGTACTCCGCCATGTAGCCGTAGCCGCCGTAGATCTGCACTGTGTCCAGGGCCGCCTTGACAAGCGATTCGCTCACGAAAGGCTTTGCCATCGACGCATCCATCGAGACGCTTCTCGAGCGGCCGAGCCGCCAAGCGGCCCGGTAGACGAGGAGTCGCGCCGCCTCGAGCTGGACCTTCATGTCCGCGATGTGGTGGGAGACGGCCTGGAATTTGCCAATGACCTGCCCAAACTGGGTACGAGTGCGCGCGTGCTCGCCATGGACTGGGAGCGGACGTGTTTGTTCGCGAGCCACGTGGGAGCGATGGAGCAGCTTCTGGAGCAGGCCAGCGGGATTCGCAGGGACTCCACGTCAGTCAGCGCTTCGAAAAGATGGGCATCCGGAGCTCCCCGCTGGGCGAGTTCGTCTTCGAGGACGTCCGGCTCCCGATCACGGCGATCCTGGGAAGCGTCGGCGTAGCGCAACGGCAGAAACGCGTGCAGCGCGAATCCGGCGAAGGCCAGAAGGGCGACCCGCAGGAAGGCGTTGCTCTCGACCTCGAACTGACGGATGACCAGTGCGAGGAGAGCCAGCTGCGCACCAATGACCAGGAACTGCGGAAGAGCGATCTTGTCGTGCGCGGGCGGCGACTGGGCCTGCCCCACGATTCCTTCTGATTCTACTTCTCGTATACGAAGCTCGGTGTCTGCCGGTGTGCCTCCGGGCCAAGAGCTTGGCGTGTCGGGGTGGTCACGCCACGGCGTCCTGGGGGGAGCAGTCTGCGAAATGTCAAGCATCGGAGTGGCCGCTCAAGCGTTTGATGAAGGCTTCCCGGAGCTGCGGAGGAAGTACCCAGCGCCAGTAGATGGTGGTGGTGACCGTGGCGGCAACCAGGGTCCCGGCCAGAAGCACGAACGCAGGATCGGCGTCAATGAAGGCTCTGGCAGCCAACAGGGAGCCGGCGCACGGGATCGACGCGAGGAGCGGACCCGGAAGTACCTCGCGGAGATAGCGCCATGGGCTAAGACCGAGAACACGGCAAGCATAGAGGGGCAGAACGACGCCACCGCTCAGTGCGAACGGCAAGGCTAGACCCAAGGCTGCGCTCAAGAGAGAATCGACGCCCGAGCTGAGCAGCGACCAGGTGAGCGCGGCACTAACGAACAGGGCGACGACATCGACGGCGGCGGGAACTCCGTGGCGGCCCATGCCGATGAGGATGGAAAAGAGACCCATCTGTGGGAGGACGGCGAGGTGTCCCATGGTCAGCACGGTAAGGATGGTTGGGGCCTCGTAGTCGGACCCCATCCACACATGCAAGAGGGGACCACCCATCAGAGCCAAGAAGAGAACGGCGGGCAGGGCGATGTAGAAGCCGTACTTCGCTGAAGTGATTGCGAGGTGCCGAAGGGCCGAGAGGTCGCCGCGTGCGTGTAAGTCGCTGCTCGTCGGGGTGAACACTTGGGCGTACTGCTTGAGCAAGCGCGTGAGGAGCATGACCAGGGCGCGCTGGCGAGCGTAGACCGCGAGCGCGGCAGGGCCCACGAAGACGGCGAGGACGATTGCATTGATCTGGTAGAGACCGCCGCGGGCAGTTTCGTGGACGATCGTCTTGCCCCCGAAGCGAAGAAGCTCGGCCATCGTGCGGCGGCGACAGAGCCTCGGGCTCAGCCGGAGCTGGGGGCAGAGCCGGCGCGCCACGGAGATCCGAGCCAGGCCACCCGCAACCTCGCCGAGCAGAGAAGCGAGGGCGAGGGCGACGAGCCCGAATCCTGACAACAGGAGTGCAACCATGGCGATCAGGACGCCGAGATCGCAAACGAGGCGAGTAGCGTTCAAAAGGTCGAACCGCTCGAACCCCGTGATCACCCCATTGAAGACATGCGCGGGAAGCTGGAGCGCGGCGCTCCCGCAGAGGATGAGGATGACGGCCCGTGCCGTGAAGATCCCGTCGCTCGTGAGGCCGGGAAGCCACCGTGGGACAAACGCGGCGAGGGCGCAGGCGGCGGCCAGCCCGAGAACGCTACTCGTCGCCAGGAGCGCGAGGCTCGAGCTCAGGGTGACGCTCAGGGAGCGCCACTGACGGCCCGCGCGGAACTTGGCGACGTAACGATTGACGGCGGAGGTCACCCCCATCGAGAGGAGAGCGATGTACATCACGAGGGCCCAACCGAAATCCCAGATCCCGAGGATGTCCTTGCCGAGCTGACTGTTGATGAGCGGGGGCACGATGAACCCGGCGATCGCGACGAGGCCAACCCAGGCCCAGTTGGTAGCAACGTTCTTGGCGATGCGTATCCCGGCTACGGCATGCTCGGTCTTCCCGGCAGGTAGCATCGGGGAGTCGGATTTCCAGGCTGTGCCGCTCATTGGGTTGGCGCTCCCCAATAGGCGCCGGTGGCATGGTTGAAATGATGAAGCTGATGCCGACTCGCTGCCGCCGTTGCGGTAGCGTGTCGACGCTCGGTCCACACGCGAAGAGCGGTCCCAAAGAAGCAGGCATAGGGGACCATGCTTTGGGTCAAGTAGAAGCTCTGAGACGTGAGAGAGGATGTGGCGACGATGACCACTGCCACGAAGGTGATGCTGCCGAGAGCCCTTGCAAGGCGAGCGTCATGTGCCTGCATGAGGCTGAGCGAGGCCACGGTAAGTGTCGCGAGAAGGAGCGTGCAGACAGCGAGGCCAACGACGCCGGCATCCAGGAGGATCTCGAGGTACGCGTTGTGCGGATGCGACGGCACGGATCCCTCCGAGGCCACGATCGCGTTGTACACGTCCTCGCGGAGAATCGCGTACCGTCCATGCCCGAGGACCGGTGCCTTGAGGATCTGGTTGATCGTCGGGGGCCACAAGCCGGTGATGCGACCAGCAGAAATCTCGTCCCAGTCATGGAGGTCCGTGTCATCGAAGTGCGACTCGCTGCCGACGCCGGTCAGGGTGCGGTCGACGACGGTCGGGTCCCACCAGATCGCGCCGAGGACGCAAAGCGGTAGCAGGACGAGGAGCCTGCGGGAGCGCAGGACACCTAGCGCCAGCCCAGCTGAAAGAAAGGCGATGAAAGCGCCGCGGGCTTTCAAGGAGATAAAGCAGAGCGCAGTCGCGATGGCCGAGGTTACCCATACAGCACGGAGCAAACGGTTGAGGACAAGCGGCGTTGCAAGAACGGCGGCCCAGATCGTGAAGGCGAAGAGTTGAGCGAGGTCCGTGGCGTAGAGGCCGACGAGCTTGTCAGTCAGTCGGCGCGCATCTTCGAAATTGATCGTGAACACGCGGAGGTGGATGGTCTTGAACATCAGGAGGGCGTAGAGGATGCCGCTACCGGTCGCCGCGAGGATTGCCGCGCGAACGCGAGCCGGGGTGACTGTGGCGCTGTAGAACAGGACGCCGAGCACCAGGTACTTCATCGGATTGATGATGCAGTCGATGAGGAATCCTCTGAAGTCGAGTCGGGCGGCGGCTTCCCCCTTCACGGCCGCGTGATCGAGTGCTCCCACGAACCCGGCGACGAGAATGAGACCGGCGTAGGAAGCGAAGGAGAGCTTCAACCAGGGACCGGTGGGAGCACGGCCGTGTTCATGTTGCATGTGGAGTAGTCGGGCGAGGAGGATACATGCAAGTGCAGCATTCCACGGATTCATGCCTGGGATGCCGAACAGCATCGTGGGCATATCAGGGTGCTGCGTGAGAACGGTCGCGACCGCGAGGCCGCAGAGTGCGTAGTACCAGTTTCGGAACGCGACCACTCCGATAGTGGCAAAGAGGCTCATGATGGCGATGAGGCGTATCATGTGATCGACTGGCGCGGGGGCAGCAAGCGCCGCACGAGCGCGGCGAAGATCAGCGCGCAGAACATGCTGTTGGTAACCAGGTAGCGCCGCCAGAGACGCCGCGGCTCCTGCTTGACGCGATAGAGCCATTCGAGCCCGAGGCGCTGCCAGCTCGGGGGAGCTCGGCGAACTTTTCCGGCGAGAACGTCGAAGGAGCCACCGACGCCATGGCATACTCGGGCGCCGAGTTGATCGCTCCACTGGGCGAGAAAGCGCTCCTTCTTCGGCGAGCTGATGCCCACCAGCAGGATGTCCGGATGCGCACCGGCGATGGCCGCGACGAGGGCGGGCTCCTCCTCGGGGGTGAAGTAGCCGTGGTGGTGGCCGACCAGGCGGACCCGCCGATAGTCCCGGGTCATCCGGCTCACCGCGGCAGCCAGCACGCCTTCGCTCGCGCCGAGGCAGTAGACCCGGTAGCCGGCCTCGTTGCTGCGGTGGAGCATCTGGAGCATCAGGTCGATCCCGGCGACTCGCTCGGGCAGGGGACGACCGAGGAGTCGGCTGGCCCACACGACCGGCACGCCGTCCGCCAGGATCAGGTCGCAGGAGAGAACGTCAGCCCGGAGCGTCGGGTCGCGCCGCATGTGCACCAGCTTGGCCGCGTTGACCACGCCAATCTGGAGCCGGCCGCGCTCGACGATGGTCTTGTCCACCCGGTCGAGCACCTGCTCCATCGTCAGGGCATCGATGGGGGCGCCGAGGAACTCTTGCCTGGTGCCCTGCGTGGCCGAGGTGTTCATGGCGTCGCTCGCCGCGCCGGCCACGCGTGGAGCAGCCAGCCCAGGTGGTAGGGACGGTCCTCGTGGTCCACGGCGCGGGGCGGGAAGAGGGTGTCCAGGCCCGGTGTCCGGAAGGCGGGGTGGAGGCGGCTCGCGGCCGCCTGCGCGTAACGGGAGAGCTTCCGAGGCTCGCGTCGGGCTACCTTCCGCCAGATCAGGCCCGCGCTCTCGTCGATCAGCGAGCCCCCCCCGAGCTCCGGAGAGTTCGCGAGCCAGATGAGCCCCTTCGCGATCGGAGCCCGCAGGTCGACGCCGGCGGCGCGCTCGATGGCCAGGAGCGCCATCGGGGCCATCGCGTCCTGATGGATGGCGTAGACGGGGTAGCGTTCGATGACATCTCCGGTCCGCCGGTCGTAGTGCCACCACCATTGCCCGTCGGGACCCTGACGGGCACAGAGTGCCCCGGCGCAACGCAGGGCGACGTCGCGCGCCTCCGCGTCGCCGAACAGATCGGCGTAGCGCGCAAGGGCGTAGATTGGGTACACGAGGTCGGCGAAGCAGGAGACGTGCCCGCGGAAGCCCCCGGCCCGTCCGCCCAGGTCGTGAGGGAACATGCCGGAATGGGGGTCGAACGACGCGATCAGGCGTCGCGCCAGTCGGTTGCGAAGCGGCCCGACCGGCGCGTCGGCGTCGGCACACAGCGCCGCCAGCGTCCACGCGACCTCGACGGTCGGATGAGCCGCTTCGCCGGGCCGGAGGGCGAGCAGGCGCTCCGCCACAGCGCGGCGTTCCGGGTAGCCGGCCGCGCAGGCGGCCCAGAGGACAAGGGCAACGTCACCGAGATTCTCGATCGCGTCCAGCTCGCTGACGAGACGCGGGCACGCCTCTCGCACCCCGGTGCCAGCGAGGACCGAGGCCTGCACCGCCTCAGCCTCGCCGGCCAGCCCGATGAGGGCGATTGCGGTGTAGCGATGACTCGAGCCCTCCAAGAGGAGGCCCTCGCCCCGGCGCCTGATCCGGAAGGCGAAGAGCCCTTGCTCCGGCCGGTACATGCGTGTCAGCCCCTGGATGGCCAGACCGCGCAGCTCGGCCACGAGGCCGACCACCGGGCACACGTTCGAGGTGGACGAGGCGGGAAGGCTCATGGGAGAGCTACGTCGCGCCCTTGCCGCTCAGCACCGCGGGTAGCGTCCAGAACAGGATCTTGAAGTCCAGGCCCAGCGACCAGTGCTCGATGTAGTCGAGGTCCAGCTCGAGCCACTTGGAGAACGGGAGCTCGCTCCGCCCGGAGATCTGCCATAGACAGGTGAGCCCCGGCTTCACGCTGAAGCGCTTGCGCTGGATGCCCTGGTCGAAGAGGTCCACGTCCCTGAGGGACATGGGGCGCGGCCCGACGAGGCTCATCTTGCCGGTCAGCACGTGGAGGATCTGGGGCAGCTCATCGAGACTGCTTCGCCGCAGGACGCGTCCCACCCGCGTGATCCGAGGGTCATTGGCGATCTTGAAGATGGGCCCCTTGGCCTCGTTCAAGTGCTCGATCTGCGCCTGGAGCCGGTCGGCCCCCGCCACCATCGTCCGGAACTTCAGCATCCGGAAGCGGCGCTTGTGGAGCCCGACCCGCTCTTGAGCAAAGAAGATCGGCCCGGGCGAGTCCAGCTTGATGGCCAGGGCGATGAAGCCGACCACGGGGAGCAGCAGCAAGACCATGAGGGCCGCGAAGGCGAGATCCATTAGCCGCTTGACGAAGAGCTGCCCTTCCCCTTGCGCGACGGGCTCGAGGGTCAGCAGGGGGATGGGTCCAAGCGCGACCAGCCGTGTGCGCGCGGCGTGGACATCGAAGACGTCGGCCATCAGGCAGAGCTTGACCCCCTCCTCCTCGCAGGCCTGCGCGATCTTGTCGACGTCCGGGATCATCGCGCGCGGGACGGCCAGGATGACCTCGTCGATCACGTTCCCCTTCAGGACGGAGCTGATATCGCCGACCGTCCCGATCACGGAGGATTGAAGAACGCGGTCGCCGACGCGCGTCGGGTCCGGATCCAGGTGTCCGACGATGCGGATACCCCACTCCGAATGCTGGAGGAGCGTCTCGGCCAGCCGGCGGGCCCGGGCGCCACTGCCGACGATCAAGACCCTGCGGAAGCGCTCCCCTTGTCTGAGCGACCGCTGGAAGTACCAGACGGCCCCGAGTCGAATGGCCACCAGCGACAGGAAATCGAGGGCTGCGAAGATCACCATGACGGCGCGACTCACGTACTGGATCTTCATGACGAACAGGATCGTGACCAAGGTGGCCAGCCCGACCGCCACCGCCTGGGCGATCGCCCAGGTGTACGCGAGGCGCGAAGTGTTTCGCGGACTCCGGTACGCACCAAAAAGCGCGAGAAACAGCATCCAGAGCGCCAGGATGAAAGGAAGGAGAGCGATATGAGACAGGGTGTCCACAGGGTCGTCGTCCAGCAGCAGGTTCCGGAGCCACGACGCAGCCAGAAACATGACGATGGTGGTACAGAGGTCGAGCAGGGTCGTGACGCGGTGGAACTCCTCGGAGCGCTCCTCAAACATGCTTCGAGCGCCGCGATCTACCGTTGACGGAGGTCGGATAGGCGTAGCCCGGCGGTAGCTCATCGTCGCCATTGAACAGGAGGGCGATGAGCTTGGCGGGCTCCATCAGATCCAGGGTTTCCGCGAGCAGCTTGCGGGGCGTCCGGTGGGCCGCCACGACCACGAGAAAGCCATCGACCCACTTGCTGAGCAGCCGGGAATCGGGGACGGCCACCAGCGGGGCGGTGTCCAGGACGACATAGTCGTAGCGGCGGCGCGCCTCGTCCAGCAGCTCCCCCAGGCGGGGCGACTTCAGCACCTCGTACGGGTCCGGCCGGAGGGTGCCGGCCGGAAGGACGTCAAGATTGAACGGGGGCCGCGGGCGCACCACGTCGTCGAGGCCGAGAC
Organism: Candidatus Rokuibacteriota bacterium; assembly: GCA_040902305.1. Lineage (GTDB taxonomy): Bacteria > Methylomirabilota > Methylomirabilia > Rokubacteriales > CSP1-6 > CAMLFJ01. The sequence continues at coordinate 82,682 of JBBDXN010000106.1, read as the reverse complement.
CGGGATCGAGGATCGCATCGACGAGTCCCCGGCGGCCCGCACTCCCGAGCGCCAGGTAGTGCGCGACCGATGAACTCCGCAAGTCCGCGTCCACCAGGAGGACCCGCGCGTCGGAGGCCTGGGCCAGAGCCCCGGCGAGGTTGATCGCGGTGGTCGTCTTGCCCTCGGCGATCACGGCGCTCGAGACCGCCACGACGGACAGCTGGGCGGTACGGTGGAGCTGCTCCAGCAGGTGGCGAACCACCCGATAGGGCTCGGCCCGGCCGGAGGCTGGGGACAGCAGGCTCACCAGGTGTCCCTCGACGGCGTCCAAGGATTTCGGCGACGCTGGCGATACCACCCGGCCGCGCGGCGCGGGCGGCGCCGTGCCAGCGGCATCCGTGGTGTCTTGGGCACGGCCCGCTTGTTCTCGGCGCGTGCGCTCGTACTCGGCGAGCTGCAGGATCTTGGAGAAGTGGCTCACGGTCTATGTCTTTCTCTCAAGAGCCAGTTGATTACCGCGGAGGGGTCCGGGGCGTCCGTATCCTGGGGCCGTGGGGGTTCGCGGGACCCCGGCGCTTCCTCGGCGCGGGCCGGCGCCGGGGTGGCCGCCGCCCTTCGAGCGGGTGCCGGAGAAGAGGCTTGCCTCGGCGCCGGCGCCGTCCTGGGTGAGGAGACCAGCTCTGGCGAGGGAACTGCCTGTGGCTGCCCGCCACCGATATCAACAAGCGCTGCACCGGTAACGCGAGGCTCGAACAGGGTCGCACGCCTTGTCTCGTTCTCGACGAGCACCTCCACGGATTGTGCCCGGCTCGCGCCGACCTTCAGTACCCGGCCAATGGTCTCGCCGAAAAGGCGTTGGCCCGGCCACTCGTGCGGCCACAGGAGCAGCATCGTCGTGACGAGGGCGACCAGGCTCACGACCCCAATCCCGATCCTGAGAAGGCGGTTACTTCGCCGGCGGGGCAGCCAGCGGCGCCCGTTGACACCGGGGCGCGCCTTCCACGGTTCCGCGCCGTCTTCGAGGTACCGTATCGCCCGCTCGGCAACTGGCTCACCCAGACGGCGTTTCTGGTGCGCGTAGCCGATGAGGAGCCCGTGCTCGCAGACCATGTTCACGATCCGCGGGATGCCGCCGGCATAGGCGGCGATGCGGGCGATCGCACGCTGCGTGAAGAGGTCGAGATCGCGCGCGCCGGCGGTCTGGAGCCGCCGGCGGATGTACTGGCCGACCTCTTGCGACGAGAGAGGTGGGATGACCGCGCGCAGGGTAATGCGCTGCTGGAGCTGACGGAGCTCGGAGAGCGCCAGCTTCGCCTTGAGCTCGGGCTGGCCGACAAGCAAGATCTGGAGGCGCTTCTGCGTCGGGGTCTCGAAGTTCGAGAGCAGGCGGATCTGCTCGAGGGTGTCCGGATCCAGGTGCTGTGCCTCGTCGAGAATCAACGCGACGTTCTGACCGGCACGCGTTCGCTCGATCAGAAAGCGCTGGAGCGCGACGAAGCGCTGGGCCCGTGACGCTCCGGGGGTCGGGATACCGAACTCTTCGAGCATGTACTCGAGGAGTCCATCGAAGGATAGCGCGGAATTCACGATGAACGCGACGGTGGTACTACCGTCGAGCTGCGTCAAGAGCGCCTTGAGGAGGCTGGTCTTCCCGGTACCGACCTCTCCCGTGAGCACCAGGAAGCCAGTGTTGTCCTGGATGGCGTACGTGAGGTGTGCGAGCGCTTCCCGATGGCCCGGGGTGAGATACAGGAACCGAGGGTCCGGCGTCGAGGCGAACGGCTTCTCGGTCAGACCGTAGAAGCTCAGGTACATGGAGTCATCACCATCGGACGAGGCGGTCGTTGCCGTGCATGAGGTAGTACGAGAGACCCACGATGAGCACGAGGACCAGGGCGGTCCCGGTCGCGCCGAGGCAGAGCCGCCAGCGGTGTCGGCGCGTATCGGCGGCGAGGACGATGCGCGGGAGGCCGATGACCCGCGCGGTCGTGAAGCCGCGGAGGGCCGCGCGGCTATGAAAGGATGTGTCGAGCGCTTCGGCCAGGACCACTGCGCCGACGGCCAGCCCGAGTGACAGGGCACCCGCGATAAGCAGCAGGCGGCGGCGATTCGGCGCCGCCGGCACGGCCGAGGGCAGGGCCGGGTCGAGGATGCGGAATTGCTCGCCCTTCTGGCGCTGCTCCATGCTCTCCGACAGCTCGGCTTCCTCGTGGCGCTTGGAGAGCGAGGCGTACAGCTCCTTGGTGGATTCGTAGTCGCGCGAGATGTCCGTGAGCTCCTGCTCCAGCCTCGGCGTGTTCTGCACCCGGCTGACGTAGGTGGCGATGGAGTCACGCAGGCGCTTCTCCTCCGCCTTGAGCGCCCGGAGCTCGGCGTCGATCTCGTCTTCCGCCTGCCGGGAGACTGGCCGCCCTGCTCGCGTCGCCACGACGGCCGGCGGGGGCGATTCCCTCAGCTCCTTCTCAAGCTCGGCGATCGCGAGGCGCATACGCACCACGTCGGGATGCTTGTCGGTATAGCGGATGCGGAGCTGCCGCAATTCCTGCTGCAACCGCGCGAGGGCCTCGCCGGGTGAGTCCGGGGCCAGCGCGCGCCTGTCGCCGTTGCTCGCCAGGTGATCGTCGGAGACGGTCGGCATCTGGGGCCCGCGCTTCGCGAGCGCCTCGCGCCGCTCGCCCAGACGGGTCTGGCTGTCGATGTTCAGGCGTAGCTGCGTGTCGAGCCGGTCGATGATGCCGAGGCTCGTCTGCATCTGCTGGGGCAGCTCACCGAGGTTTCGCCGCTTGAACTCACTTACCCGCCGCTCCTGCTCGTCGAGACGTTGCCGCGTCTCTTGAAGCTGGCGCTTGAGAAATTCTGCGGTCCCGGTGGCCTGCCGCTCGCGAGCCTTGAGGTTCTCCTCGACATAGGAGAAGGCCAGCGCGTTCGTGACCTGCGCGACCGTGTCCGGATCGGGCCCCCGATAGCTGATGGCGAACGCAACCGTCGAGTCCCGGCGTCGCGGATCGCTGCCTTTGAGGTCGAGGCGGATGTCGCCGCGCATGCGCTCGATGATGGCCTCGGGAGACTGCTGCGTCCGCAGTTTCGCGTAGAGGCCGAAGCGACTGATGATCGCATCCAGGCGGGCCCGGCTGAGGATCTCCTGGCTGATCGAGCGAAGGCGGATCTCGAGCTGGCTGGTCACGGTGGAGCGAACGAAGGCTTCCGGGACTTGCTGGCGGTCGACGAGCACCGTGGCCGTCGACTGATAGACGTTCGGGGCGAAGGTGACGATGCTCGCGGCGGCCGTCAACGGCACGACGAGGACGAGGATCGCCAGCCACTTCCGGCGGCGCCAGACCGCCCAGGCCTGCTCGAGCATCCCGGAGGCATTCAGCGGATGCGAATGGGATTTCGGCGCGGTGTCAGGAGGGGTGCCGAAGAGCTCGTCGTTGATGGCGAGCTCCGCTAGACGCTCAGACCCGTGATCGACTGCGTACGATCGAGGCCGGCATCCTTCATCTTGTAGAGCAGTGAGCGATAGCTGATGTTCAGGAGCTTGGCCGCGATGACGCGATTCCAGCGCGTCCGCTCCAGCATCTTGAGGATCTCTTCCCTCTCGGCCTCGCGCGCGGCTTTGCGGGCCACGTCTTTGAGGAATACCGTGGTGGGTTGCCGGGGGTGGGGGGGCTTGTTGCTCTGGCCTGCTGTGCTCGGTGATGAAGAGGCGGGGCTACCCAGATGGGCCGTCCCCAGGATGATGAGGCGCTTGATGATGTTCTCGAGCTCACGGACATTGCCGGGATACTGATATCGCTGCAGACGATCGATCATCTCCGGACTGAGCTCGAAGCTCTCGCGGTGATAGAGCTTCGAATATCGCTCGATGAAGTACGCGGCCAGGAGAGGGATCTCCTCGCGCCGATCGCGAAGCGGGGGTACCACGATGTCGATGACGTTGAGCCGGTAGTAGAGGTCGTCGCGAAACTGCTCGGTCTCCACCGCGAGCGCGAGGTCCCGGTTGGTGGCCGCCAGGACGCGGACATCCGCTTTCATCGCGGCTTTGCCCCCGACCCGGGAGAAGGTGCCGTCTTGCAGGACGTGCAACAGCTTGGCCTGGAGCGCGGGGTGGAGCTCGCCGATCTCGTCGAGAAGGATCGTTCCATGATTGGCGGATTCGAACTTGCCGACCTTGAGCTGATGCGCCCCGGTGAACGCGCCGCGCTCATGCCCGAACAGCTCGCTCTCCAGCAAGTCCTTCGGAACCGCCGCGCAGTTGACGGCGACGTACGGAGCGTGTTGCCGCGAGGAAAGGTAGTGGATCGCGCGCGCCACCAGGTCCTTCCCGGTGCCGGTTTCTCCGGAGATCAAGACCGTGACGTCGATGTTGGCGGCCTGCTCGATGACCTTCCAGACCTCGCGCATCTTGTCACTACGCCACAGCGTGATCTCTCGACGGAGGGAGGCCGCGGGGGATGCGTCGGAGATCCGGAGCCCCGGGTGGCGAGGACGCGAGGGGATGAGCTGGATTACGTTTTCGGGGCTGGTTCCATCCGGGCTCAACTCCTGCCCTTCGTTACGAAATACGGTGGTGGGCCCAGGGTGATTGCCTTGGGTCTTGATTGGCTCGAGCGATTCCGAGCCAAGGGATTCCATCGTCTTAGTCGCTCACAGGGTCTCCCGGGTCTGATTGGAGCGAAGGGCGCAGCCGCGAGAAAGAGGAAGCGCGGGGAGCAAACCGTGTACCAGATGTGCTTGAGGGTGGGAAATCTTTATCGCAAGTAAGTTGCGCTCATGTCGCAAATCTGACGCTGGGGAAATCAATTCCCTAAAAGGCCGGCCGATTATCCTAACTGGGAAGTGGAACACTTGACCACACGCAGAATCTAACAGGTCTAACAGTAAGGACACGGCTGCTCGACTTGCGAACCTTCGCCCGGACTTTTGGGGGGTGTTCGGGTGAAAGCGCACGGCATCATGCCGTATTGATTCCAGAAATAGGGCCGCGCGATGCGGCTTGCCAAGCAACGGCGCGGTCGTGTATGTTCCGCCCCACGCCCCACGTCCGGATCCATCGACCCGCTCGTTTCGACCCCAAAGGAGGGGACGCCATGGCCGATCCGGTACCGTCCAAGCCCCGCAAGAGCACGGTGAGCCGCCGCTCGTTCCTGAAGACCATCGGCGTTGCCGGCGCCGCCGTCGGCACCCCGCCGGCCTTCCTCCGATCGACCGCGCACGCGCAGGAGACCCCGTTCCGTGACCCGGCCGCGAAGCGCGGCGGCACGCTGCGTTACGGCGTCCACACCGCCCCCGCCCACTTCGACGTGCACCAGTCGGGCACGGTGGCGAACATCGGGGCGCAGAGCCCGATGTACGACACGCTCCTCCGCCGGGACCCCCGCGACGGGCAGACGATCATCCCGGACCTGGCCCACAAGTGGGACGTCTCGCCGGACGGCAAGAAGTACACCTTCCATCTCCGCAAGGGCGTCAAGTTCCACGACGGCGCCGACTTCACCGCCGCGGACGTGAAGGCGACCTACGATCGGATCATCCACCCGCCGAAGGGCGTGGTGATCCCGCGCGCGTCGCTGTTCACCGCGGTGGGCGAGGTGGTGGTCCTGGACCCGCACCGGATCGAGTTCCGGCTCACCGAGCCGCGGCCGCGCGCTTTCATGCTGGGCGCCTTCGCGAGCGGCTGGAACATCATCGTGCGCAAGAAGAGCCTCGACGACAACCAGGGGAACCTGCGGCAGGTGATGAACTATCCGGGCACCGGGCCGTTCAAGCACGTCTCGCGGAAGGACAAGGAAGTCTGGAACATGGAGAGGAACCCGAACTACTGGAACAAGGGGCTGCCGTACGTGGACAAGCTCGAGGTCTACCACATGCCGCCGTTCTCCCCGGAGCTGGGTGCGGCCTTCCTGTCCGGCAAGCTCGACTACGCGCGGCTGCTCGACCCGGTCTCGTGGCGCAAGGCCAAGGAGATGCCGGGCGTATCCGCGGCCGCCTTCAACCAGTCCGTGGTCCAGGCGGTCTTCTTCAACCAGAAGAAGAACAAGGCGCTCCAGGACCCACGGGTGCGCCGGGCCTTCCACCTGGCGCTGGACAAGCACGTGCTGGTGGACGTGGTCAAGGATACCGCGCCCATGCAGATCGGGGGCTTCGTGTACCCGTTCCACGAGGCGTCCACCCCGAAGGCGGAGCTGGAGAAGCGGCTCGGCTATCAGAAGGACCCGAAGGCCGCGATCCAGGAAGCCAAGAAGCTCATGCAGGCGGCCGGCCACGGGCAGGGGCTCAAGGGGCTCGACTTCCTGGTGCGCGAGGCCAATACCTTCAAGCTCTGGGCGGTGGCCATCCAGGCCATGCTGAAGGAGCACCTCAACGTCGAGTGCAATCTCCGCGTGGTCCAGATCTCCCAGTGGTTCGAGGAAGCGAGCGCGGGCAACTTCGACCTGGCCATCAGCGCGATCGTGTCCTCGCTGATGGACCCGTCCGACTACTTCACCGCCTGGTACGGCAAGGACGGCCCGCAGAACTACTCGAGCTGGACGAACGAGCAGTTCCACTCCCTCGCCCGGAACATCGAGCGGGAGGTGGACGACAACAAGCGCAAGACCATGATCCGGCAGGCGGAGGACATCCTGGAGAGCGACCCGCCGCTGATCCCGGTCTCGTACGAGCAGATCTACGACGCCTGGAACAACCGCGTGCGCGGCCAGAACCCGAGCAAGTACTTCGGGATCTACGACGTGGTGCGCTGGGACCAGGTCTGGATGGCCCAGTCCTAGGCTCTCGGGCTCTCGCTCGTGCAGAAGTACCTGCTCCGGAGGGCGTTCTTCGCCCTGGGCACCATGATCGGGGTCTCCCTGATCATCTTCGTGGTGCTGCGCATCCTGCCCGGCGATCCGCTGGTGGCCATCCTCGGCGTGGAAGGTCACGCCAGCATGGCCCCGGCGGATCGCGTGGTGTTGATGCGGGATCTGGGGCTGTCCGACTCGCTGCCGGTGCAGTACGGGCGCTGGATGCGGGATATCGCGACCGGGCAGCTCGGCAAGTCGTTCTTTCGCGGTGACACCGTGACCGACCTCATCCTCCACCGCGGGCCGCTCTCCGCCGAGATCGCGATCCTCTCCCTGATCATCTCGTGGCTGGTGGGGCTGCCGGTCGGCATCCTGAGCGCGATCCGCCCCAACGGCTGGGCCGACGCGGTGGTGCGCACGCTCTCCGTCCTCTTCATCGCGGTGCCCGGCTTCTGGCTCGGCCTGCTGATCGTGCTGGCCCTGCTGTTCTGGTTCGGCTACAAGGCCCCGATCATCATCGTGCAGATCTGGGAGAACCCCTGGCAGAACTTCCAGCTCGTCATCGGGCCCGCGATGGTGCTCGGGCTGGCCCAGGGCGCCTACATCGCGCGCATGGCCCGCTCCTGCCTGCTCGAGGTGATCCGCGAGGACTACGTGCGCACCGCGCGGGCCAAGGGCACGGTCGAGCGCTCGGTGGTGCTGCGGCACGCCCTGCCCAACGCGCTGCTGCCCGTCATCACGATCTCGGGCGTGCTGCTGGGGTTCGTCCTCGGCGGCTCGGTGGCGGTCGAGCAGGCCTTCGGGGTGCCCGGGCTCGGCCGCGCCCTCGTGGTCGCCATCGTCGAGCGCGACATCATCGTGGTGCAGAACCTCGTGCTGCTCTACGCGGGGATCTTCGTGCTGGTCAACGTCCTGGTGGACATGAGCTACGCCTGGCTCGATCCCCGGATCCGGTACCAGTAGGCGGTCCCCGATGCAGAGCCAGGCGCTCCGCGAGCTCGGCGGCTTCGCTCGCCGCAACAAGCTGTCGGTCGTGGGCGGCCTCGTCGGGCTGCTCGTCGTCGTGGTCGCGCTGACCGCCCCCTGGATCGCGCCGCGCGAGCCGTTGAAGGCGGACTTCCGGCGGATGAACAAGCCGCCCGACACGCAGTCCTTCTTCGGCACCGACCAGGTGGGGCGCGACACCCTGAGCCGGGTGATGTACGGAGCGCGCACCTCGCTCTTCGTGGCCTTCTCCGCGGTGCTGCTCGGCACCACGGTGGGCTCGTTCTGGGGCGTGGCCTGCGGCTACCTGGGCGGGCGCTTCGATCTCGTCAGCCAGCGCATCATGGAGGTCCTGCAGGCGTTCCCGGATCTCATCCTGGCCATGGCCATCTCGATGGCGATCGGGACGGGTCTGCCCGCCGTCATCGCGGCGATCGCGGTCACCCGTCTACCCTTCGGGGGCCGCGTGATCCGCTCGGTCGCCATCAGCGTGCGGGAGATGCCCTTCGTGGAGGCGGCGCGAGCCGCCGGCGTGGGAGCGTTCGTCTACGCTGCCTCGTCGTCG
>JBBDXN010000106.1:63542-74359 GCA_040902305.1 Candidatus Rokuibacteriota bacterium | reverse complement strand
CGCCGGTGCCTCCCAGCTCCGCGTCATCATGCTCCACGTCCTGCCCCAGTGCGTGGCCCCCTACCTGGTGCTCGCCACCACCCACCTGGGCGTGGCCATCGTCATCGAGGCCGCGCTCGGCTTCCTCGGGGTCGGCGTCCCGCCCCCCACGCCCACCTGGGGCAACATGCTGGCGGACGCGATCACCGGCCTCGTGCCGCACTGGTGGCTGGTGCTCTTCCCGGGTCTCGCGATCACGGTGACCGTGCTCGCGTTCAATCTGCTCGGCGACGGGATCCGGGACACGCTGGACCCGAAGCTCTCGCCGGCGGTGCTCCGCCTCGTGACCGGCGCCGGCAGAGCCTCCGCCGCGCCGGCGCCCGCCGCGGTAGGGAAGCCCTCGGACGCCACCGCCTAGAGCCTGGTGACCCCACCAGGTCGGGAGCGGGTGACGCTGGCCAGCTATAATATCCACCGCTGCTACGGCCGCGACGGCCGCTGCGTGCCCGGACGGATCGCGGACGTGCTGCGGGAGCTGCAGGCCGACGTCATCGCGCTCCAGGAAGTGGAGACGCAGGCGGAGGGCGGGCTCGAGATCCTCGACGACCTCGCCCGGGAGACCGGCTCGACCGTGATCCCGGGGCCGACGATGTTCCGGGCCGGCGCCCACTACGGCAACGCGCTGCTGACCCGGCTGCCCGTGCGGAGCGTCAGCCAGATCGACCTGAGCGTGCCGGGGCGCGAGCCGCGGGGCGCGATCGACGTCCGCCTCGACGCGGGCGGCGGCATCCTTCGCGTGTGCGCCGCGCACCTCGGTCTCCGGCCCCACGAGCGCCGGACGCAGGTGAAGCAGCTGCTGATGCGCCTGATCGACGAGCCGGGCGACGTCGACGTCCTGATCGGCGACATCAACGAGTGGCTCCTGTGGGGCCGGCCGCTGCGCTGGCTCCACCGCTTCTTCATCAAGCCGCCCGCGCCCGCCACGTTCCCGTCCGGCTGGCCCATCCTGGCCCTCGACCGCGTCTGGGTGCGCCCGCGCCGAGCCCTCGATCGCGTCTTCGCCCACCGCAGCGAGGCCGCGCGCGAGGCCTCCGACCACCTCCCCCTGGTCGCCTGGATTGGGGTCAGGTCTTACATTCCGACATTATCGGAATGACCCCCGGCTAGCCGGTTGTCGAAATGTCGGAATGTAAGACCTGACCCCAAAGCTTGAACATGCCGGCTTCGATCCCCAGCGCGTTCTTGCCGATGCCTTCGAGCATGCGGTCAACCGTGGGCGGCATGAGGGTCGAGGTGCGGAGGTCGCGGAAGGCCCGCTCGGCCGGGAAGTCCTTGTAGGCCCCGCGGCCGCCCACCACCTGGATCACCTTGGAGGTGACGGCCAGCCCGACCTCGGTGGCGAGGTACTTGGCCTTGTTGCCGAGCACCCCACGCTCCACCACGTCGGCATCGTCCCACCGCTCGGCGGTGTCGGCCAGCACGAGCAGGGCGCCATCGAGATGCGCGGAGAGCTCGCCGATGTGGCGCTGCACCGCCGGGTCGTGGGCCACCGGGACGTTCTCCGGCTTCACGATGCGCTTCCGGGCGTAGTCGATCGCGAAGGCGAGCGCGCCTTCCGCGATGCCGAGGTACACCGCGGCGTACCCGAGCGCGAAGCTCTCCACCACGCCCACCCGCAGCGCGGCGCCCGGATCGCCCAGCGCCGTGTCCTTCGCCACCCGCACGCCGGTGAACGTCACCGAGGGGCTGAACGTCGCCCGCATCCCGAGCGTGTTCCACTTGCCGTCGGTGGCGATGCCCGGCTGCTCGGCGGGGACGAGCACCTGCAGCAGCGCCTTGCTCATGTCGGTGCCCCCCTCGAGCGCGCACCAGACCATGTAGTGGGAGGCGCCCAGGGCCATCGTGCAGAAGTGCTTCACGCCGTCCACCACGTAGACGTCGCCGTCCTGGCGGGCCACCGTCTCCATCAGGAAGCTGCGCGAGAGGCTCACCGCGGGCTCGCTGCCCCAGCTCCCGAAGAGCTTGCCCTCGGCCACGACCTCGCCGAAGTAGCGCCGCTTCTGGGCGTCGGTGCCGAGCGCGCCGATGAAGCGCATGACGGTGGAATGCATGTGCACGGTCATCGCGGTATTGGCGCAGCCCCGCGCGATGGTGCGGATCACGCCGATATAGGTCGGCATGTCGAGCCCGAGCCCGCCGTACGCGACGGGAATGCACGAGCCCAGAAAGCCGTCCCGCCCGAGCACGCGCCAGCTATCGATCGGGTTGGCGCCGGCCGCGTCGTACTCGGCCGCGCGCGGCGCGATGTGTTCCCGCGTGAGCTGGTCGACCCGGGCCAGGATGGCTTGCTGGGCCGTGCTGAGCAAAGCCGCTAGCTCATGCCGGAGACGCGCTGGCGGTTCCCGGTGATGCAGCGGCAGGTGCCCGCCTGGTGCAGCTCGATCATGTTGCCGAACGGGTCGTACATGAAGATCTGCTGCGACTCCGGGCCCACCACGCCCCTGGTCACCCAGTGCTCGACGCCCATCCGCTCCAGCTCGGCCTTGGCCTCCTGGATGTCGGGCACCGCCAGGGCCACGTGCGGGCGCGAGGGATCCTTGTCGGGCCCCTGGGCGAACTTGGATTGCCCGTCCACGCCCATGAGATGGATCTGGGCGGTGCCGCCCACGTCCATCCAGTAGCCGTCGATCGTGGGAATGGTCGGGCGGCCCTGGTCGGCGTCGAGGCCGAGCACGTCGTGGTAGAAGCCGTAGGCCTTCTTCACCTCGGCGGGCGAGGGACCGACGCGGATGCCGTGATGGTGGAGCTCAAGCACTTTGACGGCCATAGATGCCTCCTGTGAGCGTGCCCCAGATCCCCTTGGGGAGGAACAGGACGAACGCGGAGAAGATCGCGCCGATGACGATCGGCCACGCCTCGAGGACCCGGCTCAGGCGCTCCTCCAGCACGAGGAACGTGGCCGCCCCGACGAAGGGGCCGAAGAAGGTCCCGGCGCCACCCAGCAGCGTCATCATCACCGTCTGGCCCGAGGTGGTCCAGTACAGGGATTCCACCGGCACGACGGTGAGGCGCAGCGTGTCGAGCGACCCGGCGAGCCCCGCGAAGCAGGCCGAGAAGACGAAGGACAGGTGCTTGACGCGATTGACGTCGTAGCCGCACGCCACCGCGCGGCTGGTGTTCTCGCGGATGGCCCGCAGCACCGCGCCGAACGGGGAGTCGAGGATCCGCTTGAGCGCTCCCACCGCCAGCCCCACCAGGACGTAGGCGAAGTAGTAGAACGCGAGCGTGGTCTCGATGGAGTACTGCCAGGGCCCCAGCCCCAGGGTGAGCTGCGGGATGCCGCGGAGGCCGTCGTCACCGCCCGTCCAGTCGGCCAGGTGGAAGGCGATGAAGTAGAGCAGCTGGGCAAAGGCCAGGGTCAGCATCGCGAAGTAGATACCGCGGCGGCGGAGGCAGAAGAAGCCGATGACCAGCCCGCCCAGGCCGGCGAGCCCCAGCCCCGCGGCGAGACCGAGCCAGAGCGAGCCCACGTGGAGCTTCGCGAGCGCGATGCCGCAGCCGTAGGCGCCGAGGCCGTAGTAGGCCGCGTGGCCGAAGGACAGCAGCCCGGTGTAGCCGTAGAGCAGGTTGAAGCCCATGGCCAGGAGCCCGAAGATCAGCACCTGGGTGGCCATGGTGCGATTGGGCAGGATGAAGGGGAACACCGCGAAGAAGACCCAGAAGTCGAGCACCGGGTGCGCGCCTATTCGAATCGCGACCCCGCGCAGGATGCTCATTCCATCAACCCCGCCTCGCCGAAGAGGCCGCTCGGCCGCACCAGCAGCACCACCGCCATCACCAGGAACACCATGATCTCGGCGAGCTTGGGCACGAAGAGCGTGGTGAGCCCCACCACCTGACCGATCAGGAGCCCCGCCACCACCGCGCCGAGCAGGCTGCCCATGCCGCCCACCACGACGACCACGAAGGACTCGATCACCATGGTCACGCCCATCTCCGCGTAGGCGCCGCGCATGGGCCCGGCCAGGATGCCGGCCAGCCCCGCGAGCGCGGTGCCGATGCCGAAGACGACCAGCCAGACGCGCCCCAGGTCGATGCCGAGCGCGCGGACCATCAGCGGATCGCGCGAGCCCGCGCGGATGATGAGCCCGATATTGGTGCGACCCAGGAAGAAGTAGAGCGCGATCAGCACCGCGGCGATGACCGCGACCAGGAACAGCCGGTAGGCGGGGAAGGTCATGAAGCCCAGGTCAACGGCGCCCGCCAAGGCCCGCGGAGGATCCAGCGTGAGGCCGATCTTGCCCCAGAACACCTTGACCCCTTCGACGAGGATCAGCGAGAGGCCGAACGTCAGCAGCAGCGCGTCGTCGGGCGAGCGACCGTAGAGCCGCCGGATGAGGAAGCGCTCGATGAGCAGCCCGACGACGCCGACCATGAGGGGCGCCACGATCAGCGCGATCCAGAAGCTCTTGGTGTAGGTGAGCAGGAACACGCCGAAGTACGCCCCCAGCATGTAGAGGGCGCCGTGGGCGAAGTTCACCACCGTCATCAGCCCGAAGATCAGCGACAGGCCGATGGCCAGCAGGACGTAGATCATCCCGAGCACGAGGCCGGTGAAGACCTGTGCTACGAGAGTCGAGAGCTCGGGCACGAGCTAGGCGTGCCCCTTTTCCTTGCAGGTGCGGTCCAGCTCCTCGTTGGCGGGGATCTTCGCCACCACGTCCACGAAGCCCCATTCGCCCTTCACCTTCCCGGGCTCCCGGCCGCGGGTGATCCAGAGATCCTGGAAGGACTTGTTGTCGCAGGCCCGCCACCACTGTTTGCCCTTGTAGTGGTCGTACACCGGGCTCTTGCGGAGCGCGGCGGCGACCGCCTCGGAGTCCGTGGACTTGGCGAGCTCGCAGCCGCGCGCGATCTCCATGACCCCGCTGAACGCGTAGGCGCCGTAGTCGCCGGGAGGCGCGTTGTGCTTCTTCCGGTAGGTGTCCACGTACTTCTTCGCGGACGGGATGGTGTCCTCGATCTCCCAGTAGAAGCTGGTCCCGCCGTAGACGTCGCCGTACAGCTCGCCACCGCCTTCCTTGAGCTGGGGCAGCCAGACCAGAGGCTGGGCGATCTTCATCTGCTTCTTCATGCCGAAGCTGTTGATCTGCTTGAGGAAGGCGATGTTGTCCGCGCCCGGGGTCATCGACACCAGCACCTCCGGCTTGGCGGCCTGGATCTTCGGCAGGTGGGCCGAGAACTCGGCGCTGCCGAGCGGGTAGGGCGTCGAGCCCAGCAGGGTGCCGCCCTGCTTGGCGAGGGTGTCGGTGAGGACGGCGTTGTTCTGCTTGCCCCACGCGTAGTCGGCGTAGATGATCCACCACTTCTTGCCGAGGTTCTGGGCGATCCAGTTGCCGACCGCGCGGCTGGTGATCGTCGGGTTCAGGGCCTCATGGAACGTCAACGGGCTCGTGTCCGGCTTGGCGCTGATCTCGTCAGACTGGCTCACCGAGATGAAGAGCACCTTGGACTTCTTGGTCTGCTCGTTGATGGCCATCTGCACGTGGGCGGCCAGCCCCCCGACGACGAACTGCACCTTGTCGTTCTCGATCAGCTCCTTGGTCCGCTGGGCCCCGACCGCGGGCTTGAGCTGGTCGTCCCGGAAGAGGACCTCGACCTTGCGGCCCAGGACCCCGCCCTTGGCGTTCAGCTCATCCATGGCCAGGGTGGCGCCGCGCTGCTGGTCGGCGGCGAGCGCGCCGAAGGGTCCGGTGAGCGGGAGGGGGAAGCCGATCCGGAGCGGGTCCTTGCTCTGCGCGCGCAGGACGGTCGGGAACGACAGGGCCGCGGCGCCGGCCGCGGTGGTTGCCAGGAATGAGCGCCGATCCATGGGGTTGCCTCCTCTTCCTTGAGTGAGCGTGACTCCGGGGCGACGGGTGGCCGGTATCATAGGAGCGCCTCCCGGCCGTGTCAATCGGGTTGAGACGCCGCGCCGGTGCGGGGCCGGCGCCGGCCTTCGGTCAGCGCGGCGCCGGCTCGTTCGGCTCGTTGAAGCGGAGCCGGTTGCCGAAGGGGTCGATCACCTCCATCACCCGGGCACTCCAGGGCGCCACCTCGATGCCCGGGCGCATGAAGCGGTAGCCCGTCGCGGTGATCTCGCGGTGGTACGCCTCGAGGCCGGTGGTCTGCACGACCGCGGTCGAGCCCGGGCAGCAGTCGCCGTGGTGCTCGCTCAGGTGGAGCACGAGCCCGTCGCGCGAGACCTGGAGGTAGAGCGGGGCGGTCTCCTCGAAGCGGTGCTCCCAGTCCACGCGGAAGCCGAGGAAGCCCACGTAGAACTCCTTCGCCTTCTCCACGTCGAAGATGCGGAAGATCGGGATGGCCCGGAAGGTGGGCGGCATCGCGGCTAGCCCCGCCCGTCGGCCAGGCACGCGGCGAGCGCGTGCGGGTTCTCGCAGAGGATATCGGCGCCCGCGCCCGCGAGCTCGCCGGGATCCCCGTAGCCCCACGCGGCGCCGATCGACCGGATGCGGTGGATCTTCGCGGCCAGGATGTCGCTGGCGCGATCGCCGACCATGACCGCGGTGTCGGCCCGGATCACGCCGGACTCGATCAGGTGCGCCACCAGGTCGATCTTGGCGTCGAACCGGCCCCCCGGCTCCGCCCCGTACACGCCCGCGAAGTGCCGGGCCAGGTCGAAGTGGCCCACGATGCGGACCGCCGCATGCTGCAGCTTCGCGGTGGCCACGAACATGGCGCACCCGAGGCGCGCGGTGGCGGCCAGCATCTCGGGGACGCCGTCGTACACCCGGTTCTCGAAGAGCCCCACCTCGTCATAGCGCGCGCGGTAGTGCGCGAGCGCGGTCTCGATCAGCGCGGGATTTTCGGTATCGAGCAGGGTCGACAGGGTCCCGCGCAGCGGCGGCCCGATGTAGGTCGCGAGCGCGTCGTCGTCCGGGCACGCGCGCCCGAGCGTCACGAGCGCGTGGCGGATGCAGGCGGTGATCCCGGCGCGCGAGTCGGTGAGCGTGCCGTCGAGGTCGAACAGGACGGTCGGCCCGGGTCGCGGCATGAAGGCATGGTGCCACGAGTCGGCCGCGGAAGGCCATGCTATGCTCGGCGAGGCGCAGCCGACCGGCAAGGTCCATCGCCTCGGAGTCCTGTCGTTCGCCGCGCCCGACGTGCTGCAGGCCAACCTCGTGACGTTCCGCGAGACGCTGGGGCAACGGGGATACGTGGAGGGCCGGAATGTCGCGTTCGAGATTCGAACGTCGGCCGGTCGGCTCGAAGCTCTCCCCGCGCTGGCCGCCGAGCTCGCTCGGCTCGATGTCGACGTGATCCTGGCGATTTCCCCGCTCTCGATTCGCGCGGCGCGCCAGGCCACGTCCACCATTCCGATCGTGATGGCGTTCGGGGACCCGGCCACGTTCGACAATCTCGCCCGTCCCGGGGGCAACGTGACCGGCGTCACCGCCCTCGCCGCCGAGCTCGCGGGCAAGCAGGTCGAGCTACTGAAGGAAGCGCTGCCCCGGGTGACTCGCGTCGCGGTGCTCCGGAACCCCGAGCAGCCGGTTCACGTCGCGAAGCTCCGGCACGCGGAGACGGTGGCGCGCGCGCTGGGGATCCGGCTGGTCGTCGTCGACGCCCGCGGTCCCGAGGACTTCGACGCGGCCTTCGTCACGATCGCCGGCGAGCGCGCCGAGGGGCTCATCGTGTTCGCGGACGGGGTGTTCCTGGCCCACCGGAAGCGACTGGCCGAGCTGGCGTCGCGGCTCCGTCTGCCCGGGGTGTATGCCTCGAACGGATTCGCGCAGGCGGGGGGCCTGATCACCTACGTGCCCGACACCGCGGAAGCGTTTCGCCGGGCCGCATCGTTCGTGGACCGGATCTTCAAGGGGGCGAGTCCCGCGACCCTGCCCGTCGAGCAACCGACCCGGTTCGAGCTGACCGTCAATCTCGCGGCGGCCAGGGCCCTCGGGCTCACGATGCCCCAGTCGCTCCTGGTCCGCGCGGAGCAGGTGGTCGAATAGCTAGGTTGTCGCCGGCACGCCGGAATGCCCGGTAAATGCCCTTGTGCCCAATAGGATCAAGTAGTTAGACAGGCCTTGAGCCGAGGGGTCGATTTGATGCCCACGCGGAGATTGGGTTCTCTATTCTCCGCACTGTATGCGGTGAAGGCCCTTGCCGCTGCGGCGAATCCGCCCTATAATCTCCGCACCAGGAGCGGAGAATGTATATCCACGAGCTTCAAGACTGGCCTCGGTTTCGGTGGGACAAGGACCGTTTAGCCGAGCTTCTGGCCTCTGTGCGCCACCGCCAGGGCCGGCTCATCGGCCGGATGGAATCACTGGGCTTCAACCTCCAGCAGGAAGCGGTTCTGCGGACCCTGACCGAGGACGTTCTCAAGAGCAGTGAGATCGAGGGAGAGAAGCTCGAAGCGGAGCAGGTCCGATCGTCGATCGCCCGTCAGCTCGGAATGGATGTCGGTGCGCTGAAGCCGGCGGGCCGGCACGTCGATGGCGTCGTCGAGATGATGCTCGATGCCACCCGCCACTACGATCAGCAGCTCACGGCCGAACGGCTCTTTGCGTGGCATGCGGCCTTGTTTCCCACCAGCCGCATCGGCATGACCAAGATCAGGGTAGGGACGTGGCGTGGCGACGGCATCGGCCCGATGCAGGTTGTCTCCGGACCCATCGGCAAGGAGCGCGTCCATTTCACCGCACCCCCGGCGTCACGGCTCGAACATGAAATGACTCTCTTGCTGGAGTGGTTCAATCGGCCCGCCGAGACCGACGAAGTCCTGAAGGCCGGGCTGAGCCACTTGTGGTTTGTGACGATCCATCCTTTTGACGATGGCAACGGCCGTATCGCACGCGCCATCGCCGACATGGCTCTGGCGCGTTCTGAAAAGAGCCCCCAGCGGTTCTACAGCATGTCGACGCAGATCCGGCAGGAGCGCGCGGCGTACTACGACATCCTCGAGCAGACGCAGAAGGGGACGATGGACATCACGCCGTGGATGGAATGGTTTCTCGGGTGCCTTGGCCGAGCGATTGACGGCGCGCAGACAATTCTTGGCGGTGTCCTCGCGAAGGCTCGTTTCTGGGAGAGCGTCCGCGGGGTGCCCCTCAATGAACGCCAAACCCTTGTTCTCAACCGTCTGCTCGACGGTTTCGAGGGCAAGCTCACCACATCTAAATGCGCGAAGCTGACGAAGAGCTCCCAGGACACCGCCCTGCGCGACATCCTGCCTCTCGTCGAGCGCGGCATTCTTGTCCGGGGTCCGGAAGGCGGCCGGAGCACGAGTTACGCGCTTGCGAACGCCTATCAAGGAGAGGAGGCCTGAGATGGTGGGTGCTGTCCCGCCACCCGGATCTCGGTCTTCACCGAGTTGGCGATGAAGCACTGCTCGTGGGCCAGGTGGTGCAGGTGGTCCACGTCCGCCGCGGTCGGCTGCTTGTCGGGGCCGTAGACGATCCGCGGGCTCAGGGTCACCGCGCTCACCCAGACGGCGCCGCGCTCGTTCTTGCGCATCACCCCCACCGCGTCGTCCTCGTAGGACTCGACGACGAAGCCCTCGCGCATGGCCACGTAGAGGAACGTGAGCATGTGGCAGCTCGAGATCGCGGCCACGTAGGCCTCTTCCGGATCCACGTGGGCCGGGTTGGACCACGGCGCGGGCACCACGCCGGGCGAGGGTGAGCCCGGCACCGTCACCCCGCCGTCGAACGTCCACGTGTGCTCACGGGTGTAGCGCCCCTTGAGAAAGGCCTCCCCGTCGGCCGCCAGCTTCCATCGCACCGCCGCCTTGTGCTCAGACATGGCCCGCCTCCTCGAGTCTCGCGATCTGGCGGTCGTGAAGGCGGGAGAAGGCCAGCAGCCCGGTCGCCGCCCCCAGGAGCGCCACGAACATGTCCCATTGAGTGTCCCACTGATCGCCCTGCGTGCCCAGGAACGCGTCGGCGTTCTCGCCGCCGATGAGGGCGGCCCACCATTCGACCAGCTCGTAGACGGCGCTGATCGCGAGGCACACGCAGAGCACCAGGAAGGTCAGCCACTTGCCCGGTCGGAGGGGGGAACGGCGGATCAGGACCTCGCGCGCCACGAGCGCCGGGACGAAGCCCTGGGCGAAGTGGCCGATCCGGTCGTAGTGGTTGCGCGCGAAGCCGAAGAGATCCCGGATCCAGAAGCCGAGGGGGACCTCCGCGTAGGTGTAGTGCGCGCCCAGCATGAGGATCAGGGCGTGCACAAAGATGAGCCGGTAGGCGAGCGGGGTGAACGGGAAGCGGCGCGCGGTGGCGAGCAGGAGCGGGACCGCGATCAGGATCGGCGCCACCTCGAGCACCCACGTGGTCCGGTCGTGCGGACCGATGCCCGAGAGGACGAGCAGGACGGCGCCGGCGCCCAGGAGGACGAGCGGCTCTCTACCAGTCACCCGCGTACTGGGTGCGGTGCGGCGCGGTGAGGGCGAGCAGCCGGGCGCGGCGCAGCTCGAGGAGCTGGCGGGTGTGCAGCAGGTCGTGCGCGGCCCACGACGCGGCCAGGTCGCCCGCGGTGATGGGGCCGAAGGAGGCCTGGTACTCGCGGCTCCACTCGGGGGCGGCGAGGCCTGCGAGCCAGGCCAGCGAGCGCTCGCGCTCGGTGAGGAAGTCGCTCAGGGTCGCCGCGACCTCGCGGTCGTTGTAGCCGCGCGCGGTGACCCAGGCCGCGGGATCGATGGGCGCCCACGTCTCGTGCGGCCGGTGCAGGACGAGGTCGAGGCGCGGGCGGAAGTCCTCGCGCTCCTCGTCGAGGAGGTGGCCGACCACTTCCGCGAGGGACCAGGCGTCCGGCTGGGGCCGCACGCGGGCCTC
>JBBDXN010000106.1:0-63532 GCA_040902305.1 Candidatus Rokuibacteriota bacterium | reverse complement strand
CGGCCGGCGACACGCCGGCCACGAGCCCCTGGATGGTCTCCGCGCCTTGCGCCAGCTCGCGCCGGAGGACGTCGAGTCGCATGGTCAACGAGGCCTCACTGGAACTCGAGCGTGGCCGCGCGCAGCCCGCACAGCAGCTTGCCCGCGGTCTCGAGGCAGCGGTCGTTGGAGGGCGGCATCACCGGGCCCGCGAGCGAGTCTCGGTGCCAGCGCTCGAGCGGCAGCTCCTTGAGGATGCCGCGCCCGCCCGCCAGGCGCAGGGCCCGCTCGGTGGCCATCAGCCCCACGTCGGCCGCGTAGGTCTTGGCCTGGTTGACCACGAGCATGGTGGCCTCGCGGTCGCCCGCCATCTTCACGCAGGCGGCCTCGTGCAGGAGCAGCCGGGCCGCGCGGATCTGGGTGCCCACCTCCGCGACCGTCCGTTGAACCAGCGGGTGATGGCTCATGGGCTCGGTGGAGGGCCGCTGGACCTTGGTGCGCGCGTACTCCGTCATGTACTCGAAGGCGGCCTCGCCGATGCCCAGGTAGACCGCGGCGTAGCCGAGCGCGAAGCCCTGCAGGTCGATCGTGAGGTACTCGCCGGGCCGGCCCACCACGTTGGCCGGGTCCACCGCGCAGTCGTACCGGATGGTGTGGCTGATGGTGCCGCGCATGCCGGTGGCGTTCCAGGTGCCCTCGATCTTCACGCCCGCGTCTCGGCTCGGGATCATCGCCGAGACCACTCCGTCGCGCGCGCTGGTCTTGCCCGCCTGGATGCCGGTGACGAAGAAGTAGTCGGCCGCGTCGCCGAGGGAGCAGAACTGCTTGACCCCCGCCACCCGGTAGCCGCCGCCGTCCGTCGGGTGAAACACGGTGTTGAGCACGAACTTGTCGCGAAAGCTCTGCTCGGGCTCGCTGGTGATGGAGGCGACGCGGGCCCCGCGGCCGACGATCTCGCCGAAGAAGCGGCGCTTCTGCTCCGCGGTGCCGAGCGCGGCCAGGAAGGTGGTCACCGTCGAGTGCATGTTGAAGGTGAGCGCGGTGGCCGAGCAGCCCTTCGCGATCTCGCGCAGGGCGTGCACGTAGGTCACCGGGTCGGCGCCCACCCCGCCGTACTCGCGCGGGACGGTGAGGGCGAACAGGCCGGCCGCGTGCAGGTCCGCGTAGTTCTCGTAGGGGAAGGTGGAGTCGGCGTCGTAGCGGGCCGCGCGCGACGCGAAGCGCTCCCGCGAGAGCGCGGCCACGCGCTCCACCACGGAGCGCTGCTCGTCGGTCAGGGGCGGGAGCGGGAACACTGGGTGATCCTCCTGGGCGCTAGGGTGCCGCTAGCGTAGCGCCCCGGCGTGGGCCGGCGCAACCAGGGCCGCGACCGGGGCGACCGCGGACCCCTGTGGTACTGTGGGGGCCGTATGGCCGCACGAAAGCGCGAGGTTGCCGCCGCGGTCCCCGCGCGCCCCGACTTCCTGGTCCTCGGGCTGGCCGCCGCCGGCTTCGCGATCGCGGCCTATCTCACCGGGCTCAAGTGGATGGGCGGCAACACCGCCTTCTGCGTGTCGGGCAGCGGCTGCGACATCGTGCAGTCGAGCCGCTACGGCACGCTTCTGGGGGTGCCGACCGCGCTGTGGGGCGTGCTGCTCTACGCGGCCGTCGTCACGCTGGCCGCTCTCGGGCTCACCGCGTCGCGCTGGACGTGGGCGTTCTACCTGGCCGCGGGCGCCGTCGGCTTCTCGCTCTACCTCACCGCGCTCTCGGTCTTCGTCATCCACGCCACCTGCGTCTATTGCCTCGCCTCGGCCGGGATCACGGTGGCCATCCTGGTCGTGCTGCTCCGGCGCCGCGCCGTTGCGCCGGGCCGCCGGCGCAAGCTCGCGGCGTTCCTGCCCGGCGCGCTGGCCGCGGCGGTGCTGGTGCCGCTCAGCGCCGCCTTCGTCTTCGCGGTGCCGGTCGGCAGCGCCGGCTTCGAGGGCGCGCTGGCGCGGCACCTGCGCGAGCAGGGCGCGGTGATGTACGGCGCCTACTGGTGCCCGCACTGCACCGACCAGAAGGTGCTCTTCGGCGACGCGGCCAAGGACGTGCCCTACGTGGAATGCGCGAAGGACGGGGTCAACGGCCGTCCCGATCTGTGCGAGAAGGCCGGCGTGAAGTCCTTCCCGACCTGGGTCATGGGCACCGAGCGCCGCGAGGGCGTGCAATCGCTCAGCGCGCTCGCCACCTTCTCCAAGTTCGAGACCCCCAAGTAGCCGCCCCCTCACCCTGCCCTCTCCCCCTTCGGGGGCGAGGGTTCTCTGATCCACCCTGCCCTGCCCACCCTGGGGGGAAGGGCTTCGATCCACCCTGGCATCGTCCACGCTGGGGGAAGGGCTTCGATCCATCCTGGCATCGTCCACCCTGGGAGGAAGGGCTTCGATCCATCCTGGCATCGTCTACCCTGGGGGGAAGGGCTTCGATCCACCCTCTCCCCTCAGGGGAGAGGGCAGGGTGAGGGGTGGGTCTCTTCTCAATGCCCCCCGGGCGCCCCCGGTGAGGGCCGCACCCGCACCCGCTTGAGGAGCAGCGCGAGCGGAATGCTGCACGCCGCCAGCACCGTCATCAGCCGGAAGTTGTCCACGAAGGCCAGCAGGGTGGCCTGCGCCACCAGCGTCTTGTAGAGGATGCCGAGCGCCTGCTGCGCGGCCACGGTCGGCCCCACCTTCGGAGTCAGCACCCGGCGGAGCGCGTCCAGCCGCTGCTGGAACACCGGGTCATAGGGCGTCATGTTCGCGACCAGGATGTTCTGGTGCACCTGCGCCCGCCGGGACAGGAGCGTGGTGGCCATCGAGATGCCGAAGCTGCCGCCCAGATTGCGCATCAGGTTGTAGATGCCGGTGGCGCCGCCCATCTGGTCGCGCCGGAGGGTCGCGAAGGACATGGTGGAGAGCGCGATGAAGATGAGGGGGTTGGCGAGGCCGTTCAGGAAGGTCACGGACGCGATGTTCGACCACGCCACGTCGAAGGTGAGCCGGCTCATCCAGATCCCGGACATCGCGAGCAGGCCGAAGCCGGCCGCGGTCAACAGGCGCGAGTCCACGATGCCGATGAGCCGCCCCGCCACGATGGCGGCCAGCAGGGCGCCGAGACCGCGCGGGCTGATCGCGAGCCCGGCCTCCAGCGCGGGGTAGCCGAGCAGCGTCTGGAGAAAGAGCGGGAGCAGGGCGGTCGTGGCGTAGAGCACGATGCCCATCGCGGTGATCAGGACGGTGCCGATCGCGAAGTTGCGGTCGCCCAGGATGCGCAGGTTGACGATCGGCTCGTCGGTCACCAGCTCGCGCACGACGAAGGCCACCATCGCCGCGGCGGAGAGGGTGAGGGCCCAGCGGATCCACACCGCGGCGAGCCAGTCGTCCTGCTGGCCCTTGTCGAGCACGACCTGGAGGGTGGCCAGCGAGACCGCCATGAAGGCGAGGCCCCAGTAGTCGATGCGGCGCAGGACGGCGCGCTGCAGGTACGGCGGGTCCTCGATGAAGGTCTGCGTCATCACGAGGGCCAGGAAGCCGACCGGCAGGTTGATGTAGAAGATCCAGCGCCAGGAATAGCTGTCGGTGATCCAGCCGCCGAGCGTCGGGCCCAGGATCGGCGCCACGATCACGCCCATCGAGTAGGCGGCCATCGCGCGGCCGCGCCGCGCCGGCGCGAAGCTCTCCAGCAGGATGGCCTGCGCGATCGGCTGGAGCGCGCCGCCGCCGATGCCCTGCACCACGCGCGCGAAGATCAGGAGGCCGAGGCTGGTCGCGGCCCCGCACGCGGCGGAGGCGAGCGTGAAGATCCCGATGCACGTGAGCAGGAACCGCTTACGGCCGAACACCGCGCTGAGCCACGCGCTGACCGGGAGCACGATCGCGTTCGAGATGAGATAGCTCGTGAGGACCCAGGTGGCCTGCTCGGGAGTGGCGGAGAGGCTGCCCGCGATGTGAGGCAGCGCCACGTTCGCCACCGAGGTGTCGAGCACCTCCATGAAGGTGCCGAGCATTACCGAGATCGCGATGAGGACCGGGCTCGAGCGCGGCCTCCACTCGGCCGCGGCGTCGGGAGGAGCGGGGGGCGGGTTCTCGTCTGCCATGCGCTTGACGGGTTCGGGGCTGCCCGCCATTATAAGCGCGAATCCAATGACCGACCTGGACCAGGAGGGAATCTCCGGGCGGCTGCGCGCTCGGTTCTCGACCTATCAGGACGGGCCCCCGCGGCGCCGCTACCTGCTCGTGGCCTGCGTCGTGGGCGTTCTCGCGGCCGCGGCCTACGGCGGCTATCTCTGGTACTACTGGCGCCATCACATCTCGACGGACGACGCCTACATCACCGCCCACATCGCGCCGATGAGCGCGCGCATTCCCGGCATCGTCGTCGAGGTGCTCGTCAGCGACAACCAGGACGTGAAGGCGGACCAGGTGCTGGCCCGCCTCGATCCGCGCGACTTCGAGGTGGCGGTGGCGCAGGCGCGCGCCGCCGTCGCGAGCGCGAAGGGCGATCTGGAGACCGCGCTGGCCGGCGTGCCGCTGACCGATGAATCCACCCGCAGCCTCGTCCGGCAGGCCGACGCCGCGCTCGGGGCCTCCCGGCACGGCACCGAGATGGCGCGCCACGATCTGGAAGAGCGCCGCGGCCAGGTCCTGGCCAAGCAGGCGGCGGTGGCGGCGGCCGACGCGGCGGTGCGCTCGGCGCAGGCCGAGTACGAGCTTCGCCGCGGCGATCGCGACCGCATGGCCGCGCTCGTGAAGGCGCATCTCGTGGCCCAGCAGGAGTGGGATCACGCGGAGGCCGCGTTCAAGACCGCGGAGGCCGCGCTCGACGCGGCCCGCAAGCGGCTCGATCAGGCGCGCAGCGAGGTCGCCCAGGTCGAGGCCTCCCTGCGCACCCAGCAGGCCGCCATCGCGCAGTCGGTGCGCCGGGTGGACGAGAGCCGCGCCTCGCTCGAGAACGCGCGGAGCCAGCGCCAGCAGGTGCGGCAGCGCCAGGCCCAGGTGGAGGCAGGGCAGGGCCGGCTCGCGCAGGCCCTCGCCAACCTGCAGCAGGCGGAGCTGAACCTGGCCTACTGCACGATCCGGTCGCCGATGGCCGGCCGCGTGAGCAAGAAGACGGTGGAAGTGGGGCAGGTGCTGGTGCCCGGGCAGGCGCTCCTCGCGGTGGTGGACCTCGACGACGTCTGGGTGGTGGCCAACTACAAGGAGACCGAGCTGACCCACGTGCGCCCGGGTCAGCGCGCCACCGTGACGGTGGACACCTACCCGGACAAGATCTTCAAGGCGCGCGTGGATTCGATCCAGGCCGGCTCCGGCGCGGTGTTCTCGCTGCTGCCGCCCGAGAACGCCACCGGCAATTTCGTGAAGGTGGTGCAGCGCGTGCCGGTGAAGCTCGTGTTCGAGCCCGGCGAGAACACCCAGCACCTCCTCGTCCCGGGCATGTCCGCCGTCCCGATCATCTCCATCCGCTGATCCTCGAAACCCCTCTCCCCTCTGGGGAGAGGGCAGGGTGAGGGGCCCGGAGGTGAGGGGCCCATGCTCGGAGGCCCGCATGAAGATCGACGTCCTCCTGATCCCGGTCGGCGCCCGCTACGCCCAGATGCGCGCGGCCGCGCTCGCCGCCGAGGAAGCCGGCTTCGACGGGCTCTGGACGTGGGATCACCTGCGCGATCCCGACGAGCGGGCGGAGGCCGGCGTCCCCGAGGCGTGGACGACGCTCACCGCGCTCGCCGAGGTCACGCGCCGGCTCACCCTGGGGCCCCTCGTGCTCAACACCGGTCTGCGGCATCCCGGCCTGCTCGCGAACATGGCGGCCACGCTCCAGCAGGTCTCCGGCGGGCGCCTGCTGCTCGGCCTCGGCGCCGGCGCGACGCGGTCGATGTCCTACGCGCGCGAGCAGGAGGCGCTCGGGATGGAGGTGGCGTCGGACCGCGTGCGCGCCGAGCGCGTCGCCGAGACCGTGCAGGTGCTCCGCCGGCTCTGGACGGGCGATGCGTCGAGCTTCTCGGGTACGCAGTTCCGGCTCGATCGGCCGTCGGGCTATCTGCGGCCGGACCCGCCGCCGCCCATCCTCATCGCCGGCTTCGGCCCGCGGATGGCCGGCATCGCGGGGCGCCACGGCGACGGCTTCAACACCCAGGCCATGCATCCGAACCTCGCCGACTTGGCCCGGGTGGCGCGCGAGGCCCACGCCGCGGCGGGCGGCGATCCCGCGCGCTTCAGCCTGAGCGTGTTCGCCAGCTTGGGCGAGCGCTGGCTTCGCCCGGACACGGCCGAGCGCGCCCGTCTAGAGCGCGTCGGCGTCGACCGCCTGATCCTGCTGACGCCACCCCCCTACGATTTCGGCAATCTCCGGCCGAGGTAGCCCAGCCGGCCCCTCACCCTGCCCTCTCCCCCTGCGGGGGCGAGGGTTCTCCCGATCCACCCTCTTCATCCACCCTCTCCCCTCTGGGGAGAGGGCAGGGTGAGGGGCCCGGTGGTGAGGGGCCCGGTGGTGAGGGGCCCGGTGGTGAGGGGCATCTTGTAGCCCTTCGCCAGGATTCCCGGCGCGGGCCAGATGTCCAGCTCCGCCGCCCGCTCGAATCCCATCCGCTCGTAGAGCCGCATGGCCACGCTCATGATGTCCGCGGTATGGAGCGTCAGCATGGGCGCGCGGGCCGCCGTCGCCCGCCGGATGCACTCCTCCATGAGCCGCCGGCCCACGCCCTGACCCCGCGCCGACGGCGCCACCGCGAGAAGGCGCACCTCCGGCCACTCGAGCGTGATGCGCGTGCCGCCCGGATTGCCCATGACCGCGCCCGCGGGAAAGAGCAGCACGGTGCCGGCCAGCGCGCCGCCGTCCTCGGCGACGATCTGCGCTGCCGGCCGCACGTCGGCCAGCGTCGCCCGGATGCTCTGGCGGTACATGGCCCAGAGCGGCGGCGGGAGCACGCCGGCGTACTGCTCGTAGGCGGCCAGGGTCACCGCCTCGATGGCCGCGCGGTCGGCGGGGCGCGCGTCGCGGATCGGGGTCACGCCGCCGCGGGCTTGACCTCTCGCGCGAGCCGCTCCATCGCGCGCGTCATCGCGGGGATGCCGTCGCGCGGCAGGTCGAAGGTCATCCAGGCGGCGCCCATGCCCTGCACCCGCTTGACGTCGGCGGCCACCTCGGCCACCGAGCCCTGGAAGGCGGCGCGGCCCGCGCCCTTCGCCGCGTCGGTCAGATCGAGCACGTTGCGCGGGGACAGGCCGAGCGTGTCGCGCCGTCCGGTGCGGCCGGCCAAATCGCGCAGCGTCGCGTAGCCCTTCTCGATATCGTCGAGGCCGAGCGCGAGGGGATGCCAGGCGTCGCCCAGCTCGGCGCAGCGCCGCACCGCGGGGCCGGAGACCGCGCCGGGCGAGCCGCCGACCCAGATCGGCGGGTGCGGCCGCTGGACCGGGCGCGGGGAGAAGGTGGCGCCCGCGAAGCTCACGTACTTGCCGCTGTACTGCGGGATGTCCGCGGCGAACGCGGCCTTGATCGCGCGGATGTAGTCGTCGCTGAGCTGCCCCCGCTCGCGGAACGGCAGCCGCAGATCCACGAACTCGGCCTCGTCCCAGCCCACCCCGACGCCGAAGATGAAGCGCCCGCCCGAAGCCTGGTCCACGGTGGCCGCGGACTTGGCCGCGACCAGCGGGTTGCGGTAGGGGAGCACGATGACGCTCGCGCCCAGGCTGATGCGCTGCGTGCGCCCCGCGAGATAGGCGAGGAGCGCGAAGGGGTCCGGCCAGTGGCCACCGTAGTGTTGGGTGGTCGCGGGCTTGGCCAGGATGTGGTCGGGGACGAAGACGCCGTCCAGCCCCAGCGCCTCCGCGCGCGTCGCGAGCGACTCCGCCTCCGCCACCGTGAGCTGCCAGATGGGAAGTACCACGCCGTACTTCATCCGCCCCTCCTTTGGGTGACTACATCTCGAGTGAATCGATGATCTCGTACCGGTCCGTCGTCACCTGGGCGCCGGTAGCCGCCGACGTCGCGGTCTGGCGCCGGCGCCGCGCTTCCTCCAGACCCTTGCCGCCTTCGCGGTCGACGAGCCAGAACGCCGCCTTGAGGCCGGCGTCCTGCCGGATGGCGGGCTTGACGTGCTCCCGGGCGCGCTGGATCCACCGCTCGAGCTCGTCGGTCGATCCCTGCCAGGAACCGAGTCGTGCGAAGATGACGCTGTCCTCCGGCCCGAGGCTACACGTTTGCCCCGGCCGGGACAACCGCCGGGTCAGCGAACTGTAGGGAGCACATGATCTGTCCGCTCCCGAGAGCAAATGAAATGTCCGCTTTTCGAGGCGGCCCGGATACAGCCATGGGTGGAGAGGGGGCCACTCATGCTCTATGCCGCGGCCGCTGTGGAGCGGGCCATGAAAGTCCAGGAGGTCATCTGTCGGGTGTTGGCGGGGACGCTGACATGGCTGCAAGGCGCCGACATCCTCGGCATCCATACGCGCAGCCTGCGCCGCTGGCGCGCCCGCTATGAGCAGCAGGGCGTCCTCGGCCTGCACGATCGCCGGCGCGGCCGCCCGTCGCGGCGGACCGCGCCCGTCGCCGAGGTCCAGCGCCTCCTGCGCCTGTACCGCGAGCGCTACGGGCCCCGCGACGGGGCCCCCGGCTTCAACGTGCGGCACTTCCACCACCTCGCCCGGCGCGATCACGGCGTGACCTTGTCCTACAGCTTCGTCAAGCTCGCGCTCCAAGAGGCCGGCCTGGTCCGCAAGGGCCGCCGCCGGGGCCGCCATCGCCGCCGCCGCGAGCCGCGCCCGTGCTTCGGCGAGCTCCTGCACCTGGACGGCAGCCGGCATGCCTGGCTGGCCCGGCGCCCCGGCGAGCAGCAGACCCTCATCGCCGTCCTCGACGACGCCACCAAGCAGCTGCTCTACGCCCAGCTCTGGCCCGGCGAGACTACAGCGGCCGTCATGCGCGCCTTGTGGGCGGTCTTTCAAGTGCACGGCTTGCCCATCGCCCTCTATACCGATCGCGCCGGGTGGGCCTTCTACACCCCCACGGCCGGTGGCAAGGTCGACCTCACGCGCCCCACGCAGCTCGGCCGCGCCCTCAGCCGACTCGGCATCGAACACATCCCCAGCTACTCGCCCCAGGCCCGCGGCCGCAGCGAGCGGCTCAACCGCACCCTGCAAGGCCGGCTCATCAACGAGCTCCGCGTGGCCGGCATCACCACGGTCGATGCGGCCAACGCCTATCTGCGGGAGCACTTCATCCCGGACTACCACACCCAGTTCACCCGCCCGCCCACGGACCCGGCCCCGGCCTTCGTCGCGCTCGGCGCCGCCGATCTCGACGGCATCCTCTGTCACGAGGACGAGCGCACCGTCGGCCTCGACAATGTCGTCGGCCTCGAGGGCGTGGCCTTGCAACTGGCCAAGCAGCCCGGCCGCCGCACGTGCGCCCGGCTGCGCGTCACCGTCCGCCGCCACCTCGATGGCCGCCACTCGGTCTGGCGCGGCACGCAGTGCTTGGGCCACTACGATGCCACGGGCCGACCCCTCGACGGCCCTCGTCCCAAAAACGCCCGCGCGCATTTGCCCCAGGAGCCACGTTCCCGCCGCCGGCCATACCTGGATATCCCCCAACAGAGCCGCCGCCGCGGGCCCCGCCTCCCCACCGGCCCCCGGGTCTGACCGGACAGATCACTTGTCAAAACCCAGCGGACATTTCACTTGTCAACAACACCGCCGGGTCAGCGAACAGTCGCGCGGGTGGGGGCGGGCACCCCGGTGCAGGCCGGAAGGCCGGCGATGATGAGATCCGCGGTGGCCAGGTTGGTCGCCACCGGCACGTTGTGGACGTTGCACACGCGCAACAGCGCGCGGATGTCCGGGTCGTGCGGCTGGGCGAAGAGCGGATCGACGAAGAAGAAGACGGCGTCGATCTCCCCGGTGGCGACGCCGGCCGCGATCTGCGCGTCACCGCCCTCCGGCCCGCTCAGCAGGGCGTCGACGTCGAGGCCGACCTTGTCCCGCACGAGGCGGGCGGTGTGTCCGGTGGCGACGAGGGGAAACGCAGCGAGGGTGTCACGGTTGAACGTCGCCCAGGCGACGAGGTCGACCTTCTTGTGATCATGAGCGATCAGGGCTAGCTTCCGGGTCATCGTCTGGATCCTCCTCAGAGAGAGACTGCCCCCATCGTAAGGCGGCTTCGCTCCGGACTTCGCGACGGTGCGATGAAGTGCTCGCGACGTGGGTGGGCAAGGGCCGTGCCAGCGAATCGAGCGCGATCGGATTCCACGAAAATCGGCGGCTACTTGCCGCGATGAGGCCCGAGCGACCCGGCGAGATCAGCTTGCGGAGCGCCCACCGACCGGGCACCCTGAGCCTAGGGTGCCTCGGTTTGAGGCAGCGCCGGACGACCTTCGCGCGCTGCTCGATGAGCAGCTAGGCGAGCTTCACTCGGAACCCGGCGGCAATAGCTCGAAGACGGGATAGCGCCCGGCGATATCCGCGAACGCCTCCGGCGGCGAGCCCGCGGGTACCGGAAAGTAGCGCTGGACGGTCAACGGGAAGCGGTCGAGATACGCGCGCAGGACCGGCGGCTTCTCCGTCCGGAACAGGACGGACGCGAGATCGCCGGCTGTTCCACCCCTTCTTGATCGTGACCTCCCCGGCAGCTTCCGCGTTCCGAACCCGTTGACTGCGGCCGCGGGGGGCCACGAGGAAGCGCTTGCCTTGGAGCTCCACCAGATTGACCGGGGTTCCGTACCGGCGGCCGGTCTTCCGGCCCCGCACCTGCAGCAGATAGTAGTCGCGCGGGCCGAGTCCGAACAACCGCTCCACCGGGCTCGGCTCCCGGATCAGCAGTGGATGGTCGGAGGCTACTCGTCAGACGACCTTCGCGCCGTGCTCGATCAGCAGCTCCCGCAGCAGGGAGCGATGGCAATGGATCTCGTCCTCGCAGTAGCAGCCGACCGAGAAGCTCGTGCGCGCCGACATTGCGGCCAGCAGGGCGAGCAGGCGCTGAGCCGCCGGCTCGCGCATCTCGCGGCGGTAGCGCCGCGCGTAGAGCGCCCAGCGCGCGGGTGTGAACGGCTTCGACAACGCGAAGGAAACGAGCGGCGCGGTGGGCGCCAGCTCCGGCAGCCACACGTCGTAGTAGTCGCGTGCCGCGTAGTCGGCTTTGCGCACCCCGCGCGGCGGCCGGCGCACCGTGCCGATCCGCAGGTCCTCGCCCGCGTGCCGCGGCGTCCCGAGTCGAACGATGCGCACCGCCATGGCATGTTCCTCTCGCCGGTCAGATGACCCGGCGGGCCGCCGCGGTGTCCGGATCGCCGGTATTCGGAGTGCCCGCGGGCTCGATCAGGCCCTGGCGCTAACCGGCGCTCGCCGAGCGAGCGTCCGAGTTGAACGGCTTGTTAGAGGACGATCATGTCCTCTACGTGTTCGAAGGTCCTGCCGGCCGCTTGAAACGATCGCGCGGAATCTCTGCCGTGGCTGTGATCTCCACCATAAGGTCAAGATGGTATAGCCGAACCACCTGAACTGTCGTTGTCACCGGAAACGGCTCCGAGAAAAACTCCCGCCTGATGTCCCCGGTCTTCATGAACTCGTCAATATCGGTGACGTGATGCGTAAGAGAAACAATGTCCCGCATCGTCCCGCCGATACTGGACAGCACACCCTGGATATTCTCCCAAGTCTTACGGGTTTGTGCCCGCATGTCAC
The DNA here is from genome assembly GCA_040902305.1 of Candidatus Rokuibacteriota bacterium. GTDB lineage: Bacteria > Methylomirabilota > Methylomirabilia > Rokubacteriales > CSP1-6 > CAMLFJ01. The sequence goes on along the minus strand of JBBDXN010000106.1, from coordinate 51,881 downwards.
CTTTACCCACAATCTGACCATCTTCATCCAGGGCAACTTGCCCTTTCAGGTACACGACCTGACCGTCACCCTGAATGACACCCATAGAGAATGCACCGAACGGTGCCCACACACCCCGAGGATTAAAGCTGTCTGCCATCAGAGCGACCTCCTTAAGGCACGGTCTTCGTCGTCTAAAGCCAGCGGTCACCCGGCAGGAGGGCGAGCAACGCGGGCACCGGCCCGGTCCACTGCGTTGTTCGGCAGAGCACGGTCTCGACGCCTTCGTCCGCCTGGCCTCTACGCATCACCGTAGACCCGCTGATACTCCGCCAGGGCAAGCCGGTCGACCTCAAGGTCGAGCTCGTGCGCCATGGTCAACGGCACCCACCGCAGAGAGGCAGCCTCGTGATTCGCCACATTGCCCTCCCATTGCGGGACCGCGAAGTAGTGAAGCTTCCGGAACTCTGCTGATCGATGGAGGAGGGTACAGACGTACCGTACTTCGAGGGGCGCGATTCCCAACTTCTCCTTGAGCTCACGCCGGAGCGCGTCCTCGATGCCCTCCCCAGGCTCGACGTGGCCGCCTGGAAGGGCGACCGCGCCCGGTGCCACCCTCTTCGTGGGCTGCCGCTCTTCCGCGAGCACCGTCGCCTCCTTAAGGACGAGGGCCGCTACGCATTCAAGAGGGTGTCGGTGCTCCCCCACCCTGCCCTTCTCCTGAGTCGCTTGCTGCTGAACTAGAATTATCCGTTGACCTCACGCCGAGCGAGGGCACGTTCTAACCGAGACGAGGTCGTCGTCGGCCACGGGACGGACGTCCCGGGCATTCAGCGTGAGCAGTGCCGCGGTCCTGCCGGACGCGGTCACGAACTCGACCTCGAGCCCGTCTGGCTCGTAGACTTCTACCACCGCGCCGAGGTCGCCCTTGCGAAAGCCGCGCTCCTGTAGGTCGCGAGCGAGGACGACGGTGTCGAGGACGTGATATGTCATCTGCCCACCTCCGGGTAGGCCGTCACGAATCTGGGGATCTCTTCACCGGTGCGCAAAACCCAGACGCTCACCAGGTCCGCCGAGGTTCCTGACGGCCCAATCAGGGTACCGCGGATGACGTATCTCTGCCCGTACGGGGTCTGGTCCTCTCGCGTTGCATCACGGGATAGGTGCTGACTGCGAAGGTCTGCCTCGAACTGGCGCCACGTCTCCGACGAGTAGCCGAGGGCATGAAAAAACGCGGCCTTGAATCGGCCGACCGGATGGCTGCGTGAGAGCAGGTACCCGTGCAGCTTCACCGGGTCGATGACGGCACGGTCCGCGTTCGGTATCGGCATTCGCTACAGCCTCGCGCACAGCCTAACTCACTCCCCAGCTTCTCCCGTACGGATAGCGCCAGCCTCAGCCGCGCGCGGTAGCGCGTCGGCTGCGAGCTGTTCTTATGAGCTGCATTCCATCAGATCGTGAGTATCGGTTTCGCTTGTGCACCTGAATCCAAGTCGCTGATAGAAGGCCGGCGCCCGCGGGTTGACCTCCAAGCAGGGGCAAGCGAGCGGCGCCGCGCCCCCAGCCTCGTCGTTCACGCCCGACGCTTGCGCAACAGGCCCGAGAGGCCGGCGGGCAGCAGCAGGACCACCACGATCAGCACCAGCCCGAGACTGAGCATATAGAGGTAGCGGAACTGTACCAGGAGCGTCTCGGACAGAAGTCCCAGGAACACCGCGCCCAGTGCCGGGCCGATGACGGTGGTGGCGCCGCCCAGCAGGGCCATGATCACGGTCTGGAAGGACACGAGCGGGTTGAAGACCTGCGGATCCAGATAGGTCCAGCGCGGGGCCATCGCCCCGCCCACCGCGCCCATGAAGGCGGCGCTGAGGGCGAAGACGCCGATCTTGATGCGCGTGGTGTCGATGCCGAGCGTTTCCGCGCGCTCCTCGTCGGCGCCGATGCCGATGAGCGCGATGCCCCACCGGCTGCGCGGCAGCCACACCGCCGTCGTCACCGCGAGCGCGGCCACCCCGAGCACCGTGTAGTAGAGCGTGATCGTCCCGGGCGGCGCGAGCATCAACCGGCCGACGGTGCCGGTCACGCTCGTCTCGTACCAGATCAGCGTGTGCTTGGCCAGCTCCGCGAGGCCGAAGGTGAAGACCGCGAAGTAGGGGCCGCGCAGCCGCAGCGCGAGCGTGCCCACCAGCAGCGCCATGACCGCCGCGACCGCCGCCGCGGCCAGCACCGGCAGCGGCCAGGGCAGCCTGGCCAGGACGACCGCGGTGGTGTAGGCGCCGGCGCCGAAGAAGGCGCCGGTGGCGAGCGAGAGATAGCGCGTGGGGCCGGAGAAGAAGGCCCAGGAGACGGCGAGCGCGACGTCGGCCAGGATGGCGAGCGCGAGCGAGCGATGGTACGCGGGCAGCGCGTGCGGCGCGGCGAGCAGCGCGGCGCCGAGCCCCGCGAGGGCGAGCCTAGCGGCCAAAGAGGCCCGAGGGCTTGAGGACCAGGATCAGCGAGAGCACCGCGTAGGACGAGATCAGCCGGATGTCGGAGGAGGCCAGATACACGCCCGCGGTCTCCACGAGGCCGAGCAGCAGGCCGGCGAGCAGACAGCCCAGCATGTTGCCGAGCCCGCCCAGGATGACCACGACCAGCGCGGTGACGGTGTAGGGCAGGCCCATGAAGGGCGTCAGCTCGAACAGCATGCTGACGAGCGAGCCGGTCACCGCGGACATCGCGATGCCCGCGCCGAAGCAGAGGCCGTGGATGCGGGAGGACTGGATGCCCACGAGCTGCGCGCCGTCGGGCTCCTGCATCAGGGCGCGCACCGCCTTGCCGGTCAGGCTCGTCCGCAGGTAGACGTAGAAGGCCAGGCCGAGGGCGAGCGCCACCGCCGCCGCCAGCACCCGATTGGCCGGGAAGACGGTGCCGAGCCAGTGGAGCGGGATCGCGAGGTAGCTGTAGCCCTTGAGGTCCGCGCTCCAGATGAGCAGGGCCGCATTCTGCAGCACGAACATGACGCCGAAGGACAGGAGGAGCGAGCGCGACTCGAGGGCTTCCGGCGCATCGCCGGTCAGCAGCGGCGCGTAGAGGGCGCGGTGCAGCACGAGCCCGACGGCGAAGGCCGTCGGGCCCGTGATCAGCAGGGTCAGCAGCGGGTTGACGCCCCAGCCGGTGTGCAGCGAGTATGTGACGTAGGCGCCCAGCATCAGGAACTCGCCGTGCGCCACGTTCAGCACCCGCATCAGGCCGTACTGGAGATTGAGGCCGAGGGCCACGAGGGCGTAGATGCCGCCCGTCGTGAGCCCGCCGACCACGATGTCCAGCAGGAGCGTCGGCGAGAACGTCACGCCCAGGCCGGCTTCGGCACCACCGCCGCTCCGGTGGCCCAGCTCTTGGGCCAGAGCAGCTCGAACTCGTTCTTCTGCCACTGGCCGATGATGCCCGGGGTGGCCACGTTCTCGCCCTTGGTGAACTTGATGGGCCCCGCCACCGTCTGGAACTCGGTGGCGTCGAGCATCGCCTTGATCTTCGGCCGGTCGAGACCGACCTCGCCCACGCAGCGCTCCAGGATCTGCAGCGAGGCGTACGCGAAGGCGCTCGCCCACCGGTCGGGCTCCTTCTTGTGCTGCTTCACGTGGGCGTCGAAGTACTCCCGGGCTCCCGCGAACTTCACCTTGGGGTTCCATCCCGCGATGCCCATCACGCCCTCCGCGCCCTTGAAGCGGTCGCGGTAGAACGGGAACGCGGTGCCCACGCCGGTGAAGAAGACGGCCGGGTTCCAGTCCACTTCCTTGGCCTGGGTGGTGGCCAGGATGTTGTCGGGTGGGTAGGTGAGGCCCACGAAGGCGTCGGCGCCCGCCGCCTTGAAGCCGCGGAGGATCGGCGAGAGATCCTTGGCGCCCAGCGGATAGCTCTTGGTGTCCACCACCTCGAGGCCGGCCGCCTTGAAGGCGGGGCCGGTGGCGGTGTTCAGCTCGATGCCGAAGAGATCGTTGACGTAGGCCACCGCCACCTTCTTGACCTTGCCCTGGTCGCGCAGGTCCTTCAGCATGGCGGCCACCGCCTGCATCTGCGGGGCGGGCTGCACCAGCAGCGTGTAGAAGTAGGGCAGGGCCAGCTCCTTGAACTTCCCGGAGATCGCGGTGGGGCCGATCATCGGGTAGCCGTGCTTGGTGGCCACCGGGGCGATGGCGAAGTTCATGGCCGAGCCCCACGGGGGCAGCAGCAGGTCCACTCGGTCGTCGGTGGCCAGCTTCTCGTAGAAGCGCACCGCGGTCTCGATCTCGCTCCGGTCGTCGATGGAGACGAACTCGATCATCCGCCGCCCCTCGCCCTTGACCGCGAGGCCGCCCTTGGCGTTGACCTGCTCCTGCCACAGCGTGTAGTTCGGGACCTGGGTGATACCGGCTCCGACCGCGTAGGGCCCCGTGCCCGACATGGTGTAGCCGATGCGGACCGGCTTCGCCTGGGCCCGGGCGCGGGTCCTGAGGAGAGGCACCGTGGCCGCGCTCACCGCGGCCGCCGTGAGGAACTGCCGTCTGCGCATTGTCATGATCATGGCCTCCTTGCCATTGAGGGAGTCAGGATGCGGTCGCTTCACCCAGATACGCCTCGAGGACCCGGGCATCGCGCGAGACCGTCGCGGGTGGCCCCTCGCAGATGACCTCGCCGTGGTGGAGCACGACCAGGCGCTCCGCGGTCTCCATGATGGCCTTCATCACGTGCTCCACCCAGAACAGCCCGACGCCGCGCTGGTCGCGGATCGTCCTCAGAATTGCGGTCGCGCGCGCCCCCTCGGTGGGGGTGAGCCCGGCCAGCAGCTCGTCGAGCAGGATCACCCGCGGCCGCAGCGCCAGGGCCATGGCCAGCTCGAGCAGCTTGCGACGCCCGCCGGTGAGGCGCCGCGCGGGCACCGCCGCGTGCTCGCCGAGCTCGACCAGCGCGAGCAGCTCCGCGGGCGTCCCGCCGGGCCGCTCGGCCCACCGGGCGGCCGCGGCCACGTTCTCGGCCGCGGTCAGGTCGAGGAACGGCCGCGGCGTCTGGAAGGTCCGCCCGAGCCCGAGCCGCGCGATCCGGTACGGGGGCAGCGCGCTGATCCGGTGTGCCCCCAATCGGATCGAGCCCGCCGAGGGCCGGAGCAGCCCGCTGATCAGGTTGAACAGCGTCGTCTTGCCCGCCCCGTTGGGCCCGATCAGGGCCACGATCTCGCCCTCGGCGACCGCGAAGCTCACCCGGTGGAGGACCCGGAGGCCTCCGAAGCTTCGGGCCACGTCGGTGCCTTCGAGGAAGGGCGGCGTCATCGGCGGGACCCTAGCCGCCCTGCGCCTGCAGGAGCAGCATCCCGGACAGGATCAGCGCGATGCCGAGCAGACGCGCCCACGTGACGGGCTCGTGCAGGGCGACGAAGCCGACCAGCAGCACCAGGGCGGTCGAGGTGCCGCTGATGATCAGCGACGAGGTGACCTTCAAGCCGCGCTCGTAGGCGAGCAGCGCGAAGATGTCGACCCCGGCCGCGGCGACGCCCGCGATGGCCAGGAGCCAGACCGCCTCGGGCTTGAACGTGATCTCGTGCCCGCCCGCGCGCATGATCACGAGGGCCAGCGCATTGACCACGAAGGCCGCCCCGGTGATGGTCATCGCGCCGAGCGCGGCGGTGATGTTCGTGGAGCCGAACTTGACGCAGATCGTCCACGTGGCCGCCGCGGTGCCCGCGAGCACGGCGAGCAGGATCGGGTTACTCAAGGGGGGTGGCGCCCATAGGCGCTTCACCTTAGACCACAGCGCGCGGCCGGCTGTCAATACGCGGAGGCCGCCCTGGGCCGGCTCAGCCACGCCACCGCCAGGAGGTAGGCGATGTCGACCGCGTACCCGAGCAGGATCGTCAGGACGAGGCCGAGCCGGGGGAGGCACAGCGACGCGACCAGGTTGAACAGGCACAGCCCGAACGCGCCGACCGGGAAGATCCGGATGAAGGGCTGGATCACCGCGCTGCCGTAGTGCGCGTGCAGGATGGCCATCACCGGGAGGCTGTTGACCGGGAAGCCGACGATCAGGCCGGACCACTTGGGCCCGAGCACCTGGGCGAGCGACGTTACGCTGAGCACGGTGACCACCGAGGCGGCGGCCCGGGTCGCCAGCAAGAGCGCGGAGGCCCGTACCGGTCGCAGGATGGCCGCGTCGGGCAGCCGTCGCACCAGCCAGCCGACCCCGAGACATACCAGCGCGGCCAGCGGCATGACGGTGGCGCGCGTGAGAGGCAGGACCGCGAACAGGTTCACGGCCAGCGCGAAGCCGGCGGTGCCGAGCGCGACGCCGGTGACGATCGACGCGATGCGGGGGGCCGGGACGAGCCGCGTGGCGGCGAGGTAGCCGAGGTACACCGCGATCGTGGCGCAGATGCCGGGGATGTTCCACACCGCGCTCTCCGCCGCGAAGGCCGGCCCCTGCTCGATCGTGAAGAAGACGAGGGAGACCACCGCGAGCTGCGGGGTCACCGCGATGAGGCCGCCGATCCGCGGCCCCAGGCGCTCGACCGCCGCGGTCACGAGCAGGACGATGCCCGCCGAGACGACGATCTTGGCGATCAGCAGGAGCACGTCAGGGTCGGGCCGTGGGCCGCGCCGGGAGGCTCACACGTCCCCCTCCATGAGCTCGGCGGCTCGCCGGGCCCTCCCGTGGGCGCGCCACATCAGGCTCAAGGCCAGGACGCGCCAGATGAGGTGGATGAGGAGCGCCCGGTGCAGGTTCTCCCCGATCGGAAAGTTGAGGAACGCGAACAGGTTGATGAGCAGCGCCACCACCTGGTAGACGGTCATCACGATCACCGGCACGAGCCCGGGCTTCGCGAGCAGCCAGACCGCGCCGATGAGCAGGATCGTGATGTCGACCAGATCGATGGTCAGCGCGCCGATGACGATCAGGCCGATCGCGATCCAGATCAGATGTCCGGCCTGGACCGCGGCGGCGGCCACGAAGTCGGGTGGGCCGGCGGGCAAGAGCGTCCGGGCCGCCCACCAGACCAGGCCGCTGAGGACGAGGGGGATGAGGAGGTGGATGCCGGAGTAGATGCCCGCCACGATCCCGACCACCGTCGCGACGATGACGGAGGCTTTCATCGGGTGTCCGCCTTGCGAACGACGTCGTTCACGTACCGGGCCTTTCCTTCCGTATAGGCGTCGCGGTCCGTCGAGTGCCGGGCCGCCAGCTCACGCTTGAGCGCGGCGTACCGCGCCGCCTCGTCGGGATGCCGGCGCAGGTGATCGGTGAAGACCAGCGCGGTCCGCGCATCGTCCGGGGTGCGCACGTGCACGTGATGGGTGCGCCGGGCGCCGTAGGGCGGCATGCCCTTGACGAAGAACATGCGATCCCGGCGCGGGTTGTCGGCCCAGAACACGTAGCCAAGCCCCTTGATCGGCTCGACGAGCGCGGGCCAGGCGGACTGGTCGGGCACGATGAGCATGATGTCGATGATCGGCTTCGCCACGAGCCCCGGGATCGCGGTGCTGCCAAAGTGTGCCAGCTCGAAGCCCACGATGTCGGCGAGGGCCGCGCGGAGCTGCTGAGCCTCGGCCTCGTACCGGGCCGGCCAGCTCGGATCGTAGGCGATCAGCTCGACGCGGTCCTGGTCCGCGTTGCTCCAGCCCTTCGCGTCGTGCGTCACGCCCGACATGGGTCAGGGAGCGCGCCGAGGATGCGCTGCTCGTAGAGGGCCGAGAGCATCTCGTCGATCGCCGCGGAGGCCCACACCTTGAAGAAGGGCGATCGCTGCATGGCGCCCCAGTCGCGCAGGAAGCGCAGGGGCCCGGTCCAGTCCATTCGCTCCGGGCCACGCCACCAGCCGGCCTCGCGCGCGAGGCTCGCCGGCGTGCCGATGTACTCCAGGTACTGATCGAAGGTCATGCCGGTCGCGAACCGCTCGGGCGTGAGCACGCGATCCGCGCTCATGCCTAGAGGACGGCGGCCCGGGACAGCCCGAGCAGCAGGAAGGCGGCGCCGCTCACCACGCTGCGAACGGCGTGCAGGCGGCCCCAGCGCGCCAGGAGCGCCCGGGCCTCGGGAGAGGTCCGGTCGAGCCCGGCATCGAGCAGGCGTTTGTTCGTCGGCAGCATCACGATCAGGGTGAAGGGGACCGCAGCCCCGAGCAGGAGCCCGGCGACGAGCACCGCGGTGGCGCTGCCCTGAGCCCAGGCGGCCACCGCGGCGAGGCAGCCCACCACCGCGAGCGACGCTTGCATCACGGACGCCCGCCGGTAGCTCGGTCCGAACTCGGCGAGGGCCAGCGGGGTTCCGCCCTCGACGCGCGCGGGATGCTCGACGAGGCTGACGTAGATCGCGGCCCCGGCGAAGAGCCCGGTGCAGAGCGTGACGACGAGCTCGAGGATCATGGATTCCTCCCTCTGGAGGCGTCGATCTTCCGCTGGAGGAACCAGCAGAACCAGCCCTGGTATTTCTGCTGCAGCTCCTTCTTCATCCAGTCCTTGCCGGTCACGGTGACGCGACAGTGGGCGCTGCCGCACCGGCACTGCATCTCGTAGTCGCCGTCGTCGGTCGTCGCCCAGTCGATGGTGAGCTCTTCGCCGGGGGCGACGTTCCGCATCGCGATCAGGATGATCTGGCCCTGGATCGCGAGGTTGGGATCGCAGGAGTGGTTGGTGTAGAGCATGCCGCCGTCGCGCTCCGTCTGCGTCACGGGGGCGATGACCAGATCCTCGGAGATCTGGATGTCGGCCGGCCCGAGGTCCGCCTCCAGGGCCGTCCACGCCTGCTTCGTCAGGACGTGGCCTCCCTTGGCCGCGACGATCTCGCCCTTCGCGATGGCGCGCGTCGCGAACAGGCCCTTGCCGTGGATCGGGCTCGACCGCACTTCCGTCTTCGATGAGCGATAGGTGAGGTCCGTCACGGGCTTCTGCCCCTCACCCTGCCCTCTTCCCCTTTACCCTCTCCCCACTGGGGAGAGGGCAGGGTGAGGGGGCAAAGGAGGGAGACGGCTATTTGAAGATGGAGAAGTTGATCTCTTTCTCGGTGATGAACTCGAGGAGGACCGGGACGCCGTCGCGGGTCTTGGCGATGCCGCGCTTCAGCGCGGGGATGATCTCGCCGGGCTCGGTGATGCGCTCGCCGTAGCCGCCGAAGGCCTTCGCCATGTCCGCGTAGTGGCCGCTGATGTCGGTGGAGCGGTACTTCTCGGTGGCCGTCTTCATGATCGGCAGCTCGATCGCCATCGAGAAGTTGTTGAGCAGGATCGAGAGGATCGGGATGCGCTCGCGCACCGCGGTCTCGAAGTCCATGCCGGTGAAGCCGATGGCCGCGTCGCCCCACACGTTGATGCAGAGGGCGTCGGGCTTCGCGAGCTTGGCCCCCATCGCCAGGCCGAGACCGTAGCCGAGCTGGGTGGTCTTGCCCCAGCCGATGTAGGTGAGCGGGTGCGTGCTCTCCCAGAAGGGCGAGAGCTGGTCCCGCGGGCTGCCCGCGTCGTGGGTGATGATGGTGTTGGCCACGTCCACCGTGTGGAGCAGGTCCCAGATCACGCGGTAGGGCGAGAGCGGCTTGTCGTTCGCGGTGAGCTTGGGCATCCACTGGGCGAGCCACTCGCCCTTCATGGTGGCGATCTGCTTGGTCACCTCGGCCCGGCGGCCGCGCGGCTTGCCCTTGAGCCGGTCGCGCACCTCGGCGAGGAGCGCGTCCAGCACGAGCCCCGCGTCCCCGATCAGCGCGTGCTCGGCCACGATGTCCTTGTTGAGATCGGCCACGTCGATGGTGGAGTGCACGATGGTCTTGCCCTTCGGCATCGTCACCCCGTAGTTCGTGGTCGAGAAGCTGCAGCCGATGCCGAAGATCACGTCGGAGTGCTTCAGGAACTCGTGGACCGTCTTCGGGATCGAGCGGCCCCCCGAGCCCAGCGACAGCGCGTGGTTCTCCGGGAACGCGCTCTTGCCCTCGAGGCTCGTGGTGACCGGCGCCTCCAGCAGCTCGGCCAGCTCGCGCAGCTGCTGCCACGCGCGCGCGTAGTGCACCCCCTGGCCCGCGTAGATCACCGGCCGCTCGGCCTCGACCAGGATGCGCGCGGCCTCGGTGACCGCGTCGGGATCCGGCGCGACGCGCGTGCGCGGAGTCGCCTTGTAGTTGAGCGGCTCGGGCACTTCCTCCTGGTAGACGTCGACGGGAATCTCCACCAGCACCGGCCGGGGGCGGCCGTTCTTCACCTGGGTGAAGGCGCGGCGCATCGCGTCGGGCACCGCATCGCCCAGGACGACCTGCTCGCACCACTTGGTGACGTTGCGGTAGTTGATGAACGAGTTGAAGTTGGGCGGGATATTGGTGATGCGGCGTGGGTAGCCGCCGGGCAGCACCACGATCGGCACCGAGTCGCCGTAGGCCTGGGCCACGCCGCCGAAGGCGTTCTCGGATCCCGGCCCGTGCTGCATGGTGAACACGCCGATCTTCTGGCCGGAGGTGATGCGGCTCACCGCGTCGGCCATGTGCAGCCCGGTGCGTTCCTGGCGCACGATGATGGTGCGGATGTCGGCCTGGGCGGCCGCCTCGATGATCGGGTTCACCGGATAGCCGATCAGAAAGGTGGTACCTTCGCGCTTCAGGATCTCGGCAACGGCGGCGACCGCCTTCATTGGTGCCTCCTCTGGGCCTGCGATAGGATGGGGCCGACTCTAACTCAATCCGCGGGGGAAGGGAATCCGCCGGCGAAAGGACCGACGAGGCATGGCACGGAAGAAGTACCGCGTGGGCATCGTGGGGCTCGGCTTCGGCCGCGCCCACATTCCGGCATTTCAGGCGAACGACTGCGAGGTGGTGGCGGTCTGCCAGCGCAATCAGGAGACGGCCCGTGCGGTGGCCGCGCGCTACAACGTGCCCGGCGTCTTCGAGCGGTGGGAGGATATGCTCGAGCAGACCGGGCCCGACATCGTGGTGATCGCCTCGCCCCCCAGCTTGCATCGCGAGATCGCGCTGCGCGCGTTCGAGCAGGGCGCGCACGTGCTGTGCGAGAAGCCGCTGGCCATGACCGCGGCCGAGGGCCGGGACATGGTGGAGGCGGCCCGGCGGGCGGAGCGCGTGGCGATGACGTCGTTCAACTGGCGCTTCATCCCGGCCATGCAGCGCTTCCACTCGCTGGTGGAGGAGGGCGGGGTGGGCCGGCTCTTCCACGCGGCCGGCCGCTGGCTCGGCGCGCGCTGGGCCGACGAGGCCGCGCCGACGACGTGGCGCATGGATCGCGCCCAGGCCGGCCACGGCGCGATGGGCGACATGGGCGTGCACCTGGTGGACATGGTGCGCTGGAACTTCGGCGAGTTCACGCGGGTCTCCGCGCAGGCGGGCGTCGCTTATCCGACCCGGACGGCGCCGGGCGGCAGGCCGACCGACGCGGAGGACTTCTGCAGCGTTATGGGCGAGCTGGTGTCCGGCGGGCAGGTGACGCTCTCGGTGAGCCGCGCCGCGCGGGGCGCAAACGAGCAGTTCCTCGAAGCCTACGGCAGCCAGGGCGCGCTCGTCTACCGAGTGGACCGGGAGAAGGCGAAGTGGTACGTGGGCGACCTGCGCGCGGCCGGCGCCAGCGGCACGCTCCAGCCCGTGCCGGTGACCGCGGGACTACCGCGCGCGGCCGGCGAAGGCGACCAGATGGAGGTGACCGGTAAGGCCACCATCGGGCCGCTGGTGAAGCGGTTCCTCGACGGCATCCGCAAGGGCGAGAGCCCGTCGCCTTCGCTCGAGGACGGGGTGCGCGCCCAGCACGTGCTCGACGCCACCCTGCGCTCGCTCAACGAGGGCGGCTGGCAGCGCGTCGAGGCCTAGCGCCCCCTCACCCTGCCCTCTCCCCCTCCGCTGGCGAGGGTTCCAAGTCTCCCTCTCCCCTCCGCTGGCGAGGGTTCCGAGTCTTCCTCTCCCCTCCACTGGCGAGGGTTCCAAGTCTCCCTCTCCCCTCCGGGGGCGAGGGTTCCGGTATCCCTCTGCCCTCCGGGGTGCGGGTTCCCATATCCCTCTCCCCTCAGGGGAGAGGACAGGGTGAGGGGTGGTCTAGCTCTTCCCCAGCCGCTTCGTCCACGCCACGAGCTCCGCCAGCAGCTTCCGGATCAGCTCGCGGGACGTCTCGTCGGTCAGCTCGCCGCGCTCGTTGAAGCGCTGGGCCGCGTTCGCGATCAGCACCTCCGGCTGGTTGACCGGGTACATGTTGAGGAAGACGAAGGACTGGCGCAGGTGGTACTGGGCCCGCGCGGTGCCGAGCATGCCCACCGAGGCCCCCATCACCGCGACCGGCTTGCCCTGCCATGCGCTGTCGCCGTACGGTCGCGAGGCCCAGTCGATCGCGTTCTTGAGCACCCCGGGCACCGAGTAGTTGTACTCGGGGGTGCAGAAGAGGATGGCGTCCGCCGCGCGCACCCGGCTCTTGAGCTCCACGACCCGGGCGGGCGGCTGCTTGTCGTGGTCCTGGTTGTACGGCGGGATGCCGTCGAGCTCGAACACGTCGAGGCTGGCCCCCGCGGGCAGGAGCGACTGGGCCGCCTTGAGCGCGAAGCGATTGAAGGACGCCTGGCGCAGGCTGCCGGGAATGCCGAGGATCTTGATGTCGGCCACGAGGGCTCCTCCTAGAAGGACGTGAACACGCCCTTGCCGGTGGTTTGGGTGTCGAACCGCTTGTAGGCGTCCGCGGCCTGGGCCAGATCGAAGCGGTCGGTGAGGAGCCGGGCGAGCGGGATCTTCCGCTCCGCCACGAAGCGCGCGCACTCCCACTGGCCCATCGCGCTGAAGGTCCACGAGGCCACCAGGGTGAGCTGCTTGCGGATCAGGTCGCGGCTCACGTCCAGGCTGGTGGCGCCGCCCTCGCCGACGAAGCACATGCGGCCCCACGTCGCGGCGCTCTGGACCGCGGCCACCCGCGGCTCGGGCAGCCCGGTGCAGTCCATGGTGGCCTCGGCGCCCTCGCCGTGGGTCAGGTCCTTGATGGCCTGTACCGGGTCGGTCTCGCGCGAGTTGATGACCGCGTCGGCGCCGAACTGTTTCGCGAGGGCCAGCCGCTCGGCCGCGATATCCACCGCGATGACGCGCGTGCCCATGGCCACGCCGAGCAGCGTGGCGGAGAGGCCGACGGGCCCCTGGCCGAATACGGCGAGGGTGTCCCGACCGGACACGTCGATGCGCTTGAGCGCGCCGTAGGCGGTGCCGGTACCGCACGACACCGCCGCGCCTTCCTCGAAGGTGAGCTCGTCGGGCAAGGGCACGTTGGTGCGGGCGGGTACCTTCATGTACTTCGCGTGCGCGCCGTCCCCGGTGGCGCCGAACACGGTGATGCCGGCCTTGCAGAGCTGGGACCACCCTACGCGGCAGTGCTTGCAGTGGCCGCAGCCGGTGTAATGGTGGTTCATCACGCGCTGGCCCACGCGCCCTTCCGCCTCGCTGACGCCGGGGCCGACCGCCGCGATGACCCCGCAGGGCTCGTGGCCGGCGATCACCTTCTTGCCGCTGCCGCCCAGCCCCAGGGAGGCGGTCTCGTTGCCCGCCGCGCGATAGAACTTGAGATCGCTGCCGCACATGCCGGAGGCCTTGATCTCCAGCACCACCTCGCCCGGCCCGGGCGTAGGGTCGGGGAAGTCGCGCAGCTCGAGCTGCCGGTTGCCGGTGAAGACGATGCCTCGCATGTGAGTGCCCCCCTCGCGGTTGTCGTCGGAACCCGGTGTAGTGTAAAAGATGAGGTGCTCTTCAGCCAGCATTGCTCACCCCTCACGATCCTGGGAGGCGCCCGATGTCGCGGCTCGTCCTCACGCTGGCGCTCGCGCTTGCCGCCTGCGCTCCCCAGAGCGAGCCCCGCACCGTCATCGGCGCCGGGCCCCGCGTGCTCTTCGACGACGAGCTCCGCACCGCCCGCCACTGGTCGGCCGCGCGGGGCACGATCTGCCGCTCTTCCTACGCCGACGGCGGCTTCGTCGTCGAGAACATCGCGGTCTCCGCGCCCTGCCTGCTCGGCCCGGTGCGTCCCGAGGTGTTCCCGGCCGGCGTGCGCATCGAGGTCACCGCCCGCCTGCGGAAGGGCACGCGCGAGGGCGCCTTCGGGCTCATGTTCGCCGGCCGGGGCGGGCCCGACAACCGCACCTTCGCCACCTTCGCGGTCACCGCCAACGGCACCTACCGGATGGCGAGCTGGAGCGGGAAGTGGAACTATCCGGTGCCGCCGACCGCGAGCCGCAGCGTCAAGACCGAGTACGGCACCCCGAACACGCTGGCGGTGGAGCTGCGGGACAAGTCCATCGTGGCCTACGTCAACGGCCGGCCGGTGGCGACGGCCGAGCTGACCGCCGAGGCCGCGGGCACCGTGGGGCTCTACGTGGACCAGCGCGGCATGGAGGTGCTGTTCAGCAACCTCCGGGTCAGCGAGCTGCCGCCGATCCGCTGACCGCCGGGCGCGTCAGGCGCCCGCGCGCTGGAGCGCCATCTCGATGTGCTCCGGCGCCGGCTTCCGGGTCCCCGCGTCGACTTCCCGCATCAGCCCCACCACCGCGGCGGACACCGGCGTGGGCACGCCCGCCTCGCGGCCCTTGTCGACCACGAGCCCGTTCATGTGGTCGATCTCGCTGCGGCGGCCCTTGATCACGTCCTGGGCCATGGACGCGCGCCAGTTGCGGCCCGAGCCCTGCTTGGGGACGAGCCCGGCGTCGAGCTCCTGGTAGACGTCGGGCCGGCCGGCCTGCGCCCACTGCTCGGCCTCGCGGCCATTGAACTTGGGGATGCGATAGCCGAGCTTGAGCCCCACCGCGGCGGACTCCTGCGCGATGCGGATGGTGATCTCCCGCCCCCGCGGCTGCCCGGCGATCTCGATGGAGCCGAGACCGGTCATGGCCTGCACCGGATTGCCCATGCAGTTGGCGCAGAGCTTGGACCAGCGCTCGCCCCAGAGATTGTCGGTGGGTCGCGCGCCGTCCACCACACTGATGATCTCGGCCAGCTCGGTGACCCGCGGGGTGATGCGCCCATCGTGCTCGCCCGCGCGGAAGACGTCGTGCCCGGCGCCCTGGCCTCGCTCCATGCCCCGCTCCACCTGGCCCGGTTTCCAGAGCGCGACGCCGATCTTCGACATGATCAGGCCGACCGAGCGCTCCGCCCCCGCGATGCCCGCCACGATCGGATCGTTCCAGCAGTTCTGGGCGGAGACCAGGTAGCCCTCGGGCCTCAGATGGGGCAGGGCCATCCAGGTGGCCCACGCGGTGTCGTAGGCCTTCATGGCGATGAACCCGATGTCGAAATCGTCGCCCAGCCGCTGCAGCTCGTGCACGTGCAGCGCGACGGGCTTGGCCTCGAAGGGATCGTGGGGACCGGTCACCGCGATGCCGCGGCTGCGCAGCGTCTCGACCTGCTCGGGCCACGGGTCCACCAGGGTCACCTCGTGTCCCGCCCGCGCGAGGAACGCGCCCAGGTAGCTGCCGATCGCCCCCGCGCCGATGAAGAGCATTCGCTTGGCCATCAGGATCTCCTTCGCCTCGCTCCAGGATGTAAAGACCCCGCGATCTTAGCGCCGCGCGGC
This sequence comes from Candidatus Rokuibacteriota bacterium, assembly GCA_040902305.1. GTDB lineage: Bacteria > Methylomirabilota > Methylomirabilia > Rokubacteriales > CSP1-6 > CAMLFJ01. Next base: position 36,394 of record JBBDXN010000106.1, on the reverse strand, counting down.
GCCGTTGCCAAGCCGATGCGCTCGCTCCGGGCCTCCGCTAGAATGCGGACGACATGACCCCAGCCGACGCGGTCCGCGCGGAGGTCGAGACACTGCTCGCGCTGGTGCGCGAGCGCTACGGCAGCCGGCTGGACGCCGAGCAACTGGCGGGCGTTCGCACCGCCATCGAGGGGATCGTGCAGGCCGCGCACGCCCTCCGCGCGGTGCGGCTCGCCAATGTCGACGAGCCCGCCCAGCCCTTCGCGGCGTACCGCGCGGATCCGTGATGGCGGAGGAGGTGGTGTTCACCCCGGTGCGGCAGCTCGCGGAGGGCGTCCGCGCGCGCCGGCTCTCGCCGGTGGCGCTGGCCGAGGCCTTCCTCGACCGGCTCGAGCGCCTCGGCCCGCGCTACAACGCGGTGGTCACGGTCACGCGGACCCGCGCGCTCGAGCAGGCGCGCCGGGCCGAGGCCGAGATCGCGGCCGGGCGCTACCGCGGCCCGCTCCACGGCATTCCGTACGGCGCCAAGGATCTGCTGGCGACCTCCGGCGGCATCCCGACCACGTGGGGCGCGGCGCCCTTCAAGGACCGCGTCTTCGACTTCGACGCCACCGCGATCCTGAAGCTCGAGGAAGCGGGCGCGGTGCTCTGCGCCAAGCTGGCCATGGTGGAGCTGGCGGGCGGCATGGGTTACCGCCAGCCCAACGCCGCCTTCACCGGGCCCGGAGTGAATCCGTGGAGCCGCGAGGCGTGGAGCGGGGGCTCCTCGAGCGGCTCGGGCTCCGCGGTCGCGGCCGGACTGGTGCCCTTCGCGATCGGATCGGAGACGTGGGGCTCGATCCTCTCGCCCGCCGGCAACTGCGGTATCGCGGGCCTGCGGCCGACCTATGGCCGAGTGAGCCGTCACGGCGCCATGGCCATCTGCTGGACGCTCGACAAGCTCGGCCCGCTGGCGCTCACCGCCGACGATTGTGGGCTCGTGCTGGACGCCATCGCCGGGCGCGACCCCGCGGATCCGACGACGGCGGATCGGGCCTTCCGCTACGACGGCGGGAGCCCGGGGAGCCGGCGCTTCCGCTTCGGGGTGCTGCGCGACATCACCGACGGCTGCGAGGACGCGGTGCGGGAGAACTTCACCCGCTCGCTGGAGATGCTGAAGGGCCTCGGCACCGTCGAGGAGGTCGCGCTCCCGGCGCTGCCCTACGACGATATCACCCGCACGATCCTGTTCGCGGAGGCCGCGAGCGCGTTCGAGGACCTGATCGAGAGCGGGGCGATCGCGGGCCTCACCGCGCCGGAGGACCGCTACACCGCCTACGCGCGCGACGCCATTCTCGCCAAGGACTATCTGAAGGCGCTGCGGCTGCGGAGCGTGATGGCGCGCGAGGTCGACCGCGTGCTGGCGCCGCTCGACGCCCTGGTGGCCCCCGGCCGAGCGACGGTGGCCCCGATGCTGGGCGGCGAGGTGCGCAGCGCGATCCGGGGCACCGCGCGCGACGTGATGGGTGCGGTCGGCAACGGGGCGGGGCTACCTGCGGTGGTGGTGCCGAACGGCTTTGGCGCGCGCGGGCTGCCGACGAGCCTGCAGCTCATGGGGCGCGCCTGGGAGGAGAACACCATCCTGGCCGCGGCGCGGGCGTATCAGGCGGCCACCGACTGGCACCAGCGGCATCCCGCCGAGGCCTGACCGCTACTTCGAAACGGCGCGCTCGCGCTTGTCCTGGGACTGCTCGTTGCGGTTCTTCTGGAAATTCTCCCGCGCCGCCTTGATCGCGGTGGGGTCGCCCGACCGATAGGCGTCGCGGAGCTGCTGCCGCGAGACCTCGAGCTCCTTCCGGTCCGGTTGCTTCGCGTCCTGGCCCTGCGCGGGCAGCGCGGGGATCCCGCTCATGATCACGGTCGCGCAGGCGGCGCCCACGGTCCAGCCGATCAGCGTCCTCATCAGCTGCTCCTCTTCGGGATCTCGGTATGAGTGCGAGCCACGAGATGGGACTTTGCAATGGAGTTGCCAGGCCGGAACTCTTTGAATTGATGAGGGAATAGAGTCGCGGACCGGGTCCAGCCTGACGACGCCCGTCACCCGGGCCGCGCATTTGCGGCAGCCCCCGTCGGGATCAGGCGGAGCGTCGGCCGTAGAGGCGGCGGGCGGCGCGTAGATGCGTCATGGCCGCGGCGCGCCGGCCGAGGGAATCGAGGAGCAGGCCGAGGTTGTAGTGGGCGTCGGCGAAGTCGGGGTCGGCGCCGAGGGCCTGATGGTACGCCTGGACCGCCTCGGCCGGGCGGCCGGTCTCCTCGAGAAGCCCGGCCAGGTTGAAGTGCGCGACGGCATCGCGGGGAGCGAGGCGGATCGCGGCCCGGTAGTGCGTCTCCGCTCGCGCGCGGTCGCCCCCGTGATGGCAGAGGCGGCCGAGATTGACGTGCGCGTCGGCGAGCGCCGGGTCCAGCGCGAGCGCCTGCTCGTACGCGTGACGGGCCTCGTCGGGGGAGGCGGCCTCGAGCTCGCAGCCCAGGTTGAACCATTCGTCCGGGCCCAGCGCCGCCGGCTCCGGCGCGGCGGGCGAGGGCGGGCGCGCGAGCGACGGCCGCGCGGGCGCGACCACGGCCTGTGCCTCGAAGTTGAAGAGGAACTGGCCGGAGTCCGGCTGCCAGCGCGCCGCGCCGTCCCAGGCCACGACCCGCCGACCGTCGGCGTAGATGGTGAGGCTCGACAGCGCCTGGTCGGCGGGGAGCTGGCGCCGGAGCGAGGCGACCATCCGGCGGATCCGGCGGGCCGGCACCCGCGCATCGAGGAGCTCCCTGGTGGTCTTGAGCAGGAGCAGGTCCTGGAAGGACCATTGCAGACGCCCGCCGCGGCCGCGGGCCGGCGCGAGGAGCGCGGCGCGGGCGCAGGAGCGGAGTCGGGAGTCCGGCAGGCCGAGCGCCTTCGCCACCTCGTGGGTGGAGAAGTGCGTCATTTCCTGCCGGTCTGGGCCTTCCTGTCCGGCTTGTCCTGCGAGGTGGCGCGCTTGGGCGCCTTGACCGGGGGCTTCTTGACCGGCGCGTCGCCCGCCTTCGCGGCCGAGGCCGCGCCGGCGCCGGCCTTCTTGGCCAGGCTCTGCTTGAGGGCGTCCATCAGGTCGATCACCTGGGCGCGCTGCGCCTCCGGCGCGGCGGCGGTGATCTCCTTGCCCTCCACCTTGGAGTTCACGAGCTCGAGCACGCGATTGCGGTAGTCGTCCTGGTACTGCTCGGGCTTGAACTCGTCGTGCGACAGCTCGTCGATCAGGCGCTCGGCCAGCTGCAGCTCGCCCTCGCGGAGCTTCACCGACTTGCCCTTCTCGATCTCGCCGAAGTCGCGCACCTCGTCGGCGAAATACATGGTGTGCAGCATCAGCCCGTCCTGCGCGGGCCGGACGAGCACGAGGCTCTCCTTGCCGCGCATGACGAAGGTGGCGAGGGCGACCCGGTCGCTCTTGGCCATCGCGTCGGCGAGGAGGCGGTACGGCTTCTCGCCGCCCTTGTCGGGGCCCAGGTAGTACGTCTTCTCGAAGTAGATCGGGTCCACCGAGGGCAGCGGCACGAACTCGGCGATGTCGATCACCCTCGACGCCTCGCCCTCGAGGGCCTTCAGCTCCTCGTCGGCGAAGCGCACGTACTGGTCCTTCTGGAACTCGTAGCCCTTGACGAGCGCGTTGCGCTCGATCACCTCGTTGCAGACCGGGCAGAACGTCTGCTGCTTGATGCGGCTGCCGCACTTGGCGTGGAGCAGGTTGAAGCTCACCCCGCCTCCGGAGGCGGCGGTGTAGAGCCGGACCGGGATCGAGACGAGCCCGAAGGAGATGGTGCCCGAGCCGATGGAATGTGGCGCCATGGCGGTGAGGCTTTGCAGACTATCACGCAGGCGGCTATGCTCCAAGTCGCCGATGGCACCCGCACGGGATGGTGGTACACGCGGCGCGAAGGGGCGACGGATTGTGCCGGCGCTCACCGCGTACCGGCAGAAGCGCGATCCGGAGCGAACCCCGGAGCCGTTCGGCGGGCGTCCGCCCGCGGGGGGCCGGCTCTTCGTGGTGCAGAAGCACGCGGCGCGACGCCTGCACTACGATCTGCGGCTCGAGATGGACGGCGTGCTGAAGAGCTGGGCGGTTCCCAAGGGGCCGTCGCTGCGGGCGGAGGAGAAGCGGCTCGCGGTGCACGTCGAGGATCACCCGATCGAGTACGGCGACTTCGAGGGCGTGATCCCACCCGGCAACTACGGCGCCGGCTCGGTCATCGTGTGGGACCGCGGCTGGTACCGCTCCGCCAAGCCGGAGGATCCGCTCGCGCAGCTCGCGCGCGGCAAGCTCGAGGTGGAGATCTTCGGCCACAAGATGCGGGGGCGCTGGACCCTCGCCCGCATGTCGGGCAAGGACAAGGACTGGCTGCTGCTCAAGAAGGCGGACGGCGCCGCCGCCCCGCCCGGCGCCGCCGAGCTGACCGAGCGCTATCCCCAGTCGGTGCTCTCCGGGCTCACCGTCGAGGAGATGGCGAACACCTCCGGACGGCTCGCCACCATCCGGGGGCGCCTCGACGCCCTCGGTGCGCCGCGCGGCGAGGTGCCGGCGCGTCGGCAGCCCTTCACGCTCGCCACCCTCGCCGAGCGGCCGTTCTCGGATCCGGCCTGGCTCTTCGAGATCAAGTACGACGGCGTGCGCGTGCTCGCCTCGCGCCGCGGCGAGCGCGTCGAGTTGTACGGCCGGAGCGGTCAGGACACGACCTCGCGCTATCCGGAGGTGGTCCGCGCTCTGCGCGCGCTCCCCATCGACCGGTTCGTCATCGACGGGGAGATCGTGGCGCTCGACGACGCGGGGCGGCCGAGCTTCCAGCGCCTGCAGCCGCGCATGGCCCTCACCGATCCGCGCGAGATCGAGCGGGCGGCCGCGCAGCGTCCCGCGATCGGCGTGTTCTTCGACTGCCTGATGCTCGACGACCGCGACCTGCGCAAGCTGCCCCTCGTGGACCGCAAGGAGTGCCTGCGCCTGCTGGTGCCGTCGCTCGGGGCGGTCCGCTACGGCGATCACGTCGCGGCGGAGGGCGAGGCGTTCTTCGAGCTGGCCTCCGAGCAGCGGCTCGAGGGCATCGTGGCCAAGAAGGCCCGGAGCCTCTACCCGGGCGGCCGGACGCGCGACTGGATCAAGATCAAGTGCCAGCGCCGCCAGGAGTTCGTGATCGGCGGCTACACCGATCCCCAGGGCTCCCGCGGCCACTTCGGCGCGCTCCATCTCGGGGTCTACGCCGGCCCCGCCTCGGCGCCGCGCCTCGTCTACGTGTCGAAGGTGGGCACCGGCTTCGACGACGCCCTGCTCAAGACGATCCTGGACAAGCTCCGCCCGCTCGTCCGCGCCACGCCGCCGTTCGAGGCCGGCGCGATCCCGACGGGCCGCGGGCACCACTGGGTCGAGCCGCGCCTCGTGGCCGAGGTCCGCTTCACCGACTGGACAGAGGACGGCGGCCTCCGCCACCCGACGTTCATCGGGCTGCGCGACGACAAGAAGCCCACCGAGTGCCGGCGTGAAGAGCTGCTGGAGGAGCTGCCCCTCACCCTACCCTCTCCCCAGAGGGGAGAGGGTGAAAGGAACGGATCTCTCCCTCCTCAGGGGGGAGAGGGTGAAAGGAACGGATCTCTGCCTTCTCAGGGGGGAGAGGGTGAGGAGAACGGATCTCCCTCTCCCCCTCGAGGGGGAGAGGGCAGGGTGAGGGGGCGGGACGAAGGCGAGCCCCGGCTGAAGCCCACGAACGTGAAGAAGGTATTCTGGCCCGCCCGGGGCTATACCAAGGGCGACCTGATCGCGTACTACGAGCGGGTCGCCCCGCTGATGCTGCCGTATCTGAAAGACCGGCCGCTGGTGCTCACGCGGTTTCCGGACGGCATCGCGGGCAAGTCGTTCTATCAGAAGGACGCGCCCGACTTCGCCCCGGCCTGGGTGCGCACCGAGCGCATCTACTCCCGGGACACCGAGCGCGACATCGCGTATCTGGTGGTGGACGACGTCGAGATGCTGCGCTACGTCGCCAATAGCGGAGCCATTCCGGTTCACGTCTGGGCCTCGCGGATCACGTCGCTGGAGCGGCCGGACTGGCTGGTGCTGGACCTCGACCCCAAGGGCGCCCCGTTCACCGACGTGGTGGCCGTGGCGCTGGCGCTGCGCCGCATCCTCGACCGGCTCGAGCTGTCGAGCTACGTGAAGACGTCGGGGGCCACCGGGCTCCACATCCTGCTGCCGCTCGGCGCGCGCTACACCTACGAGCAGTGCCGGACCTTCGCGCGCCTGCTGGCCGTGATGGGCGTCGAGGCCGAGCCGGGAATCTCGACGGTGGCCCGTCCGCTCCGGGCCCGGGGAGGCAAGGTCTACATCGACTTCGGCCAGAACGGGCACGGCCAGACCATCGTGGCGCCCTACTCGCTGCGGCCCCTGCCCGGCGCTCCCGCCTCCTGCCCGCTCCAGTGGCGCGAGGTGACGCCACGCCTCGATCCGGCGCGCTTCACCCTCGAGACGCTCCCCGCGCGCTTCGAGAAGATGGACGATCCGCTGACCCCGGTGCTCGGCGAAGGCCTCGACATGGCCGCAGCCCTCGAGCGCATCGAAGCCCTCCACCACACACCCTCTCCCCCCAGGGGAGAGGGCAGGGTGAGGGCTGAAGAGCCTCCGTCCTCTCCCCCCTCTCCCCTCAGGGGAGAGGGTAGGGTGAGGGGTGGTAGGGTGAGGGGTGGTTCTAAAACGCGCTCAACAGCTCCTGGAGTTGCCGCGCGAACGCGGGGCCGGTCCCGGCCTCCTCGTGCTTGAAGTAGACGAACGCGTCGCGCCACCGGGCGCCGAGCTCGCCGATCCGGCGACTCCAGCTCTCGAGGTCCGCGGCGGTGTAGCCCTGGTCGCGCAGCCGCAGGTAGCCCCAGTCGGCGGTCACCTCGATCGGCGTGGTGGCGTCCTCGGTGTCGGCCACGCAGAGCGCGGCATTGGCGGCCCGGAGACGCTCGTACACGTCGTCCGCGAACCAGCTCTCGTGGCGGAACTCGAGCGCGCAGCGCAGGCCGGCGGGAAGCTGGTCGAGCAGGCCGCCCAGCCGGGCCAGATCCTTCTTGAAGTTGGGCGGGAACTGGAACAGCAGCGGGCCGCGCTTCGGGCCGAGGCCGGCGGTGGTGTCGAGGAAGTAGCGCAGCGGGTCGTTGATCTCGCGCAGGCGCGCGAAGTGGGTGATGCGCTGTGGCGCCTTGAGGGTGAACGAGAATCCCTCGGGCGTCTCCGCGTCCCAGCCCGCGATGGTCTTGGCGTTGGGCATCCGGTAGAAGGTGTTGTTGATCTCCACCGTGGAGAAGCGCTCGGCGTAGTAGGGCAGCATCTTGCCGGTCGGGAACTTGTCCGGATAGAAGGTCCCCCGCCACTCCGGATAGCTGTAGCCGGACGTGCCGATGCGGATCATGCCAGCCGGTGGAGCGCGATGCCGCACGCCGTGGCCACGTTCAGCGAGTCGGCGCCGGCCGTCATCGGGATGCGCACGCGGCAGTCCGCCGCGGCCCGCGTGCTGGCGCGGAGCCCGTCACCCTCCGCGCCCACCACGAGGGCGAGGCGGCGGGATGGGAGCCCGCCGGTCACCATCGCTGCGATATCTTGCGCCGCCGGATCCGGGGTGAGCGCCACGAGCGTGTAGCCCGCCGCGCGCAGCATCGTGAGCCCGCCCGGCCAGTCGGCGCGGGCGAACGGCGTCGAGAGCGTCGCGCCCATGGCGACGCGGATGGCCTTGCGGTACAGCGGATCGGTGCAGCCCGGCGAGAGCAGGACGCCCGCGGCGCCGAAGGCCGCCGCATTGCGGAACACCGCGCCGACGTTGTCCGGATCGGCCAGCTCCTCTAGCGCCAGCAAGGTGCGCGGGCCTGGGGGCTCGATGAGCGCCTCGGGGCGGACCGGCGCGCCGCGGACCGCCGCGGCCAGGCAGCCCCGGTGGAACTTGAAGCCGACGACCGCGCGGATGGTCTCGGCCGACGCCAGGTAGACGGGCGGGGCATCGTCGCCGGTCAGGAGGTCGCTCAGATCGTCGAGCGCGCGGTGGGTCAGCAGCAGCGAGCGGGTGCGGAAGCGGGAGGCCTCGAGCAGGCGGCGCACGACGAGACGCCCCTCGGCCAGGAACAGCCCTGCGCGGCTTCGGAGCTGACCATCGCGCGCCTCGCGATAGTCCGCGACGCGTGGATCGGCGGGGTCGTCGATAAGTTCGGCCTTCATAGCCGCCTCCATGGCCGGACCGTACGGCCGTGAATGTCCTGAAGCGCCTTCCACCTGTCGCATTCGAGCGCACAGCATAACAAGGATTCTACAGCGTTGCCGGGAGACGGTGGCCGTGCTGCGCAAAATCCTGACGCAACCGTTGCGCGGTTGCCGATCGAAGCCGCTCGGCGCTGGCATTACACGCGCTGGCAACATCGCGCGCGGTGTCTACGGATTCTGATTCGTTGGCATTACGCGCTGGCATTACGGCCAGGTCCGCGGCTTGCAGACGTAGAAAGGTGGAAGGCTGAGAAGTGAAAGGCGAGAATTCTTGAGCACGAGCGGAGGGGGGTGACAACAGAATGAGTGAATCACTAATCGGCGGCCCCGAACGACGCGCACGCAAGCGGAAGCGCGAAGAACACCTTGACGTCGAAGCACACCTAGCCGCGCGGATGGCAGAGGAACGCGCCATCGCCCCCGCCGTGCACCCCAAGGCCGTTGTCCGCGCGCTCATGGAATCGGTGCCCGTCCACACCAGCCTTATTACTGACCAGTTGACGAAAATCCGTACTCCGCGACGCGTCTACAACCCGCGCAAACGGAAGTACCAGCGGAATCTCAGTGTTGAGCACCGGGCACAATCCGCCGTTGGTGACGCGGCGTGGAAGCTCGAGCATACGGATGCGCTCCCCGCGAAGCCTACACGCGCGTTCCTCAAAACTGTTGTTACCAACGCTAGGCGCGACGCGGACCGGAAACAATCCCTCATTGACCACCGCGAAGGGACCACGTTTCGGGACGACGTAGCGCCCAATCCGGTAACCGACGCACTCGCCGCGGCAACCGAAGCGCCGGCCGTGGAACGCTCCCATGAAGCCCTTCCATCAGAACACGCCGGGCATGACCCCTCACGCGGCGTGCCGGTGTATCGTGGCGGCTACCGCGGCCCGCACATTCTCACTACCGCGGCAGCTCTCCAACATCAGGACCATATGCTCCAAACGTTCGCGCGACAGGCCGGCATCCCAACGCCCGCACGGTTGAACAACCTCCTTCTTGCCGCCGCGGGGCGCACGACGCGGGAGATCGCGGCCCGGAAGCCCGGCGGGTCGCACTTCAGCACCATCGCGCGATGGCTTCACGAGGATTTCGCACGCCTCGACGTCCTAGGGCACCGGCTCCGTGACGACGAAAAATTTAGAATCCATCGTCGAATCACGTAGTTACTCTGACTCGTGCGACAAGGACCATTTCTCATTTCGTCTAAGTAGGTGAGAACGGGAAAGAACCGTCCGACGCTGTAGGGAAAGGGGTGAGGCGCACATGGTACAAGGGGCGCAACGGAACACGCGCTGGGGATATACCCTGTCCGAAGTCGCAAAGACGTTGTCTCAGCTCACCGACCATCCGATCGGCGGTGACGACGTGCTCGATCTGATTCACGTAGGGTATCTTGATCCATTCGTGGTTTTGACCGAGCTTAGCCAGGGGCGTCTACGCTTCGATCCTTCCCTGTCGTGGTGGTTCATCCTGTTTGGCGAGCTGGCTGGCTTGGTCGCTGAAACCCGTCTCACGCAAACAGAGTCCGAGCAGATCCTTCAAGATATCGGCCCGAAGCTCCCCGATGCGTTCCTCAAGGCCGCCCGCCTCATCAATGCGGGCCGTCGTCCGCGGAATACCCGCGTTGTGGCGATCGTCAAGACCGGCCGCCGGACGAAGCGCATCCCGCTAGCGTTCCTTCGGTATGCGATCGATATGCTAGCGAACGCCTATGCTCACTAAGGCTGACCTGTCACGGGCGCTCGACCTACCCGAGTCACAGATTCGCCAATGGGCGCGGGATGGTGTCTTGCCCGACCATCTACATACGCGTTTGGAAGGCAACCGATTTGACTACGCGCCCGTCACACTCGCATTCGGAGAGCTGGTGATTCGGCTGCGGCGCTACTTCGGAGAGAATAGCCCGCTTCCCGTGGCGCTGGCGAAAGCCGCGCTCCCTACGATCGAATCCATGTGGCACGCGCCGGTGCCGGCACCGCTGGTGATCCGGCATGAGGGGATGCACGTCACGATCGCCCCTGACTTCCTGCTCCGCGCAAAGGAACAGCTCGCCGCGATTCGCGCGTAGAATGTTTCGTATCTCGATTCAGCGGACCCCGAAAACGAAGTAACCCCGCAGCACCGACCGTGATTCTGACTCCCAACGAAAGGCCACGGAACCTCCCTGCCTATGAACGCGCAACAGCTTGCCGAAGAAGTCGAGAGCGCCATTGAAGGACTCGAGGCTGACGAGCATCCCGTACGTCGCCCGCGGCGTCGACCGCTGTCCCTCGTGCCGCCGCCGAACACGCTCCGGTGGGGATGTCCGTGCGAAGGGTGCAGGGATCTACTCGTAGCTGAGATACGGGCGCTAACGGAGACGACGGCCGCAACGGACACCGTGACCGCGGAGGACGCCGGGCCGCTTCCCGCGTCCTGGTATTGCATTGACATTGAGGACTAACCGAACATGACAACGGCTACCATTCCGACGTTCGACGTGATCCCTGCTTCCCTCGCCGGCCGGGCTCAGTGGGTGCTCTGGCGATACGAGCCAGTGACGGACAAAGACAAGCCCACAAAAGTTCCCTATTGCCCTACTGGCGAACGCGCCGACACCACGGACCCAAGCACGTGGCTCTCGTTTGCGGCGGCGCGTGCCGTCGCGGAGATTCCGGACTCACCCTGCGACGGGATCGGGTATGTCCTCACGGCGGACGATGGCCTTGTCGGCGTTGATCTGGATGGCGTGGTAGACGCGGCCGGCCACATTCACCCTGACGCGGCGGCCATCGTTGCCCGCCTGGCGAGTTACACCGAGGTATCGCCAAGCGGGCGCGGCCTGCGGATCTTTTGCCGCGGGGTGAAACCTGGCCCTCGGTGCAAGACGACCACCACCGCGGGGCACACGGTGGAGATGTACGACCGCGCGCGCTTCCTGACCGTGACGGGCGGACATGTGCCAGGCACGCCGGCAACAATCGAAGAACGGACGGACGCCTTGGCCGCAGTATACGCCGAGTGGTTCCCCGCCCCGAGCAAGCCCGCAACGTCAGGCCCCAAGTCGGGGGCCTTATCGGATGAGGAGATCTTACGCCGCCGTCGCACAGACGGTGCCCGTGAGAAGTTCACGCGGCTATACGACCAAGGTGACCGGAGTGACTATCCCAGCCCGTCCGAGGCCGATATGGCGCTCATGGGGCTCTTGCACTTCTACACACAGGATGAGGACCAGTTGTGCCACCTGTTTCGTGGCTCCCAGCTCTACCGATCCGAGAAGGGTGACGACTACGTGCGCCGTACCGCCCACGCAGCCATCGAAGGCGGTGGCGATACCTTCACCGGACGGCGCGAGCGCCGGGCGCCCGGCACGCTGAACGTGATCACGCTGTCTTCCGTCGCTCCTCAAGAGATCGAATGGCTCTGGCCGGGGCGCATCCCGTTCGGAATGCTGACCTTGATCGGTGGTGTTCCGGGCGTGGGGAAGTCATTCATCACGAATGATACAGCCGCTCGAGTCACGCGGGAATTCCCGTGGCCGGATGCGACGGCTGGGGCCGGGACGGCGCCTCGTGGTGACGTGATATTTCTCGCGGCTGAGGATGCGCTCGCACAGACCGTGCGACCCCGGCTGAACGCGCTGGGCGCCGACTGCGACCGTGTGCATTACGTCCGCGCAACCGAAAACGGCGACGGCGAGAGCCGGATGTTCTCGCTCGCGGATGATCTGCCCGCGCTGCGGGCGGTGCTCTCGAGAACCGGCGCGCGGCTCGTGGTGATTGACCCGCTGAATGGCTACTTGGGCGGCAAGACTGACAACTACTCCGACCCCGAGGTGCGACGGCTCCTGACCCCCCTCGCCCAGCTCGCGGAGGAACTGCGCATCGCCGTGGTGTCGATCATGCACCTCAAGAAAGGCGCCGAGGACACCGTGATCTATCGGGTGGGCGGCTCGGTCGCCTTCGCGGCCATCATGCGGAGCATCCTGTTCGTGAGCCAGGACCACGACCAGCCCGAGCACACGGATACTCGGATCTTCCTCACCCAGCCGAAAACGAACATCGGCCGGCGAGCCCCGACCTTGGCGGCACGAATCACCCCACAACTCACGATCGAATGGGAGGCGAAGCCGGTCACCCTGACGGCTGAGGAAGCGATGGCTCCCCGCCGCGGCGGCGGTGCCCTCTCCACGGCTGTTCGGTGGCTGACAGACCAGCTCGATGCCGGCCCTCAGCTCGGGCGTGACGTGGAAGCCGCGGCCCTGGCGGCCGGGATCAGCGAATCCACGTTGCGACGGGGGCGCGAACGCCTCCGAGTCGTGGTGTCACCCGTCCGTGATCCTGCCAGCCCGTACAAACTGATCGCGGCGTGGCGGTGGGCGTTGCCGGAGCCAGATGCTCAACAGACCCCCCACCCAGAATCTTGAACATGTTGATCATCTAGCCTTCCGAGAACCAGATGATCAAGGTGATCAAGATGATCAACATGTTCATTCATTCTTTATGAGCATCTGGCTACCCCCCTATCGCGTGTCTCCGGACATGGGAGCCGCGATTGGCGCCTAGCCACACGTTCCGCACACGTTCTTCCGCTCACTCTCGGATCGCTCACAGGACACGGCTGCTCACCCTGACGCACTCACGGAGAAATGTGTATGGAATCCAGAGAGTTACCACTCGCACGGGCTCGGCGCCGACTTCAGCGCAGCACAGCGACCCGACCCGACAGCTCTGACAGCGGAAATCCCGAAGTCCTCAAGGTGGCCCCGTCCGACGTGCACGAGGCTGGATACTGTGCCGGCAACACCAAGGCCGGCGCGCCTTGCCGGATGCGCCCTGTCGGTGGGGGCCCCTTCTGCGTGAACCACACAGCGGGTGCTGATGAGGCGCGCGCCGAGTACCGAGCCAGGGGGGGCCGCCTGACGGCTGCCAGGCGGGCTCTGGCGAAGGCTAAGCAGGATGCCATGGTCAAGCTTGGCGTGGACGCCCCCTTGCCCAGCCTGGCGAGCGTGGATGAGTGCCGCACGTTCCTCGTTGGGGTCGCCCGCGGTGTGCTGGCCCACGAGCTGTCACCGGCCGCCGCGAACGCTTTGACGAGCATCGTGAGGGCGAGCAAGGAACTCCTGGCGCTCGAAACCGACATTCGTCTCGCGGAGCAGTTGGACCAGCTCGAGCCAAGGTAGTGGCTCGGGCGTAACGGCCAGGCATTAGCACGGTAGAAGGGCTGATCGCTTGGCTTCTCGCAACGTTGGCCCGCCAGCGCGTGATCCACCAGGCGGGGTGAACTTGGCCGGGGCACCCTCTCCCAAGTCTGGCGGGCGGGAACAATCGCCGGTCGCGCCACAGAAAACGAAGGGGTACCCGACGCCCCAAAACGAGGAGCACGTGCCCTCTCGTGGGGAGTCTGATCGGCGCAGTATCGCCGGTCCGAGGTGAATGTGCAGAACAATTTTTCAGAGAGGAGATGAGCGCATGAGCAGACGCGATACGGCAGTGAAGATGCTCCGCCAGAGGATGGCGCGCAATAAACGCGACTGGATTTTCCTCAAGCAGTGGCAGGCGGACATACTCGGTATCCCCGCCCAAGCCCCAGAAGGGTACTCGCTCACAGGGGGTCGGCACGTCCTGCGCCGTGGCGATTACCTCGTGGCGTTGGACGTGTATGCCCCGTCACGTCCCGCCGCCACTGAGACAGAGATCCACGCCGCGCTGACGGAGCACCTGGCCGGCGGTGGCGCCATGCGCGGCACGCACAGTCAGTAGACCAACACTCAACCCCAACCCGAAGGAGAAACGAACATGTCAAACCCGAAAATCGGTAGACGATTCGCAACGGGCGATGCACTGGACCAGGAACATGCCGCGGACGCGCTGGCGGCCGATCGCGCCGAGCAGCCGGCGCCCGTGGAAGTCGAACGTATGGAGACGCTGTCGGAGCCGATCGACCCCGTACAGGAGGCCCTGGCCGAGCAAGCCGCGGCGCTGGCCGCCGTGGAAGCCGCTCAGGCGCGCGTGGCAAGCGCGGAGCAGGCGGTACTCGCGGCGACCGCGCAGGCGGCTGAGAGCGAGCACGCGAGCGGTACAGCCGAGGCGAAGCGCGCGCTCCGTGAACCGACCCTACGCGTAATCGCGCTCCGAAATGCCCTGATGTCCATCCACCACATCCATGGCCGTACGCTTCGAGACATGGCCCGTACCCTGGTTGCGAGCTTCGACCCAAACACGCGCAACAAGCTGCGCGTTGCGTACCTCGCTGCTGGCCCCTTGCAGATCAAGCTTGCGGACGCGCTCAAGTCGGCCGACCGTGCGCTTCACCTCGCGAAGAATACACAGGGCGGTGTCCCGTTCTCGTTGGACGTGGCCTTGAAGGCGTGCGACTCGGCGCTCGAGTACGATGCGGGAGCACTTCGCGCGACGATAGAGAAGCTCATCGCCGAGTACCACGCGCTGAGAAAGCGTGAGGGCATCGGCGGGCCGGCGCAAGTGACCATCGTCCTCGACCGTCCCGCATCGGCCGACGTGCGCTGGAACAAGTAGTACCGACCTACCCCAAGGAGACCTGACATGACAACCGAGAACAACAGCGGCACTCTCTCGCCTGACGCTGACGAGACTGTAGAAACTGTAGAGCTGCACGACAAGCAGGCACCGACGCCCGACCCGCGCGACGCACCCGCCCCGTCACGCCTCGCCCAGATCGACCGCGAACTGTCGGAGCTTGATTGGAAGAACGCCCAGACCCGTGAGGCTTTCGCGGCGGTGCGGGCGAAACACAACGCGCTCGTGGACGAGAGGGCGGGGCTCGATGCGCCAGAGGAGCCCGGTGACGGCGAGCCGGAAGCGTATCCGGAGCCCACGAAGTACGAAGACCTGACCGGCGACCCCGTGCCGCTGGCGCTACCCGATGCGCTTACACCGTCACAGCAAGAGGTAGCGAAGGGGTACGCAGAGGACATCGGCTTCATCGCGAAGGATGCTGGCATTCCGCAAGCGGAAGCACAGGTTCTCTTCGATGTTATCGCTGATGTGAACCTGACCGAGCTAACCGATGGTCACGCGAACCTCGCAAATCCTCAGGAATGCATGAGCCTCATGAACACTCGGTGGGGGATCGAAGCCACGAAGAATATCGTGGCAGCCGCGCAGGATGCGGTTCGCCGGTTGCCGCCCCGCGTGCGCGACTACCTTGACACCCCCAACGCGTTCAACGAGCGGTTGTCGAACAGCCCGGCCGTGATCTTCGCGCTCGCGGCGTGGGCGACGGGCGAATCACGCCGGTCACCGGAGCAAGCGCGTGCCGCGCTCAAGGAGCTGCGCAAAGACCCGAAGTATCTGGCCGGCGACAAGCTCACGCGTGATCGGGCGAATATGATGAATCGCATCGCCAGCCGCGCGCAAGCCGCGCACCGTGAAGTGGCCAACAAGGTCAACAAGCCGGCTGCGCTGACCGGGCGAGAGCTGACCGAGCGGAAGATCGCCGAGATTCGGCGTGATCCGAATTACTACAAGAACGACAATCCGATGCTGCACAAGCAGTTGGTGGGCCAAATGAGCGAGCTGATGCGCCAGCTTCACCCGGAGTCGAAGTGATGGACAAGGTAGGCGATGAGGAGATCACGCGCGCCGCACTCGCGCGGTACACGCTCGAATATCCCGGCGACGGTGCGCCCGATCCCAACGCGTTGGCGCTCGTGCGGACGAAGGTCGTCGGTCGCCTCCGCGAGCTGGGCCACGAAGTAGAGGAACCCCGCACGGAGACGGCGCGCGATGCGATGCACGGTGTAGACCCCGCAGACAGGAATGATTGGAGAAACTGGTAGAGCCATGTTCGCGTTCGACTGTAACGACCGAGACGAGGACATAGCCTGCTTCACTTGCGGCCGGCCGATCGAACGTGGCACGCAATGCACCGTCTGTTGGCTGCTCGACGACGGGGCCATCTTTGAGCACGGAGGAGACAATGCCTAGAGGCGTGTACGTACGGACACCCGAGTATCGCGCGAAGTTGAGTGCAGCAATGCGCGTCTCACGGCGTGTTCATCCGCATCCGCCTATGTCTGTTGCTCAGAAGGCGAAACTCCGCAGAGCAAACATTCGGCACGGCCACGCGCCCGGTAATAGCGTCTCACCTACGTACACGACGTGGTGTGGCATGTGGCAACGATGCACGAACCCCCGCGCGTCAAACTGGAAGTACTACGGAGCGCGAGGGATCACGGTCTGCGAGCGCTGGCGCGTCTTTGAGAATGTCCTAGCCGACATGGGCGACCGTCCCGACGGGAAGACCATTGATCGGATCGGCGTCAACGGAAACTATGAGCCCGAGAACTGCCGATGGGCGACGCCCACCGAACAGATTCGGAATCGGGGGGAAGGTTGAAATGAGCCGCAAAGTGAACGCTGGGGGGGATGAAGCGTGATCGTACGTGGTGATGCGCTCGACCGGATAAGCACACTCGACGAGCCCATTGATTTGCTTGTGACCGACCCGCCGTATGCGTGGTCCGGGGAAGGCGATGAACACGCCCTGAGCGCGACGGTGGCAATCGTGCTTCGTGAAGCCGCGAAGAAACTCCGCGTCGGCCGGTTCGCGGTGGTGTTCTGCGCGAGCTCATGGCGCAGTCAAGCCTATACGGCCGAGAGCGTGCGTGGGATTCTCACGCCCGTCAGAACCGGCACGTGGGCCAAACCGGCATGCCGCACCAAGACGCGTACGGCCGGTTGGAACTGGCAGAGCGTCAGTGTGCTCGTGTTCCGCAAAGGGAAGGCCGAGAAGGATTACACACCAAGCGGCACACCGGATTTCATCGTGGCCCCACCGTTGACTGTGGGCAGGCGAGCGCAGCTCCCGCCAGCGGTCGCAGCGTGGGCGGTCACACCGTACGCGGTTCTCGGCGGGCTCATGGTGGACCCGTTCGCTGGAAGCGGCGCGCTGTGTGACGCCGCGGAGGCGGCAGGAATGCGGGCGGTTGGGTATGAGAGGAACGGGAAATGAGCCGACACGTCAACGCCGAAGTGTTGCCCCCCTGCATCGACTGGCACACCGGCACCCTAGCGCCGTATTTTGACGAGTTCACGTTGGACAAGGCACTTCGCCAATTGAAGAAGAGCATGGCGATGAACGGGGCGCATCGCGAGATCAAGCGGCAAGCGCACTACGTGAAGCCGTCCGAGGCTAGACGGATGAAATCGGAACTGGCGCGAGCGAAGGCAAGGAAGCTCACCAAGAAGATCGCTGACTCCGAGCTGCGCACAGACCCGGAGGGCTTGCGAGGCACGGGCACCGCGCCAGTGCGACCGCCGGCACCGCGGCCGGTGGTGGCGGTGGCGGCCCCCGTTACTGCGCCAAGGCTTCTGACGCTACCCGTCTCGAGGAACACCACGCTCGGCCGGGCATTCAAGGAAGCGCAACGCGTGGCGGGGCGCTAGCCGACGCGCGGTAAACGGCTTACACACTTTCGACCACAAAGGAGAATCAGCATGTCAACGGAACAAGTACGTAACCTCGTAGCAACAACCCTCGCCTCCGGCTACACCGCGGCGTCGGGCTCTATCGAAGTCGCAGACGCTACCGGCTTCCCGACAACCGGCACATTCCGGGTTAGCCTTGGGGGAGAAAGAACGCCTGTAGGTCAGAAGGAACAGCCGGCATTCGCGTTCGATAGATTCACGGTCTGCGCTCCCGACCGAACCTCAATAGGCACCATCCAACAAATCTCATCCCCGTAGTCTGGCGCATATCGGGACCACACATAGTGCGGCCCGATCCCCAACCCTTTCGCATCGAACCGACCGAGTGAGTTTGTCAGTGCCGTTGCGGCTGCCCGCTCTCGTAGGAATTGCTCCGCTACGGTGGCGTGCTTCTCCCGAATCGCCACCATTCGCTGCTCTTGCTCGCTCACGGCCGCATCCGGCGGAAACGGTGTAGCTGTAGCCAGAAGCCAGCGCTCAATATCCTCACGGTCGGCCAGTCCAGGCTGTTTCGGCCGCTTCGCCTGTTGCGCCGCTAGCCAAGCGGCCTTTGCCCGCTGCGCCCCTGGTGCTTCAGCTTCCGCCCTGAGCCGCTGCCGCTCGGTGTTTGCCTCGCGGTACTTGGCGGAGAACGCCGCTATGTTCTCCTGCCAGGCGCGTTCCACCTGTGCAGTTCGCGGTACGATCACTACCGCAACACCGGCCAATACTCGCACTTCACCGTACTCCACCGTGAACACTTCACCCGTCATATCTCCGTTGGAACGAGAACAGCCAGCAGCGACCCACGCAAGCGCCAGCACGAGAGCTGCGATCGGAAGTAGGCTTCCATCGGGCGCGCGCCGCTTTCTTTCCACGCGTTCTAGGTTCGCTATGTTTTTCGCTTGGCCGTTTCTCGGAGTAGCGTCAACAACCGCGCCGCTTTCTTTGTGGGAATGGTCACGTCGCCTTGTTCCCACCGGATCACAGTACGCTCGCTAGCCCACGCCAGCTCCGCGAGCGCGCGCTGCGTAAGACCCGCCCGTTCCCGTAGTCGTCTCAAGTCTGCGCCGGTCACAAGCCCAATAGTAACCGAATAGGGTGGAGCGGCCGTCAGGCTTTGCGCCTGAGTAAATGTTTGTCCACGGTGTGACAGAACGTGCCTGACATATGTCACCCCTTGGTCATGGTGTCGTGGCCCTTCGGCTGTAACTACATGACATGTGGCACCATGACATATGGCATGTTGCCTGCTTCCCTACTCGGTCAACTTGAACGGGCCGTGAGGCCGGAGAGGGTACGGACGATATGGACACTTTGAACCAATCGAAGGGATTTCGGCAAGCAAGCCTGTTCACGGCCGAGCGCGTGCTACAGATCATCGAGCGCGATGCGGACGCGTTCCACGATGAACACGAGCGGCCGGTGCGACTCAGTGCCGTCGCGCGCCTCGAGCGGATGCGGGCGCGGAGGGGCTAAACCCATGGACACCGCGAGCCGACGCCTCGTACCGATCTTCAACTACGATCTGCAAGTTTGGATCGTTGATGGAATGGTGAAGCCGTGCAAGCACCCGCCGATCATGCGAGCCAAGCGGACGGATGGGATCGCCCGCCCATGCTGCAACGCGGACAAGTGGCGTGGTCTGACAGAGGACGAAGCGATTGCCGAGTACGAGGCCCGCGCATGAATGCGGAGACACGTGAAGCCCTAGCCCGCATCACGCGGACCGTTGAGGATCTGCACAGCACCGAGTCAGAGCTGCGGCGGCAACGCACCATCCTCCGGGACGCAGCGACCGCGCTCCGCACCGGCGAGCGGTTGCCTGTGGTGCTGGCGCGTATTCAGGCCGAGCGGGTGTGGGCGCCGGGCTCCTTGGCGCACACATGATGATGTGGCGGAAGTGCGGTCACGAGAGAACGATTGAGAACACGTGCGGTGTGTCGGCAGCGCGGCCAGGCGGCACGTGTCGGCTGTGCGCGAACGCCGCGCAGGCACGATACCGCCGCACCGAGAAGGACCGCGCGAAGAGAGCGCGGTACCTACGCACCGAGAAGCGGCGTGCGGCGAGGAAGCGGTACGACACGGGCGAGAGGGGGCGCGCGAGGCATGCGCGGAAGGACTGGAACCGCCTTGGCGTTGACCCGGCGTTTTCGATGACCGAGTACAACCGACTCTTACTCGCGCAGGGGAACGTCTGCGCGCTGTGCGCCAAGCCTCCGCATCCCGGCAAGCGCCTTGACACAGACCATAATCACGCAACGGGTCTCGTGCGTGGTGCGCTCCACGAGAAATGTAACTGGAAGGTCGGCGCCTACGAGGCTGGGCGGCTCAAGCCCGGTACGGAACTCGCGGCGAAGATCGCCGCCTATCTCAAGGTCACCCACCAGCGGGACGGCGCTTGGACAGTGGACGGACAGGCGGTGACGCGATGAGGTGCCACGTCTCGAATTGCCTCGGGCACGCTGACGAGCGGACGGCCGAGGTGCGTTGTACCCGGTGTCAGGGGGTCCGGTGGGTTGTGGTTACCCCGATCCCTGCCCCTGACCCGACCGGCTACGTCTGCCGGCGGTGCCAGGCGGCCGTCACCGGGCGGTACGTCGTGGACCCGCTACCCACCGAGGCCAACCGGGCGGCTGGCGCCCGGCTCCAAGCGGGCCGGAATCGCCATGACCAAGCGATTCCGCTTGGCAAAAGGGGGGGTATCCCGGCCGGGGAAGGGTCAGACATGGGGGGCGACGTATGAACGCCTTCCTGGCCGGGGAAATCGCCCTGATCTGTGGGGCGGCCGGTGTCGTGGTGGGCTTGGCCCGGCTGGCCCGGTTCCTCTGGCACCGGTGGCGAGTCGTGTGCTTGGCCCGTCAAGTGACGGCGCTTTTGGCCCGCCGGGAGCCGTGATGCCCTGGCCCCCACGTTGCATCCTCTCGGCTCACCATGACGAGGACTCAGCAGGTATCGGAGCGAGTGAGGCGGACGGCCCGTGCTTGCGAGGCGACAGGGACGACTTGGGGCGTGGCGCTGGCGCAAGGGTTGCGCGTCTCGCTGGCCCTCGCATATCGGAAGCCCCACGCTCCGAGTACGTTGGACGTGTTGCGCGCCATTCAGGCCGCCATGGTGCGTGAGGATTGGCAGGCGGTAGCGGCCCTATGCAGCGAACACAACCCCGCACCTGGGAGAAAACGCACATGAAAAACCGCCAGACCGAGAGTCAGCGAAATACGGCCAAGTTCATGGTGCTCATGGTCCGCCTCCTGGCCGCTGTGCCAGCGAAGGCTCACCGCGGCGTCCTCCGTGCAGTGGAGCGCCGGATTGACCAAGTGGCCGAGTGCGGCGTACTTGAGAACATGTGGCGCCTTCCCGCCAAGGGGCGGCGGTAGCCGGTGGGGACGATGACCATGATCCCGACCAGGCGAGCGAAGGTGGGGCAGCAGGTTGGCGGGATGTACGGGGCGGGGGGTTGGGTGCCGAACGCGCCCGGACGGCCCCCGTGCGGTCACCGCGGTTGCACCGCGCTCGCGACGGAGGTTGAGACGTTCCGGATCAAGACACCGCCGGGGTCACGCTACCGAACGAAACTGACGACGTTCGACCGTTGCGACGAACACGAGCATTCGCATTGGCGCCGGATCGGGTACGACGGCCGATGAACTCGACGAAGATCACGGGCCCGCCGATTGAGGTTGAATTCGATCGAATGATCCAAGCGCTCCGCCATGGACAAGCGGACGCCGCCACGGAGCACGCGGTCTGGGCGATTCTCCACGCGCTCCGGCTCCCTCGCGATCAGGCGAAGCAGCTAGCGGCCAAGCTCGAGATTGTAGTGTGTGAGAAGATGGCGGCCAAGGAATGAACACGTGGAAGCGGTGCGGCCATCCACGGACACCGGAGAACACGTGCGACGTATCAGCTCGTAAGCTGGGCGGTACGTGCCGAACATGCCACCGCACGAGGGCAACGCGGCACCAGCAAACCGAGAAGCGGCGCGCGTCGAATGCGCAGTACCGGCAAACCGAGAAGTACCGAGCGGTGAAGAAGCGGTATCAACAAACCGACAAGTTCCGGGTGACGGTCGCGCGGAAGAACTGGAAGTATCAGGGCATCGACTCTGATTTCTCATGGGCAGACTACAGCCGTCTCTTGCTTGAGCAGGGTAGCGGCTGTGCGCTCTGTGGCAAATCCCCACGAGGCAGGCGCCTGGATGTAGACCATGATCACGCGGACCCGAATGGGCGAGTGCGGGGGCTCCTGCACTTCGCGTGCAACAACAACCTCGGCCAGTACGAAGCGGGGCGCCAGTTCGGGCCGGACCTAGCGGTGCGGATCGCCGCGTACCTCGAGAGGAGCGTTGCAGTATGACCCTTCGTGCGGCAACCTATTCCCGCAAGAGCACGGAACAGAGTGTGGCGGACGAAGCCCGCAGCGTCACCCGGCAAGCGGAACAGGCACGCGCGTTCGCTGAGAAGAACGGCTGGACAGTAGCCGATGAGCATGTCTACGTGGACGACGCGATCAGCGGGGCGCGCTTCGACCGGCCCGGCCTGCGCGCCATGCTCGCGGCGGTTGCCATGAAGCCGCGGCCGTTCGACATCCTCATCACCATGAGCGTTGATCGCCTCGGCCGCGAGATGTCCGAGACGATGAAGCTTCAACTTCAAATCGTCCGGTCTGGGGTACGGCTCTTTTTTTACCAGTCCGGCGCCGAGCTGGTGTTAGCGACGGCCACCGACAAGCTCAAGTCCACCATTGATCTGTTTGGCGCCGAGAGTTACCGCGAGGACGTGACGAAGAAGGTCCGCGACGCCATGCGGCGCCTTGCCGAGCGCGGATGTTCCACGGGCGGGCATGTGCTCGGCTACGGCCGGCGCGAAGTTCTCGCGGACGGCAAGCGGTCGCACGTGGTCCGCGTGGTGGACCCGGAGCAAGCCGAGATCGTACGGCGCATCTTCCAGATGGCCGCGGACGGCCTGGGGTACATGAAGATCGCCAAGCGGCTTAACGGCGACGGGGTTCGGAATCCGACCGGGCGCCTCTCCTACGGGGCGCGGACGCGGAAGCCGTCTACGCTCTGGTCACCGACCGGCGTTCGGCACGTCCTCAAGCGTAAGCTCTACGTCGGGATCATGGAATATTGTCAGTCCCGGTTCGCGGAGCCCACGCGAGACGAGGACGGACGTGAGCGCAAGCTCAAGGTGGTCCGCCCGCCCTCCGAGTGGGTGACGGTCGCGGTGCCTGACTGCCGGATCGTTTCGGATGCACTGTGGCAGGCGGCACAGGACCGCCTGGACCGAACCCGCCAGAGCTATATCCGGCGCCGGGACGGGCGCCTCCTGGGCAAGCCGGAGTCCGGACTGGCGTCCACGCATCTGCTGGCCGGGTTCGTGAAATGCGCCACGTGCGGCGGGAACCTCATCCGGGTGCTCCGCGACAAGCGGGCCATCTATGTGTGCTCCGAGCATCATCGCCGGGGAACGGCCGGCTGCGCGGGCAAGTACACGGTGGGGGCTGACACCTTGACCGCGGACGTGGTGGGCCGTCTCCGTGCCCGGCTCGCCAACCCGGCGGCCATGGCGGGGATGCTGGCGGAGGTGGAGACCCTGTACGCGCCCCCCGGCGATCTGGCGGAGCAGGTGCGGGAGCTGACCGACCGAATCGGGCAGCTTGACGGGGAACTCGAGCGGCTCGCGGAGGCGGTCGCCACGGGCGGGGCTATCCCGGCACTCCTGGCACGCCTCAAGGACACGCAGCGGCGGCGGGATGAGGCGGCCGACACCCTGGCACACCTTGAAGCCACGGAGCGCGGGCCGGGATTCGATCGTGAGGACTGGCGGGCGTTCCTTGGGCAACTGGTGGCCGGGCTCGACGTGGTGTTCCAGATCGAGCCACAAGCCGGCCGTCAGGTGCTCCGGCGGCTCCTGGGAAATACCTCGATCGTGGTGACCATCACCGCAGACGGGTACACATTTCAAGGACTTGCGGACTATGGAGCCGCCAGTTCCCTCTTGACGGCTATACCGTTCACTACCGCGCCCGCCGCATGGCGGCTATGATCACACGGCGCGGAAGGGAGGGGAAACCCGGCCGGGGCCGGGGGTGCGTACGAAGTCTGGAGCGACCGGCCTCTTACTGGTAGGCGATGATGCTGGTGGCCCACTCCGGCAACGCGAGATCGGTCGGGCGGGGCAGGTCGAAGCGCACGCGGCTCAGCGCGAACTGCGGGAGCGCGACGTGCTCCATGCAGCGCAGGCAGTAAAAATCGAACTCGAGCTGGGCGCGCCGGCCCTGGAACTCGAGCGGCTGCTTGCACACGGCGTGATAGAGCTCGCCGTCGTGGCTCGCGTAGACGGTGGCGAGCGGCGACTTGGCGATCTCGGCGGCCAGGACCGAGTCCGGATGGCGCCGGCTGATGCCGGTGCTACCCTTCGGACGGCCCCGCTTCCGGCGGACCTCAGGGGGATGGGGGTCGGTGACGTGCTGCCTGGCTGCCGCTTCCCGGGGGCCGTGTACGCGATCTCGATTTCTCATGCAAGGCCGGTGGAGCAAGAGGCGTTCCACAGGTGACACTCTGTAGAACCAGCTGAATTAACTGATGTTGATAGTGGTCGAGAGCGGCGAGGGGGCCCGTGGACCAACAAAATTTGGCCCCCCATGGCCGGAGGTTGTCATCCCTAGAACGCCGGGTGCCCTGTGCCGGACACCCCGCCCCGGAGGCCTGCGATGCTCGGTGTCGTCGCGACGATCAAGGTGAAGCCCGGAATGGAGGCGCAGTTCGAGGCCGTGGCCAAGGAGCTGGTGGCCAAGGTCAACGCCAATGAACCCGGCTGCCGGCTCTACGCGCTGCATCACGGCGAGGCCCCGCAGACCTACGTGTTCATGGAGCGCTACGCGGACCAGGCGGCGGCGGAGGCCCACCGAGCCACCGACCATTTCAAGGCGCTGGGGCGGAAGATGGGCGAGTTCATGGACGGCCGCCCGGAAGTGCTACGGCTCAAAGAGGTCGAGTAGGGCTCAGCCGCCGGCCAGCTTCACGGTATAGCCCAGGGCGCGCAGTCGCTCGGCGAGGCGCTCGCGGTGGTCGCCCTGGATCTCGATCACCTCGTCCTTGAGCGTGCCGCCGGCGCCGCAGAGCCGCTTCATCTCGGAGAGCCGGGCCAGGAGCGCGGGGCCGCGCTCGGGCAGCCCGTGGATCACCGTGACCGTCTTGCCGTTGCGGCCGCCCCGATCGCGGAAGAGCCGGACGACGCCGTCGCGCGGAATGGGATGGGCCACGGCTCGAATCTAGCAAAAATGGGAGGAGTCTCGTGAGGATCACCGACGTCACGCTCACGCTGTTCGCCTGGGAGAACATCCCCGCCACCATCTACGGCCGGCACACCGGCAAGTTCGGCGGCCAGAGCCAGCTCGGCTTGCTCACGCTCCGCACCGACGAGGGCGCGGAGGGCCACGCGTTCCTGGGCTCGGCGAGCCGCGGCGCCCAGTACGACGCCGAGTCGCTGATGAGCGCGCTCAAGCCGCTCGTGATGGACCAGGATCCGCTGGAGCGCGAGCGGCTCTACCAGGCGCTGCTCTCGCGCAGCCGCCAGACGACGTGGCGCGCGATCGGCGCGGTGGACGTGGCGCTGTGGGACCTCGCGGGCAAGGTGACCGGGCTGCCCATCCACCGGCTGCTCGGCTCCTATCGGGACCGGTTGCCCGCCTACGCGAGTTCCGCGGTGCTGCCGTCCAAGCAGGCCTACGCGGAGGAGGCCGCGCGCTTCAAGGGTTCCGGCTGGACCGCGTACAAGATCCACCCGCCGACCGACCCCAGGCTCGACATCGAGATCTGCGAGGCGGTGCGCGGCATGGTGGGCGACGCCTTCACGCTCATGCTCGACTCCACCTGGGCCTACGACTACCCGGCGGCGATCCGGGTGGGCCGCGCGGTCGAGCGGCTCGGCTACTACTGGTACGAGGACCCGCTGCCCGACGACGACCTCTACAGCTACGTCAAGCTCAAGCAGCACCTCTCGATCCCGATCCTCGCCACCGAGTACGCGCCGGGTGGCTTCACCGCCTACGCCCCCTGGCTCGTCGCGCGGGCGACCGACTACCTTCGGGGCGACGTGGCGGTGAAGGGTGGCATCTCGGCGCTCGTGAAGACCGCGCACCTCGCCGAGGCCTTCCACATGAACTTCGAGATCCACCACGGAGGCAACTCGCTCAACAACGTGGCCAACCTGCACGTGGCGATGGCCATCAAGAACTGCGAGTTCTTCGAGGTGCTGCTGCCCGCGGAGGCCCAGAAGTACGGGCTCGTGGCCGACATCGAGGTGGACTCGCACGGGATGGTGCGCGCTCCCATCGCGCCCGGCCTGGGCGCCCAGATCGACTTCGCCCTGATCGAGCGGAAGAAGGTCGCCACGCTCAGCTAGCCGCGCCGAGCCCGGCCACCACCGCGGTGAGGGCGCCCGCCGCGCGGTGGAGGGCGGCGGGCTCGAGCGTCTCCAGCACGTCGCCGCCGGTGTGGTAGGTGTCGAACGGGGGCGGGCGCCGGATCAGGCCCCGCACGGTGGAGCGCATCGGGCTCAGCACGAAGCGGCGCAGCGCGCCCGCGTGGGCCGCCGGGACCATGGTGAAGCCGTAGGCGGGCAGGCCGGCGGCCGCGAAGGCCCGGTGATCGCTGCCGAAGACCGGGATGCGCCCCACCACCCGGTAACCCTCGTCGCGCCGGAGGCCGGCCGATTCGAGGGCCGCGGTCACCTCGCCGAGGAAGGGCGTGGGCGTGCCCGCGTCCCACAGGGCGACGGTGTCGCCGATCCCGCACAGCTCGAGGCTCAGCACGCCCGCGATGCCGTCGAGCGGGACGTCCTCCACGTAGGCGCGCGCCCCCAGGTAGTCGAGCTCCTCGGCCGCGGTGAACAGCAGCCGGACGCGCCAGCCGCGCGGGATGCGGGGCGGCAGCCGCGGGATCAGGTGGAGCAGGACGCCGACCGCGGCCGCGTTGTCGTTGGCGCCGGGGCTGCCCGCGACCGCGTCGTGGTGCGCGCACAGCACGAGCACGCGCGGGCCCTCGCCCAGCTCGACCGCGAAGGTGTCGCCGCGCCCCTCGGGACGCGTGAAGCGGTGGCGGGAGAACGCGATGCCGCGGTACTGCAGGTAGCGGGGCAGGGCGGCCTCGCGCGCCGCGTTGTCTCGGCCGCAGAGGAGACGCGCCAGCGCCGCCGGGGAATCGTCGCCCACTAGCACCGCCTCGAGCGGCGCGGGCGGCGTGAGCGGGCCGCGGGGGCGGCGGTTGAGCAGCCGCCCCAGCGACCGTAGCAGCAGCCGGGCCGCCGCGCGGACGACCGGGCTCAGTTGAAGACGACCACGCCGCGGGCGACCTGGCCGGTCCGCAGCGCGGTGAAGCCCTCGTTGATGTCCTCAAGTTTATATGTGCGGCTGACCAGCTCGTCGATCTTGAGCCGGCCGGCGAGGTAGAGATCCACCAGCTTCGGGAAGTCGATGTTCGGGCGCACCGAGCCGTACATCGTGCCCTTGATCGTCTTCTCCTGGAGCGCCATGTTGTAGGGTGTGATCGGCGCGCGCACGTTGAGCGCGGCCATGCCGACGATCACCGCGGTGCCCCCGGGCCGGATGGCGTCCACGATCTGGAGCGTGGTGGCCTCGCCGCCGATCGCGTCGAACGCGTAGTCGACTCCGCGGCCCTGGGTCAGCTCGCGCACGCGGTCCACCACGTTCTCGGCCTTGGCGTTGATGGTGTGGGTCGCGCCGAAGTCCTTGGCGTAGGCGAGCTTGCCGTCGAGCAGATCGGCGGCCGCGATGATGCCGGCCCCGGCCAGCTTGGCGCCCTGCACCACGTTGAGCCCCACCCCACCGCAGCCGATGACGAGCACCGAGGCCCCCGCCTCCACCTCCGCACAGCGGGTGACCGCGCCGACCCCGGTGGGCACGCAGCAGCCCATGAGCGCCGCCTGCGGCCAGGGCATCTCCTTGCGGATGGGCACGAGCATCTCGGCCGGGCACACCACCTGCTCGGAGAAGGTGCCGATGCGCGCCATCTGGAAGATGTCCTGCCCGTTGCGCTTGAGCCGGAAGGTGCCGTCGAGCATGCCCCAGCGCGGGGAGGCGTGGCCGTCGCAGAGGATGGAGCGGCCCATCGAGCAGTAGAGGCAGTGGCCGCACTGGGGCCGGAACGAGAAGATGACGTGATCGCCGGGCTTGACGTTGGTGACCCCCGCTCCCACTTCCTCGACCATGCCGGCCGCTTCGTGGCCCAGCACCATTGGCAGGGGCGGCGTCCAATCCCCATTCATGATGTGCCAGTCGCTGTGACAGATGCCGGCGGCCTTGACCTTGACGCGGGCCTCGCCGGTGCGCGGCCCTTCCTGGGTGAGATCCACGACCTCGAGCGGCTGATTGGCCTTGTAGAGCACAGCAGCTTTCACCGGCTTCTCCTTGCAACCCCTCTCCCCTCAGGGGAGAGGGCAGGGTGAGGGGTGGTGTGGTGAGGGGTGGTGTGGTGAGAGGCTAGGGAACCGCGGTGACTTCCACCTTCACGTCGGTCGCCCCCGCGACCGTGCGGTAGAGGGGTCAGCGGTCCCGCCACGTCTCGACCAGCGCCTCCGCGCGGGTCTGGTCCACCCCGCGCATCTCGAACTTCACGTGGATGGCCTGGAAGCGGTTGGGCGCCGCGTTACTGCGGATGCCCTCGATCACCACCTCCATGCTCCGGAGCGGCACGCCGGTGTCGTGGGCGTGCTTCTCGATCAGGGTGACGCCGCAGGAGGAGATACCGGCCAGGAACGCCTCGCCGTTGGTGATCGCCTCGTTGGGGCCGGACGGCGAGTCCAGCACGAAGTGCTGCTGCCGGGCGTGGTTGAGCGAGCGGCCGAGCACGCCGCTCGATCCGGATCGCACCGTGTCGATCTTGACCCCGTCGGTCATGGGCTCCTCCCGGTGGGACCGGGCGCTGCGCGGCCGATGATGCGGCGGGGCGGGGGTCCTGTCAAGCGCGGTATCATCGTGCGGCCATGGGGTTCTCCGGGGCGGGACTGCGGTGGCCGCAGGTCGTCTTTATCTGCTCGACGTGGGCGGTCGTGTCGTTCCTGGCCCTCATGGTGGTGGGGCTGGCGTGGACGCTCAAGCTCAAGCCGCAGGCGCTCGCGGATGCGCGCGCCCAGCGCCAGGAGATCGTGGGTGTGCTCGCGCGGCTGGCCGACACCCAGGTGCGCGACAAGCTCGACGCGCTCGAGCCGGTGGCGGCGCATCTGGCCCAGAGCTGGGCAGAGCAACCGCCGCGCGCGCTCCAGCGGGAGATCGACACGATGCGGCTCCTTCTGCAGATGCCCACCCTCTTCGTGGTGACGCCCGACGGCCGGCCGCTCGCCTTCAGCCCGCTCACCGGGCCGGACGGCAGCTCGAACCTCGAGCTGCGCTACGCGGACCGGCCGCTCCTGCAGGATGCCATCCGGGTCCAGGGGCCTGCGGTGTCCGGTATCATGTTCGGGCGGGCCTCGCGAGACTTCATCGTGGGCGCCGCGGTGCCGATCCGGATGGACCAGCAGGTCGTGGCTTACCTGCTCGGGAGCATCAAGCTGCAGGTTTCCATCGAGGCCATCGAGCAGGCCGCCGCCGGACCGGGCGGGTGGCTGGTGATGCTCGGCGAGGACAAGCAGGCGATCTCCCTCGATCGCGATACCCGCCAGGTCACCCAGCAGGACTGGACGAGCCACCCGGTGGTGGAGGAGCTGGCCCGGCGGCGGTCCGACGGTCTGGTGACGATCGGGGAGGACGAGTGGCTGCTGACCCAGGCGACGATGCCGACGCTCCGGGTCAGACTGATCTTCGCGGCCTCGGTGCGGCAGATCCTCGAGAGCCAGCGCGCGGTGCTCCTCACCCTGGTGGCCACGCTGCTGGGCTCGGTGGGGCTGAGCCTGGCCGTCAGCACGGTGGTGGCCATCCGCTTCGTCCGGGACCAGCAGACGGCGGCGCTCAAGAGTCGAGTCGGGACAGGAGGTTAGGTCTCGCAAGGAGAAGAGGCCGGGCCGGCGTTTCACGCCCGCCCGGCACCGGTGTCTCATGGACAAAGTGATGGCAGAGGACGCGTTCGAGGCGGTGGTGGCAGCTCACCACGCGGAGATCCGGCGCTATCTGCTGCGGATCACCGCGGGCGGCAGCGACGCCGACGATCTTTCGCAGGAGACGTTTCTGCGCGCGTTCCGCGCGTATCGCGGCCTGGCGCCCGGGGCGAACGTGCGGGCGTGGCTCTTCGCGATCGCGACGAACCTGGGCCGCAACCACTTCCGGGCGCAGGGGCGACGCCGGCGAGCCTACGCGGCGGCGGCGCTCGAGAGGACGGGAGCCGCGCCGGATCGGGCCGACGGCCAGGTGCTGGCCGACGAGACGCGGGCGCAGATGGAGCGGGTGATCACGAGCCTGCCCGCGAAGCAGCGGCTGGCCTTCATCATGAGGAAGATGCACGAGCTGGACTACACGGAGATCGGGGTGAGCCTGCGCTGCTCGGAAGAGAGCGCCCGCGCCCACGTTTTCCAGGCTCTCCGCAAGGTGCGGCGCGGCCTCGACGGCCATCTCGTCGGAACGGAGCCCCGGTCATGAGCTCTCAGCATCCGGTATGTCGCGCCCTCGAGCCGGACCTCCTGAGCGTCGCCGTCGGCGAGGCGGGTCCCGCCGCCGCCGAGCGGGTGACCGCCCACGTGGCCGGCTGCCGACTCTGCCGGGAGGAGCTCGGCCACTATCGCGCCGTCGAGGGGATGATGGACACGCTGCGGCGGGTGCCACTCCCCGGCGATGACGCGACGCTGGCGCGTGCGCAGCTCGGCTCGCGCCTCGCGGATCTCCGCTCGCGCATGGTGGGCTTCGGGATCTTCCCGTCGCCGCTGGGGCCGATCCTCATCGGCCGCTCGGAGCAGGGCGTGGCCATCGTGCAGTACCTGCCCGCGGGGGGCTCGCTCCCCGGGCACGTGCGGCGCCTCCTCGGAGAAGACGCGGTCGAGGATCGCGTGGCGACGGAGGGGCTGCGGGCCGAGCTGGTGGAATACCTCGAAGGACGGCGCGCGCGCCTCGACTGGCCGCTCGACCGGCGCCGGATGCGGGGCGACTTCCAGCGCCGCGTGCTCGACGCGACCGCGGCGCTGCCCTATGGGGCGGTCACCTCCTACGCGGGGATCGCCGCGCGCATCGGCGCGCCGTCGGCGGTGCGGCCGGTGGCCCAGGCCCTCCGCTGGAACCCGCTGGCCATCGTCATTCCCTGCCACCGGGTGATCGGCAGCTCGGGGGCGCTCACCGGCTACGCGGGCCGGCACGTGGATCTCAAGCAGCGCCTGCTCGCGGTCGAGGGCGTGAAGACCGTCGCGGCCCGGAACGACTTCAAGGTGAACCGCGAGGCGATGTACACCATGGTCACCGGTGATCGCGAGTATTGCGTGCCGACCTGCGGGTCGCTCCGGTCGCTCCCGCTGACCACGCTCACGCTGTTCAGCACGCGCGAGGGCGCCGAGGCCTCGGGCGTCGCGCCCTGCACGACCTGCCGGCCCGATCTGCACCCGCTCCCCGCATAGCCCCTCCGCGCGGCCCTCCCGCGTTTCACGGCACCCCGCCGCCGGTGTCTCAACCGGTGAACGAGAGCGGGACAACTCGAGAAGGAGGGGACGATGAGCCTGCAGGTGATAAGCACGATCGTGATCGCGCTGATTCCATTCCTGGCGGTCTGGACGCTACTCGAGCTGAGGCGGCGCATCGAGCGACGTGCGCAGGACCGCATCGCCCGGCAGATCGCGCTGACCGACGCCATCCACCGGGAGCTGGGCGCGGCGGCGGCCCCGGAGGTGCACCGGAGCTGGACGCGGGGGTGGGTCGTCTCGGTGCACCTGCCGCTCCATCGCGAGATCGTGGTCGCGGCCATCACCCGGATCACTCACGACCTCTTCCGCCGCCTCGACCGGCAGGACCCGCCGCGCTTCCACCTCGTGCTGATCCCGCAGGAGCTCCGGCCCTGGGATCGGGCGAAGATGATCGGAGCGCCCCGCGCCGCGACCCGGCTCAGCCGGGCGGCCTAGGAAAGGACCGCGGCCATGGACCTGAATACCTACGCCACCGAGAAGATGGTGGAGGTGCGCCTCGCCGACCTGCGGGCCGCCACCGCGCGGGCGGCCCTGATCGAAGCCGCCGGACTTCCGCGCCGCGGGCTGGGCCCCGCCCTCGGCGGCGTCCTCATCCGGGTCGGGCGATGGCTCGCTCCGGGCGACGCCGTCGCGGCTCCGAATGGCGGGGTGCGAGTGGCCCGCTGAGGTAGTATGCTTCCCCCCAGGCCGGGGAGGGCCGGGGCCATGGCGGCGAAGACGTTCGATCGGCGGGAGCAGGATCTCGGGAACATCCTGCTGCTGGAGCACGTGAACGTGCGGGTGCCGGACCAGCAGGCGGCCACCCTGTTTTACATCGCGGGGCTCGGGTTGACGCGCGATCCCTACCTGATGGTGAGCGTGGACAACATGTGGGCCAACGCGGGCCAGACCCAGTTCCACCTGCCCACCGGCAAGCCAAACGTGCTGCAGGGCCACGTGGAGCTCGTGGTGCCGGACCTCGACGCGCTCACCCGGCGCCTGGCCGCGGTGCGCGAGCCGCTCGCGGGCACCCAGTTCGCCTTCGAGCTGCGCGACAAGCACGTGGCGGTCACGTGCCCGTGGGGTAACCAGTTCCGCTGCGCGGGCCCCGCCCCCGAGTATGGCGACGTCACGCTCGGGATCTCGCGGGTGGAAGTGCCGGTGGCCCGCGACACCGCCGCGGGCATCGCCTCCTTCTACAAGACCGCCCTGCGGGCCACCGCCGCGGTGAGCCAGGATGACGCGGGGGCGGCCGCCCGCATCAGCGTCGGCAACCGGCAGGAGATGGTGTTCCGCGAGACGGACGCGACGATCGCCCCCTACGACGGCCATCACGTCGCGGTCTACATCTCCGACTTCTCGGGCCCGCACGCGTGGCTGGTGGAGCATGGGCTGCTGTCCGAGGAGAGCAATCCCTATCAGTACCGCTTCCAGGTCATCGCGGACCCGGAGGGCGGACGCCGCCTCTCCGAGATCGAGCACGAGGTGCGGTGCGCGACCCACCCCATGTACATGCGCCCGCTGGTGAACCGCAACGCGGCTCAGCGCCAGGCCACTTACGTGCGGGGCCGCGACGCGTTCGTGCCCGGGCTGCTCTAGCGCCGCCGCGGCGGCACCGAGGAGGACCCGCATGCTCGCCGACCGATACGTCAAGGGTGTGCTCACCGTGATCGCCCTGGCCCTCGTCGCGATCGCCGCCAATCTCTGGTCGGTCCAGCTCCGTCCCGGAGCGGCCGATGCCCAGGCGCCGGCCAAGTACGAGGTCGGGGTGCCGCGGGCGTGGGGGAAGCTGGTGGGTTTCTCCAACAACAACCTCCTGATCGAGAGCAGCGACGGCCTCCTCCGCATCGTCGATGTGGAAGGCCGGGAGCCGGAGTACCCCAAGGTCAAGGTGCAGGTGCGCTGGAAGTAAGCCGACCGGCCGCGATCCTCTCGCTGGCCGCCCTCACGGCCCTGCTGGTGACGGCCCCCGCGTGGGCTGGGTTCGAGGACGGCCGGCGCGCGTACGATCGCGCCGACTGGGAAGCCGCCTACCGCGAGTGGCGGCGCCTCGCCGACGGGGGGGACGCCGCCGCGCAGTTCCTCGTCGGATTCATGCACGAGCGCGGTCAGGGCCGGCCGCCGGATCCCACCGAAGCCGTCGCCTGGTACCGCCGGGCCGGGCTCCAGGGTGACGTGTACGCCCAGTTCCGCCTCGCCTTCCTTCACGCGTACGGCCGCGGTGTCGAGCGGGATGACGTGCAGGCCGCCGAGTGGTACGGCCGCGCCGCGGCCCAGGGCAACCGGGCCGCGCAGGCCGCGCTCGAGCAGATGCGCGCGGAGGGGCGGCTGGCCGGGCCGGGCGGCTCGCGCGAAGCGCTGGGGCTTCGCGGCGCCGCCGATCGCGGGGGCGCCGCCGCGCAGTACCAGCTCGCGATGCGCTACGCCACCGGCGAGGGCGTGCCCCAGGACCCGGCGGAGGCGGCGCGCCTGTACCGGCAGGCCGCCGAGCAGGGCCTCGCCCCGGCGCAGTACCAGCTCGGGCTCCGCTACGCCAATGGCGACGGGGTCACGAAGGACTACGCGGAGGCGGTGACGTGGTACCGGCGGGCCGCCGAGCAGGGCGTGCCCTTCGCGCAGTTCAACCTGGGCGTGCGCTACGCCAACGGCCAGGGGGTCGAGCGCGACCCGGTCGAAGCCTACCGGTGGTTCAGCGTCGCGGCCCGAGGCCTGCTCGGCAAGGAGGCGGACACCGCGCGCCAGGCGCGCGACTCGATCAAGGCCACCCTCACCCCGGCGCAGCTCGCCCGCGGCGAGGAGCTGGTGCAGGGCTGGCGCCCGACGCTCGAGCCGTCCGGCGCCCCGACGGCTACGCCTCGAAGATGATGTCCTGCGCGCCCGCCCAGCAGAGGAGCCGCCCGACCTCCGGAAGCTGCGCGCGCCCTTCGTCGATCGTGAGGAAGTGATTGCCGGCCAGAGGGCCGTGCTTGCTCGCGAAGCGCGCGGTGCCGTACGGGAAGAGGATCTCGGTCTCGCTGATCCCGGCCGGATAGAAGAGCAGCGCGCCGGGCGGCGGCTCGCGCGTCGCGTTCTCCGCGCTCACCCCCAGGTCGACGTCCCCGAGCGGAATCCAGCCCGCCTCGCCGCTCCAGCGCGCCTGGATGATCCGCTCGCGGTAGGGCAGGAGGCGCCGGAAGGCGGCGCAGGTGCGCGGGGCCGCCTGCTCCTCCCAGCGCGCGGTGGAGGCCAGCGGCCCCACCCGGATGCGGACCGGCGCCATCAGAACGTGAGGCGCACGCCGCCGTGGGCCTGGAACGGCGCGCCGATGGAGACCACGCCCTCGCTCGTGCGGCCGGTGCTGTAGGTGGTGTCGAGCAGATTCTGGATGCCGACGAAGACCTCGGCCCACCGGGCGAGGCGCCGGGAGAGGAAGAGATCCACCAGCGCGTAGCTGCCGAGCGGCAGGGTGTTGAGGTCGTCCTCGAACTGGCGGCCCACGAAGCGCACGGTGGCCGCCGCGGTGAAGATCGCCGGGTTGTCGTAGCGCACGGTGATCGAGCCGCCGTGCCGGGGCACCTGGGCGAGGCGATTGCCCTCGAGGCTCCGCTGCTGCGGGGCCTCCCGCACGGTGGCGTCCGAGAAGATGTAGCCGCCGATGATCCGCCAGTCGCGGGCCAGGCGCAGCTCCAGCTCGGTCTCCACCCCGCGGATGCGCGCGCGATCCAGGTTCTGCCGCTGCCGGCAGGTGGTCCCCGCCGGGCAGTCGGGCAGGGGGGTGGCGAGGGTCACGTTGGCGATCAGATCCTCCACCTCGTTCCAGAAGGCGGTGGCGCGGCCCGTGAACGGGCCCCAGCGCTGCTCCACTCCCACTTCCCCGCCGGTGAGCCGCTCCGGCTTGAGGTGCTCGTTGGCCGCCGTGACGTCGTTGCGCACGCGGAAGACGCGGTACAGCTCGTTGATGGTCGGGACCCGGAAGCCCTGGTACGCGGAGGCGCGCACGTCGGTCGTGGGCGTGGCGTGCACCACCGCGGCGACGCGCGGGCTGACGCCGAGCCGGTCGATGTCCCCGTAGGTCTGCCGCGCGAGGATGCCGGTGGGCGGCGGGGTGTCGCGCCGGAAGCCGTTGTAGGCGCGCCAGTAGTCCGCCCGGATGCCCGCGACCAGCTCGAGCATGGGGATGGGCCGGTAGACGTCCTGGACGAAGAGGCCGTAGATCTGCTGCTCGCCGCCCGCCACCCGGGTGCGGGCGAAGGCGCCCCCCACGTAGACCCGCTCGTCGGTCTCCCCGTCGACCCAGCGGAAGTCGGTGCCGGCGAGGAGCCGATGCGCGCCGAAGGCGCGGCTCCAGGAGAGCGCGGCCCCGACCGCGGTCGAGGGCACCCGCTGGTCCAGCGCGAGCGTCTCCGAGTTCCGGTCGGCGGCCTGGGCGGAGAAGGTGCTGCGGAAGCCCTGGAAGTCGGTGAAGACGGTGGCGATCCACTCGCTGCCGCCGCTCGTACGGGCGCGCACTCCCGTCGCGAAGGAGCCCGAGCTCGTGTCGTTGATCTGGAGCGGCGTGCCGTTCTCCCGGTTCTCCTCGTAGTAGGTGCCGCGCACGAAGACCGAGAGATCCGGCGAGACCACCAGCTCCGCGCGCCCGTTGAAGGTCACGTGGTCGGAGCCGGCGTCGCGATCGATGGTGCCCCGCCGCGAGGCGCGCACGACCTCGTAGCCGTCGGTGCTGAAGTAGTTGCCCTCGAGGCTCAGGCGGAAGGGGCCGAGGGCCTCGGTGAGCAGCAGGTCCGCGTGGCGGGTGTCGTGGGTGCCGTAGCTGCCCTCGAAGAACGCGGCCCGCTCGGTGGGCCGCCGCGTGATGATGTTGATCACGCCGCCGAGCGCGTAGTTGCCCCACACGCTCGCGCCGCCGCCGCGCACCACCTCCACCTGCTCCACGCTCTGCAGGGGGACGCGATCCCAGTACACCCATCCTCCGAACGGGTCGTTGATCGGAATGCCGTCGAGCAGCACGAGGGCGCGGCTGGCCCCGCTCGGGCCGATGCCGCGCAGCGACACCCCCTGCGTGGTCGGATGAGAGACGAGGCTGGAGGAGCGGCGGAAGAGGCTGAAGCCGGGCACCTGGCGCAGCAGGTCGTCG
>JBBDXN010000105.1:0-21032 GCA_040902305.1 Candidatus Rokuibacteriota bacterium | reverse complement strand
CCCAGGAGGGAGAGGGAGGCGATTGGTGATCCCTCTCCCTCCCGGGAGGGAGAGGGCAGGGTGAGGGGGCGGCCTCCCTGCCGACAGGGGCTTCGTGAATGGTCCGGGCTAAGGTGGTCCGTCGACGAGGAGCAGGTAGAGGTCGAGGAGGTTGGTGTTCGTCGGGCCGGTGACCACCAGATCGCCGAGCGCGGCGAGCACCGGGTTCGAGTCGTTCTCGGCCAGCCGGGCCCGCGGATCCTGCCCCCGCGCGCGCGCGCGCTTCGCGCTGCCGCCGTCGGCCAGGGCTCCCGCCGCCTCGGTGGGCCCGTCCGTTCCGTCGGTGCCGGCCGCCAGCGCCACGATCCCATCCACGCCGTCGAGCTCGATCGCGGCGGCCAGGGCCCATTCCTGACAGCGGCCGCCCACTCCGGCGCCTCGAACGGTCACCGTGGTCTCGCCGCCCGCGATCACGCAGGCGGGCGCGGCCACCGGCCCGCGGCCCTCCTGGATCCGGCGCGCCACGGCGACGAGCGTCCGCGCCGCCTCGCGCGCCTCCCCTTCCAGCGCGCGCGTGAGGACGTGGGGCGGATAGCCCAGCGCACGGGCCCGGGCGGCGGCGGCGTCCACCACCAGCGCGTTGTTGCCGATCACGGTGTTGGTGACGTGGCGGAAGACCGGATCCTCGGGCTTCGGGGTCTCCGGGATCTCCCCCCGCGTCCCGCGCTCGATCCGCTCGACGATGGCGGCGGGGGCCCGCGAGGCCAGGTCGAATCGCTCGAGGATGGCGAGCGCCTCCGCGAAGGTCGACGCGTCGGGGGCGGTGGGGCCGGAGGCGATGACGTCGAGGGGATCGCCGATCACGTCGGAGAGCAGCAGCGCGCGCACCCGCGCGGGCGCCGCGGCCCGCGCGAGCTGGCCGCCCTTGAGCAGCGAGCAGTGCTTCCGCACCGCGTTGAGCTGGTTGATCGTGGCGCCGGCCGCGAGCATGAGGCGCGTGATGAGCTGCTTGTCGGCGAGCGTGATGGGCGGCACCGGCGCGGGGGTGAGCGCGGAGCCGCCGCCCGAGACCAGGACCAGCACGAGATCGTCGGCGCGCGCGGACTCGGCGAGGGCCCGGATCTCGCGAGCCGCCGCCTCGCCACGGGCATCCGGAACCGGATGCCCGGCTTCCACCAGGCGAACCCGGCGCGTGTCCGCCCGGTAGCCGTCCTTGACGACGACGAGACCGTCGGCGATCCGGTCGCCGAGCACGCCCTCCGCCGCGGTGGCCATGGCGCCCGACGCCTTCCCCGCCCCGACCACGAGCACCCGCCCCCGCTCGGGCAGGCACCCCCCGGCGAGCGCGCGGTGCACGAGGGGCTGGACGTCGGCGGCGCGCAGCGCGGAGTCGAAGACCGACCGAGCCGCCTCGCGGAGATTCAACGCGCGAGCTTCTGCAGCCGGCGGCCCGCCTCGATCAGCATGTCGTCCGTCTTCGGGAAGCAGAAGCGGATCTTGGTCCGACCCAGCTCGCGGTGGGCGTAGAAGGACGAGCCCGGCACGGTGGCCACCCCGATCTCCTTGATCAGGTAGAGGGCGAACTCGTGGTCGTCGCGGCAGTGGTACCGCTTCAGGAAGTGCTCCGCCTCGGTGAGGATGTAGTAGGCGCCCCGGGGCTTGTAGGCCACGAAGCCCGCCTCCTCGACCCGTCCGAGGAGGAGATCGCGCCGGGCCTGGTAGCTCTCCCGCAGGTGAGCGTAGTAGGCGTCGGGCAGCCCGAGGGCGGTCACCGCCGCCTCCTGGAGCGGGTGGGGGGCGCCGACCGTGATGAAGTCGTGGGCCCGCCGGATCCCGAGCGACAGCTCCGGGCTGGCGATCGCGTAGCCGACCCGCCACCCGGTCACCGAGTAGGACTTGGAGATGCCGGAGATGGTCACGGTGCGGTCGGCCATGCCGGGCAGGGTCGCGATCGGGGTGTGTCCAAGGCCGTCGTAGACGATGTGCTCGTAGATCTCGTCGGTGATCGCGAGGAGGTCGTGCCGGAGGCAGACGTCGGCGATCACCCCGAGCTCGGCGCGCGAGAACACCTTGCCGGAGGGATTGTTCGGGCTGTTGAAGACGATGGCGCGGGTGCGTGAGGTGACCGCGCGGGCCAGGCGGTCCGGATCGAAGGAGAAGTCCGGCGGCTCCAGCGGGACGAAGACCGGCTCGGCCCCCGCGATGATGCAGCCGGGCCCGTAGTTCTCGTAGAAAGGCTCGAAGATGATCACCTCGTCGCCCGGGTTCAGCACCGCGAGCAGGGTGGCCAGCATGGTCTCGGTGGCGCCGCAGCAGACCGTGACGTGGCGGTCGGCCTCGATCTCCATGCCGTAGAACTTCCGGTACTTCTCCGCGATGGCCTGTCGCAGCCGCGGCGTGCCCCAGGTGATCGCGTACTGGTGAAAATCGCCGTCGATGGCGCGGTGGGCCGCCTCGACCAGCTCCCGGGGCGGCGGGAAGTTGGGCATGCCCTGGGCCAGGTTGATGCCGTCGTACTGGTTGTTGACCCGGGTCATCTCCCGGATCACCGACTCGGTGAAGCCCTGGACGCGCTTGGAGATCATGAGGCTCGGGCCGATGCGCGGGCGCGCCTACCGCCCGCCCGCGATGGCCGGCACGATCGAGACCTCGTCGCCCTGCTTGAGCGTGGTGGTGGCTCCCTGCAGGAACCGGATGTCTTCCTGGTTGATGTAGATGTTGATGAAGCGGCGGAGCTGGCCGCCGTCCTCGACCAGGCGCTCCTTGAGCCCGGGGAACTGGCGCTCCAGGACCTCGATCAGGTCGGTGACGGTGCCGGCGTCGGCCTGCACCTCGGCCGCGCCCTTGGTGAGGGTGCGGAGCGGCGTGGGAATGCGGACCAGAACGGCCATTGATGGTCTCCTTCTTTCCGGGCTACGTCCCGGTCTTGGACTTGAGATCGGCCAGCGCCCGGTCGAACGCGGAGAGCGAGGGCCGGATGGTCACGTCGCTCCGCAGCCGGTCGTGCAGCACGTCCGGTGTCTTGAGCCCATTGCCGGTGATGCACATCACGATGGGCTCGTCGCGCGGGATTCGCCCGGCCTCGATGAGCTTGCGGGTGGCCGCCACCGTCACGCCCCCCGCGGTCTCGGCGAAGATGCCCTCGGTGCGGGCCAGGAGCTGCATGCCCTCGACGATCTCCTCGTCGGTGGCGTACTCGCCGTAGCCGCCCGAGTCCTTGGCCGCGCGGTAGGCATAGTAGCCGTCGGCCGGGTTGCCGATGGCCAGCGACTTGGCGATGGTCTGGGGTCGCACCGGGGTGAGCACGTCGGTGTCCTTCTGGATCATGGTGACGATCGGCCCGCAGCCGGCGGCCTGCGCCGCGTACATGCTCGTCCGGCGCTCCGGGATCAACCCGAGGAGCTGCAGCTCCTGGAACGCCTTGGCGATCTTGGTGAGGAGCGAGCCGCCCGCGCAGGGCACCACCACGTGGACGGGGGCGCGCCAGCCGAGCTGCTCGGCGATCTCGTAGCCGTAGGTCTTCGAGCCCTCGGCGTAGTACGGCCGGAGGTTGATGTTGACGAAGGCCCAGTGGTACTTGTCCCCGACCTCGGCGCACAGCCGGTTGACGTCGTCGTAGGTCCCCTGCACCTCGACGAGGGTCGGGGCGTAGATCAGGGTGGCGGTGACCTTGCCCTGCTCCAGATCGACCGGAATGAAGATGTAGGACGAAAGCCGCGCTTCCGCGGCGTGCGCGGCCACCGAGTTGGCGAGGTTGCCGGTGGAGGCGCACGCCACCGTGTCGAAGCCGAACTGCCGGGCCCGGGCGACCGCCACCGCCACCACGCGGTCCTTGAACGAGCAGGTGGGATGCGAGACCGCGTCGTTCTTGACGTAGAGCTCCTTGACGCCCCACGCCTCCGCCAGGTTGCGCGCGCGCACCAGCGGGGTGAAGCCCACCGCGGCGCCGAGCGGCGGCTCGCCGTCGGCCAGCTCGAGCGGCAGGAGGTCGACGTAGCGCCAGATCGACTTGGGACCGCCCTCGATGCGCGCGCGGCTGATCCGCCGGCGGATCACGTCGTAGTCGTAGTCGACCTCGAGGGGACCGAAGCAGAACTCGCAGACGTGAATCGGGGAGGCGGCATAGCCGCGGCCGCACTCCCGGCACTTCAAGCCCTTCACTCTGTCCAATGGCCTCTCCATCGGTAGGGGATTTGAGCCCCGGATTTAGCTGCACGATCCGGGTTGGCCTTCCCGGATCACCGACCCAGCAGAAAACGAATGCGTTTACTTAACACTCCACGCCGCGGCTTGTCAACGCGATGCCGTATCATCGGAGCCCGTGACCCGCGTCTGGCTGCCGCCCGCGCTGCTCGCCGCCTACGCCGTCGCCTTCGGCTGGCGCGCGCTGGGCGGCGGACTGCTCGTCTTCGACGATCACCCGGGCCAGCTCTACCGTCTCGCTCACGCGATCACGCTTGGCCCCGCGCCCTGGCGCTTCAATCCGGGCTGGTGGGCGGGCTACGCGGAGCTGCAGTACTACCCGCCCGGCTTCGCCTGGCTCGGCGCCCTGCTCCATCTGGTGGCGGGAGGCACGCTCGACCTGGCCGGCGTGTATCAGGTGCTCCTCTGGCTCGCCTGGCTGCTGCCGGGCGTGGCGACGTACCTGCTGCTGCGCCGCGCGCTGGGCGATCCGTGGCTCGCCCTGCCCGGCGCCTTCATCGCGCTCACCCTCTCGGCGGGCTGCCGGAGCGGGGTCGAGGAGGGGCTGCGCTGGGGGCTCGTGGCGGCGCGCCTGGGCTGGGGCGCCCTGCCGCTCCTTGCGTGGAGCCTGCTGCGCTGGGCCGACGGCGCCGCGCGGCCGCCGCTCGCCAGCGCGGTCCTGGTCGCGGCGGTGACGCTGCTGCATCCCGCGCACGCGCCGAGCGCCGCCGTCCTCGTGATCCTGGCCGCCGTGCACGCCGGGCCGCGGCGCCGTCGCCTCGGCCAGGCGGCGGTGATCCTGGCCGCGGGCCTCGGGCTGGCCGCGGTCTGGCTGCTGCCGCTGCTGGCGCATCTGCGCATGGCCTTGCCGCTGGCCTGGGCCGACATGACGCCAGCGACGCTGGGATGGCGGCTCGTCAGCCAGCCGATCGTGCTCGCGCTCGGGGTGCTGAGCGGGGTGACCTGGTGGCGGCCCGCGCGAGCGCCCGCCTCGCGCGCCCGCTGGCTGCTGGGCCTGGCGCCGGCCATGGTGCTGGTGGTCGCGCTCGACTTGCTCATCGCACAGCCGCTCGGCCTGGCGTGGCTGCCCGCGGATCGGCTGATGGATGGCCTCTACCTGGGGCTCGTGCTCGCGGGCGGGACGGCGGTCGCAGCCCTGGCCACGGCGCTCGAACGCCCGGTCGTGGCCGCCCTGCTCGCCCTGGCGGTCAGTGTGCCGTTGGCCTGGGGTCCGGGCGAGCCCGGGCTCACGCTCTGGCCTCGTGAGCGCGAGTGGCCCCGGGAGCGGGAGGTCGTGCGCGGCCTACGGATGGACGCGGTGTGGGAGGCGATCCGCCAGGCGCCGCCCGGCCGCGTGCTCTTCCTCCGGTCCGCGGCGCCGCTCGACTGGCGGCCGGAGTGGTGGCGACCCCACACCCATCTTCCCGCCCTCACCCCCCTCCGGAGCGGCCGGTCGATCATCGGCGGGACCTTCACGCATCCCGCCCCGGTGGCGGGGCTCGTCTACACCGGCTCGGCCGCTCACCGTCCGCTCACCCGGCTGGCCGAGCAGCGCGACGGTCAGAGCCTCTTCGGACGTCCGCTCGAGGCGCTCGACGCGGAGACGTTCGATCGGCTCACCCGACGCCTCGGCATCGGGCTCGTGGTCGCCCTCGAAGAGGATGTCGCGCGCTCCAGGTTCCTGACCGACAATCAATCAGTGAGGCGCCTCCCCCGGATCGGCCCGTGGAGCCTCTTCGTGACCGGTGCGGCCGTCGCGGAGCCGGTGTCGGTGGGTTTCCAGCGCTGGCGGGTCTCGGTGCCGGCGACCCGGACGGGCTGGGTCTCGTTGCCCATCGCCTACTCTCCGCTCTGGGTGGCCCGTGCCGCCGGCGCGCGGCTGCCGATGCGTCGCGACGACCTGGGCCTGCTCGAAGTGGCGCTGCCCGGGCCGGCGTCCGCGGTGGACGTCGAGCACCGGCCGGGCGCAGCCGAATGGGCGGGTGTCGCGCTCAGCCTCCTGGCCGCCGCGGCGCTCGGTCTCTGGTGGCGGGAGCGTCGTCGCGGGTGAGCGGATCGAGCCGGCTTGGCGGACTCCCCCGGGGGGTGAACCAGGTCGCGATCAAGGTCAGTCCGCCCCAATGGTGTGCGAGAAGCGCGCCTCGCCCTTGACGTCCACGATGCGCACGGTGAGGCCGGAGGCGTCGATCGTGATGTCGCCGAAATTGGCGGCGCCGCCCAGGCTCCACAGCGAGCGCGGGGTCAGACCGGCGTCGAGCGGGCGCGGCTTTCCCGGCGCCGCCGACAGCGGGCCCGCGATGAATTCGTGGAACGACCACTCGTGGGTCGGGTGGAGCCGCACGAGCTCCGCGTGGTGCGAGTCCGCGGCCAGCACCACCAGGTTCTTCACCTCGCGCTGGCGCAGCGCGCGCAGGATGGCGTCGCGCTCGACTCCGAAGCCGGTACCGCGCTCGTCCGGGACGCCGGTGGCCTTGGCATTGCTCCACGAGTCGCGCGCCCGGCCGCCGTCGGGCACCGACACCGGCACGCTCGATACCACGATCTTCCACACCGCGGTGGACGCGGCCACCGAGTCGATCAGCCACCGACGCTGGTCGGCCCCGAGCATGGTCTTGCCGGGTCCATCGTTCTCGGCATTCGGACTCCGGTACTGCCGGGTGTCGAGAATGAAGAGCTCGAGGAGCGCGCCCCAGCGGAACTTGCGATAGAGGCGCCCGGGCTCCTCGCGCGGGGGGCGGATCGGAAAGTAGTCGATGAAGGCCTGGCGGCCCGCGCTCATGAGGGGCTCGGTCGGCCCGGCGAAGTCGTCGCGCACGTCGTGATCGTCCCAGATGGCGTAGACCGACGCCCGCCGGAAGTAGGCCTGCACCGCGGGGTCCTCGCGGTTGTAGCGGTGCTTGGCCCAGAAGTCCGCCAGGCGGCGCGCCACGAAGTCGTAGCCGGGCACCCGCGTCCCGCTGCCGCATGC
This sequence comes from Candidatus Rokuibacteriota bacterium, assembly GCA_040902305.1. Taxonomy (GTDB): domain Bacteria; phylum Methylomirabilota; class Methylomirabilia; order Rokubacteriales; family CSP1-6; genus CAMLFJ01. The sequence continues at coordinate 13,903 of JBBDXN010000105.1, read as the reverse complement.
CTGGTCGGCGTAGATGGTGTCACCCACGAAGAGGAAGAAGTCGGCCGGGACGCGGGCCAGGGCCTGGAACATCGGATAGCCATCGCCGGACGGGCGGCAGTGCCCGCGGCTGCCGAGATCGCCGCTCCAGGAGAAGCGCACCGGCAGCGCCACGGTGGGCCTGGGCGCGGTGACGAATTCTCCGGCCACCTCGTCCTGGTTCTGCGCGACGACGTAGCGGTACCGGGTGGCCGGCTCCAGCCGCTCGAGGAGGAGCTTGCCGGTCAGATGATGGCCCGGGGCCACGCGGATCTCGCCGCGGGCCGCCTCCGCGGCGAGGCCTTCCCCCGCCCCGGCCGGAGAAACGGGCTCGTAGCGCACGGTGACCTGGCCCCAGGTGACGCCCCGTACCCATATCACCGCGGCGGCGTCGGTCACCTCGCCGACGGTGACGAGCAGGCCGGCGGTCGCGGCGGGGGCGGGCGCCACCAGCCCTACCGCCAGGAGCAAGGCGAGGCGGATCGTCAGGCGGACATGCGGCACGGCCTCAGACCATCGGGTCGTAGTTGAAGTACTGCCCCGAGGTGTCGAGGGGCGCCAGGTGGTGCTTGAGCGTGCCCGGGAACATGGCGGCCAGCCGCTCCGGCGTCCAGCCCTGATCGTGGTGGATGCTGCGCAGCGGGCGCATGTGGCCGAAGAGCATGATCTCCTTGCCGCGCACCCCGAGGACCTGGCCCGAGATCTCCTTGGCCTCGTCGGTGGCCAGGAACACCGCCACCGGGGCGATGTGCTCGGGTCCCATCTTCTTGATCTTCTCCACCCGCGCCTTCTGAGCTTCGGTCTCGGTGGGGATGGTGCCGATCATGCGGGTCCAGGCGAACGGCGAGATGCAGTTGGCGGTGACGTTGTAGCGGGCCATGTCGAGCGCGACCACCTTGGTGAAGCCCACGATGCCGAGCTTGGCCGCCGCGTAGTTGGCCTGGCCGATATTGCCGACGAGGCCCGAGGTCGAGGTCATGTTGATGATGCGGCCCCACTTCCGCTCCCGCATGTGCGGGACCGCGGCCCGGGTCACCGCGAAGGTGCCCTTCAAGTGGGTGTTGACGACGCCGTCCCACTCTTCCTCGGTCATGTTGAAGATCATGCGGTCGCGGAGGATGCCCGCGTTGTTCACCACGATGTCGACGCGGCCGAAGTGGTCCAGCGCGGTCTGGACGATGCGCTGGCCGCCCGCCATGCTCGCCACCGAGTCGTAGCAGGCCGCGCCCTGCCCGCCCTGGCCCTTGATCTCGTTGACCACGTCGTCGGCGGCGCCGCGCGCGTCGCCCGCCCCGTCGGAGCCCCCGCCGTAGTCGTTCACGACCACCTTGGCCCCGTGCCTCGCCATGAGCAGCGCGATCTCGCGGCCGATCCCCCTCGCCGCGCCCGTGACCACCGCCACCTTGTCCTTGAGCATCATGGGGAGAAACCTCCTAAAGCTCTATGGGATTCGCTCGGCTCGCCTTCGGCTGCACCTTGCCAGGCCACTACCGCTAAATGATCCGGCGCGCGGCGAGCGAGTCGATCTCCGGCCGTGTGAAGCCCGCCTCGGCCAGGACGACTTCGCTATGCTCGCCCAGGAGCGGCGCGGGGGTCCGGATGGTGCCCGGGGTCTTCTCGAGCTTCACCGGAGTCGCCACCGTCTTGAAGCGCCCGGCCCGGGGGTGATCCTGCTCGGTGATGAAGCCGGTGGCGGCCACCTGCGGATGCCGGACCAGGCTCGGATAGTCGTTGACCGGCGCGCAGAGCACGTCGGCCTGCTCGAGCATCTCCATCCAGTGCGCGACCGGGCGGCCACGGAAGACCGGGGCCAGGATCGCGTCCAGCTCGCCGCGGTGCTGCAGGCGATCCGCTCGGGTGGCGAACCGCGGATCCGAGCCGAGCGCGTCGAGGCCGACCGCCTTGCAGAACGGCAGCCAGAGGCGGTCGACCCACGCGGCCACGAAGAGCCAGCCGTCCTGGGCGTGGAAAGCCTGGTAGGGCACGATCTCGGGATGGCCGCTGCCGTAGCGGGGCAGCGACTCGCCGGTCTCATGGAAGACTGAGAGCCGCGCGGTGTGGGCGAAGAGCATCCCGTTGAGGAGCGAGGCGTCCACGCGCTGCCCCTGCCCGCTCGCGCCGCGCGCGATCAGCGCGGTGAGGATGCCCTGGATCGCGAGCATGCCGCCGAGGGTGTCGGCCACCGGCGCCCCGCACAGCACCGGGCCCCCGTCCGGCTCGCCGGTGATGGCCATGAGGCCGCCGAGGGCCTGCGCGAGCGAGTCGAGGCCCGGCTTCTCGCGCCAGGGGCCGTCGGGCCCGAACGCGGAGATCGAGCAGTAGATGAGGCGCGGGTTCGCGGCCTTCACCGAGTCGTAGTCGATGCCGAGCCGCTCGGCCACCCCGCCGCGGAAGCCCTCGATGATGACGTCGGCCCAAGCGGCGAGACGGCGGAAGGCGTCGCGGCCATCGGGATGCTTGACGTCGAGACAGATGCCGCGCTTGTTGCGGTTGACCGTGAGGTGCAGCACCCCCTCGCCGTTGCGCACCGCGCGCGGGTACACGGACCGCCCCGCGTCGGGCGCCTCGCGCGACTCCACCTTCACCACGTCGGCGCCCATGTCGGCCAGGTACATGCCGCAGATGGGCCCCGCGATCAGATGGGCCAGCTCGAGGACCCGCACGCCGGCCAGCGGCGGGGGCAGAGGGTCGGCCATGACCGCCTCACCCTAGCACAGATCAGCCGCGACTGGTCCTCATCAGGGCGGCCGCGAACTCCGCGCCCAGGATGAACACGACGCCCGAGTAGTAGGCGAACATGGCGAGCGCCACGAGCACCCCGAGCGGGCCGTACACCTGGTCGTAGACCCCGAAGGAGAGGATGTACCAGCGGAAGAGCTGCTTGGCGGTCTCCCACAACACCGCGGCCAGCAGAGCGCCCGCGAGCGCCGCCCCCACCGGCACGCGGCGATGCGGGAAATAGCGGTAGGGTACGAAGAAGAAGGCGGTGCTGAGCGCCAGGGCGAGGGCGAGCGACCAGGGGCGCACCCACTGGGCCGGCATCCCCATGGTCTCGAAGAGCAGGATCTTGAGCCAGCCGAAGACGTCGCTGATGACGAGGCTGCCCACGAAGAGCACGCCCATCGCCACCACCATCACCATGTCCCGCAGCAGGCCGCGGAGGAAGCCGGGGCCGCCCCGGAAGCCGAAGATGTCGCTCAGGACCACCCGGATCGAGTTGAAGAGCTGGCTCGCGAAGAGGAGCAGCACCGCGGTGCCGAGGATGCTCGAGAGGCGCCGCCGCCGGATGATCGCGGCGAGCGTGTCGTGCAGCTCGCTCTTGTAGACCGGCACGATGGCGGAGAGCTGGCCGAGGACCGCCTCCATCACGGCGCGGCGGCTCAGCACGAAGCCCGCCACCGACACCACGAAGAAGAGCAGCGGGATGAGACCGACGATGAAGTTGAAGGCGAGCCCCGAGGCGAGGAACATCCCGCGCCGCGCGCGAAAGTTCGCGGCCGCCGTCCTGAGCGCGCCGATCACGGGCCAGCGCTCTCCGTCCGGCCCCCGAGGCTAGACGACGCTCCGGATCAGCCCGCCGTCCACCTGCACCGCGGTCCCGGTGATGTAGGAGGCGCGGGCGGAGGCGAGGAAGACCACCATGGCCGCGAACTCCTCGGGCGTCCCGATCCGCCCCATCGGGATGTCGGCCGAGGACAGCTCCATCTGCTGCTCCATGGTGACCCCGTTGCGCTTGGCGCGGTCGGTCTGGTGCTCGATGAAGCGGTCGGTCAGGATCCGGCCGGGCAACACGAGGTTCACCGTGATGTTGTCCTTGGCGAGATCGCCGGCCAGGGTCTTGAAGAGGCCCGCGATGGCCGGCCGGATGCCGTTGGAGAGGACGAGGCCGTCCACCGGCTGCTTCACCGAGCTGGACTGGATCGCGAGGATGCGGCCCCAGCGCGCCTTCTTCATGTGGGGCAGGATCTCTCGGATGAAACGGACGGTGGATAGATGGACCTGCTCGAAGGCCTTCGTCCAGTGCTCGTCCGTCATCGCCTCGAACGGCCCGGGCGGCGGCCCGCCCACGTTCGCCACCAGGATGTCCACGCCGCCGAAGGCCCGGTTGGCCTCCGCCACCACCCGCGAGATGTCGGCGGCCCGGCTCGCGTCCGCGGGCAACGCCAGCACGTCCGCGCCGGTCTGGCGCTTGACCTCGGCGGCCGCGTCCTTCAGGGGCCCCTCGCCGCGCGCGCACATCACGACCCGCGCGCCCTCCGAGGCCAGGCCGAGCGCGCTCGCCTTGCCCATGCCCTTGCTCGCCGCCACCACGAGGGCGGTCTTGCCCTTGATGCCCAGATCCATCGGGGACCCCTTTGTGGGACTGCGGATCAGGATGTCTGCTTGTAGAAGTCGGCCCGGTCGCCGCCGGTCACGGACAGCCGGCGCACTTCGTTGTCGCGCATGACCTCGACGGTCATCTTCTCGCCGGGGGCGTGCTTCCACAGCGAGAGGTAGAGCTCCTTGCGCGTGGGCACCTCCTGCGCGTCGAGCGAGACGATCACGTCGCCCTCCTGGATGCCGGAGCGCGCGCCCGGCCCGTTGGGCACGAGGCCCGCCACCACCACGCCCTCGTCGAGCGCGTGGGCGAAGACCCCGAGCCAGGCCCGCTGCGGGCGGCTGACCACCCGGCCGAACCGCATGAACTCCCGCTGGTTCCGCCGGTAGCACTCGCTCGGAATGGCGAGCGAGGCGCGGGCGATCTCGTTCAGGTTCAGCGAGACCACGCCGACCATCTTGCCGGTGAGGGTGAAGAGCGGCCCGCCCCCGAAGCCCGGGTTGGCCGCGCTCGAGATGATCCCGCGCTCGAGCAGGTACTCCCAGTACGCCTCGAACTCCCCGAGATAGGTGACGAGCCCTCCCGCCACCCGCCGCTCGCGGGGGGCGGTCGAGCCGAGCGCGAAGACGGGCTCCCCGCGGCTGAGCGACTCCGAGTCCGCGATGGCGACGGCCGGGAGCCCCTGCCGCTTCACGCGCAGCAGGGCCAGCCCGACCTCGAAGTCCTGGGCGACGATCTCGGCCCGCAGCCCGCGGCCGCGTCCGAGCGTGACCTGGATGGTCTCGGCGCCCATGACCACGTAGTTGACGGTGAGGATGAGCCCGGCGGGATCCACCACCGTCCCGGTACCCATTCGCTCGTCGCCGAGGTGCCGGGTGGAGGGATGGCCCGAGGGGACCTCGGCGTGGATGTGCACCACCGAGGGCAGCAGATGCTTGACGATCTCGACCGACGCGTCCATGAATGGCGTGCCGGCTCACGCTAGCACGCACCGGGCGGAACTTGCAACGCGCGCGCCGCCTACTGTCGTATCCGGCAGCTCGCCTGCGGCTGCGCCGCCTACTGCTGTATCCGGCAGCTCGCCTGCGGCTGCGCCGCCTACGGCTGCTGCCGGAGATGGCGCGCCAGGAAGTCTTCGATCCGTCGCTGCGCGTCGGCGGCGGCCTCCGGCTGGTAGGACACCGTCGCCCCGAAGCCTCCGGGCCGGTTGTCGTTCTCGACCTCCGCCAGCACCTCCCGGCGCCGGCCCTCCACGTCGAAGTAGTGGTAGGCGCCCGGATAGGTCACGATGGTGGCGTCCGCGCCGCGCGACCGCATGGCGTCCACCATCTCCCGACACTTGGCCGCGGGCGTCCAGTCGTCGGCCTGCCCGATGAGGACCAGCAGCGGCCGCGCCACCTGCTCCTTGACGAGAGAGAAGCAGCCTCCGGGATAGAGGCCGATGCCCGCCGCGAAGCCGGGGGCGGCGAGCGCGACGCCGCGGCGGCGGGCGCGCTCGAGGCTCGGGCCATTGATCACCGCGATGGCGTAGACGCCGCCCTGCGACCAGCCGATGGCGGCCACCCGATCCGCGCGCACGTAGGCGAGCGATTGCAGATAGCGCAGGGCGCCGAACGCATCGTCGAAGCGCGCGGTGATCGGCGGATCGTCCGGCCCCGATCGGCAGTCGCCCCGGATGCCTCGCGGGCCGAAGCTGTCGACCACCAGCGCCACGTAGCCGCGATCGGCGAGCCACCGGGCCCAGCGCAAGGACTGGGTCTCGACCCCCGCGCAACCGTGGAGCTGCACCACCGCCGGGAACGGGCCCGGGCCGGTGGGGCGGACCAGGGTGGCCGCGATCGAGACGGGAGCGCCGGGAGTCGCGTTGGGAAAGCGTACGGTCGTCTGACTCCCGGTGAGCCCGGCGCAGCCCGCGAGGAGCGTCGCCAGGGCCACCGCCGCCGCGATCCGATGCACGGGCCGAGCATAACAGGAGACCCCCACCGCCACGCTGCTTCCGCATCCGCTGCGGTAGAATGCCGGCTAGATGAGCGACGAGCCGGTGGGCGAGAGGCGCGCGGAGGCCCAGCGCCACTTCCAGCAGGGATACGAGGCGCAGATGCAGGGCCGCCTCGAGGAAGCGGTGGCGCACTACCAGCGCTCGATCGCGCTGCATCCGACCGCGGAGGCCCACACGTTCCTCGGCTGGGCCTACAGCTACCAGGGTCGGCCCGACGACGCGATCGCCCAGTGCAAGATCGCGATCTCGGTGGACCCAGACTTCGGGAACCCCTACAACGATATCGGCGCCTATCTGATCGAGCTGGGGCGGGAAGAGGAAGCCGTCCCGTGGCTCGAGCGGGCGAAGCGGGCGACCCGGTACGAGCCGCGCCACTATCCGTACTTCAACCTCGCCCGCGTCCACATCAAGCGTCACGAGATCCACCAGGCGATCCGGGAGCTGGAAGGCGCCCTGGCGCTGGAGCCGCGCTACGTGACGGCTCGACGGGAGCTGCACCGACTCCGCGGCCTGCTCAATTGACGTCGATCCCGCCGCGGTTCTACGACAATCCCGTGCTCTTCGGGCACGACGCGACCCGAGGGCTCCTCGCCTTCCGGCCCGCCGAGAGCCACGTCACGGTGTACGCCCGGCCCGAGAGGGCGGTGGTGACGACCGACGAGCCCTTCCGGCCCTTCCTCCTCCTGGCCGACCCCGATCTGCTCAAGGGCTTCAAGGGGGGCGTGGAGGTCACGCCCCTGGACGGGGATGGGGCGTATCGCTGGCTCGCCGAGTGCCCGTCGTGGGGGCAGGCGCTCCGGGTGCGAGATCATTGCCTGCGCGTCTCGGGCCAGAGCGCGGGGGCGCCGGAGGCGCCGTATCGATTCCTGAACGACCCGGTGCACCAGTTCCTGCTGCGCACCGGGAAGACCTCGTTCCTCGGCATGGGCTTCGGCGATCTGCGCCGGATGGCGCTCGACATCGAGGTCACCACCGCGCCGGGCTTCGAGTTCCCGAACGCGGCGCGCGAGCCGGATCGTATCATCGCGATCGCGATCGCCGACTCGACCGGCTTCTCGAAGGTGCTGTCCGGGGCCGAGCTCTCGGAGGCCGCGCTCCTGGCCGAGTGCACGCGCGTCATCCGCGAGCGCGATCCCGACGTGCTCGAGGGCCACAACATCTTCCGCTTCGACCTCGAGTACCTGGAGGCGCGGGCGCGCCGGCACCACGTCTCGCTCGCGTGGGGGCGCGACGGCTCCGGGCTGCGCGGCTATCCGTCGCGCATGCAGGTGGCGGAGCGCTCGATCGGCTATCGGCGCTACGGGGTGACCGGGCGCCACATCGTGGACACCTGGATCCTGGCCCAGCTCTACGACGTGGGAGCCCGCGACCTCGAGTCCTACGGCCTCAAGGACGTGGCGCGCCACTTCGGGGTGGCCGCGCCCGACCGGACCTACCTGCCGCCGGAGGAGATTCCGCGGATCTTCGTGGAAGAGCCGGCCCGGCTCATGGCCTACGCGCGCGACGACGTGCTCGAGACCCTGGCCATCTCGGCGATCCTGTCGCCGCCCTACTTCGTGCAGGCGCAGGCCCTGCCCTTCGACTACCAGACCACCGTGCTGCGCGGCAACGCGACCAAGATCGACGCGCTCCTGATGCGGGAGTACCTGCACCGCCGGCGGGCGGTGCCCGCCCCGGGCCGGGGGCGCGGGGTCGCCGGCGGGTACACCGCGGTCTTTCAACGCGGAGTCGCCCGCGACGTGCTCCACGTGGACGTGACCTCGTTGTACCCGTCCCTGATGCTCGGACAGAATCTCTTCCCCGCCTCCGACCGGCTCGGAGTGGCCGCGTCCCTGCTCCAGGACCTGCGCGAGTTCCGGGTGTCGGCCAAGCGCCTGGCCCGCGAGGCCGACGCGGCGGAGGACCGGGTCTTCCTGAACGCGCTCCAGCAGACCTTCAAGATCTTCATCAACTCGTTCTACGGCTACCTCGCCTTCTCGCAGGGCCACTGGAACGACTTCGAGGTGGCCAATCGCGTGACCGGCGAGGGGCGGCGGCTCGTGCAGGCGCTGCTCGACCGCCTGGGCGGGCTGGGGGCCACCGTCATCGAGGTGGATACCGACGGCATCTACTTCGTTCCCCCCGTCGCGTCGTCACCCGGCGGGCCTCCGCCGGCCTCGGAAGAGCAGCTCGTGACGGAGCTGTCGGCGGTGCTGCCCGACGGGATCCAGCTCGAGCTGGACGGTCGCTACGTGGCGATGTTCAGCTACAAGATGAAGAACTACGTCGTGCTCGACGCGCGTGGCAAGCTCCTGATCAAGGGCTCCGGCCTCCGCTCGCGGGGAATCGAGTTGTTCCAGCGGCTCTGGATGGAGGAGATGTTCCGCCTGCTCCTGACCGGCCGGCGCGATGAGATACCCGCCCTGGTGGCGCGATGGGAGGAGGACTTCCGGGCCCATCGCGTGCCGCTCAAGCAGTTCATGAAGACGGAGACGCTGCAGGAGTCGCTCGCGGTGTACCGGCAGAAGCTCCAGGCGGGCGTGCGCAACGTGGGCGCGGCCTACGAGCTGGCGCAGGCCTCGAGCCGGTCCTATCAGCCGGGCGATCAGGTCTCCTACTACGTCACCGGAGAGGGCAAGCGGGTCAAGGTGAACGAGGCCGCCAAGCTCGCCGCCGAGTGGAGTGAAGCCGCCCCGGACGAGAACACCGTGTACTACCTGGCCAAGCTGCGGGAGCTCTACGAGAAGTTCCGGCCGCTGATCGAGCAGGACGGGTTCTCGCCGGTGATCGAGGACGAGCCCGCGGCGGCGGCGCCCGAGCAGCCGCGCCTCTACGACGACTGAAGCCGAGCGCCTCTCACCACACGAGCGAGAGCTGGCGGGGCCGGGCGGGTGCCTCCGCGCGTACGCGGTCGTCTCGCGTCCGCGCCGGGAAACCGACCTCCGCGGCCAGCCGCGCCACCCGGCGGTCGATGTCGTCCCGGTAGGCGCGGGGGGCATTACCCGGAGCCGGGTAGAGCGTGCGGTAGCGGGCCAGCACCCACGGGAAGTCGCGCCCCACGAAGTCGAGGAAGAAGCGCCACGTCATCTCGGTGCGGAGGAAGAGCGCCTGGGAGATGGCCTCGCGCGCTCCCGCCGCGCGGGCGGCGGCCAGCAGCTCGCGGAGGCCCGCGTCGCCGTCGGTGAGCAGGGGCAGCACCGGCATCAGGAAGAGCCGGGCGCGGACGCCGTCGTCGGATAGTTCGCGCATCGCCTCGAGCCTCCGATCCGGTCGCGGAGCCCGAGGTTCGATCTGCCGCAGCAGCAGCCCGTCGAGCGAGATCAGCGACACGTTCACCCAGAGCTCCGAGGTGCGCGCGATGCGCGCCAGCAGCCCGCGGTCGCGCAGGATGCCGGTGGACTTGGTCGTCAGGCCGATCCGCAGTCCGGGCACGCGCGCCATGATCTCCAGGATGGAGCGGGTCACCTCGAAGCGTGCCTCCGCCGGCTGATACGGGTCGGTGGCGGTGCCGATCGCGACCTCCTGCCCGGCATCGCGGGCCCGGATCAGGCGGCTCAGGAGCCGACTGGTGCCGGCCTCCTTCACGTAGATGCGCTCCTCGAATTCCTCCGGAGCCGCGTGCCCTAGGTACTCGTGCGTAGGCCGGGCATAACAATAGCGGCATCCGAGCTCGCAACCACGGAACGGGTTCACGGTCCAGCCGAACGGCATGCTCTCGCCCGTGAGCCGATTCAGAAGGTTCTCGGATCTAAGCGCCTGGAACGTCACGCCCCGCCGGCTGTCCACCACGTCGCCGAGACGCTTCACGAAGCCGGGGGCAGGCCTCGGGGTATTCATTGGCGGGGGTACTGGCTCTCGCATTGGCTCGATATCCTCGGTTGATCCTCGGGGGTTGATCCTCGGACCTATTCACATGATGAGTAGTCTAGCACGGGAAAAAACCCCGGGGAGAGGCTCCGCTCCCCGGGGCTCAGTGAGCTATCGACGCCAGCCGCCTCCGCCGCCTCCGGGCCGCCCACCGCCACCGCCGCGGGGGCCGCCACCCCCACCGCCGCTGCGCTGGGGCTGAGGCCGCGCCTCGTCGACGACGAGGTTACGATCCCTGAAAAGTCGCCCATTTAACATCTCGATGGCTTTGGCCAGCTCCTCTTTCGTCGCCATCTCGACGAACCCGAAGCCACGCGGCCGGCCGGTGAACTGATCGGTGACGATGCGGACGGACTCGACCGTCCCGGCCTGCTGGAAGAGCTCCCGCAGGTCTTCTTCTGTAGCCTGGAAGGAGAGATTGCCGACGAAGAGCTTTGCAGGCATCGAGGAACCTCCTGCCGCGATCAGGACCGAGTAGACTCCCCCCCGGCTCACCAGCGGCGTCTAGGAAAGCCATCCGCTCGAGAGCCCGCGACGCGGACCCGCAGCGTGGGCGATACCCTACTGATGGTCCTACCACGTGTCAAGGGAATCTTCCGGAGGAATGTTCCTTATTTCACTAGGTTATGCCCTTACTCGGTGTGCAAGGAGTGCGTCGAAAAGTGCTCAGAGATACACCCCGCGAGTGATGCCGCCGTCCACCGTGATGGTGATGCCGGTGAGATAGGACGCGCGCTCGGAGGCGAGGAAGCAGACGACGTCCGCGACTTCCTGCGGCAGCGCGATGCGCCCGAGTGGAAATTCCTGACTACGTTCCTTTACGTAGAGCGCCGCGTCCTGCCCCGCCGCCTTCGCCTGCTGCGCCATCAGGCTGTCCCAGCGCTCGGTCTTCACCGGCCCCGGCGAGACGCCGGTGACCAGCACGTTCGACTTCACCGCGAGGTCGGAGAGCGCCTTGGTGAAGTTGATGAGCGCCGCGTTGGCGGTGCCGCCCATCATGTAGGTCACCGCGGGATTGCGCGCGGCGGCGCCCACCACGTTGACGATGCGTCCCCCGCCCTGCCGCTGCATGTGCGGGAGCACCTCACGGGCCATGCGGATGTAGCCCAGCAGCTTGAGGCTCCAGCCGTCGAGCCATTCGTCGTCTGGGGTCGCGAGGAAGTCGCCACCCTTGATGGCGCCCGCGTTGTTCACCAGGATGTCGAGGCGGCCGAGACGCGCGACCGCCTCCTTGGCCACGCGGACGACCTCCCGGTGCTGGCTCAGGTCCGCGGATAGGGTCTCCACGCGGCCTCCGGCGGTGCGCTCGATGTCCGCGGCCGCCTGCTGGAGCGCGCCCGCGTCGCGCGAGCAGATCATCACGCGTGCGCCCTCCGCGGCGAGGGTCTGCGCGACCGCGCGGCCGATGCCCTTGCTACCGCCCGTGACGAGTGCGGTCTTGCTCTTGAGGCCGAGGTCCATCGACGTGACTCCTTTGTTTAGCACCCAGGTTCGCGGTTCTTTCCGCGCCCAGGTTCACGGTTTGTGACGCGCCAGCAGGTCGTCGAACGTCTCCGCGGGCAGGGTCTCCGCCCAGTCCCGCCCCTCGGAGTCGCGGCCGTAGTACTCGGCCATGTAGACGCGCGCCTCCGGCTTCGTCCGGAACAGCCGCCAGATGTGCGCGGCGGTGCCGCCGGGCCGCCGCAGATAGAAGATCGGATCCGCCGGGCCGGCCGGCTCGTACACGGTGCGCTGCCCGAACTGATCGTAGCTGATCCAGGCCACCGCGATCCCGTGCGCGGACAGCACTCGCGCCCGCAGCGATTCCTCCAGCGGCAGCGACTCCACGTCTTGGAGCCGCGGGCCATAGTAGACGGGCACCGCCGCCGCGTCCACCGAGAGCGCCACCGGCAGCGCTCCGCCCGACGCCTCCAGCAATCCGAGGGCCTCGTCGCCGACCCACGCCTGACCCGTGACGTAGAGATCGGGCCAGGCCTCGAGCAGGCGGCCCCGCGGCAGCCGCGTGCGCCGCCTGGCGACCTCGCCCGCGTCGGAGAGCGCGTGCAGATGGGCCACGCCGGCTTAGCCCCCCGCCGGGAAGCGCGGCACCGTGCTCCAGTCGAAGCGCGTCGCCGCCTCCGCGCCGAGCCCGACGATCTCGCTCACGCAGCGGGCCACCTCGGCCGCGAAAGTGTTCATCGCGCGGCCGTCCAGCCGGTGCCCCGCGACCTTGATGGCGCCGTCGCGCAGGAGCGCGCGCGCGCCGTCGAGGTTACGGTTGGCCAGGTGCTGGAAGCCGACCGCCACCTGGATGAGGCCCTGCAGGGCCTCCCGCTCCGCGCCCGCCGCGCGCATCCAGTACGGCTCGAGCACCTCGTGGACCTCGAAGTAGAGGCCGGCGCCGAAGAGCGCGGCGGCCTCCTCGAGCGCCCCCGGCAGCGGCCGATCCACCTCGGAAAAGGGCCGGTTTGCCAGCGCCCGCGCCGCGCGGGCGGCGCGCTCGCCGAGGGCGGCGGCGTGGGAGCCGAAGCCGGACCGGATGCGCCAGCCGTCGGCGTGGCGATCGAAGAGCTCCGCGGGAAATCCCTCGGGCGGCGGGGCCACCGGATCCAGCGCGCGCGGGTCGGCGCACACCGCGGCGACGGTCTCGAGCCCGCGGCGCGCGGCGCCGTCGTGGAGCGCGTCGAGGATGAGCTCGGCCAGCCGGTTCCGCAAGAGCAGCGGCAGCGTCACGCTCTCCGGGCGCGTGGTGCGAGGCGTTGCCCGCTGAGGTGGCGACGAGCGGTCTGGATCTGCTCGAGGTGGTTCAGGTCGTGCTCGGCCCAGTGGGCGAGCATCTGCGGAATCGTGAGCCGACCGTACTCGGAGTGCCGCCCGTACTGCTGCTTCTGGGCGGGGCCGAGGCGCCCGACGTAGGCCAGGTTCGAGCGGCGCAAGGCCGCGAAGGTGGCGAGCGCTTCCCGGAGCGGCGTGCGCCGGTAGCGCCCCTTGTCCGCCCAGCGGTCCTGATCCCACGCCCCGAGCGGTTCCCGCGGCTCCGCCGCGATCTTCCGGATGCGGAAGGCCAGCGAGATCTCCGCGTCGACCAGATGGCTCACCACCTCGGCCACCGCCCACTCCCCGCGCCCGGGACGGCGGGCCACGAGTCGCCGCGGCACGCGACGCAGCGCGCGGGCGAGCCGGGAGGGCGCCTGCCGTAGAGAAGCCAGGGGACGCGTGGAGCCCAGGCGGACGTGAGGCGCGCGGCACATCGGGCAGGCGGCGGTCGCCATGGAACCTCCTTCAGGTGACGTGTTCGACGCGGGTGCCCGCGACGAGATCGTGGAGCCCACGCTTGTCGGCGCGGAACGCGACCAGCAGGTAGCCGAGGCCGAGGATGACGGCGGCGAACCAGGACCCGAGGTGGCGAAGGACGGCCTGCCCGAAGGAGAGCGGGCCGCCACGAAGATCGACCACGCGAATGCGGAAGGCCATCTTGCCGAGGGTCTGGCCCCGCGTCCAGTGCAGGAACACGAAGTAGCAGGGACCGGCCAGGAAGCGGAAGGCGCGCGAAGCCGCGGTGCTCAGGCGGTCGTCCGCGAGCGCCCACAGCAAGAGCCCGAAGACGGCTTCCGCCGCCATGACGCAGACCACGTCGATGAGCACGGCCCCGACCCGGATCCAGAAGCCGGCCGGGCGGGGCTGGGTCGCCGGGGCGGCGGCATCGACGGACACCGACCCCGGCGGCGCCGCCGGCGCGGGGG
>JBBDXN010000104.1:0-21119 GCA_040902305.1 Candidatus Rokuibacteriota bacterium | reverse complement strand
CCCCCCCCGCGCTTCGCGGCCGCGGTTGGTCCCCGGTTCAACGAGCAGGGGTGAAAGCCGGTACCTGAAGGCGGAAGCGCTGGTGAGGGTGCTCAACAACGTCGACGTCCGCGGCGCCTCCGCCTGGGACGTCTCGAGAGGCCGGGCCATCGAGAACCGGGTCGGGATCGACTGGCGCTTCGACTGCTGGTCCATCATCGCCGAGTACGTGAACCGCCACGGCGACGAGAACGAGTTCCGCGTCTCGATCAACCTCCTCGGCCTGGGCCAGGTGGGGACCTCGGCCCGCTTGGGCTTCTAGCGACGGACGGCCGATGATTCCCCAGATCGATCTCAAGCGACAGCACGAGGCGCTGCGCGGCGAGCTGATGGACGCGGCCGCGCGCGTGCTCGACTCCTGCCGGTTCATCCTGGGACCCGAGGGCCAGGCCCTCGAGCGCGAGCTGGCCGACCTCTGCGGAGCGCGCCACGGCGTGGGGACCGGCTCCGGCACCGACGCCCTGCTGCTGGCCCTGAAGGCGGTCGGGGTGAAGCCGGGCGACGAGGTCATCACCTCCGCGTTCTCCTTCGTCGCCTCCGCCACCACCATCGTGCTGGCCGGCGCCACCCCGGTCTTCGTGGATGTCGAGCCCGCCACCTTCAATTTCGATCCCGCCGGGGTGGAGCGCGCGATCACGCCGCGGACGCGGGCCATCGTCCCGGTTCACCTCTACGGGCAGGTGGCGGCCATGGACGCCCTCGGCGACCCTGGCCCGGGGGCGCGATTTCGCGATCGTCGCCGACGCCGCGCAGGTGGTGGGCGCCTCCTACGCGGGCCGCCCGGTGGCCGAGTGGGGCGACGTCACGACGCTGTCCTTCTATCCGACCAAGAACCTCGGCGCCTGCGGCGACGGGGGCATGGTCCTGACCACGCGGGACGACGTGGCCGAGCGGGTGCGGCTCCTGCGCGATCACGGGTCGACCCGGAAGTACACCCACGTCGAGCTGGGCGGCTGCAGCCGGCTCGACGAGGTCCAGGCCGCGTTGCTCCGCGTGAAGCTCAAGCGGCTGCCGGAGTGGAACGAGCGCCGGCGGGCCATCGCCCGCCACTACGCCGCGGCGCTCGCCGGCCTGCCGCTCGTCCGGCCCGTCGAGCAGCCACCCGCGTGGCACATCTATCACCAGTACACGGTGCGGTTGCCCAAGCGCGACGCGCTCGCGGCCGCGCTGGCCGGCCTGGGCGTCGGGACCTCCGTCCACTATCCGAGCACGATCCCGGCCCGGCCGCTCTTCTCGCAGCCGAACGCGGATCGCGACTTCCCGGTGGCCACCCAGGCGGCGGCCGAGGTGCTGTGCCTGCCT
The DNA here is from genome assembly GCA_040902305.1 of Candidatus Rokuibacteriota bacterium. Taxonomy (GTDB): domain Bacteria; phylum Methylomirabilota; class Methylomirabilia; order Rokubacteriales; family CSP1-6; genus CAMLFJ01. The sequence continues at coordinate 19,778 of JBBDXN010000104.1, read as the reverse complement.
TGCTTCCCCGAGCTCCGGGATCCGGAGGTCGAGCAGGTGGTCGACGCGATCAAGCAGGCCCTCGCCCAGGTGATGTGACGTGACGGCGCTCGGCGCGCTCGGGTCCCGGCTCGAGGAGCGCCTGAAGAGCCGCTCCGCCACGGTGGGCGTGGTCGGCCTGGGCTACGTGGGGCTGCCGCTCGCGGTGGCCTTCGCCCGGGCCGGGTTCTCGGTGATCGGGGTGGACGCCGATCCGGCGCGCGCCGCGCGGCTCGCGGGCGGCGCGAGCCCGGTCGAGGACGTGCCCGCCGCGGAGCTGGCTCCGCTGGTGCAGAGCGGGCGCCTGGCGGTGCACTCGACCCCCGAGGCGCTCGGGGAGGCCGACGCCATCGTCATCTGCGTGCCCACGCCGCTCGGCAAGTCAAAGGAGCCCGACATCTCCTTCATCGTGGCCGCGGCGGAGGGCGTGGCCCGCAGGCTCCGGCCGGGCGGCCTGGTGGTGCTGGAGTCGACCACCTATCCCGGCACGACCGACGAGGTGCTGCTGCCCCGCTTCACCCGCGAAGGCTTCCGGGTCGGCGAGGACTTCTTCCTGGGATTCTCGCCCGAGCGCATCGATCCGGGCAACCGGACGTGGGGACTCTCGCGCATTCCCAAGGTGGTGGGCGGCGTCACGCCCGCGTGCCGCCATCTCGTCGAGACCCTCTACCGTCAGATCATCGATCGGGTGGTCCCGGTGTCCTCGACGCAGGTCGCGGAGATGGTCAAGCTCTTCGAGAACACCTTCCGCAGCGTCAACATCGCGCTGGTCAACGAGCTGGCCATCATGTGCCGCCGCCTCGGCCTGTCCGTCTGGGAGGTCATCGGCGCCGCCGCCACCAAGCCCTTCGGGTTCATGCCGTTCTCGCCGGGGCCGGGCATCGGCGGCCACTGCCTGCCGAGCGATCCGCACTATCTCTCCTGGCGGACCCGCCTCGCCGGTTACGAGGCCAAGTTCATCGCCTTCGCCGACGAGATCAACGGCGGCATGCCCCACTACGTCGTGCAGCTCGCCGCCGACGCCCTCAACGAGCGCACGAAGGCGGTGAAGGGCTCGCGCATCCTGGCGCTCGGAGTGGCCTACAAGGCGGGCGTCGGGGACATCCGCGATTCGCCCGCCCTCGAGATCATCGAGGCCCTCCTCGCCCGCGGGGCCCGGCTCGACTACGCGGATCCGCGGGTGCCCCAGATCCAGGTGGCCGGCCACCTTCTCAAGAGCGTGGACTGGATGGCCGATCTCGCGGCCTACGATCTTGTCGTGCTCCTCACCGCGCACCTCGAGTTCGACGCGGCGCGGCTGGTGCGGGAAGCCCGGCTCGTGCTGGACACCCGCAACGCGACCGGCGCGCTGGGAGTCTTCCCTCACGTCATCCGTCTCTAGGCCCGCGTGAGCCTCCTGGCCGCCGCGCTCGTCTCGCTCCGCCCGCGCCAGTGGGTCAAGAACCTCTTCGTCTTCGCCGGCCTCGTCTTCTCGCAGAGCCTGTTCACGCCGCTGGTCTGGCCGGCCCTCGCCGCCTTCCTGATCTTCTGCGCGCTCTCCGGCGCCATCTACGTCTTCAACGATCTGGCCGATGTCGAGAAGGACCGGCTGCACCCCACCAAGCGCAACCGGCCCATCGCGCGCGGCGCGCTCCCGGTCGCCGCGGCGGCGGGGCTGGGCGTCGCGCTGCTGGTGGTCAGCCTGGCCGCCGCCTTCTATGTGTCGGTGGGCTTCGGGCTGGTGGCCGCCGCCTACGCGGCGCTCCTCATCGCCTACTCGATCTGGCTCAAGCACCTGGTCATCCTCGACGTGCTCACGGTGGCGGTGGGCTTCGTGCTCCGCGCGGTGGCGGGCGCCGAGGCCATCGCGGTAGAGATCTCGGGCTGGCTCGTGATCTGCACGATCCTGGTCGCCTTGTTCCTGGCTCTGGGCAAGCGCCGCCACGAGTACCGGACGCTACGGGGCGACGCGGCGGCCCACCGGCCGATCCTGGCCGAGTACAGCGAGAGCTTCCTCGATCAGATGGTGGCGGTGGTCACCGCGTCCACCGTGACCGCCTATGCGCTCTATACCATGTCCCCGGAGACGGTAGCCAAGTTCAACACCCGCCTCCTGCCCCTGACGCTGCCCTTCGTGCTCTACGGAATCTTTCGGTATCTCTATCTGCTCTACCGCCGGGAGCTGGGTGGCAACCCCTCAGATCTCCTCCTCAACGACCGCGCGCTCCTCATCAATACCGGGCTCTGGATGCTGGCGCTCCTCGTCATCATCTACGGTCCGGTCTGGGGCCCCGCGTGGCTCGCCCGATGAGCCCGTGAGCGCGCGCGCCGCACGGGAGGCCGATCTGCCGGTGGAAGCGGTCGCGGGCTGGGGGCGCCATCCGGTGGGCCGCGGGCGCGTGGACCGGTCGGAGCGCCCGGCGCTGCCCGAGGGGGCGGAGCCGGTCGTGGTCCGCGGGCTGGGCCGCGCGTACGGTGACGCGGCGATGCCCTCCACGCCGGGCGGGCTCGTGGTCGAGAGCACGCGGGCCGATCGTATCCTGGCGTTCGACGGGGCCACCGGCCAGCTCCACTGCGAGGCGGGGCTGAGCCTCGCCGAGATCCTGCGCGTGTTCCTGCCGCGCGGCTGGTTCCCGCCCATCACACCGGGCACCAAGTTCGTCACGGTCGGGGCCTGCGTGGCCTGTGACGTCCACGGCAAGAACCACCATCGCGACGGCTCCTTCGGCAACTTCGTCGACCGCATCACCCTGATCACCGCCGCCGGCGTGCGGGTGGAATGCGGGCCCGATCTCGAGCGCGAGCTCTTCCTGGCCACCGTGGGCGGCATGGGGCTCACCGGCCTCATCGCGGAGGTCACGCTGAAGCTCCGGCGGGTCGAGTCCCCGTGGATCGTGCTGGAGACGGTGGGCGTGGACGGGCTCGACGCCATGCTGGCCGGGCTCCAGCGGAGCGCGGCGGACTGGCCGTACACGGTGGGCTGGATCGATTGCCTGGCCCGTGGGCGCGACGTCGGGCGCGGCATTCTCATGCGCGGGCGGCACGCCACCCCGATGGAGGCGGCCAACCGAGACCTCCCGCGCGGGCTGCCGCTGCACGTGCCGGTGGACGCGCCGGAGTGGCTTCTGAACCCGCTCTTCATGCGCTGGTTCAACTACCTCTACTACCGCTTCCACGGCGGCGCGCTCAAGCGCCGGGTGGTCTCCTACGACCGCTTCTTCTATCCGCTCGACGCGATCGGGCAGTGGAACCGGCTCTACGGCCGGCACGGGTTCCTCCAGTACCAGTGCGTGCTGCCGCGCGCGGCGGGCACCGCCCCGCTGGCCGGGCTCCTCGACCGGCTGGGGGCGGCGGGCGCCGCTTCGTTCCTCGCGGTCATCAAGGACTGCGGGCCGGCCTCCGACGCCTATCTGTCGTTCCCCATGGAAGGCACGACGCTGGCGCTCGACATGGCGTACCGTGGCGCGGCCACCGAGGCCCTCATCCACGAGCTGAACGCGGTGGTGATCGCCCACGGCGGGCGGGTCTATCTCGCCAAGGACGCGGTGACCCGCCCCGAGGACTTCGCCCGCATGATGCCGCGTCTCGCCGAGTGGCAGGCGGTGCGTGATCGGTGGGATCCCGGCCACCGCTTCCGCTCCGCCCAGTCGGTCCGGCTCCTCGGGGACCGCGGGTGAAGGTGGCCTTCGTCGGCGCGACCCGCGGCATGGGCCGCGCCCTCGCGCGGCAGCTCGCCGAGCGTGGCGACGCGCTCTTCCTGCTCGGACGCGACCCGACCGAGCTGGCGCTCTCCGCCCGCGATCTGGAAGCGCGCGGCACTCGCGCGCCGGTGGGCCTCGCCGCGCTCGACCTGGCCGAGCCGGCCGGGTTCGCGGCGGCCCTCGACGCCGCCGACCGCGGCCTCGGCGGCCTCGACGCCCTGGTGGTGACCGGCGGCGCCTTCGGGCGTCAGGACGAGCTGGCCGCCGACGCCGCGCGGCTGGCCGCGCTGCTCGACGTCAATTTCACGGGCACCGTGCTGCTCTGCCAGCAGGCCGCCGCGCGCCTGGCCGCGCGGGGCGGGGGACTGGTCTGCGCGTTCGGAAGCGTGGCCGGGGACCGGGCGCGGCGGAGCAACTATCTCTACGGCGCCTCCAAGGCCGGGCTCGGGATCTTCCTGGACGGGCTCGACCTCGCCTACCGCGATCGCGGGGTGCGCGTGCTCTGCGTCAAGCCCGGCTTCGTCCGGACCGCGATGACCGCGGGGCTGCCCGTCCCCCCCTTCGCGGGCGAGCCGGAGGCGGTGGCGGCCGCGGTGGTGCGAGCCATCGACCAGGGCCGGCACCAGGTCTACGCCCCCGGAATCTGGCGGTGGATCATGCTGGTCATCCGCGCCCTGCCGCGCGCCGTCCTGCGCCGCGTGCAGTTCTAGCGCTACTCCTCAGGGAAAGGGAGCGTATGCCGAAGATCTGGCGGGTCTACAGTGGCGCCGACGGGCAGTCGCATGTCGAGGAGCTGCCGCTGGCCATGAAGCCCTTCACCGACACCGAGGGCGCGCACGGGGAAGGCACCCCGTTGCAACCCGTCGCGGGCCTCGCGTTCCGCGTCGCCCCGCCGGGCTACGTGCTCGACTGGCACTGCGCGCCGCGGCGGCAGTACTCGATCACGCTCTCCGGGCAGGCGGAGATCGAGGTCGGCGACGGCACCGTGGTCCGCGTCGGCCCGGGCGACGTGCTGCTGGCCGAGGATCTCACCGGCCGGGGCCACGTCACCCGTGCGGTCGGCGCGGAGCCCCGCTTCTACGCGATCGTCCCCCTCGCCTAGACCCGCGATCCCGGGGGGCCGGGACGGGGGTGGGGGGCGCCCCCGCCGGGACACGCTGAGTCGCCGGCCCGCTCTGTCGTCTCGATCGAGCCACGAGATGGGCCCGCGCGCCTTCGACTGCCCGCAGAAGACACGGTCCCGACGGGGGCGCCCCCCACCCCCGTCCCGGCCTGCGTGCCGGGGGCCCACGCCCCGTCGGCCCTTGGCGCGAGACGCGCGGTCAGCGGGCGGGTTCGGGCGGGGCGACCGGCACTCCGCGCACGCCCGACTGCTCGAGCGCCCGGGCCACGAAGCCGGAGGCCTTCATCTCCTCGATGAACGCCTTCGCGTAGGCGAGGGCCGCGTCGCGTCCCTTGGGGAGGCCCATCGCCTGCTCGATCACCATGAAGCGGTCCTCGAGCACCTTCGAGCCCGGCAGCTTGGCCTGGTCCATCAGGAGAAGCTGGCGCACTCCGGCGATCACGTCGGCCTGGCCCGCCTGGAGGAGCCCGAGCCCGGCACTGTTGCCCGCCCCGCGAACCAGCTTGGCGTGCTTGATGTTGCGGGTCAGGAAGTGATCGTAGGCGCTCTTCTCGGAGACCGCGATGCGCATGCCGTCGCGGTCGATCTCGGCGACGCGGGTGTCGGGCGAGCCGGCCGGCACGAGATAGGTGCCCTCGATCAGCAGGTGCGGCGCGGTGAAGCCGATCTCGCCGGCCCGTCCGGCCTCCCGGGCGAGGAAGGCCACGTCCCACGCGCCGGTCGCGAGCGCGTCGGTCATCTGACCCGCCGACGAGTACTGGACCAGCTCGACGGGCACGTCGAGCCGGCGGCCCAGCTCGTGGGCCATGTCCACCGCGACACCCTTCACCTCGCCGGTCGTGGGGTTCTTCTGGGCGAGGACGAGGTTGCCGTGGTTGATCCCGACGCGCAGCGTGCCGGTCGGAGCGAAGTCGGAACGGACCGCCGGAGAGATTGGGGCCATGGTGGCGCAGGCTCCTAGGAAGTAGAGGGGTTCAGGTGCCGCTGGCCTTCTCGATTTTGGCCCACGTGTCGCGGAGGCCCACGCTGCGGTTGAAGATCGGGCGGCCGGGGCGGTGGTCCTTCCAGTCTGCGACGAAGTAGCCCACGCGCTCGAACTGCACGTGGTCTTCGGGCGCGGCCTCCGCGACGGCGGGCTCCACCTTGGCCCCGCGCACGACCTCCAGCGACTGCGGGTTGATCACGCTCTTGAAGTCGGGCGCCTCGTCGGGCTTCGGTACCGTGAAGAGCGTGTCGTAGAGCCGCACCTCCGCGTCCACCGCGTGCGCCGCCGAGACCCAGTGGATGGTGGACTTGATCTTGCGGCCCTTGACCTCCCCGCCGCGGGTCTCGGGGTCGTAGGTGGCGCGCAACTCGGTGACCAGGCCGGTGGCGGGGTCCTTGGTGAACCCGGTGCACTTGACCGCGTAGGCCGCGCGCAGCCGCACCTCGACGCCGGGTGAGAGGCGGAAGTACTTGGGCGGCGGCGTCTCGCGGAAGTCGTCCTGCTCGATCCAGAGGACGCGTGAGAAGGGAACCCGGCGGGTGCCCGCGCCCGGGTCTTCTGGATTGTTGACCGCCTCCATCTCCTCGGTCTGGTCCTCGGGGTAGTTCTCGACGACCAGGCGCAGCGGCCGCAGCACCGCCATGCGGCGCAGGGCACGGCGGTTCAGGTCCTCGCGCAGGCAGTGCTCGAGTAGCGCCACCTCCACCAGGTTGGCGGCCTTGGTGACGCCGATGCGCTCGCAGAAATCGCGGAGGGCCTCCGGGGTGTAGCCGCGCCGCCGCAGCCCGGCCAGGGTCGGCATGCGGGGGTCGTCCCAGCCGCTCACGAGCTGGTCCTGGACCAGCGTGAGCAGCTTGCGCTTGGACATCACGGTGTGGCTCAGGCTGAGACGCGCGAACTCGATCTGGCGCGGATGATAGACGCCGAGCGCGTCGAGGTACCAGTCGTAGAGCGGGCGGTGGTCCTCGTACTCGAGTGTGCACAGCGAGTGGGTGACGCCCTCGATCGAGTCGGACTGCCCGTGGGCCCAGTCGTACATCGGGTAGACGCACCAGGTATCACCGGTGCGGTGGTGCGCGGTCTTGCGGATGCGGTACATGACCGGATCGCGCAGGTTGAGATTGGGATGGGCCATGTCAATCTTCGCGCGCAGGACCTTGCTTCCGTCCTCGAACTCGCCCGCGCGCATGCGCCCGAAGAGATCCAGGTTCTCCTCCGCCGATCGGCCCCGCCATCGGCTTTCCCGCCCGGGCTCGGTCAGGGTGCCCCGGTGCTCGCGGATCTCGTCGGCCGAGAGGTCGTCCACGTACGCCTTCCCCGCGCGGATGAGCTGCCGCGCCCACTCGTAGAGCCGCTCGAAGTAGTCGCTCGCGAAGTAGAGATGCTCGCCCCAGTCGAAGCCGAGCCAGCGGACGTCACGCGTGATCGCGTCCACGTACTCCTGGCTTTCCTTGGTCGGGTTGGTGTCGTCGAAGCGCAGGTGGCAGCGCCCGCCCAGCTCCCGGGCCAGCCCGAAGTCGAGGCAGATCGCCTTGGCGTGGCCGATGTGGAGGTAGCCGTTGGGCTCCGGGGGGAAGCGGGTCACCACCGGGCGGGAGAAGCGGCCGGTCTGGAGATCCTCCAGGACGGCGTCCCGGACGAAGTGGGAGGGCTTGGCCGGCTCGGTCATGGGCCTGATCCTAGCACTGCGGCGTCTCGGGGGCCGAGGTCCGGGAAGTCGGGTGGTCGCCGGAGTACAATAGGGCTCCATGTCCGAGCCCGTCCGCGTTCGCTTTCCGCCCAGCCCCACCGGGCATCTCCACGTGGGCGGCGCCCGCACCGCGCTCTTCAACTGGCTCTTCGCGCGCCACCACCGGGGCGTGTACGTGCTCCGGATCGAGGACACCGACGGCTCCCGCTCCACCGAGGAGTACACCCGGTCGCTCATCGAGGCCCTGCGCTGGCTCGGGCTCGAGTGGGACGAGGGCCCGCCCACGCCCGGCTACCGCCAGACCGAGCGCTTCGAGATCTACCGCGCCCACGCCGAGCGCCTGCTCGCGGAGGGCCGGGCCTTCCGCTGCCGCTGCACGCCGGAGACGCTCGAGGGGCTGCGCAAGACCGCGGAGGCGCGCAAGGAGACCTTCCGCTACCCGGGCACGTGCCGGGACGCCCACGTCCCCGCCTCGGAGCCGCACGCGCTCCGGCTCAAGATCCCGCGGGAGGGCGAGACGGTGGTGGCCGACGTGGTCCGCGGGCGGGTGGTGTTCAGCCACGCCGAGCTCGATGACTGGATCCTCGTGCGCACCGACGGCACCCCGACCTACAACTTCTGCGTGGTGGTGGACGACGTGACCATGAAGATCACCCACGTCATCCGCGGCAACGATCATCTCTCGAACACCCCGAAGCAGGTGCTCTGCTACCAGGCCCTCGGCTACCCGCTGCCGGTGTTCGCCCACATCCCGATGATCCTGGCCGCGGACAAGACGCGCCTCTCCAAGCGCCACGGGGCCACCTCGGTGCTGGCCTTCCGCGAGATGGGCATCCTGCCCGAGGCCATGCTCAACTACCTGGCGCGCCTGGGCTGGTCTCACGGGGATCAAGAGATCTTCTCCCGGGAGGAGCTGATCCGGCACTTCGACCTGGAGCATGTCGGCGCCGCCGACGCGGTCTTCGACCTCGAGAAGTTCAAGTGGGTCAACCACCAGTGGATCAAGACGCTGCCCGCCGCCCGCGTCGCGGCGGACCTGGTGCCCTTCCTCGCGCGGGCCGGTTTGCCCGCGCCCCGCGATCTCGACTGGCTCGCGTGCGTGGTCGAGACCTTGAAGGAGCGGGCGCGCACTTTCGTCGAGATGGCCGAGCAGGCCGCGTTCTACCTGCGCCCGCCCGCCGCCTACGATCCGGCCGCGACCGCCAAGTTCTGGAAGGAGGGCGCGCCCGAGCGCTACGCGATCCTGATCAAGCGGCTCGAGGCCCAGGAAGCGATGGACCCGCCGGGGCTCGAGGCGCTCTACCGATTCCTCGCCGCCGATCTCGGGCTCAAGCTGGTGGATCTGGCCCAGCTCACCCGCATCGCGATCACCGGCAAGACCGCGAGCCCGCCGATCTTCGACGTGGTGAGCATCCTCGGCAAAGCGGAGACCCTGGCGCGGCTCAAGGCCGCCGCGGCCGCGGTGGGGGCGGGGCGGTGAGGCGGCTCCTGCTCGCGCGCCACGGGCAATCGGTGTCCAACGCGGTTCGGCGGTTCCAGGGTGCGCAGGACGTGGCGCTCTCCCCGCTCGGCGTCCGGCAGGCCGAGGCCCTCCGCCTGGCCGTCGGGCGCCGGCGCATCGCCCACGTGTACGCGAGCCCGCTCGAGCGCGCCCGCCGCACCGCCGAGATCGCGATGTCCGGCCTCGATCTGCCCATGACGGTGGTGGACGACCTGCGCGAGCTGTCGCTGGGCGAGTGGGAGGGCTGCACGGTGGAGGAGATCCAGACCCGCCCGGGCGATCCCTACGCACAGTGGGTGCGCGATCCGGTGCTCGGCCTGCCGCCGGGCGGCGAGCCTCTCGCCGAGGTGCAGGCGCGCGTGCTCCAGGCGCTGGCCCGGATCGCGTCGGCGCACCCCAACGGCGACGACGTCTTGATCGTCTCGCACGGCGGGGTGATCAGCGCGCTGCTCGCCCACTGGCTCGGGCTGCCGCTCTCGTCCATCTGGCGGATCGCGGTCGCCAACTGCTCGCTCTCCGAGATCTCGCCGCCGCGGGTGGTCTCGGTGAACGAGACCGGCCACCTGCGCGACATCGACGTCGCGGTCACCGCGCCCCTCAGTCCCTGACATGACGCTGCTGGCGCTCTTCGGCGGTCTGGCCCTGCTGCTCTACGGCATGCAGCTCATCGGCGAGGGTCTGCAGCGCGCGGCGGGTGGCCACCTGCGCCACCTGCTGACCAGCATGACCCGCACCCGCCTGGCCGCGGTGGCCTCGGGCGCGCTGGTGACCTCGATCATCCAGTCCTCGTCGGCCACCACGTTGATGCTGATCGGCTTCGTCTCGGCGGGGCTCGTCACGTTCCCCCAGTCGCTGGGGGTGATCCTGGGGGCGGACATCGGCACCACGGTGACCGTGCAGCTCCTCGCCTTCAAGGTGCAGGAGCTCTCGCTGCTCCTGGTCGGCGTCGGGTTCGCGATGACCTTCTTCGCGCGCCGGGGCCTGGTCAAGAGCCTGGGCCAGGTGATCCTGGGCTTCGGCCTGATCTTCCTCGGCATGAAGGTGATGAACGACGGCCTCGCCCCCCTCACCGAGAACGAGCTCACCCGTCAGGTGCTGGTGGCCCTGGCCGACAACACGTTCCTGTCCCTGCTGGTCGGAGCGGTGCTGAGCGCCAGCATGGCCTCCTCCGCGGCCACCATCGGCCTCACGCTCTCGCTGGGCCACCAGGGGCTGCTGCCCCTCGGCGCCGCGATCCCGGTGGTGCTGGGCGCCAACATCGGCACCTGCGCCACCGCGCTCGCCGCGAGCCTGCGCTCGTCCTCCGACGCGCGCCGGGTGGCGGTGGCCCACATCGCGTTCAAGGTCCTCGGGGTGGCGCTCGTCTTTCCATTCGTCGCGCCCCTGACCGTGCTGGTTGCCCAGACCGCGGGAGACGTGGCCCGCCAGATCGCCAACGCCCACACCTTCTTCAACGTGGCGATCAGCGCGCTCTTCCTGCCGTTCGCGCCGTGGGCGGCCCGGGTGATCACCGCGCTGGTGCCGGAGGAGGAGCGGGGCGACAATCCCTACCGCACCCGCTACCTCGACGACCGCTACCTGGACCAGCCGGCCCTCGCGGTCGGGCAGGCGACGCGGGAGGCCCTGCGCATGGGCGACGTCGCCCAGAACATGCTGCGCGACGCGATGGTCGTGCTCCGCACCGACAACCAGGAGCTGCTGGAGGACGTGGAGCGGCGCGACGACCAGCTCGACTACCTGGACCGCGAGATCAAGCTCTTCATCGCGCGGCTCGGGCGGGAGACGATGAGCCCGGACATGGCCCAGAAGGAGATCGCCCTGATCTCCTTCATCGGCAACCTCGAGAACATCGGCGACATCATCGACAAGAACCTGATGGAGCTCGCGCGCAAGAAGCTCTACCAGGGCCGCCGGTTCTCGGAGGCGGGCGAGGCCGAGCTGATCGAGTTCCACGCGATGGTCTCGAAGAACCTCGAGCGCGCGATCGCCGGCTTCGCGGCCAACGACCGGAGCCTCGCCCAGGAGGTGCTGGACCAGCGCCCGGTCGTCCGGCAGCGAGAGCGCGAGCTGCGGGACTCGCACCTGGCCCGGCTGCGGCGCGGGCTGGCCGAGTCGCTCGAGACCTCCGAGATCCACCTCGACGTGCTGACCAACCTCAAGCGCATCTCCTCGCACATCACCGCGCTCGTGTACCCGATCCTGGAGGAGGAGCCCTAGATGGCCAACCGGCTCCGCATCCTGCTCATCGCCTCCGAGGTGGCGCCCTTCGCCAAGACGGGCGGGCTGGCCGACGTGGCGGGCGCGCTGCCGCGCGCGCTCGCCGCCCTCGGGCACGACGTGCGGATCCTGCTGCCCAAGTACCGGGGCGCGGAGGCCCACGCCACCGGGACGCGCCTCGTGGTGCCGGGCATCCGGGTGCCGCTGGGGGAGCGCTCGACCGAGGGCGCGCTGATCGAAGGGCAGGCGCCCTCCGGGGTCCCGGTGTACCTGCTCGAGCACGAGCACTACTACGATCGCGAAAGCCTCTACGGGACCGTCGACGGCGACTACTGGGACAACTGCGAGCGCTTCGTCTTCTTCTGCCGCGCCGCGCTGGAAGGGGTGGCGCGCCTCGACGCGGCCCGCCCGGGCATCCGCTGGCAGCCGCAGGTCATCCACGCCAACGACTGGCAGACCGGCCTCCTGCCCGTCTACCTGCGCACGCTCTACCGGGATCATCCACTGCTGGGCCAGCTGGCCACCGTGTTCACCGTCCACAACCTGGCCTACCAGGGCGTGTTCTGGCACTACGACATGCCGATGACCGGGCTGGGCTGGGACCTGTTCACGCCGGCCGGCCTCGAGTTCTACGGCAAGCTCAACTTCCTCAAGGGCGGGCTGATCTTCTCCGACCTCCTGAGCACGGTGAGCCGCACCTACGCCCGCGAGATCCGCACCGCCGCCTTCGGGAGCGGGCTCGAAGGCGTGCTCGAGGACCGCAGCCGCGATCTGCACGGGGTGGTCAACGGCATCGACTACGACGTGTGGAACCCGCAGAAGGACCCGGCCGTCGCCCATCCCTACTCGGCCGAGGATCCGGAGCCCAAGGCGATCTGCCGTGAGACGCTCCGGCGCGAGCTGGGGATCGAGGACGGCCCGGGGCCGATCATCGGGGTCGTCGCCCGCCTCGCCGAGCAGAAGGGGATGGATCTCGTGCTGGAGGTGCTGCCCGGCATCCTCGCCGAAGGCGCCCAGCTCGTGGTCCTCGGATCGGGCGACGCGCGCCTCGAGGAGGCCTTCCGCGCCGCCGCGACCGCGCACCCCGGCCGGGTGGCGGTGCGCATCGGCTACGACGACGATCTGGCCCGCCGGATCTACGCGGGCTCCGACGCCTTCCTCATGCCCTCGCGCTACGAGCCGTGCGGGCTGGGCCAGCTCATCGCCCTCCGCTACGGCGGCGCGCCGATCGTGCGGCGCATCGGCGGCCTCTCCGATACCGTCACCGAGTTCGACCCGGCCCGCCGCACCGGCACCGGCTTCGTGTTCGACGCGTTCACCCCGGACGCCCTGCTCGCCGCGGTGCGCCGGGCCACCTCGACGTACCGGCAGCCGCCGGTGTGGAAGGCGCTGGTCCGCAATGCGATGACCGAGGACTTCTCCTGGGACGCCTCGGCGCGCGAATACGTTACTCTCTACCGCAAAGCGCTCAAGGCGCGCAGCGCCCGCTAGACACGGAGGCCGGCATGAAGAAGATCGAGGCGGTGATCAAGCCCTTCAAGCTCGACGACGTCAAGGAGGCGCTCAACGAGCTGGGCGTCGTCGGCATGACCGTCACCGAGGTGCGCGGCTTCGGCCGCCAGAAGGGCCATACCGAGCTGTACCGGGGCTCGGAGTACACGATCGACTTCCTGCCCAAAGTGAAGGTCGAGGTCGTGGTTCCCGACAGCATGGTGGACAAGGTAGTCTCCGTCATCTGCCAGGCGGCCAAGACCGGCTCTATCGGCGACGGCAAGGTCTTCGTGCTCTCGATGGGCGAAGCCATCCGCATCCGCACCGGGGAGAAGGGCGAGGCCGCCATCTGATGGCTCCCTCCCCCTCTCCCCTCTGGGGAGAGGGCAGGGTGAGGGGCGGTCGATCTATCGGCAGTCAACCGTCTAAACCTGGAAGGCCCTGTTATATGCGGGGGCCCAGAAGTGGCCCCCGCACTCCCCCAATGGCGGGCAACCCGTGACCGACTTGCTGGCGGCGGCGCCGGTTGATCGGGCGGCGCTGCGCCGGCTCAAGGGGCTGGGGTTCGCCGATCCGGCGGGGGCGCTGCTGAACCTGCACGCGCTGACCCCGACGCCGCGCGAGGCCGAGCTGCTGGCGCCCGCGCTGCCTCGGCTGCTCGCCGAGCTGGCCGCCGCGCCCGATCCGGACATGGCGCTCAACAACCTCGAGCGCCTGGCCTCCCAGAGCGAGCGCGCCACCTTCCTCCGGCTGCTGGGCGCGCATCCGGGCGCGATTCCGCTGCTGGCCCGCCTGGGCGGCACGAGTCAGTTCCTGGCCGACACGCTGCGGCGCTACCCGACGCTGCTGCCGTGGCTGCTCGAGCCGCGGATCATGCGGCAGTGGCTCGCCGATGAGATGGCCGAGGATCTGGCCGCGAGCCTCAAGGCCTTCGAGCGGCCCGAGGCGCGCCTCAACGCGCTCCGCCGCTTCAAGTACCGCCAGCTCCTGCGCATCGGCTGCCGCGACATCCTGGGCGACGCCGACCTCACCGTCTCCACCGAGGAGCTCTCGCACATGGCCGACGTATGCCTGGCCGCCGCCTGGGACTGGGCCCGCGCGCGGCTCGATCGGCTCTACGGCGCGCCGATGGGGGCGGACGGCACGCCCACCGGCCTCGCGGTCATCGGCATGGGCAAGCTCGGCGGGGCGGAGCTCAACTACTCCTCGGACATCGATCCCATCTTCGTCTACGGGGACGACGGCGAGACCGCGGGTGGCGAGTCGGGTCGCATCGCCAACGGCGAGTTCTTTGCCCAGGCGGTGCGGTCGATCGTGGACACACTGGAGTCGGTCACCGAGGAGGGCCACGTCTTCCGGGTGGACCTGCGCCTGCGACCCGAGGGGCGCTCGGGCGCGCTCATCCTGTCCGTGGAGGGCTATCGCAAGTACTTCGCCGACCGCGCCGAGCTCTGGGAGCGCCAGGCCCTCATCAAGGCGCGCGCCTGCGCGGGCGATCCGGCCGTGGCGGCGCGCTTCTTCGAAACGGTGCGCCCCTTCGTCTACCGGCCGGGGCTCGATCCCGCCATCGTGCGCGCGGTGCGCGAGATGAAGGGCCACATCGACCGGGCGCTCCGGGGCAAGGGGGCCCCCCACCGCAACGTCAAGCTCGGCCGCGGCGGCATCCGCGAGGTGGAGTTCCTGATCCAGGCGATGCAGCTTCTCTACGGCGGCGACGACCCGTGGCTGCGGGAACGGAACAGCCTGCGCGCCATCTTCCGGCTGACCGAGCGGGGCTATCTGCCGCACTCGCTCGGGCGGGAGCTGGGCGACGCCCTGGTGTATCTCCGCACCGTCGAGCACCGGCTGCAGATCCTCCACGAGTTCCAGACCCACACGCTGCCCGAGGCGCCGCGCGCGCTCGGGCTCCTGGCCCGCCGCATGGGCATCGCGCTGCCCCCCGCGGCGGCGGCCCGGCGCTTCACGGCCGAGCACCGGCGCGTGACCACGCTGGTGCATCGAGCCTTCCGCGAGTTCTTCGCCGCGACGCCGGCCGCGGCGGCGCGCCCGCCGCGCATTCCGAGCTACACCGCGCTCAAGGCGACTGGCTTTGCCGATCCGGATCGCGCCCGCCAGAACCTTCGATTGGTGCTGGAGGGCCGCCCGCTCATCCCGTATCCGGCCGCCGCCGGCCGCGCGGTGGCGCGGCTCTTCCCGGTGCTGCTCGACGCGCTCTGGCAGAGCCCGGACCCCGACGAGGCCCTGAGCCAGTTCGAGCGCTTCGTGGGGGCGGCGGGCCCACGCACCGCCTACCTCGAGCTGCTGGCCGACCGGCCGGAGCTGCTCGCCAACCTGGTGCGGCTCTGCGCGCGCGGCGAGCTGCTCACCGAGCTGCTGATCGCCCAACCGGAGCTCCTCAATGGGCTGGCGAGCCCGGAAACCTTCGCGGCCCGCAAGCGCGCGGGCGACTTCCGGCGCGAGCTGGCGCCCGTGCTCGCCTCCCGCCTGGAGCCGGCCGAGCGGAAGGACGCCCTGCGGCGGCTCAAGCAGGCCCAGGAGCTCGGCATCATCTGGCGCATGCTGCTCGGGGTGACGGACGCCGAGCGCTTCTCGCTCGAGATGACCGCGCTCGCGGAGGCCGCGCTCGCGGTCGCCTGGACGCGGGCGCTGGAGGAGACGGCGGGCCAGTACGGTGTCCCGCGCGATGACAAGGGCCGCCCGATCCCCGCCGCCATCATCGGCCTGGGCAAGTTCGGGGGCCGCGAGCTCACCACCGGGTCGGATCTGGATCTCTTCGTGGTGTACGGCGAGGCCGGCTTCACCGACGGGGAGAGCCGGGTCGAGGCCCACGTCTTCTACGATCGCGCGGTGGAGGCGCTCAGCGCGCTGCTGGGTGACATCACCGCCGCCGGCGTGGCCTTCGCGGTGGATCTGCGCCTGCGCCCCGGCTCCAAGGGCAGCGGATTCGCGTCGAGCGAGGCGGCGCTCGAGCGCTACTACCGCGAGTGGGCGGACCCGTGGGAGCGGCAGACCCTCACCCGCGCCCGCCTCGTGGGCGGCGACCCGCGCCTCGGCCGGTCGGTTCGGCGCCGCATCCGCGGGCTGCTCTACGGGCCCGAGGCGCCACCCCCCGATCTGAAGGAGATGCGCGCCCTGCGCGAGCGCATGGAGCGCGAGCTGGGCAAGGAGACGCCCGGCCGCTTCCACGTCAAGTTCGGGCGAGGCGGGCTGGTGGACGTCGAGTTCATCACCCAGGCGCTGCAGATGCGCCACGGGGCCCGCCACCCCGGGCTGCGCCGCGCCAACACCCTCCACGCCATCCGCGAGACCGCGGCGGCCGGGCGGCTGCCCGCCGCGGACTGCGACACCCTGGCCGAGCAGTACCGGTTCCTGCGCCGCGTCTCGCTCGGGCTCCGGCTCTTCGGCACGCGGCCGTCCGATACGCTGGAGCCGGCGGGCCCGAACCCGGCCCGGCTCGCGAAGACGCTCGAGTACCCTTCACGGAAGGATTTTCTCGAGGACTACCGCCGCCGGACCGCGTGGGTGCGCGGGTTGTACGATCGCGTGGTGCCGGGGTGATCGGCCCTCGTCAGGCGCCCGCCGCGGGTGAAAATGCCGAACACTATTGCCGCGTGCCCGGCGTTGAAGAACCCACCGGCGGTAGACTGGCTTCAGGTCATGTAAGCGAGACCAAAGCCAAATCACATGAATTGGCGGCTCATAAGGCGGATCGGTCTGGGTGCCGTCGCGCTTCTCGTGGTGATAGGCGGCGCATGGGTTCTCGCGCTTCCTCTGCCTCCCACTGTCATTGACCCGCCGCCGATCGCGCAAGAAGAAGCCGGCATCCGCATTCTTCCCGATGAAGTTGCCACCAGCTGGCCCGCGGCGCACCTGCTTCCGGCGATCGGGGATCGGCAACCGGCGCGAGCACTGGACGAAGCGCTTCAGGCAATCACCGCCCGCTACGGAATGCGCACGGCCGACTTCGTGGCCATGCAGCTCGAGTACCCGAAGCCAGGTGGTGTCTGAGTTCGTGACGCTGGACGGCGTGATGCAGGCGCCGGGTGGCAAAGACGAGGATCGTGACGGCGGGTTTGAGCCCGGCGGCTGGACCGTGCCTCGCGCCCATCGTGCGTGACACTTCGCGGCCGCCCGAGAAGACGGCCAGCGCGGCATGATTCACGAAGCCCCTTCGAAGCTGCTAGGGCCGTCCGGTCCAGCGGCGGTAGGCTCGAGCGCCACGCCCAGACAGGAGCCGTTCGTCGAGGGTGAGCAGCCGGGAGATCGGGAGACCAATCCGCGGGAGCCCGCGGAACAGCGCCGCCTCGGCGCGCCCAGCCCGGGAGTGATGGACGCGGCTGCGTGAGAGCGCTCGGTCCACCATCGGCAGGAGATCCAATCCCTGGCCCGTCGCCGCGAGCTGGCGGCGCAGACCAGTCCACAGATTGAACAGGAACGGAGGGATGGAAAGATGGGCCATCGCCTCCGCATCCACGACACCGGGCAGTGTCTGCACTCGGCCGAGCGCCCCTTTCAGAGTGAGGATAACCATGGTTCGCAGGCACTTCTCACACCGCCCGCAGTTGTAGGCGCCGCCTCGGTTCTCCCAGCAGACCCGGAGAGTGCGCAGCGCCACCGGGCTCTCCAGGACCACCGGAGCCTTCACCAGCTTGCCCAGCATGGGCCCATCGTTCACGAACTCCGTGGCTTCCGTGGACCACAGCGGATCGAGCCCCGGATGGGTACCGTAGAACCCCGAGGTCCGCATGGAGTTCGAGCCCGCGATGTAGCAGGTGTGGAGCAGGCGCCCCAACGCCAGCCCGCTCCCCGCCATGGCCGCTCCGTGGCCATGGTCCCACGGGATCCCTTCGACCACGTCCCGGGCATTCGTCTTCACCGGGACCAGGAGCGTGCCGAGATCGCGGGCCGCCGAGCTCAGACGCTCCCGCACCTGCGCGAAGAGCGCGGTGTCCTCCAGGTGAACATCGAAGCCGTGGACCGCGATCAGATACTTGAGACGCCGGGTGTCGTCCACGCCGTATCGCGCGAGGTTGCGCAGCACGGTGTAGAAGGAGTCGATCCCGCCGGAGAAGAAGGCGCCCGCCGCTGGTCCGCGCGGCTCGCGCGGCCGCCCCGATGCCTCGATCTCGACCGCGCGCATGGGGCGCCCGATGACGCCGCTCGCCTGCTCGAAGATCTCCATGATCGCCGGCGCCGCCCGGAGCAGGGCAGTGGATACCTGGCCGTCGATGACGAGACGCGCTCCGTCGCGCATTGCCGCTAGCAGAAGGGGCGGCAGGAAGGCGTCGCCGGCGGTGAGAGAGCTGGCCTGGTCGCCAGGAACCTCGAACCAAAGGCGCGCGGGTAAGCCGGAGCCGCGGAGACGACAGGAAAGCACCGCCAGGCCGCGCTCCTCACCGACCCGGATGTCATCGGCGACGATCTCGGGCGGCCGGGCGGGCGACGTCACCCGGACGCACCCCACCTGCAGGCTCGGCACGTGCTACTATCCACCCGGGACGAGCGGGTGACCTGCCAAGCGGACGAGCCACGCATGCTCATATGCGCGGATTCTAGCACCCACCACGGGCTCGACCGCCGAGGGGACCGCATCCGGACCCCATGACCTCCGACACGCCGGAGGTCCCCGAGCCTTTGCTCGAGAGCGCCCCGCTCGCAAACCGCTGGGCGGCCACTTCTTGCCCGCTCGACCCCTCGACCGGTACGAGCTGTGCGTGGTACCACGGATTCTGGCAGTACCTGCGAGCAATGGGCCTGGCCCCTACCCTGGGCGAGCAGGGGTCATTCCTTCTGGAGAAACTGCGCCCGCTGGCTCGCGCCGGCGGTGGCGAACGCGTGCTGGTCTCGGCCTGCGCCGACTACTCGCTGCCCGCCCACGTCATTCATGCCTACCGGGATGCCGGAGCTGACCTCGCGCTCACCGTGGTCGATCGCTGTGAGACGCCCCTGCGCTTGACCCGGTGGTACGCCGAGGGCCAGAGGTGGTCGGTCGTCACCCACCGCCACGATATCGTGAGCTACCAGAGTGCGGCGGCGTTCAGCGTGATCGTGGCCAACTCCGTCCTCGGCTACTTCGAGCCCGGCACGCGCCCCGCGCTGTTTGCGGCCTGGAGCCGTCTCCTCCGCCCGGGCGGCATCATCATCCTGACCAATCGCTTCCGCCGCGGTTCGCCTCCCGGCCTCGTGGGGTTCAGTCCAGCGCAGGTGGACGACTTCGTGGCGGTGACCCGGCTCGAGGCCGAGCGCTGGCGGCCGCAGTTCGGCTTCGATCCTCGCCAGGTCGCAGTCTGGGCCCGCACCTACGCGGAGCGCTTCCAGTCCCACTCGATCTCCTCGGTCGAGGAGGTCGAGTTGGGACTCCGCGCGGCCGGCTTCGCCCTGGACCATCTGGACGTGGTCACGGTTCCGGGCCGGCCGGGCGGACCCGTATCGGGCCCGTCCATCGCGGCAGCCGCAGAGCATCTGCGGGTGGTCGCCACCCGCCCCGCCGCTCTCGGCGGTGCTTGAGTCGGACCCGGCGCCAGACCATCCCAACGCCCTGGGTCCACGCCGCGACCACCGTACCCGCGGACAGCCGGGGCACCTCACCGCGCCCTGGGCTGGCGTACGCGAGCAACTACCGCCGCCGGGCCGCGGGGGTCCACGGGTTGTACGATCGCGTGGGGCCGGGGTGATCGGCGCTCGTCAGGCGCCCGCCGCGCGGGTGATGCGCGCGCCGAGCGAGCGCAGGCGCTCGTCGATCCGCTCGTAGCCGCGGTCCACCTGGTGCGCGTTCATGATCGTCGACGTCCCGCGGGCGCACAGCGCCGCGCCGATGAGGGCCATCCCGGCGCGGATGTCGGGAGACACCATCGGGGCGCCCCGCAGCTCGGTGGGGCCGACCACCACCGCCCGGTGAGGATCGCACAGCACGATCCTCGCGCCCATCGCGATGAGGCTGTCCACGAAGAAGAGGCGGCTCTCGAATAGCTTCTCGTGGATGAGCACGGTCCCGCGGCTCTGGGTCGCCAGCACCAGCGCGAGCGAGGTCAGATCGGCGGGGAAGCCCGGCCACGGCGCATCGTCCACCTTGG
>JBBDXN010000103.1:0-21308 GCA_040902305.1 Candidatus Rokuibacteriota bacterium | reverse complement strand
GGGCGGACGAGCGGAGTGGGCCCCCCGAGTCCGGTACGCCGCTCAAAGAGCGGCGATTCCGGCGAGTGGGTGACGGAGCCGGCCGCCCCGGCGCGCCCCCCGGCGACAGGACCCGCCCGCCGCGCGCGCTATCTCAGGTGAAGGCCGTTTGACGCGCGCGAGGCTACGCGAGGAATTCGCGGGCGAGAGTTTCCCACATCATGGCGGAGAGCTTGAGGCTCTCGGTGTCGACGCGCTCGTTGTGGCCGTGGAACATGAGCGGGTACTCGGTGTAGGGGATGCGGAGGGACTGCAGGCCGAAGCCGTAGGCGGGCACGCCCTGCCAGCGGAAGAACTTGGCGTCGGTCCCGCCGGTGGTCATCTTGGGCACCACCCGGCTGCCCGGCATCAGCCGCGACGTCACCCGCTCCATCGCGGCCACCAGAGGCGTGTCGTGGGTGCTGAGCGAGCCTTGCTGCCCGCGGCCCTGGCGGATCGTCACGCGGGGCGCCAGGTCGCCGATCGCCTCCGCGAGCATGGTGTCCACCTCGTCCGTGGTGATGCCGGGCAGGGCGCGGATGTCCACGTCGATCTCCACGCGGTCCGGGATGACGTTGGTCTTCACGCCGCCGTGGATCACGTTGGGCGAGAAGGTCGTGTGGGTGCAAGCGTGCGCCTCACGGGCCAGCGCCAGGTTGTCCATGCCGCGCACCGTTTCCAGCACGCGCCCGGGGTCGGTGAGCCCCTGGGTCAGCTCGGGCCCGAGGTCCATCGCTTTCACGTACTCGCGCCACACGTCGAGAATACGGGCCTTCGGCTGGTACGCCGCGATGCGCCGCACCACTTCGGCGGCGGTGACCAGCGCGTTGTCGGTGCGGAACGGGCGCGAGCCGTGGCCGGGCGTGCCCGCCACCGTCAGCCGCCGCCAGTTGGCCCCCTTCTCGCCGACGGTGACGCCCAGCACGTGGCCCTTGCCGGTCGGAATGGGCACGCCACCGCTCTCGGTGATGACGTAGTCCGCCTTCACCGCGTCCGGCCGCCGCTCGACCAGATGTCCCGCGCCCAGATTGCCGCCCGCCTCCTCGTCGGCCACCGCCAGGTAGATGAGGGTCCCGCGCGGCCGGAAACCGTCCTGGGCGAGCCGGCGGGTCGCCACCGCCATCGTGCTCGTGAGGTTCAGCATGTCGATGGCCCCGCGGCCCCAGACCACGCCGTCCACCAGCTCGCCGCCGAAGGGATCGCGCTGCCAGCCGTCCGGGCTCACCGGCACCACGTCGGTGTGGCCCATCAGGAGCAGGCGGGGGGCCTTGGGGTCCGAGCCCTCGATGCGCGCGACGAGGCTTTCGCGCCCCGGCTCGGAGGTGTACCGCTCGCAGGCCACGCCCGCGCCCGCGAAGTAGTCCTCCAGCGCCGAGCAGCTCCGTGTCTCCTGGCCCGAGGCCGCGGTGCCGTCGTTGACGCACGCGTTGCGGATCAGGGTGCGCAGCAGCTCGGTCGCTTCGGTCTCGATACTCTGCTCGTCTCGCATGGAGTCCTCTGGGCTTCCGGCGCCCTAGCCGAAGTTCTTGATGATCCAGCCCGCGATGGAGTGGCGCGCGGGGCCGGTCGGCATCTCGCCGCGCCGGAACCACCGCGCGTCCTCGAGCTCGTCGTGGTCGATGGTGATCTCGCCCCCCGCGTAGCTCGCCACGAAGCCGAGCATGATCTGGCTCGGGAACGGCCAGTTCTGGCTGCCCACGTACTGGACGTCCTTGACGTCCACTCCCACCTCTTCCTTCACCTCGCGCGCCACGCAGCCCTCGAGCGACTCGCCGTTGTCCACGAAGCCGGCGACCAGCGCGTAGCGGCCCGGCGCCCAGATGGCCTTGCGCGCGAGCAGCACGCGGTCGCCGTCGCGCACCAGCACGATCACCGCCGGGTGCAGGTGCGGGTAGTGCTCGTAGCGGCAGGCCTCGCAGTGCTTGCCCCACTCGCCGTCGAGGCGCCGGGTGGGCGCCCCGCAGCGCGGGCAGTGCCCGCTCGTGGATTCCCAGTAGAGGAGCTGCATGGCCATGCCGCCCACGGTCAGCAGCTCGTCGGGCAGCCGCGTGCCCTGCATGGGCACGAGGTTCTCCGGCCGCAGGCCGTCCGGCACCGGCGCCCCCTTCGGCAGCCCGGCCACCCAGCAGGGCTCGCCCCCCAGCGTGCCGAGCCAGTGGCGCGGGCCGAGGCCCTCGAGGCCGCGCGGCGGCGCCTCCGGTGTCTCACCGGCCGGGAGCCGGAACCCCTCGCCCTCCGGGATCACCAGGAGCTTCTGGTCCTGGACGACGAGCCAGCAGCCGGCGCCGGCGGGCAGCACGCCGCCCCGCTTGGCGGGGGTGAACTCGCCGCGGAGGCAGTCGATGTTGAAGGGCAGGTAGACCGAGAGTGGTGTCATGAGCGCGGCCGAGTCTATCACGGAGAAAACTCGGTTGCGCTGCGGCCCCGGCCGGGGTACCACTAGCCGCACATGACCGCCGTCTTCCATCGGCAGACCAGGAACCAGCCCGAGGCCGATCTCGTCACAATCGTGGAGCGGCGCGGCGCGGCGGTGGGTGCCGCCGGCGCGGGCGGAGCCTGACCCGCCGGTGCCCGAGCTACTCTCCGCGCTCGCCGCGTCGGTCGCGGCGCGCCTGATCGCGCGCAAGGAGACCATCGCGGTCTCCGAGTCCTCGACCGGCGGCCTGATCTCGGCCGCGCTCCTGGCGATTCCGGGCGCCTCCGCGTACTTCGTGGGCGGCGGGGTCATCTATACCCAGACCGCGCGCCGCGGCCTGCTCCAGCTCCCCGACGAGGCCTTCCGCGGCATCCGCTCGAGCACCGAGGCCGCCGCGCGCCTTCAGGCCCGGACGGTGCGCGAGCGGCTCGGCACCACGTGGGCGCTCGCCGAGACCGGCGCCGCGGGTCCCACCGGCAATCGTTACGGTGACGCGGCCGGGCATTCCTGCTTCGCGGTCGCGGGCGCGGTGGAGCAGGCGCGCACGCTCGAGACCGGGCGGAGCGACCGCGAAGCCAACATGTGGGCGTTCACGAGGGCCGCGCTCGAGCTGCTCGAAACCTGCATCCAGCAAGCGGGAGACAAAACATGACGGACGGCAAGATCCGCGTCGGCTTCATCGGCGCCGGCGCCAATACGCGCAAGCACCACATCCCCAAGCTCAAGTCCCAGCCCGGCGTCGAGCTGGTGGCGGTCGCCAACCGGTCGAAGGAATCGGGCGAGCGGGTGGCGCGCGAGTTCGGCATCGGCCGGGTGCACGCGAGCTGGCCGGAGATCGTCAACGCCCCCGACATCGACGCGGTGTGCATCGGCACCTGGCCCTACATGCACTGTGAGATGACGGCCGCCGCGCTCGCGGCGGGCAAGCACGTGCTCTGCGAGGCGCGCATGGCCATGAACGCCACCGAGGGGCGGCGCATGCTGGACGCCTCGCGCCAGGCGCCCGGCCTGATCGCCCAGCTGGTGCCCGCGCCCCATACGCTGGAGCTGGACGCCACCGTCCAGGCGCTGCTCGCCGAAGGTTTTCTGGGCGAGGTGCTGGCGGTCGAGCTGCAGTCGTCCCCGGGGCGCTTCGTGGAGCCGGACGCGCCGCTCCACTGGCGGCACGACGCCTCGCTGAGCGGGCACAATATCCTCAACATGGGCATCTGGTACGAGGCCATGATGCGCTGGCTCGGGCCGGCGCAGCGGGTGACCTCGATGAGCAAGGTGGCGGTGCCGCGGCGGAAGGACGCGTCGGGCGCGACCCACGAGGTCAAGGTCCCGGACCACGTGGACATCCTCGCCCAGTTGAAGCGGGGCGCGGTGGCCCACCTGCGCTTCAGCTCGGTGACCGCGCTCGCTCCCGCCTCCGAGGCGTGGATCTACGGCAGCGAAGGCACGCTCAGGCTCGAGGCCGACACGCTCCGCCTCACCGGCGCCCGGCGCGGGGAGTCGGCGCTGCGCGAGATCCCGGTGCCGCCCCGGACGCGCATCGGCTGGCGGGTGGAGGAGGAGTTCGTCAACGCCATCCGGGGGCGCGAGAAGATCGCGCGCACCACGTTCGAGGACGGCGTGCGCTACATGGAGTTCACCGACGCGGTCACCCGCAGCGCCACCACCGGCCAGACCGTGGAGGTGAAGGATCTCTAAGAACCTCTGACCCAACACCCCTCTCCCTTCAGGGGAGAGGGCAGGGTGAGGGGTGGTGGTGTTCTAGGACGTCCGATACCAGTACGCGATCCGGCCGAAGATGGAGTCCCACGAATTCAGGTCCACCCCGGCGAGGTTGTTGGCGGCGGCGTGGAGGACATTGCGCCACGTCACCGGGATCACCACCGCCTTCTGCACGACGAGATCGTTCATCTTGATGAACAGCGCGGCCCGCTTGACCGGATCCATCTCGGTGTCTGCCTTCCGCCACAGTCGGTCGAAGTCCGCGTTCCGCCAGCGCGCGATGTTCCGCCCCGTCCAGCCGTTCTCCTTCATGGGCACTTCCCACGAGGCGAACTGGGCCATGAACAGTTGTGGGTCGAGCCCGGTGAACACGGTATAGGTCTGCAGATCGGCCAGGAAGCGGACGTTGGTGTCCACGTTGTTGACATCGGCCGAGAAGAACACCGAGGCCGGGATCGCCTTCACGTCCATCTCGACGCCGGCCCGGGCGGCCGCCTGCTTGATCACGAGCTGGATCTTCTGCACCGTGGTGTTGGCGGCGGCCTGGAAGAGTAAGCGCAGGCGCCGGCCGTCTCTCGCGCGGACCCCGTCCGCGCCGCGCGGGTAGCCCGCCTGGTCCAGGAGATCGTTGGCCTTCTCGACGCTGAACTCCCAGGTGCTGTTTCGCGACCGGAAACGCTCGGGGGCGTTCAAGAAGTTGGCCGTGATCTGGCCGATGCGCCCCACCAGATGCTCCTGGATGGTCACGCGGTCCACCAGCAGGCTCAGCGCGGTGCGCACCGGCTGCTCGGTCAGGAGCGGGTGCGGGGATTTGAGGCTCGATCGCTCCCCGTCCACTTCGCGCCACGGATCGGTCTGGTTGCACTGGATGAAGCTCACCCCGCTGCTCGGGATGGAGAGGACGCGGCCCTTGCCGCCCTGCTCGATCCGTCGCAGGACCTCCTCCTCCACCAGCACGTAGTAGGCGAAGTCGTACTCCCCGGTCTGCAGCACCGCCCGGGCCGCGCCCACCGCGTCGCCGCCGCACTTGATCTCGAGGCGGTCGAAGAACGGCCGATTCGGCACGTGGTAGTGCCGGTTGATGTCCGCGCGGATGAAGTCCCCCGGCCGCCACTCCGCGAGCCGGTAGGGCCCGGTGCCCACCGCCGGGAGCATGCCGATGGCCTCGCGGGCGCCCTTGCCCCTGACCGGCTCGAAGAGATGGCGCGGGAGCAGCCCCCCGCTGGTGAACGCGGCCTCCCAGAAGGGCTGCGGCTTCTTGAAGATGAGCTTCACGGTGTGGGAGTCGATGCGCTCGATCCGCGTGATCTCGTCGTACGCCGCGCGGGTGCCCGCGGCGGTGGTGGGGTCGACCGCGAACTCCCAGTTGAAGATCACGTCGTCGGCGGTGAACGGGGTGCCGTCGTGCCAGAGCACGTTGCGCTTGAGCCGCCACGTCACCCACTGGCTGTCTTTGGCCAGCGTGCCCGCCTTTCGGCTGGGCAGCTCCTCCGCCAGCACCGGCGCGAAGGTGCCGTCGGCGGCGGGCGCCGCCAGCGACTCGTAGAAGATGCGCTGGACCGTGAAGTCGCGGAGTCCGCGGCCGAAGTGCGGATGGAGCAGGGTGGGCGCGTCCCACATCAGGATGCGGAGGGTGCCGCCGCCGCCCCGGCGGGTGGGCGTGAAGTCGGCCTCGCGCGTCTGGGCGGTGGCGACGGCCGCGGGACCCAGGAGGCGGCCGGCCACCGGCCCACCGAGTCCCACCGCGGCCAGCGCCTGCACGAAGTGCCGGCGCGTGAGGTGGCCGCGTTTCACCTCTGCGATCAGCTCCCGAAGCACCTGCTCGTCCATTTGCTTTCGGCCGTCCTCTTGGTGGGGGGGGCCCGACAGATAGCGCGGGGCGCCGGGGAAGTCAAGAGAGGGGGTCAGGTCTTGCATTCCGACATTTCTGGCGCGCCGCGACTCGCCGGCCGGTCGGAAGAATGTCGGAATGCAAGACCTGGCCCCATTACGCAGTGCGCCGCGCGGGCGGCGCAAAGCTTGGTGAGAAATTCCCGGGATCGTAGACTTGAAATACGACGAAGGGAATGCCCGCATGATCATCACGCGCCCGTTGCTCGCTCTCCTCACCGGCTTGATCGTGATCGCGCTGCCCGCCGGCAGCGCCCACGGCGAATCGGTGTGGCCGGCGGATGCGGGAGGCGAGGAGCGGCCCCGCGACCTGCCTCCGTGGCTCCTGGCCTCCCGCCTGGGCCGGCCCCTCGAGGATCGCCCGCGCGACGACGGGCTCAGCGACATGGGCGCGGTACTCCTGCGCGACACCGCGGACACCCCGATCGAGCCCGATCCCCTCACCCTTCGCTCCACTGGCGAGGACGACCTGGGCGATCTGCGGGTGCTGCTGGGCAAGGGCGAGCGCTGGCACCTGATGCGCTTCGGCGCCGCCGCCGCGGCCCGGCCGCAGGACGCCAAGGTCACCGCCTACGGCGCGGTGGCGTATCTCCCACCCAGCCTCGCGGCCTCCCGGCCGGACGGCACGCTGGGCTACGGCCCGGCGGTGGCGCCGGGCGCCGCCTTCGGTCTCGGTCTGGACGAGCAGGAGGAGCCGGTCTCCCTGGGCCTCAAGGGCGGGGTCGGGGACTTCGAGGGAGGCGCCGAGTATCGCTCGGTCGGCCGGCGCCTGGAGAGGCTCGTGAGTGGGCCGCCGTCGCAGAGGGACAAGGAGGGCACCGAGGTCTGGGTCGCGCAGCGGCTGGGCCTGCTGCGCCTGCGGCTCTCGCAGTCCGATCTGGCCGACAACGTGGACCACAACCCGGCGCTGCCCCGCACCAGCCGGGCCCAGACCGCGGTCACCGCGCAGATCGCGCCCCGGAACTGGCCGATCCTCGGGCTCACGTACGCCAAGGGTGATTCGGAGCGGGTCTGGCTGACCGGCGAGGGTCGCACCCGCGCCAGGGACCAGCAGACCTTCGACAGCCTGTCCGGCGGCGCCTACTACGGCGCGACGCGTTGGGACGTCTCGACGTCGTCCACCTACGTCACGAGTCGCGACGTCGCCCGGCCGGATCACGAGATGAACATGCTGTACCACGACCTGCGCTTCACGCTGCGTCCGGTCGAGTCCCTGACGGTGGTGCCGTCGGTCAGCAGCGGCCTCGAACGCTACGAATGGTCGGAGACCCGCAACAATAGCGGCTCGGCCTCCCTGCTCCTGTCTTACGGCCCGCCCGGGAGCTGGTGGAAGCTGTGGACGTTCGGCGCCTACACCGCGACACAGAGCAGCGACCGCACGGTGGACGGGCGCACCATGAGCTGGAGTGGGGGGGTGTCGTGCGGCCTCGGCCGGTTCCTGGGCGGACCGACCACGCTGTCGGTCCAGGCCGGCTACGACCGGTACGTGGACTCCGTGTACCCCGAGAGCTCCGCGCGCGGGGTCTTCGGCCTCGTCCGTCTCAAAGTCGCCGCCTTCTAGCCGCCGCCCTTTCCCCTTCGACCACCGGTCCCGGCCGCGCGCGGTCCGCGCCTCGCCGCGCCCTTGACATCGCCTCCCCCCGCCCCTAGGGTGTTGCCCGACTCGAAAGGAGGCCTCATGGCCAAGCTCAAGTTCGGGGCGTGGATCCCCACCTACGCGTGGAGCGGCAAGAAGACGGACCCGAAGAACATGCGCCGCATCCGCGACTCCATCGTCAAGTGCGAGAAGTACGGCATCGACGTGTGGGTGATCGATCATCTGCTCTCCGCGCCCGGCCTCTACGGCAATGCCTGGCTCGAGCCGCTCGGCTCGCTCGCCTACGCGGCCGCGCTGACCTCGAAGGTGGACATCGCCACCGGCATCCTGGTGCTGCCGGTGCGCCACCCGGTGCTCCTGGCCAAGGAGATCTCCACGCTCTGCCACCTCTCGAACAATCGCTACGTGTTCGGGGTGGGGCCGGGCTGGTACGCCCGCGAGTACGAGGTGACCGGCTCGCGCATCCAGGAGCGCGGCAAGCGGACCGACGAGATCATCGAGGCGGTGACGCTGCTCCTGACCAGGCCCAACGCGAGCTACCACGGCAAGTTCTACCACTTCGACGACGTCACCATCGACCCGCGGCCTCCCCGGATGCCGAAGATCTGGGTCTCCGGCGGCTCGCGCGTGCCCGATCCGGGCGAGCACGACGTGCCGGTCATCGCCACGACCGTGATGGACCGCATCGTCAAGGCGGGCAACTGGCTCTCGCGCTGCTCGGGCACCCAGGACTGGGTGAAGCGGGACTGGGGCCTGCTCCAACAGCACGCCAAGAGCCTCGGCCGCGATCCGAAGAAGCTCACCTTCGGGCACTGCAACTTCATCCACCTGGTCGACACCCCGAGCCACGCCAAGGCGGTGGCCGCCTCCAAGGCGCCGTTCATCAAGACGATGGGCACGCACCGGACCTACGAGCACCTGCAGGAGTCGTACATGGTCGGCTCGATCGACCACATCAACACGCGCATCGACGATCTGGTCAATGCGGGGCTCAAGTATCTCGTGCTGGGGCCGGTGACCGACGATCCGGCCCAGATCGACCTGATGGCCAAGAAGCTGATGCCGCACTTCAAGTAGGCGCGCCCGGGACATGCGATACGGCTTCTACCTGCCCACGCGCGGCCAGACCGCTTCGCCGGAGGCGCTCGAGACCCTGGTCACGCGCGCGGAGGCGTGGGGCTTCTCCTCGGTGGTCATCGCCGACCACATCGTGTTCCCGGTCACGATCAACTCGAAGTATCCGTACACGGTGAGCGGCGCGTTCCCCGGGCAGGGCGACGCGCTCGAGCAGCTCTCGCTGATGGCCTTCGTCGCGGGCAAGTCGCGGACGCTGCGCCTGATCTCGAGCGTGATGATCCTGCCCCATCGCAACCCGGTGGTGACCGCCAAGATGCTCGCCACCATCGACGTGCTCTCCCGCGGGCGCGTCACGGTCGGCGTCGGGGTGGGCTGGCTGCGCGAGGAGTTCCAGGCCCTCGGCGCGCCCGACTTCGACCGCCGCGGCGCGGTGAGCGACGAGTACCTGCGCATCTTCAAGGCGCTGTGGACCCAGGATCCCGCGTCGTACCGCGGGGAGTTCTACCGCTTCGATTCCGTGCGGTGCCTGCCGCATCCGGTGCAGAAGCCGCACCCGCCGATCTGGGTGGGCGGCCACAGCAAGGCCGCGCTGCGCCGGGTGGCCCGGCTCGGCGACGGCTGGCATCCGGTCGGGGCCAATCCGGCGGTGCCGCTGCGGCCGCCCGAGCTGCGCGCGCTCCTCGACGAGCTCGCCCATCTCACCGAGGCGGAAGGGCGCGATCCCTCGAAGCTCACCATCTCCTACAAGGCGCCGGTCTACGATCCGGGCCAGCGGGTGGACGGTGGCGCCGAGCGGCGCCCGTTCTCCGGCAGCCAGCAGGCCATCACCGACGACGTCGCCACGTTCGCGGGACTCGGGGTGAGCGAGCTGATCTTCGACTTCCGCAGCGAGAGCCTCGCGGAGAGCCTCGAGCGCATGGAGCGCTTCGCCCCGATCCTCCGCCAGACCACCTGATTCCCTCTCCCCGGAGGGGAGAGGGTGCGGGGCGGTGGCGATGTGTTGCTCTCGCCCGTGGACCCGTCTACTCTATGCCCCGTCGCCGACAAGGAGATCCGTCATGCCCGAGCTGCCCCCTGACGTCACGCTGGACGAGGTGAAGGAGCGCGCCCGCCTCGCCGGCCTGCCCATCCCGCCCGCGCGCCTCTCCCTGGTGCGGGGGTTCCTCAGCAATGCCCTCCGGCCGATCCGGGCGCTCGACAGCCGCGCGGTGCGCACGGTGGAGCCCGCGGTGACGTTTGACGCAAAGGGCGGCGCGGAGCCCGGCTCGTGAGCGCCGACGAGCTCTGCTACGCCGGGATCCGGGAGCTGGGCGGCCTCTTCCGCCGCCGGGAGCTCTCCCCGGTGGACTACGCCGCTGATCTGCTGCGCCGCATCGAGACGCTCGACAAGAGCCTCAACGCCTACGTGACGATCACCGCGGAGCGCGCGCTCGCCGACGCCCGCGCCGCGGAGGCCGCCCTCGAGCGGGGCACCGCGGGCCCCCTCACCGGCATCCCGATCGCCTACAAGGACCTCTACGCGACCAAGGGCATCCGCACCACCGCCGGCTCCGCGCTGCTGGCCGACTGGGTGCCCGATTTCGACTGTACCTGCGTGGCGCGCCTTACGCAGGCCGGCATGGTGATGCTCGGCAAGCTGATCACCCACGAGTTCGCGTTCGGCATCCAGTTCCCGGGCCATCGCTTTCCGCCCGCGCGCAACCCGTGGAACCTCGATCACATCCCGGGCGGCTCGAGCAGCGGCTCCGGCGCGGCGCTGGCCGCCGGCCTGACGGTGGGCTCGCTCGGCTCCGACACCGGGGGGTCCATCCGCGGCCCGGCCGCCTTCTGTGGCATCGCCGGGCTCAAGCCGACCTACGGACGCGTGAGCCGGGCCGGCGTGGTCACGCTCTCGTGGACCCTCGATCACACCGGGCCCATGGCGCGCTCGGCGGAGGATTGCGCGTTCATGCTGCAGGCGCTGGCCGGTCACGATCCGGCCGATCCCGCCTCGGCGCGCGAGCCGGTGGCGGACTATCTGGCGAACCTCGAGGGCGGCGTCAAGGGGCTGCGGGTCGGGGTGGTGCGCGACTACTTCTTCGAGCAGGTGGAGCCGGAGACGGTGGCCGCCTTCGAGCGCGCGCTGGGCGAGCTCGGGCGGCTCGGCGCCACCGTGCGGGACGTCGCGATCCCGAGCATCCACGCGACGCCGTCCTTCATGGTGATCATGCTCACCGAGGCCTTCGCGTATCACGAGCGCGACCTGCGCGCGCGTCCGGAGCTCTACGGCGACGTGCTGCGCGAGAAGCTGATGGCGGGCGGGCTCTTCCGCGGCGACGAGTACGTGCAGGCCCAGCGGCTCCGCGCCCAGATCCGCGAGGACACCGCGCGCGCGTTGCGGTCGGTCGACGTGCTGGTCACGCCCACCGCGCTCGGCCCGGCTCCTGCGTTCAAGGTGGCGCTCGATCCCGACTTCCCGTTCGCCAAGAGCAACATGGGCCCGTTCAACGTCACCGGCCTGCCCACCCTCGCCCTGCCGACCGGCTTCTCCTCGGCGGGCCTCCCGCTGTCGTTCCAGATCTCGGGCCGGCCCTTCGACGAAGCCACCGTGCTGCGCGCGGGCCACGCCTATCAGCGGGCGACCGACTGGCACCGCCGCCGGCCGCCGGTGCCCGCGTGACCACCGCGGCCGCGCTCGACGACCTGAAGGCGCACGTCGGCCGGCGCGAGAGCGCCACCGACGTGATCACCGCCGCGCCCGCCAACCTGCTGCGCCTGACCTTCGGCCGCGACGAGCCCGAGCTCCGATCGGGCGACCCCCTGCCGCCGGGTTGGCAGTCCCTCTACTTCCTCCCGCGCTTTCCGCCGGAGGCGCTCCGGCCCGACGGCAGCCCGCTCGACACCGGGGTGATCCCGCCGATGCCGCTGCCGCGGCGCATGTTCGCGGGGGAGCGCTTCCGCTTCCACCGGCCGCTGCGCATCGGCGACGCCGTGCGGCGGGAGACGGAGCTGGCCGACATCTCGGTGAAGACGGGCGGCACCGGGACCCTGGTCTTCGCCACGGTGGCGCAGCGCATCTTCGCCGGGGAGACCCTGGCCATCGAGGAAGAGCGCCGCACCGTGTTCCGGGAGGAGGTCAAGGCGGGCGAGCGCAACCAGGCGCCCCGTCGCGAGCCCGCGCCCGACGACGCGCCGTGGCGCCGCCTCATCACGCCCAACCCGGTGCTGCTGTTCCGCTTCTCTGCGCTGACCTTCAACAGCCACCGCATCCACTACGATCGCCCCTGGGCGGTGGAGCGGGAGGGATACCCCGCCTTGATCGTCCACGGCCCGCTCACCTCCACGCTCCTGATCGACTTCGCCCGGGATCACCATCGCGGGCGTGTGTTCCTGAGCTACGAGACCCAGGCCCGCGCCCCACTCTTCGACTCCGCGCCCTTCGAGCTGCGTGGGCGTCCCACCGCGGACGGCCGCGCGGCCGAGCTCTGGGCCGTGACCCCGGAGGGCACGGTGGCCATGAGCGCGCGGGTCGAGCTCACCTAAAGAAAGGATTGTCGACGATGGCCGACGAGCAGCTCGAGCTCCGGATGGACCCGGTCGCCCTCTATCGCGAGGAGACCTACACCGACCGCCGCATCGGCATCATCCGCGTGATGACCCCGGTGAAGACGGACGGCTCGATCGACCTCGGCCGCAAGATCCTCTACGTGGGGGAGGCCCAGCTCCTCTCCCCGGTGGGTGCCCTGCCGATCACCTTCGAGATCGAGGCGACCTCGCTCGGCGATGCGGCGGAGAAGTTCGCGGAGGGCGCCAAGGTGGGAGTCGAGCGCGCGATCCGCGAGCTGCAGGAGCTGCGCCGGGAGCAGTCCTCGAACATCGTGATCCCCGATCGCATGCCTCCCGACATGGGCGGGCGCGGCGGGCCGCGGGGCCCAGGCCGGATCCAGCTCTGATCGGGCCGCGATGAACCTGCTGCGCCCGCTCGACCGGCACGTCACCGTCCAGGGCCTGCGCTTCCACGTGCTCGACTGGGGCGGGGAGGGCCGCACGCCGCTGCTCCTGCTGCACGGCTTCACCGGGCACGCGCACGCCTGGGACACGCTCAGCATCGCGCTCCAGCCCCACTTCCACGTCTACGCCCTGGATCAGCGCGGCCACGGCGACAGCGATCCGGCCGGCGTCTACGGGCCTTCGCCCGCGTTCGACGACCTGAGCGGAGTGATCGATCAGCTCGGGCTGGCCCCGCTCATCGTGATGGGGCTCTCGATGGGCGGGCGGAACGCTATGTACTTCACCTCGAAGCGGCCGGAGGCGGTGCAGAAGCTCGTGATCGTGGACATTGGACCGGTGATCAGTACCCGCGCGTCGCAGGCGCCGCCCGGCCCGCCTGAGCCGGACTTCTGGGACAGCATCGAGCAGGCCGCCCAGCATCTCTTCCGGGGCAATCCGTATCCCGGCATCCACTACTACCGCTGGGTGGCCGCCCAGAGCCTGCGCCAGCGGGCGGACGGCCGGATCGTGTGGGCCTGGCACCCGAGCGTGAAGACGCTGCGCTCCACGGTGGAGGTGGACTGGTGGGCGGTGCTGCGGGCGATCCCGGTGCCCACGCTGGTGCTGCGCGGCGAGGAGAGCCCCATCCTCGACCGCGAGGTGGCCCAGCGCATGGCCCGGGAGCTGCCGAAGGGCCAGTTCGTCGAGATCCCCCGCGCGGTGCACACGCTGCACGAGGACAATCCGGACGCCGTCCTCGCCGCGCTCAAGCCGTTCCTCGGCTTCTGAATCGGAGGGCCGCCCCATGGGAGTCGTGACGCTCGACGTGACCCGGCGCGGGCCGGTGCTGGGCGGGATGGCCTTCGGAGCCGGCGGCGCCTACGAGAAGATCGAGGGGGTGCTGCACCTCTCGGCGGATCCGGCGGCCCGGGCGAACGAGCCGATCGCGGATCTGGGGTTGGCCCCGCGCAACGCCCGCGGCCTCGTCGAGTACTCGGCCGATTTCTACCTCCTGCGGCCGCTCGGCGGCGGCCGCCGGCGGCTGCTGCTCGACGTGCCGAATCGGGGGCGCAAGATCGCCCTCGGCATGTTCAACAGCACGCCGCGCGCGAACGATCCGACGTCTCGGGAGGATTTCGGCAATCAGTTCCTGATGCGCCACGGCTACACGGTGGCGTGGATCGGCTGGCAGGCCGACGTCCCGCGCCGCGACGGCATGATGGCGATGACGGTGCCGCGGATTTCCGGCGTGTCGGAGCGCGTGCGCTGCGAGTTCCGGCCGCACGCCCGCGTCGACGTCCTGCCCCTGGCCGACCGCTACCATATCCCGCACGCGGTGGCGCGTCCGGACGACCCGGAGGCCGAGCTGCACGTGCGCGAGCACGCGGACGCCCCGGCGGTCACGGTGCCGCGGTCGGCCTGGCGCTTTCCCGACGCCTCGTCGGTCGCGCTCGACGGCGGCTTCCAGCCGGGCCGCATCTATGACTGCTACTACCGGGCCCAGGACCCGCCGGTGGTCGGCCTCGGCTTCACCGCGGTGCGCGACGTCGCGGGCTTCCTGCGCTGGGGGACCGCGGGGGAGGGGAACCCGTGCGCGGGGAGCGTCGAGCGCTCGTACGTGTTCGGGGTGTCGCAGAGCGGCCGTTTCCTGCGCCACCTGCTCTACCTGGGCCTCGACGAGGACGAGGCCGGCCGCTTCGTCTGGGACGCGGTGATCCCGCACGTGGCGGGGGCCCGGCGCGGCGAGTTCAACTGCCGCTTCGGCCAGCCCTCGCTCAACGCGGTGCACGCGGTCGGGAGCCTGTTCCCGTTCACCGACGGAGAGCAGGACGATCCGGTGACCGGCCAGCGCGACGCGCTGCTCCGGCGCCTCGCGGGGCGCGCGAAGCCGCCGCGCATCTTCACCATCAATACCGCCGCCGAGTACTGGCGCGGCGACGGATCGCTCGTGCACACCGACGTCGCCGGCACGCGTGACGTGACGCCCCCGGCCTACGTGCGGCAGTACCTCTTCGCGGGTACCCAGCACATCCCGGGCACCTTGCCGCCGCCGGCCGCCGATCCCAATACCGGGGGTCGCGGCTTCCACCCGTTCAGCGTGGTGGACTACTCCCCGCTGCTGCGCGCGGCGCTGGTGAACCTCGATCACTGGGTGAGCGAGGGCGTGGAGCCGCCGCCCAGCGCGGTCCCGCGCCTGGCCGACGGCACCGCGGTCCTGGCCGAGTCGACCGGCCGCGTCTATGCGGCGATCCCCGGCGCGCGCTTCCCCGATCGCGCCCAGCGGCCACAGCGGCTCGACTTCGGTCCGGCCGTCGAGCGCGGGATCGTCGCCACCCTGCCGCCCAAGCTCGGCTCGCCCTTCGTGACGTTCGTCTCCGCGGTGGACGGCGACGGCAACGAGCGCGCGGGCATCCGCCCTCCCGAGCTGCGGGTGCCGGTGGCCACCTATACCGGCTGGAACCCGCGCCATCCGGAGCAGGGGGCCCCGGGCGACATCATGTCCATGATGGGCTCGACCCTGTCCTTCGCCCGCACCGCGGCGGAGCGGGCGCGGACCGGCGACCCCCGGGGCTCGATCGAGGAGCGCTACGCGGGCCGCGAGGCCTATCTCGCGCGGGTGCGCGAGGACGCGGCGGCGATGGTCGCGGCGCGGCATCTCCTCGCCGAGGACGTGGACGCGGTGGTGGAGCGCGCGGGAGCGCTCTGGGACTTCGTCTGCCCGCGCTGACGGCTCCGCTGATCGAGTGCCACGCCCACGTCCTGCCCGACGAGGCGCTCGCCCTGCTCACGCAGCTCGAGCTGTCCGCGGCCGATCGCGACGCGGTTCGCTGGCGGAACGCCTCCCGCCTGTTCGGCCTGGAGCCGGCGCGCGTGGGGGCCTAGGCGGGCCCCTCCGTGTCCGCGATCTCGGTCGAGCACCTGAGCCGCTGGTGGGGGTCCACGCGCGCGGTGGACGACGTGAGCTTCGAGGCCGCCGCCGGGAAGATGCTGGTGCTGCTGGGGCCGTCGGGCTGCGGCAAATCCACCACGCTGCGGCTCATCGCCGGGCTCGAGACCGCCACCGCCGGGCGCATCGCCATCGGCGGGGTGGACGTGACCCACCGCCCGCCCGCCGAGCGCCGGCTGTCCATGGTCTTCCAGTCCTACGCGCTCTTTCCCCATCTCTCGGTGGCCGAGAACATCGTCTTCGGGCTCCGGGTGCGCCGGGTGGGCGCGGCCGAGCGGGGCGAGCGCCTCGAGCGGGTCGCCTCGCTGCTCGGCCTCGACGGGTTGCTCGAGCGCCGGCCATCGCAGCTCTCGGGCGGGCAGCAACAGCGGGTGGCGCTCGGCCGCGCCCTGATCGCGGAGACCCCGGTGTGCCTGATGGACGAGCCGCTCTCGAACCTGGACGCGCAGCTCCGCCTCGAGATGCGCCGTGAGATCCGCGGGATCCAGCAGAGCCTCGGCATCACCATGGTCTACGTCACCCACGACCAGACCGAGGCCATGAGCATGGCGGACCAGGTGATCCTGCTCCGCGACGGCCGCGTCGAGCAGGACGCCGCGCCCGACGAGCTCTACGCGCGTCCCGCCACCGCCTTCACGGCCCGCTTCATCGGCACTCCGCCCATGAACATCCTCACCCTGGCCGATGGTGTCCGCGGGGCCGTCATCGCGGGCAGCGACGGGCCGCCGGTGCTGGCGGGGCCGGGGACGGGGCTGCTGCTCGGGGTCCGGCCCGAGGACCTGCGCCTGGCGTCCGAGGGCGTCGGCGCGAGCGTGACGAGCGTCGAGTACCTCGGCGCCGACTCGATCTTGACCTGCGCGGTGGGAAGCCAGATCCTCGCGGTGCGCGCCCCCGGGCGGGTCGGGCTGCCTCCCGGCGCCCCGGTGCGGCTCTCCTGGAGCCCGGCTGCCACGCACGTGTTCGATGCCCAGAGCGGGAGCCGTCGCGACGACGGCCCCGCTTTCATCCATCTCTCGATGACAAGGAGAACATGAATGAAGACGAGATCGAGATTGCTCGGATGGCTCACCGCGGCGATCCTGCTCGCCGCCCTCGCGGGCGGCGCGGTCCCGGCGGGCGCCCAGAGCCCGGTGGAGCTGACCTTCTACTACCCGGTAGCGGTGGGCGGACCGGTGACCAAGATCATCGACGGGCTCGCCGCCGACTTCGAGAAGGAGAACCCCGGCATCCGGGTGAAGCCGATCTACGCCGGGACCTACCAGGAGACGATCGTGAAGGTGCTCACCGCGCTCAAGAGCGGGGAGCCGCCGCAGATGTCGGTGCTGCTCTCCACCGACATGTTCACCCTGATCGACGAGGACGCCATCATCCCGTTCGACACCATGGCCACCAGCGCCGAGGACAAGAGCTGGCTCAAGAGCTTCTTCCCGGCCTTCATGCTCAACAGCCAGACCGGTGGCAAGACCTGGGGCATCCCGTTCCAGCGCTCCACCATCGTGCTGTACTGGAACAAGGACGCCTTCAAGGAGGCCGGGCTCGACCCGAACCGGCCGCCCGCCACCTGGGCCGAGCAGATCGAGTACGCGCGCAAGCTCACCAAGCGCGACGCCGGGGGTAACGTGACCCAGTGGGGGCTCGAGGTGCCGTCCTCCGGCTTTCCGTACTGGCTCTTCCAGGGCTTCACCACCCAGAACGACGTGCTGCTCATGAACCAGGCGGGCACCCAGACGTACTACGACAAGCCGGCGGTGGTGGCCGCGCTCCAATACTGGGTGGACCTGAGCGGCAAGCACAAGGTCATGCCCACCGGCATCATTGAATGGGGTACGACGCCGAGGGACTTCTTCGAGCGCAAGACCGCCATGATGTGGACCACCACCGGCAACCTCACCAACGTGAAGAACAACGCCAAGTTCGAGTTCGGGGTGGCGATGCTGCCCGCCGGCAAGCGGCGCGGCTCCCCGACCGGCGGTGGGAACTTCCACATCTTCAAGAAGAGCACGCCCGCCCAGCAGGCCGCCTCGCTCAAGTTCATCAAGTGGATCACGTCGCCCTCGCGCGCGGCCCAGTGGGGCATCGACACCGGCTACGTCGCGGTGCGGCCCGACGCGTGGGAGACGCCGGTGATGAAGCAGTACGTGGCCGGCTTCCCGGCCGCCGCGGTGGCGCGCGATCAGCTCCCGCACGCGGTGGCGGAGCTGTCCACTCACGACAACCAGCGGGTGACCAAGGCGCTCAACGACGGGTTGCAGGCCGCGCTGACCGGGGCGAAGCCGGCGGAGCAGGCGATGAAGGACGCGCAGCGCGAGGCGGAGCGCATCCTGCGCCCATATCGGCGCTGATGCGCGAGGTCGCGTGAGCGTCGAAGCGGGTGCCGGGGTCCTGGTCTCGTGATGTCACATGCCTGGCGGGCGCATGTGCACGGGTGGCTACTGCTGTTGCCCGCGGCGGTGCTGCTCGTCACGTTCACCCACTATCCGGTGGCGGCCACCATCTATACGAGCCTCTTCTCCACGCCGAAGCCGGGGCGGCCCTCGGTGTGGGTGGGGCTCGAGAACTACCAGGCGATGGTGGAGGACCCGGTGTTCTGGCAGGCGCTCGGCAACAACCTGTGGTTCGCGGTCGGCACCATCCCGCTCTCGATCGCGCTGGCGCTCCTGATGGCGATGTGGGTGAACGACCGCATCGCGGGTCGGGGACTGCTGCGCCTGGCCTTCTTCACCCCCACCGTGCTGCCGATGATCGCGGTGGCGAACATCTGGCTCTTCTTCTACACCCCGGGCTACGGCCTGCTCGAGCAGGTCACCGGGCTCTTCGGGCTGCCCAGCCACAACTGGCTCGGGAGCCGCGGGACCGCGCTGGGCTGCCTGGTGGTGGTGACGGTGTGGAAGGAGGCGGGCTTCTTCATGATCTTCTACCTGGCCGCGCTGCAGTCGCTGTCGCCGTATCTGGGCGAGGCGGCGTCCCTGATGGGCGCGGGCCGCTGGTACTTCTTCCGCCGCGTGACGTTTCCGCTCCTGATGCCGACCACGCTGTTCGTCCTGGTCAACGCGGTGATCAACTCGTTCCGCCTCGTGGATCACATCGTGGTCATGACCAAGGGGGGGCCCGACAACACGACCGCGCTGCTGCTGTACTACATCTACGACGTCGGGTTCAAGTTCTGGGACCAGGCCTACGCGGCCGCGCTGACCTTGGTGCTGCTGGTGATCCTGGCCGCGGTGGCCCTGGGCCAGTTCCTGCTGCTGGACCGCCGGGTGCACTACCAGTGACCGGGCGATGAGCGTCGGGCGCGCGCTCGAGACCGCGGGGGCCTGGCTCCTGGGCCTGCTCTGGGTCCTGCCGCTGGCCTACGCGGTCTGGACCGCGTTTCACCCGTCGGAGTTCTCGACCCGCTTCGTTCTCTCCGCGCCGCTGACCCTCGAGAACTTCGTCCACGCCTGGGCCGCGGCGCCGTTCGCGCGCTACTTCGTCAACACCATCCTGCTGGTCGCCATGATCCTGGCCGTCCAGCTCGTGCTGTGCACGCTCGCCGCCTATGCGTTCGCGCGCTTCGACTTCGCGGGCCGCGCCGCCGCGTTCCTGCTCGTCCTGGTGCAGCTCATGATCATGCCGGACGTGCTGATCGTGGAGAACTACCGGACGATGAGCCGCCTCGGCCTTCTCGACACCCTCGCCGCCATCGGGCTGCCCTACATGGCCTCCGCGTTCGGCATCTTTCTCCTTCGCCAGACCTTCAAGACGGTGCCGAAGGAGCTGGACGAGGCCGCGCGGGTAGAAGGCGCCGGCCCGCTGGAAGTCCTCTGGCGGGTCTACGTGCCCCTGGCGAAGCCGGTCTACGTCGCCTACGGGCTGGTCTCGGTCAGCTACCACTGGAACAACTTCCTGTGGCCGCTGATCGTCACGAACTCGGTCCAGTCACGGCCCCTGACCGTCGGGCTCCAGGTCTTCTCCTCGGTGGATCAGGGGGTGGACTGGTCCATCATCACCGCGGCGACCTTGATGACCTCGGGACCGCTGCTCGTCGCCTTCTTGCTCTTCCAGCGCCAGTTCGTCCAGAGCTTCATGCGCGCCGGCATCCGCTAGGCCGCTTCAGGGCGGAAGGCCGAGAACGCCAGCGATCCCGGCCAGATCCGCCGCGCCGCCCGCATCGGGTCCATCATCGGAAGAGATGGCGGGAATAGTTCTCCGGCGATATTCTTGGATTCACTGTAAATGAAGGCGGCCCAATGCTCGTCAGAGTGAGGCGGCGATGAGAAAGACCCTCGTGATCCTGCTGCTGGTAATCGCGGCCCTCGCGGTCACCGCCATTCCGGGCGATGCCCACTGGCGCGGGGGAGTCTACGTCGAGCGCCCGCCCGCGGCGCCGCCGGCTCCCGCGGCACCCACCCCGTACTGGTACTACTGCGCGAGCGCCAAGGGCTACTATCCGACGGTGCCGGGTTGCGCCGAGGCGTGGATCAAGGTGCCGGAGCGGCCGCGATGACGCAGGTCGTGAAGCCACGCGGAGCCGCCGTCGTCGCGCTGGTCGGCGCGCTGCTGAGTGGCTGCGCCACCATTCCTCACGGCCCGAGCGTCATGGTATTGCCCGGCAGTACCAAGAGCTTCGAGCAGTTCCAGACCGATGACGCGCTCTGCCGCCGGTGGGCCTCGGGGCAGGTCGGGACCACCGCGAAGAAGGCCTCGACGCAAAGCACGGTCGGCGGCGGCGTGATCGGCGCGGTGGTGGGTGCCGCCGCGGGCGCCGCGCTGGGTGCCGCCGCCGGCAACCCCGCCGTCGGAGCCGCCGCGGGAGCGGGCGTCGGCCTGCTCGGGGGCACCGCGATCGGAGCGAGCCACGCCGACGCCTCCGACGGCTCGGTGCAGCGTCGCTACGACATGAGCTATACCCAGTGCATGTACGCCAAGGGCAACAAGGTGCCGGTGGCGCGCGGCTCGCGCACGCAGCAGCAGCCCGCGTACACGTCGCCG
This sequence comes from Candidatus Rokuibacteriota bacterium, assembly GCA_040902305.1. GTDB lineage: Bacteria > Methylomirabilota > Methylomirabilia > Rokubacteriales > CSP1-6 > CAMLFJ01. Next base: position 707 of record JBBDXN010000103.1, on the reverse strand, counting down.
GCTCCGCCGCCGCCGCCGCCCCCGCCGGTCAGCGCGGTTCCGCCGACGGTCCCGCTGCCTCCGCCGGGCCCGCCGCCGCCTCCGCCGCCTCGCTAACCGCCGCTAGCGCTCGCTAGGGACGCCGTGGCGGCGGCGGGGGCGCTACCACCGTCGCGCCGGCCGGCACCCACACCCAGTAGTGCGGCGACGAGCTCGATCCGTCCCCGTAGAGCTGATAGCGCCCCTCCGTCGCCGACACGACACGTGTCGACGGCAGCGCGGGGGGCGGGGGCGGAGTCGTGCCCGCGGGAACCCAGACCCAGTAGTGCGGCGCCGCATTCGAGCCGTCCCCGTAGAGCTGATAGCGGCCTCCCGGATATTCCACCACGCGTGGCGTGGATCCGCCGAGGACGGCGCCGGTGGTCGGGGGATATGCGGGATCCTGAATGGCGCAGCCGGCGAGCACGCCGACGGCGAGTGACGCGGGCACCAGAACGCGTGTGATCGCACGATGCATGGTCGATCCTCCTGTCCCGTGCGAGGGAGCATTCTCCGTGCCAGTAGGGTTCGATGCGAAATCAGGCAAGTTCACCGCGCCAGGCGACATCGCGCGGGAAGATCTACCCGGCAAGGCTTACCGCCTGCGCGGCGGATCTCGCCCCGGCTACCTCACCCTGTTGTTAGCAAGTGAATTGACCGCGCGGGTTTGACACGTGATCTGACCGCAT
>JBBDXN010000102.1:17542-21521 GCA_040902305.1 Candidatus Rokuibacteriota bacterium | reverse complement strand
CCGAGTCCGGTGCGCCGCTCGGAGAGCGGCGAGTCCGGCGAGTGGGTGACGAAGCCGACTGCGCGGGAGCCACCCACGGCGACAGGACCCGGCCGTCTCGCGCGTTGTCCGTTCATGAATAGTTCGGGCCTAGCACTCGTTGAAGCCGCAGGAGAGACACTTCTTGCACCCTTCCTCGTACACGAGCGTGGCCTGCCCGCACTCGCGGCACAGGTCCCCTACCCGGCGCAGCGTGATCGGCGAGGCCGCGGGAGCGCCGGAGCCGGCCGCCAGGCGCGACGGGCCGATGTGCTCGGCGAGCGTGCGGGCCAGCGCGTCGGGCAGCGAGAGCACCTTGGCCGCGCCGAAGCCGGTGGGCTGCCCGCCGCCGATGCGCGAGAGCTGGCTGATCGCCTCCTCGAGCCGCTGGCGCGGCGACAGCGGCGAGGGCAGCCGCAGCACGAGCGAGACGAGCCGGCCAAGGGCCTCCGCCAACGCCATGGTGTCCGATCCCGCCTTGCCCACCTGCACGAACACCTCGAAGGGCTCCCCGCCGCCGTTGTCGTTGACGGTGATGAACGCGGTCCCGATCGGCGTCTCCATCCGGTAGGTGGACCCGGTGAGGCTGTGCGGGCGTGGCTTGACCCCGCGCTCGCCGCCGGCCGCGGGATACCCCTCGCGGCGCAGGCCCACGTTGAGGACCTGGCGGCCCTTGGAGCCGTCGCGAAAGACGGTGATGCCGAGACAGCCCAGGTCCCACGCCTGCCGGTAGGCGGCCGCCACGTCCGCCTCCGTCGCGCTCTCGGGCAGGTTGATCGTCTTCGACACCCCGTTGTCGGTGTGCTTCTGGAAGGCGGCCTGATGCCGCACGTGCCAGATCGCGTCGATCTCGTGCGCGGTCTTGAACACCTCGCGCGCCGCCTGGGGCACGCCCTCGAGGCCGGCCAGCGATCCCCGCCGGGCCACCTCCGCCATCAGCGTCTCCGAGTGGAAGCCCTGCCGCCGGGCGAGGCGCTCGAAGCTCTCGCTGAAGAAGGGCAGCACCCGCTCGCCGTCCGGCCCCTTCACGCGGTGCTCGAAGGCGAGCGCGAACACCGGCTCGACGCCCGAGGAGCAGCCCGCGATCATCGAGATGGTGCCGGTGGGCGCGATGGTGGTCACGGTGGCGTTGCGGAGCGGCCGGCCGTGGCGATAGATCGACCGCCCCCAGTGCGGGAACGGGCCGCGCTCCTCGGCGAGGCGGGCCGACTGATCGTGGCCCTTCTCCTTGACGAAGGCCATGAGGCGCTCGGCCAGCTCGAGCGCCTCCTCGCCGTCGTAGGGCACGCCGAGGGTGAAGAGCAGGTCCGCCCAGCCCATGATGCCGAGGCCCACGCGGCGGTTGGCCTTCACCATCTCGTCCACCTGCGCGAGCGGATAGGGATTCACCTCGATGACGTCGTCGAGGAAGCGCACCCCGAGGCGCACCACCCGCTCGAGCTCGGCCCAGTCGATCTCCCACTGCCCGGCCCGCTCGACCGCAAACTTCGCCACGTTCACCGAGCCCAGGTTGCACGCGTCGTTCGGCAACAGGGGCTGCTCGCCGCATTGATGGACGACGAACCCGTTGGCGATCATCGAGTGGCTCTGCGGCTCGGTCAGGTCGTAGACGAGCCGCGGGCCGGCGGGAACGATCGCCACCACCGGGTCACTCCACTTCCGGGCGTAGGAGCCGGCGTAGCGGACCGGCTCGAGCCGGCGCTGCTTGTCGTCGAGGAACCCGATCTCCTGCAGGAACGTCGAGCGCGACTTCCCGAAGATCCCGAGCTCGAGGAGCACCCCGTCGGAGCCGTAGGCGCGTGGCTCGCCGCTCTTCGTCCGATAGGCGAAGAGCCCCTCCCGGGGAGCTCGGGACCGGTCCAGCACGCTGCTCTTGATCCCGAGATTGAGCAGCAGGAGCTGCACGCCGCGGAGCAGCTCCCGGCTCTTGGAGGTGAGCGCGATCCAGGAGCTGTTCGTCTTGGGATTCTCCCGGACGGTCCCGTCGGCAGAGAAGAGTCCCTGCAGGAACCCGACGACCGCCGGGCGAGGAGCCCGGAAGAGACTCTCGGGCACCGCCTTGTCGCGCGCCCGCACCGACCGGACACCCAGCGACTCGAAGAACCCCGTGAAGAACCGGCCGGGATACATGAGGTGCCGGACCCCGCGCGCACGGGTCCAGACCTTCACGGGCCGGCCGAACCATGGGCTCATGACGCCGGCGATGTGCTCGAGCGCCGCATCGTCGTCGCGGCCGAAGGCGAAGCCCACGAGCGGACTGGTCGCCGGCGCGGCGCGCAGCCAGCCGTCGCCCACGAGCCAGCCGAGGACGCGGCCCAGATCCGCGCTCCAGCGCTGCGGCAGGGCGTGGCGGTATCGCCGGCCGTTGCGCCCGATGAACTCGGACGGCGGGGTGACCGGCAGCGCGTCGTCCCCGAACGCTCCCGGATCGCTCTGGATCCAGACGCGGTCCTCTCCGAGCCGCAGCGCGCCGGCCCGCACCCAGCCGCGATCGGTCATCAGTCGGTGATCCGGGGTGCAGGTCACCTCGAAGCCGGCCGCCGTCCGCACCGTCACGGTCTCCCGCTCGCCGGAGCAGAACGCCTGGCTGATGGGCAGGCAGCCCTGGCCGTAGGACGCCAGCGGCACGTTGTTCGTGCCCTCCCACACCATCAGCCGCGACGGCAGCAGGCGCTGATCCACCTTCACGGCCACCCCGCCTCGCCGGAACCCGGCGGCGACGCCTTCCATGCGGATCAGCCCGCGATCCGTCGCGATGAGGGCGTCCCCGCTGACGCAAGGGTTGGTCGCCTCGATCAGGCCCAGCTCCGGGGTGGGATTGGCGGGGCTGCGGTTGATGCGGTCGAGGAAGATCATGCCCGGATCGCCGGTGCACCACGCCGCGCGCACGATGCGATCCCAGACGTCGCGGGCGCGCAGACGGCCGGTGACCTGCCCGGTGCGGGGGTTGATCAGGTCGTACTCCCCGTCGGCGGCGAGGGCCTCGATGAAGACGTCGGTGGCCGCGACCGAGATGTTGAAGTTGGTGATCCCGCCGTCGAGCTTGCACTCGATGAACTCGAGGACGTCCGGGTGGTCGACGCGGAGGATCCCCATGTTCGCCCCCCGGCGCGCGCCGCCCTGCTTCACCGCCTCGGTGGCCGCGTTGAACACGCGCAGGAAGGACACCGGGCCCGAGGCCCGGCCGCCCGTCGAATGCACGACGTCGTCCTTGGGGCGGAGGCGGGAGAACGCGAAGCCGGTGCCGCCGCCGGACTGCTGGATGATGGCGGCCGCCTTCACCGACTCGAAGATCTCCTCCATCGAGTCGCCCACCGGCAGCACGTAGCAGGCGGAGTACTGGAGCGCGTTCTCCTTGCCCGCGTTCATCAGCGTCGGAGAGTTGGGCAGGAAGTAGCCCTCGACCATCATGTCGTAGAAGGCGGCCGCGACCTCCCCCACCGCGGCCGGGCTGCGCCCGAAGCGACTCTCCGCGGAGGCGATGGCCAGGGCCACCCGCCAGCACATCTCCTCCGGCGTCTCGCGCACCTCCCCCTGCTCGCGCGCGAGATACCGCTCGCGCAGCACGCGCAGGGCGGGCTCCGACCAGCGGCCCACCTTGGACGGTCGTGCGTCGGACCGCATGGCGCCTCTTCCTCCCCTCCCCCGACCCTTCCTATGGTATCCCCCGCCGGGCACACGTCTGCGCGTGGGGGTGCCCGGCGACTATCTCACAAACTTGACTACAGTCCAAAGGTCCTTACAATTAGGCGGAATTGACTCCTCCAGGCGACACTCGCGGTCCCGGCCCGGGGTGGGCCACTCCCATGGCCATCAACCTCCTGAAGCGACGCCGACCGGGCGGCTCCTGCCCTCACGAATACGCCACTGCACGTTACGTCTTTCCCCAGGAGTGCTCGCGGCGCCGCGCCCCGGTTTCGGGGCGCTTCCAACGTCAGCTACGGAAATGGAGCTTAGGCCG
>JBBDXN010000102.1:0-17532 GCA_040902305.1 Candidatus Rokuibacteriota bacterium | reverse complement strand
CCCCCGCGCCCGCGCTGCAGGGAGACATGGCATGATCCGGCGGCCCCTTCCTCGTTCCCTTGTCCTGGTGCTCACCCTGGCGGCGCTGCCTTGCCCGGTCTTCGCTCAGACCCCCGCCCCCGCGACACCGGTCGCGCCGGTGCCGCCTCCACCCGCGCCCACGGCCCTTCCGACGCCGATCCGGCAGCCGCTGCCCGCTCCGCCGGGCATCCGGCCCTTCGCCACGCCGCTGGAGCTGGTGGGCCGCGAGCTGACGGTCGAGGAAGCGGTCAACATCGGGATGGAGAACGCGCCGAAGATCGTGGCGCGCATCGGCGACTACGTCGCGGCCCAGCAGCGCGTGAACCAGGCCCTGGCTCCCCTGCTGCCCCAGCTCACCGGCTCCGGCAGCTACGGCCGGGCCCGGTCGATCAGCTCGACCGGCGGCTCCACCCAGGGCGATTTCGGCTCCGCCAGCGTCACCGCCTCCCAGCTCCTCTTCGACTTCGGTCGAACGTGGGCGGCGAAGGACGTGGCCAAGTCCAGCGCGGAGGCGCTCAAGGAGGTGCTCGAGGCGCAGAAACTCGACATCTCCCAGCTCGTGAAGACCCAGTACTACACCCTGCTGCTCTCGAAGCGGCTGGTCGAGGTGAACGTGACCGCGCTCGACCGGGCCGAGGTCAATCTCCGCAGCGCTCAGGGATTCTTCCAGGTGGGCACCCAGCCCAAGTCCTTCGTGACCCGGGCCGAGGTGGACGTGGCCAACGCGCGGGTCAACGTGATCCGCGCTCAGAACGCGGTGAGCCTGGCGCGGGTCGCGCTCAACACCGCGATGGGCATCGCGGTCAACGCGCCCACCGAGGTCAAGGACGTCCTCGCCTACCAGCAGTTCCCGATGAACCGCGAGACCCTGGTCGCCGAGGCGATCAGGAACCGGCCGGAGTACCGGCAGGTGAAGGCGCAGGCCGACGCGGCCGACGCCTTCGTCCGCCAGACGTTCCGGGACTTCTTCCCGAACCTCTTCGGCAGCGGCACGTACGGCGTGACCGGCGTCACCGGCGCCCCTGCCTTCGGCTTACGCACCACCAGCGGCTTCGTCGATTCCGGCAACGAGTGGACGGTCGGCCTCTCGCTCAACTGGTCCATCTTCGACGGCGGCGCCCGGGTCGCCCGCTACAAGGAAGCCAAGGCCAACCTCGAGGCGTCCCAGGCCCGCGTGCGCGACAGCGAACTGCAGGTCTGGCAGAGCGTCGAGCAGTCGTACCTGAACCTGGGCGAGGCCGAGGAACGGATCGGCGCCGCCCGCAAGGCGGTGGAGTCGGCGGACGAGAACTACCAGCTCGCCCGGGGGCGCTTCGACGCGGGCGTCGCCAACATCATCGAGCTCACCGACGCCCAGCTCGCGCTCACCCAGGCCCAGTCCACCGAGGCGCAGGCCCTGTCGGACTATCGCATCGCCATCGCCAACCTGGAGCGGGCCCTCGGCCGCCGCTAGGAATACCGCGCTCGCCCGGCGCGTCCGATCAACATGAAACGCCGCCTGCTCTGGATCGTCGGGATCGTGGTCGCCGCCGGACTGATCACCGCAGGCTATCTCTACACCCAGGGCATCGGCGCCCGCCCCGCCTTCCGCACCGCGGCCGTGGGGCGCGGGCCACTCACCTCCGCGGTCTCCGCTACCGGCACGCTCAACGCGGTCGTCATGGTGCTGGTCGGCTCCCAGATCTCCGGGCAGGTCAAGGAGCTGTTCGCGGACTTCAACTCGCCGGTCGAGAAGGGCCAGGTCATCGCCCGCATCGACCCCGAGATCTTCGAGGCCAAGGTCAATCAGGCGAGGGCCCAGGTGGACGCCGCGCAGGCCTCGGTCCTGAACCAGCAAGCCGCGGTGGAGAAGACCCGCGCGGACCTCGACAACACGCGCGCCGCGCTCGCGGCCGCCCGGGCCCAGACCGCCAAGTCCCAGGTGGCGGTCGTGGACTCCAGGCGCACACTCGGTCGCAACCGCGACCTGCGCCAGCGGGGCCTGATCGCCCAGGCGGACGAGGACACCGCCCAGGCCGCCTACGACTCCGCGGTGGCCCAGGTGGAGGCCTCGAAGGCCCAGGAGAACGCCCAGAGCTCCGCGGTGCGGGCCGCGGAAGCGCAGCTCCGAGTCTCGGACGCGATGCTGAAGAACGCGGCGGCCCAGGTCGTCCAGGCCCAGGCCTCGCTGCGTCAGGCCCAGGTGGATCTGGAGCGCACCTTCATCCGCGCCCCGGTGGACGGCGTGGTGGTCGGCCGCAGCGTGGACGTCGGCCAGACGGTGGCGGCCAGCCTCCAGGCGCCCACCCTGTTCACGATCGCGCAGGACCTCAGGAACATGCAGGTGGATACGAACGTGGACGAGGCCGACGTGGGCCGGGTCACGGTGGGCCAGAGCGCCACCTTCACGGTCGACTCGTTTCCGGGGCGCCCCTTCACCGGCGAGGTCGTACAGATCCGCAAGGCCCCCTTGGTCATCCAGAACGTGGTGACCTACGATGTGGTGGTGACCGTCAAGAACCCGGAGCTGCGGCTCCTCCCCGGCATGACCGCCAACGTGCGCATCGTCGTCGAGGAGAAGGCGGGCGTGCTGCAGGTCCCCAACGCCGCGCTCCGCTTCCAGCCGCCGGGGAGCGAGAGCACCGAGCGCGATCGGCCCGCCCGGCCGGTCGGAGGCGGGCGGGCCGGCGGGGCGGCGACGGGGCGGGTGTGGGTCGTGGGCCCCGACGGCAAGCCGGCGGCGGTGCCGCTCCAGCTCGGCATCGGCGACGGAACCCATACCGAGGTCGCCCGCGGCGAGCTCAAGGAGGGGCAGCGGGTCATCGTCGGCATCGCGCTGCCCGGTGATCGCCCGTCGTCCGGCGCGGCACCCCGCTTGAGGCTCTGAGATGGCCCGGGCCCTCATCGGGACCGAGGACCTCGTCAAGGACTACCACCTCGGCTCGCGACGGATCCACGCGCTGCGGAAGGTCTCCGTCTCGATCCTCCCCGGCGAGTTCGTGGCGGTCATGGGCCCGTCGGGCTCCGGCAAGTCCACCTTCATGAACCTGCTGGGCTGCCTCGACACCCCGACCGCCGGGCGGTACCGGCTCGACGGAGTCGACGTCTCCCGGATGAGCCCCGACGCGCTCGCGCGCGTGCGCAACGAGAAGATCGGCTTCGTGTTCCAGACCTTCAACCTGCTGCCGCGCACGACGGCGCTGGAGAACGTGGAGCTGCCCCTGCTCTACCGCGCCGTCCCCGCGCGCGACCGGGAGGCCCGGGCGCGCGCCAAGCTGGCCGCGGTGGGCCTGTCGGAGCGGGAGCACCATCATCCGGCCCAGCTCTCGGGCGGCCAGCAGCAGCGGGTGGCCATCGCGCGCGCCCTCGTCAACGACCCGGCCCTGATCCTGGCCGACGAGCCGACCGGCGCCCTCGACTCGCGCACCGGCGTGGAGATCATGGCGCTCTTCCAGGATCTCAACCGCGAGGGCATCACGGTCGTGGTCGTGACCCACGAGGCGGACATCGCGCGCTACGCCGGCCGCGTCCTGAGCTTCCGCGACGGCCACCTCACCCGAGACGAGCCGGTGCGCGAGCGGCTGGTCGCGCGCGAGCTGCTGGCCGGGCTGCCCGAGGGCGAGGCGCCGGAGGAGCAGGACGCGGAAGCGGAGGTCAGCCCCACGTGAACGTCCTGGCGAGCACGCGCATCGCGGTGAGGGCGCTGCGGGTCAACAAGCTGCGCAGCGCCCTCACCATGCTCGGCATCGTGATCGGGGTGGGCGCGGTCATCACGATGGTGGCGGTGGGCGCGGGCGCCCAGGCCCGCGTGGCCGAGCAGATCCAGAGCCTGGGCGCGAACATCATCGTCATCTGGCCCGGCACCGTGAACCTGTCGGGCGTGCGACTCGGCGCCGGGGCGCGGGCGACCCTCTCCGAGGACGACGCCTGGGCCATCCAGCGCGAGATCCCGCTCGTGGATGTAGTGGCCCCCTACTCGCGCGGCCGCAACGTCCAGGTGGTCGCCTCCAATCTCAACTGGTCTACCACCATCCTCGGGGTGACGCCGGAGTACCTCCCGGCCCGGGACTGGGAGCTGATCTCCGGCCGCGTGCTCACCCAGGAGGAGGTGGACGGCGCTTCGAAGGTGGCGATGGTCGGCCAGACGGTGGCGGGGAACCTGTTCGGCGAGGAAGATCCGCTCGGGCAGGTGATCCGGATCAAGCGGGTCCCCTTCACCGTCATCGGCCTGCTGGATCGGAAAGGGCAGACCACGTGGGGGGAGGACCAAGACGACCAGATCCTGATCCCCCTCAGTACCGCCAAGACCAAGGTCCTGGGCGGCAACCAGGCCAAGGGACGCGCGGTCGGGGCCATCACGATCAAGGTGCGAGAGGCCTCGCTCATGAAGGAAGCCGAGAACCAGGTCCGGGCGCTCATGCGCCAGCGCCACAAGATCCAGCCCTCCCAGGAAGACGACTTCAACCTGCGGAACCTGGCCGAGGTGCTCGAGTCCCAGGAGGCCTCCTCGCGGGTGCTCACCATCCTGCTGGCCGCCATCGCGTCGGTGTCGCTGCTGGTGGGCGGCATCGGGATCATGAACATCATGCTGGTCTCGGTCACGGAGCGGACGCGGGAGATCGGGCTGCGCATGGCGGTAGGCGCGCGCGGGAAGGACATCCTCGCTCAGTTCCTCGTGGAGGCGGTGACGCTGTCGCTGATCGGGGGCGCCATCGGGGTGGGCGCGGGTCTCCTCGGCTCCCACGCCATCGCCTACTTCGCGGAGTGGCGAACCCTGCTGCAGCTTGACGCCATCCTGGTCGCGTTCGGCTTCTCCGCCGCGGTGGGCATCTTCTTCGGCTTCTATCCGGCGCGCAAGGCGGCGCGCCTCAACCCCATCGACGCCCTGAGATACGAATGAGCCTCCGGATCCTGCTCGCGGCCGCCGCGATCCTCGTCACTCTCTCCGGGGCCGCCCGGGCTCAGACCTACACGCCCCAGTCCTCGTCCCGCCTCACGGTCAGCTTCACGACCGAGCGCGTGGGCAGCGGGCGGGTCCTGATCTACGGGGAGGTGCGGAACGGCAGCAGCGCCGAATGCGAGCGGGTCGTCGTGAGCGTGGAGGGGCTCGATGACAAGGGCCGGGTGGTGAGCCGCGGGCGCGCCTACGTCGTCGGGCTGGTGTCGTCGCGCGGCTCCGCGCCCTTCGAGGTGCGCATGGCGTCCCCGGGCTCCGAGCGCCGCTTCCGGGTGGAGATCGAGTCCTTCCAGTTCGTGTCCTCGGGGAACTGACCGTCCGGACGTGAAGAAGCGGAAGCCGCTCCGCCGCGCCCGTCCCCGCCGGAGCCGCGCGGCCGCGATTCCCGCGCCGCCGCCCGCTCCGGCGACGGTGGCGCCCGTGGCCAGCCAGGTCGAGCAGCGCGGCCTGCCCATCGTCGCGGAGCTGGCCCGCGTGGCGCGGGGGCCGGCCACGCCCCGCGCGAAGCTCGAGGGCGCCATGGAGATCCTCTTCGGCGCCTACGGCGAGAGCGATCCGGACTTCTCGGGGTTGTTCCTGCACGGCTGGATGCGGGCCCGCCACGACAAGCAGTTCCGCCTGACCCTCGCCTGGCAGCGCGAGCAGATCCGGCTCTCGCTGGAGGACATCCTCGTGGAAGGTGTTCGCACCGGCGCCTTCCGGGCGGGAATGGACGCGGGCGCGGTGGCCGCGGTAATCGTGGGGGCCGCCGAGGGCTGCCTGCTCCAGGCCGCGACCGACGGCGGCGCGGTCACCGCCGGGCAGATCGTGCGCACGCTTCTGACTTTGGCAGTGGGTGGGGCAGTTGGTGGGGCGGTCAGCGGGGCTTGAGCTCGATGCGGTAGCCGTCCGGGTCCTGGATGTAGAGCGAGGGGCCCGCGCCGAACGCTCCCCGGCGCGGCACCACGTCGCCGTCCACCGTCACCCCCCGCGCCCGGAGATCGTCGCGCACGCGGGCCAGATCGTCGCAGCGTATCGACAGGCAGAAGTGGTCCAGGCCGCCGCCTTCCCCCCGCTCGCCCGGCAACAGGTCGATCAGGTGCTCGCCGAAGCGGAGCTGCACCAGCGAGATGGGCTTGTTGACGTGGTCGAGCGTGCAGCCCAGCACGTCGACGTAGAAGCGCTCCGAGACCCCCTGCTCGCGCACGTGGAGCACCACGTGATCGAGCCCGAGCGGCTCGAAGCCCCGGCTCACCGGCGCAGCCCGACCGCGGCCAGGAACAGCACACCCGCGAGCATGGTCCCTCCGTTCAGCAGCCCCGAGAGCCGGTGGAGGCGCGCGAAGGCCAGCGCCTCCGTCGAGACCGCGCCCGGGCCCGGAGTGGCCTGGCGCAGTGCCTCGCGGGCGGCGTGCGCGGCGGGCAGCACGACGAGCCACGCGTAGAGCGTGGTCGCCAGCATCACGCCAACCAGCAGGAGCGGCAGCCAGTCCCATGGCCGGCGCGGGCCGAGCAGCGCCCGGGTGACAAGGGCAGCCAGGGCGAGGCCACCCAGCGCCGCGCCGGCCGCGTAGTAGCGCGGGAACACCGCGCTCACGAACCGCCCGGCCGCCTCGCGGTCGAGGGCGGCGAAGGCGGCGGGCGCCACGACCCCGGCGAAGAAGGCCATGACGGCGAGCCAGACCAGGACGGCGGCGGCGGGCAGGAGCCTCATCGCGCCCTACCATACCGACAGCGCGGGGGCATCGCAAGTTGACAGTGCCGCGCGGGGCTTCTAGCATCGGTCGCGATGCGCGCGGCGGCGGCGATCGTCATGCTCTTCTGCACCGCGGGTGCCGCGGGCGCCCAGTCCCCGCTCGCCGCGGAGGTCCGCGCCCTGGCCGATCGCTACCACGAGACCACCGCCCGCATCGACACGCTCCGTCCCGCCATGGCGCAGGCCGCCCAAGCCGACCTGGACCCGCGCTTTCCGCCCGCCTACGTGCTGGCCGGCACCGTCTACTACGAGGTCCCCGGGCTCTTCGGCGGCGATCTCGAGAAGTCCGAGCAGCTCTTCCGGAAGGGGCTCGAGGTGGACGGCCGCCACAGCGGCCTGCGCGTCGGGCTGGCCCGCACCCTGATCAAGCGCGGGCGGATCCCGGAGGCGCGGCGGGAGCTGCAGGCGGTGCTGGAGGAGAAAGCCCCATCCAACGTGGCGGACTGGACCCTGAAGGACTCGCGGGAGGCGCGCGGCCTGCTGGACTCGCTCCCGGCCCGCCCGTGAGCATCGGCCACACCATCCGGCGCCTGCGGCGCGAGGCGCCCCGATGGCGGACCACCGCGCTGGCCGAGGTCGCGGCGCACTGGCACGATCCCTTCCGCGTGCTCGTGGCCTGCCTGCTGTCGCTCCGCACCAAGGACGAGACGACCGGCCCCGCGGCGGCGCGGCTCTTCGCCCTGGCCGACACCCCCGAGGGCATCGTCCGTCTCTCCCCCCGCGCGATCGAGCGGGCGATCTACCCGGTCGGCTTCTACCGGACGAAGGCGCGCGTGCTTCGCGACGTCAGCCGGGATTTGCTCGCGCGCTTCGGCGGCGCGGTGCCCGACGACATCGACGCGCTCTTGACCTTCAAGGGCGTGGGTCGGAAGACCGCCAACCTGGTCGTGACCCAGGGCTTCAACAAGCCGGGCATCTGCGTGGACGTGCACGTGCATCGCATCTCCAACCGCTGGGGTTACGTGAGGACGAAAACCCCCGAGGAGACGGAGACGGCGCTCCGCCGCACCCTGCCCCGGCGCTACTGGATCGGCTACAACGACCTGCTGGTCTCCTTCGGCCAGAACATCTGCCTGCCCGTCTCGCCCCGCTGCTCCGAGTGCCCGATCCGTCCCGGCTGTCCACGCAAGGGGGTAGGCCGCTCCCGATGAAGTGGCCCGTCCGAGGCACGCGGGGGGCCCCTCACCCTGCCCTCTCCCCAGAGGGGAGAGGGAGATACCGGCATCAGGCGCGGAAGCGGCGGAGGAGGGCGAGGGCCTCGCGGTCGGCGTGGGGCTCGGGGTTCTTCGGCGGCTCGAGCACCATCGGCACCCGCGCGAAGCACCGGTCGTTCATCAGCCAGCGGAAGGGCTCCAGCGCGCGGAAGAGTCCCCCCGCGATGGACATGTGGGCGCCCAGCCGATCAGGCGTCGAGCTGCCGGGCAACGTCGTGCAGCTCGCGCTCGAGCCGGCGCAGGCGGCCGCTGAGGCCGGGACCGCGACGCTTCCCGCGCAGGAGGCCGCCCTCGATCAGGGAGAGGAAGGCGGCGGAGATCTCCTCGACGCCCCACCGGCCGGCCGGGTTGTACCACTTGTGCACCCAGTTCACCATGCCGAGCACCGCGAACACCACGAGCCGCGCCGGCACGTCGCGGAAGACGCCGGATCGCACCCCTTCCAGCACGATCCGCTCGACTCCCTTGTCGTAGCGATCCTTCTGCGCGGCCAGGGAGCGGGCGAACCGCGGCGGGAGATTCGCCTCCTCGCCGAAGAAGACGGTCAAGAACGACCGGTTGGCGATCACGAACCGCACGTGCTGCCGGAGGACCCGCCGCAGCTTCTCCTCCGCGTCCAGCCGGGAGGCCAGCACCAGGTTCAGATCCCGCGTGAAGGCCTCGATGGTCTCCCGGGAGATCGTGGCGAGCATCTCGTCCTTCGCCCGGAAGTGGGTGTAGAGCGAGGCCTTGGACATGCCGAGCCGCGTCGCGATGTGCTCCACGGTGGAGGCCTGGTAGCCCCGCTCCCGGAAGAGATCGGCGGCGGCGCGCAGGATCTGATCCCGGGTCGCCTTGCGCTTGGCGTTCACGGGGGCCAGTCTACTTGACACTCCGTCGGGCCCCGTGGTAAAAACCAGTGAGTCTAGAAATAAAACTCGCCGGTTTTCTGGTCGCACCCAGGAGGCGTTCCATGGCGGAGCATCCGATGCCGCGTCGCGTGATCCCCGGCACCATCGAGACCGTGTTCGAGTTCGACTACTCGGTCCAGGCCGAGGACATGCGCGGCCTCTACGAGAAGGCCAAGCGCGACCAGTGGAACGCCAGCCTCGACATCGCCTGGGAGACGCCGGAGCCGTCCGACGGCCGCGTGCTCTCCGACGAGCTGGTGGACATCCACGGCAGCCCGATCTGGGCGCGTCTCTCCGAGAAGGACCGCGTCGAGCTGAACCGGCGCATCGCGGCCTGGCGGCTCTCGGTGCTGGTCTACGGCGAGCAGGGCGCGATGCTCGCCTGCAGCCAGATGGTGGACATCGTCCAGGGCACCGACGAGAAGTTCTTCCAGGCCACCCAGGTCATGGACGAGGCCCGCCACAACGAGGTGCTCGAGCGCTACATCCAGACCCGCCTCGGTGGCCTCCACTACCCGATGCCCGACAACGAGCGCGTGCTCTTCGACGCCATCCTCACCGACACGCGCTGGTACATCAAGACCATCGCGCTCCAGCTCGTGGCCGAGACCTTCGCGGTCGCCATCTTCAAGATGATGGGCGAGGCGGCCGCCGACCCGCTGCTGCGCCAGGTCTGCACCCGCATCCTGCAGGACGAGTCGCGCCACATGGGCTTCGGCATGCTCGCCCTGCCCGACATCGTCCGCGAGGCGAGCGACGCGGAGCGGCGGGAGATGGAGGACTTCACCTGCCTCGCGCTCGAGAAGGTGCTGACCGGCTTCTTCCCGGTCGAGGCCTACCGCGACGTCGGCTTCTCGCGGGCCCAGATCGAGGAGGTCAAGGTCTACCGGCGCGACGTGGCGGCCCGGAACGACTACGCGGTCTACCGGAAGTACTTCAAGCGCGACATGCACGCCTCGATGGTGAACAACCTCGCGCGGATCGGGCTCTTGACCGACCGCGTGCGCCCGCGACTGGCCGCCCTCGGCATCGAGCTGCCCACCGCCGCCTGAAGACCCGCAGCGGACCAGTCCTCCGCGTCGTGGCAACGGTCGCCTACGCGCGGCCGAACAGCTCGCCCAGGCGGCGGTCCCGGTAGTCGAAGAGCGCGCGGACACGGCGGCCCGCGCCCAGGGCATGGGCCATCCGGCCCAGCGCGCCCAGCGGGAGCCGATAGGTCACCCGATCCTCCACCCAGGTGCCGCCCTCCCCCTCCGCGCCCTCCACGAACCGGTGGCGGTGCTCCCAGCGCGCGAACGGTCCGCGGAGCTGGACGTCCACGAAGCGGTAGGGGGCGTCGAGCTCGCGGACGATCACGCGCCAGCGCCCGGGCAGGCCCGCCGCGCGGAAGTCGAGGACGGCGCCGGCGGTGAGCCGGGCGGGCGGAGGCGCGAGCCAGCGCGGCCGCGCCCACGCGGGATGGAGTCGCTCGAGATTGCGCGGGTCCGCGAAGAACTCGAACACTTCCGGGCGGGGACGCGGGAGCCACACGCGGCGCTCGAGAATGTAGTCCGCCATGGGGGCCGCGCTATCATAGGCGGGTGCCCGACGCCGGTCAAACGCGAGCGTATCTCGCAGGCCTTCCTCGGCGCGATCGCCCACGTCTGGTGGTACGAGGGCGTCAAGGCGGTCGGCCCGAGTCGCGCCGCGATCTTCATGAACCTGCAGCCGGTGGTAGGCGTGCTGCTGGCGTGGGTGATCATGCGCGAGGCCATCGAGTGGCCGGAGATCGTGGGCGGCGCGCTCGTGCTCCTGGGAGTCGCCCTCACCACGCAGGCGCCCCTCGCGCCTAGGGCAGCTTCCTGACCTCGGCCAGCATCTTGCCCGGATCGGGCAGCTCGCCCTTGCCGTGGCGCTCGACGAAGCGGATGGTCCCCTGCTTGTCGATCACGAAGGTGGCGCGCACGTTCGCGTTCCAGTCCGGCCAGTAGACGCCGTAGGCGCGGCTGGCCGTCCGGTGGATGTCGGAGAGCAGCGGGTAGTTGGAGATGCCGACCGACTTCGCCCAGTTCTCGTGGCTGAAGGGGCTGTCCGAGCTGATACCCAGGACCTGGGTCTGCGCCGCCTCGAAGTCCTTGATGCGACGGTCGAAGGCGGGCATGCAGGTAGATCAGCCGGGCGTCCAGTCGAGCGGGTAGAACAGCAGCAGCACGTTCTTGCCCCGGAAGCTCTTGAGGCTCACGTCCCGGAGTCCGATCGTCTTCAGGGTGAAGTCCGGCGCGGGATCGCCCACGCCCGGAGCCTTGCTCTCGCTCATCGCCTCATCCCTCCCTCACCCGCCGGAACCGTGGCCGGGCATTGCTCGCGGCCCGCGAGGCCCGGCGCGCGCCGCCGTCCTCGGCCGCCCCTCGAGATCGTGACGGTCGCACCGGCATCGGCGGCTTGCGCCGGCCCGGCCACCGCTCCGCCCGGCGCGCCTCGAGCGGGGCGTCGGCCAGGCCGAGGAATCCCGCCGCGGTGACTACCCGTCCGGTCTCCCACAGCCGCCGGAACCGCTCGTGGTACGCGGCATCCCGCAGCGCGTAGTGATCGAGGATCACGCGGCAGCCGGTCTGATCGATGATCCGCAGCAGGTGCTCGACCCCGCGATCGATGAGCTCGACGCCGAGCTGCGACTCGAGATACGCGGGCGGGCCGGACAGGTAGAGCAGCGTCGGGCGCTGGCGCGCCAGATAGGCGGCGGCGACCGGTGACAGCGGCCCCTGCACGTCGGAGGCGTGGATGAACCGCGTGCCCTCGCGCCGATCCTCGATGGTGAGCGCCACGACATAGCCCAGCGCGGTCCCATCGGGCCCGTGACCGAGCGGCGGCGAGGCCTGAAGCACCGCGTCCACTGTCTCGAGCCGACGGCCCTCCGCCGCGGTGGGCTCGCAGCGCCCGGCCAGCGCCCGCCACAGGGTCGCCGCTCGCTGCGCCTGCCGGCCTTCGATATGCCGCTTCGGATCCTTGGCCCAGAGCTGCCGGCCCACGTAGAGTTCCGGATCGTAGCGGAAGTGGTCCTCGTGGTAGTGGCTCACGAACACCATGGAGGCGCGCAGCGCGTAGGCCGAGATGCGATCGTTGGCGCGACGGAGCGCCTCCCACTCCTCTTCCGCCGGCGGCAGCCCGAAGCGGTTGGGCGCGAGCGTCGCCCCCGGATCGATCAGCACGCGCGTCGCCCCGCACTCGACATACGTCGCCACCGACCGCACGCCCAACGATTCGGCCGCGAGAGGAATGACGTTCATGCGAGCCCCGGCGATCGCGGACCGGTTGTCCGCCACTGAGGGAGTGCGGGGGCCAGGCCGGAACGGTTGTCCGCGCCCTGGGGGAGTGCGGGGGCCATTTCTGGGCCCCCGCATATGAAGAAAAGCGCGCCCTCAATCACGCCCAACCCTCCGCCCCGACGACCGGTCGCCCGATCTCACGCCCCCTCGCCCCTCACCCTGCCCTCTCCCCAGAGGGGAGAGGGTAACCGCTAGATACACCTTCCGCCGTCCACCGGGACGACGCTGCCCGTGATCATCGCGGCCTCGTCGGAGGCGAGGAACAGGGCGGCGCGGGCCAGGTCCTCCGGCTTGTTGAGCCGCCCGAGCGGCACGGTGCCCCGGTAGCGGGCCATGCCCTCCTCGTCCACCTGCGTCTTGCCCATGAAGGTGGCGAGCATCGGCGTCTCGGTCGCGACCGGCGCGATGGCGATCACCCGCGCGCCGAACGCGGAGAATTCCAGCGCGAGGCTCGCGGCCATGGTGTGGACCGCGCCCTTGGAGGCCGAGTAGCACTGCACGCCCGGCCGCGGGCGGACGCCCGACGTCGAGCCGGTGATCAGCAGCACGCCCGCCTTCTGCTTCCTGAACACCGGCATCACGTGCTTGGCGGCGAGGAACACGCCCTTCACGTTGACCGCCATGATCTGGTCGAACACCGCCTCGTCCACGCTCTCCACCGGGGTCGGGAACTGGGGTACGCCCGCATTGGCGTAGAAGACGTCGAGCCGGCCCCATCGCGCCACCGTCTGCTGGACCGCCGACTGGTTGTCCGCGGACTTCGAGACGTCGGCCCGGATCGCGAGCGCCTGGCCCCCGCTCCGCTCGATCTGCTCGGCGGTGGCCTTGGCCGCGTCTTCCCTCAGGTCGACCACCGCGACCTTCGCGCCCTCGCGCGCGAAGAGCACCGCCGTCGCCTGCCCGATGCCCGAGCCCGCGCCCGTGATCAATGCCACCTTGTCCTTGAGTCTCATGCCGGCCCTCCTTTGGGATGGCTTCCCGCTTCCTTGATGTCCACGACGCGCCCCGCGGTCGCTCGTACCAGCTCGGCGGGCGCGATGGGAAACACGCACTCCGGCAGCCCCGCCGCCGCGTAGACCAGCTCGTAGCCGAGCAGGTCGCGGTCCACGTACACCGCCAGCGGGCTCACGAGCCCGATCGGCGGCACCCCGCCGATGGTGTAGCCGGTGGCCTGCTTCACGGTGTCCGGATCGGCGCGACGGATCCGCCCGCCCGCCAGCTCGCCCAGGCGCCGCTCGTCCACCCGGTTCGCGCCGGAGGCCGCCACCAGGAGCGGCCGCCCGTCCGCGGTGAAGACGAGCGACTTCACGATCTGTCCCACCGTGACCCCGAGCGCGTCGGCGGCCTGTTGCGAGGTCCGCGCGTGGACCTCGAGCTCGATCACGCGCCGGTCGAGGCCGTGCTCGGTGATGGCCGCCTGCACCTTCTCGGCCGCCGGCTTCACCGGGCCTACAGCACCAGCTCGGCCATCAGCTCGAGCGCTTCCGCCTGCACCGCGCCGCAGATCAGGGTGGTGATCCCGGAGTTCTTCCAGCGAGGCAGGCGCTCCCGGATCCGCTCCTTCGGACCGCAGAGCGCGATCTCGTCCACGAGCGCGTCGGGCACCGCGGCCGCCGCTTCGTCCTTCTGGCCGCCCAGGTAGAGATCCTGGATCCGCTTGGCCTCCGCCTCGTAGCCGTACCGGGTCACCAGCTCGTTGTAGAAGTTCTTGCCGCGCGCCCCCATCCCGCCCACATAGAGCGCGAGCCGCGGCTTGACCATCGCCCGGCACGCCGTCGCGTCGGGACCCAGCACGATCGGCACGGTGGGGGCGATGTCGAAGCCCGCGAGCGACTTGCCCCCGCCCGCCGCCTTGAAACCGGCCTCGAGGCTTGGGCCGAACACGGCCGGGCGATCCGGCGAGAAGAACACGGGCAGCAGCCCGTCGGCGATCTCGGCGGCGAGCGCGACGTTCTTCGGACCGATCGCGGCCAGGTAGATCGGGATGTCGGCCCGACCGTGCAGGATGGACCGGAGCGGCTTGCCGAGCCCGGTGGCGTCGGGCCCCGCGTACGGGATCTGATAGTACTCGCCCTTGTGCTCGAGGGGGCGCTCGCGCCGCCAGACTGCTCTGACGATGTCGACGTACTCGCGGGTCTTCGCCAGGGGCTTGCCGAAGGCCACCCCGTGCCAGCCCTCGACCACCTGCGGGCCCGACACCCCCAGGCCGAGCAGGAACCGGCCGCCGGAGAGCTGGTCGATCGTCATCGCGGTGGTGGCGGTGAGCGTGGGGGTGCGGGCCGGGATCTGCATGATCGCGGTCCCGACCTTGATGCGCGTGGTCTGGGCCGCGATCCAGCAGAGCGGCGAGACCGCGTCCGAGCCGTACGCCTCGGCCGACCACACCGAGTGGAACCCCAGCCGATCAGCGTGCTGGACCAGCGACAGGTCGATGCCGAGCTGCGAGCGCGAGTAGCCGATATTGAGTCCGAGTCGCATGGCTTCCTCCGATCAGAGTCGTTCGAGTGCCGCGATGGACAGGCGACGGGTACGCCCGGGGCCCGCCCACCGATGCGGGGGGAGCCGGATCCGGCCCCGCCGGACCGACACCCCTTCCTGCTCGAGCAGCAGCCGCTGGGTCAGCATGCTCCCGACATTGCCCCGCCGGCTGATCCCGCCCTGCGCGTTGACAACCCGGTGCCACGGCAGACGCGCGGGGGCGTGTCTCATGGCCTGCCCCACCGCGCGGGCCGCCCGCGGGTAGCCCAGCAGCGCCGCGATCTGGCCGTAGGTCGCCACCCGCCCCCTCGGAATCCGCCCGACCAGCCGATACACCGCCGCGTGAAACGCCTTCATGTCCGTTCCAGGCCGAACTGCAACTCGTACAGCCGCGAGTAGAATCCTCCGAGCGCGAGCAGCTCGGCGTGCCTTCCCGCCTCCCGGATCTGCCCGCGGTGCAGCACGAGGATGCGATCCGCGCCCTGGATCGTGGACAGGCGGTGCGCGATGACGAGGCTCGTCCGTCCTTCCAGCAGTCTCGCGAGGCCGACCCGCACCAGCGCCTCCGACTCGGGATCGATGCTGGAGGTTGCCTCGTCCAGGGCGAGAACGCGAGGATTATAGATGATCGCGCGCGCGATGACCAGCAGCTGGCGCTGTCCCTGCGAGAGATTGACGCCGCGCTCGCGCAGCTCCTCGCGGAGACCGCGCGGCAGCGTGGCCACGAAGCGCTCCGCATTGGCGGCGGCCAGCGCGCGCGCGATCTGCGCGGGATCCGCGCCGTCACCGGCCAGGCGCAGATTGTCCTCCACCGTGCCCGAGAACAGGAATATCTCCTGGGGCACCAGCCCCACGTGCCGGCGGAGAGTCCCGAGCTTCCACTCGCGCACGTCTATCCCGTCGACCAGCACCTGGCCCCGTATCACGTCGTAGGCGCGGATCATGAGCCGGGCGATGGTCGTCTTGCCCTCGCCGGTCGGGCCCACCAGCGCCACGCGCTCGCCGGGGGCCAGCGTGAACGAGCAATCGCGCAGCACCCACTGCTCGCCTTCGTAGGCGAACCAGACGTTCTTGAACTGGACGGCGGGGGTTTGTGGAGTTGCCACCGGAGCTTCCCTTCTTGTATGCGCTCGGCTCGCCTCCGGCTGCGCCTCGCCAGACGAGGACCGGCTCGCCTCCGGCTGCGCCTCGCCAGACGAGGGGGAAATGACGGTCGGCTGGGTGTCGAGGAGGGCGAAGACGCGCTCCGCCGAGACCATGGCCGCCTGCATGACCGAGTACTTGGCGCCGAGGTCGCGGATGGGGAGAAAGAAGCGCCCGGTGTACTCCAGGAAGGCCACGAGGCCGCCGAAGGTGAGCGCGCCGGTCACCACCTGGCCGCCGCCGTACCAGAGCAGCAGGGCGACCGCGGCGGAGCCGAGCGCCTCCACCGTCGCGTAGAGGGACGCGTCGTAGAACGTGGAGCGGAACTGACCGGCCCGCAGCGCGCCGGAGAGCCCCGCGAACGTCTCCCGCTCCCGGGCCTCGCGCGCGAAGAGCTGGATCACGCTCATCCCCTGCAGCGACTCCTGGAGGAAGGCATTCATCCGGGCGAGCCGGGTCCGGACCACGCGATAGCTGTCCCGGGCCCGCAGGCGGAAGTAGGCCGCCGCCACCACCAGCAGGGGCACCAGCGCGAAGGTGACCAGGGCCAGCTTCCAGTTCATCCCGAGCATGATCACCACCACCCCGACCAGGACGACCACGTCGCCCAGCAGCGCCACGAGCCCGCTGGTGAACAGCTCCTGGATGGCCTCGCCGTCGTTCAGCACGCGGGTCATCAGGCGCCCGACCGGGCTGCGGTCGTAGAACCGCGCGTCCTGGCGCTGCAGATGCGCGAACAGGGCCGCGCGCAGGTCGTGAATGACCCGCTGGCCGGTGAGCTGGGTGAGGTAGGCCTGCGCCGCCCGCAGCCCGTAGAGGGCGACCAGCACCAGCAGGAACAGCGCGGCGACGTTTCCGAGCCCCGCCCAGTCGCCGCGCAGGATGTGGTCGTCGATCGCGATCTTGATCAGGTAGGGCTGAGCCAGCTCCAGGAGCGCCACCGCCGGGAAGAGCGCGCAGGTGGCGAGCACCAGGCGGGCGTGCGGGCGGGTGAAGCTCCAGAGGCGCCGCATCAGGCGCGCGTCGTACGCCTTGCCGAGAACCTCGTCTTCGTGCTCCGGGTCACGCATGGCGGTTCGGTCCGAGGTCACGCATTGGCGAGCTCGTCCTCTAGCTGCTGGACGCGCCAGAGGCGGGCGTAGAGGCCGCCGGCAGCGAGGAGGTCGGCGTGACGGCCCTGCTCGACGACGCGGCCCTCGTCGAGCACGACGATCGCGTCGGCCTCGGCGGCCGCCCTGAGCCGATGGGTCATCAGCAGCGTGGTGCGCCCGCTCGACGCCGCGCCGAGGGCGCGGGTGATCTCCCACTCCTTGGCCGCGTCCACCGAGGCCAGCACGTCGTCGAGCACGAGGAACGGCGGATCCGCGACCAGCGCGCGCGCCAGGGCCACCCGCTGGCGCTGCCCGCCCGAGAGCGTGAGACCCCGCTCGCCCACCACCGTGTCCCAGGCGGCGGGAAGAGACGCGAGCTCGTCGGTGAGCCCGGCAATGCGGGCGACCGCCTCCAGCCGGTCGTGGCTCGCGCTCTCGTCGGCCAGCCGTACGTTGTCGCGGAGGGAGCGCGAGAAGAGGAAGGACTCCTGGGGCACGTAGCCCACGGACCGCCGCAGGCGGCCGAGCGGCAGCTCGAGCACATCGCTCCCCGCGACCCACACCGTGCCGGGCGGGGGCTCGTAGAGCCGGCAGAGCAGCGTGCCCAGGGTGGACTTGCCGCTGCCGGTTGGCCCCACCACCGCCACCACCGCCCCCACCGGTACCGTGAACGACACGTCGCGCAGCGCAGGCCCCCGATCGTCGTACGAGAACGTCAAG
>JBBDXN010000101.1:17025-21744 GCA_040902305.1 Candidatus Rokuibacteriota bacterium | reverse complement strand
GGGGGCGGGTGGGGGGGGTTGCGGCGACCGGGCCGCCCGCGGCCGGGGCCGGCGCGGGACCGGGGGCGGTCGGCGCGCTCCGGGTGGCAGCCGCCGCGCCCGCGGTCTTCGCCCCATCGGCGCCGCGCGCCGGAGCGGCGGCATCGGAGAACGACACGAGCGGCGCGCCGACCTTGACGGTCTGGCCGGGCTGCACGTGGATCTTCTCCACGCGCCCGCCCATGGGCGACGGGATCTCGACCTGGGCCTTGTCCGTCTCCACCTCGAGGAGCGGCGCGTCCTCCCGGATCACATCGCCCTCCCGCACGAGGACGGCGACGATCTCGGCTTCAGTCAAGCCTTCTCCGAGGTCAGGGAGGTTAAATATCCGCGGCATTTATGTTATCCGTTCTGTTCGATTCTCGTATCCGCTCGGCTCGCCTTTGGCTCACCTCGCCCTGCATCAGAACGCGAGGGTTTCGCGGCAGGCGTCGACGACGCGGGGGAGGTCGGGGAGATTCGCTCGCTCGCGGGCGAAGCCCACGAAGGGGACGTCGTGGGCGGTGACGCGCCGGATCGGAGCCTCGAGCGAGAGGAAGGCACCCTCCATGATGCTGGTGGCGATCTCGGCGCCGGGGCCGAAGCTCTTCGGCGCCTCGTGAACGACGACGGCGCGCCCGGTCTTGCGCACCGAGGCGGCCAGGGTCTCGCGATCGAGCGGCGAGATCGTGAGCAGGTCCACGATCTCGACTTGCACGCCGTCCTCCTCATGGAGCCGGTCGGCCGCCTCGCGGACCACGCGGAGCATGGCGCCGTAGGCGACCACCGTGAGATCCTTGCCGGTCCGGTCCACGTGGGCGCGGCCGAGCGCCATCGTCTCGATCTCGTCCGGGACCTCCTCCTTGGCCGCGTGGTAGAGGGCCTTGGCCTCGAAGAAGATCACCGGGTCGGGGTCGCGGATGGCCGCGGCCAGCAGGGCCCGGGCATTGCGCGGGCCCGACGGGATCACCATCTTGAGCCCGGGGATGTGAGCGTAGAACTGCTCCTCGCTCTCCGAGTGATGCTCGAGCGCCCGCACCCCGCCGCCGTAGGGCATGCGCACCACCATCTGGCAGCCGAAACGGCCCTGGGTGCGCATCCGGTACCGGGCGACGTGGTTCTCGATCTGGTGGAAGCACTGGAAGGCGAAGCCGGAGAACTGGATCTCGCATACCGGCTTGAGCCCGTAGAGGGCCATGCCCACCGACGCGCCGATGATGCCGGCCTCGGCGAGCGGGCTGTCCATCACGCGGTTGCCGCCGAACTTGCGGTGGAGGTCCTCGGTGACCCGGAAGACCCCGCCATCCACCCCCACGTCCTCGCCGATGACGAGCACGTCCGGATCGCGCTCCATCTCCTGAAGGAGCGCCAGGTTGAGCGCCTTCACCATGTTCAGCTTGGCCACGCGCGCCTCTGGCCTCTCATCGGCGGGCTGGGCGGCTCCGCCCCGCCCGGCTGGGGCGGCCGCCCGAGCCGCGCCGCCATCTCCGCGCGCTGGGCCTCGAGGGCGGGGGACGGCTGGCCGTAGACGTGATCGAACATGCCGAGCGCGTCCGGAGGGGCGACCGCCTCGAAGGCCTGCACGCCGCGGGCGATCTCCGCGTCGGCCGTCTCCTCGACGTCGGGCTCGAGCAGGCTCCGTTCCTTCAGGTACGCGCAGAAGCGGGTGAGCGGGTCCTTGCGCTCCCAGGCCTCCACCTCCTCGGCGGAGCGGTACTTGGTGGGATCGTCGGAGGTGGTGTGCACGCCCAGGCGATAGGTGACGCATTCGATGAGGGTCGGACCGTCGCCGCGGCGGGCCCGCTCCACCGCCTCACGGCTCGCCGCGTAGACCGCGAGCACGTCGTTGCCGTCCACCTGGAGGCCCGGGAAGCCGTAGGCCAGCGCCTTCTGGGCGATGGTGCGCGAGTGGGTCTGCTTCTTGAGGGGGATCGAGATGGCCCACTGGTTGTTCTGGACCAGGAAGACGACCGGCACGTGCCAGACGCCCGCGAAGTTCATCGACTCGTGGAAATCGCCCTCGGACGTGGCGCCGTCCCCGCAGTAGGCCATCACCACCGCGTCGTCGCCGCGGTACTGCGCGGCGTAGGCGAGACCCACCGCGTGCGGGAGCTGGGTGGCGACCGGGATGCAGACCGGCAGGTCGCGCTGATCAGGCTCCGCCCGCCCGCCCTCCAGGTAGCCCGAGAAGAACAGCAAGATCTTCTCGATGGACCAGCCGCGCCAGAGCATGGACGCGGTCTCGCGAAAGGACGGCACCATCCAGTCCGTCTTGCGCAGCGTCGCCACGCTGCCGAGCTGGGCCGCCTCCTGGCCCTTGATCGGCGCGAAGGTGCCGATGCGCCCCTGGCGCTGCAGGCGCAGCATGCGCTCGTCGAAGCGCCGGGCCAGGACCATGGCGCGGTAGAGGCGCTGCAGCTCCACGGGGGCGATCGCGGGGTCCAGGGCGGAGTCCAGGTGGCCGTCACTGTCCAGAATGGACAGATGCTCGATCGTGAACTGCGGCTCGATGATGGTCCTGGGCATGGCGGCCGGCCCGTTCTCACGCATTCTACCCCGGACCCGGGGTATTCTCTGCGCCATGCGCGTCCGGGTTCGCGTGCCCGCCACCTCCGCCAACCTCGGTCCCGGGTTCGACGCGCTGGGCCTGGCCCTGGCGCTGTACAACGAGGTGACGTTCGAGGAAGCGGACCACGTCGCGGTCACCGTGGAGGGCGAAGGCGCCGGCCGCCTCGAGGGCGGCGCGAAGAACGTGGTCGCCCGGGGCGTCGCGCTCGGGTTCGAGGCGGCGGGCCGGCCGTTCCGCGGCGGGCGGCTCCGCTGCCTCAACCGCATCCCGCTCGGCCGCGGCCTGGGCTCGAGCGCGGCCGCGTGGGTCGGAGGGCTGCTCGCGGCCAACGCGGTCCTGGGCGAGCCCTTGGATCGCGAGGCGCTCGTGACCGCGGCGGCCCGGGCCGAGGGCCACCCGGACAACGTGGCCGCGGCGGTGCTGGGCGGGCTCACGGTCTCCTGCGCGGACGGGGCCCGCGTCGCCGCGGTGAGCCTGCCGGTGCCACCCGACATCGCGTGGGTGGTGCTCCTGCCCGACACGGAGAGCTCCACGCAGGAGGCCCGCGCGGTGCTCCCGGAGTCGGTGTCGCGCGCCGACGCCGTCTTCAACGTGCAGCGCGTGAGCCTGCTGCTCGCCGCGTTCGGCACCGGCCGCGCGGATCTGCTCGGTGTGGCCATGCAGGACCGGCTCCACCAGCCCCACCGCCAGCGGCTGTTCCCGTGGATGGAGGCGGTGGCGGGCGCGGGGCGGCGGGCCGGCGCGCTCGGCTGCGTGCTGAGCGGGGCGGGCCCCGCCATGCTCGCGGCGGTGCACGGCAGCGGCGACGAGGTTGCCCGCGCGATGGAGCAGGCGCTGCGGGGGGCCGGGATCGAGGGCCGGGCGCTCAGCCTGCCGGTGGACGGGGCGGGGGCGACGTGGGAGCGACTGCCCGAGACTTGACTCACGCTCGGAGCAGGCAGTACGATCCCTCCAAGGTGTATTCGTGATCAAGAGTGACCGCTGGATCAGGCGGCTGGCCCTCGAGAAGGGCATGATCAAGCCTTTTGAAGACCGCCAGGTCCGCAAGGGCGGGATCTCCTACGGGCTGTCCTCGTACGGGTACGACATCCGCATCGCGGATGAGTTCAAGATCTTCACCAATATCAACACCACCATCGTGGATCCCAAGGCCTTCGATCCGCGTTCCTTCGTTGACTACCAGGGCGCGGTGGCGGTGATCCCGCCCAACTCGTTCGCGCTGGGACGCTCGGTGGAGTACTTCCAGATCCCGCGGAACGTGCTGACGATCTGCGTGGGGAAGTCCACCTACGCGCGGTGCGGCATCATCACGAACGTGACGCCGTTCGAGCCGGAATGGGAGGGCTACGTGACGCTGGAGATCAGCAACACGACGCCGCTCCCCGCGAAGATCTACGCCAATGAGGGCATCGCGCAGGTCCTGTTCTTTGAATCGGACGAGGTCTGCGAGACGTCATATGCGGACAGGCAGGGGAAGTATCAGGGCCAGCAGGGGATCGTGCTGCCGACGGTCTAGGCCCTGACGCCAGTCCCGGAAATCCGGGGCCAGGAGGTGACGTCCGATGGCTGAGCAGAAGAAGAAGGAGACGAGGCCGACCAAGCCCGCCGAGGGTGGGGACGACGGCGGCGCGGGCAGCGCCGAGCTGAGCAAGAAGGGCAAGAAAATCAAGGAGGACCTGGACAACCTCCTGGACGAGATCGACGATATCCTCGAGGAGAACGCCGAGGAGTTCGTGAAAAGCTACGTCCAGCGCGGCGGACAGTAGCGCCGCGGAGCCATCCGGAACCGGAGCGGGATCATGCCGATTTACGAATACGCCTGCTTGGCCTGCGGGGCCGAGTTCGAGAAGCTCGTCCAGCGGCCGTCCGCGGTTGCCTGCGTCTCGTGCGAGAGCGAGCGCGTCAGCCGGCGTCTCTCGGTGGTCGGGGTGAAGACCGGTGGCCGCTCGAGTGATGCACCCGCCGGTCCGATGGGCGGGGGCGGCTGCTGCGGGGGTGGGTGCGGCTGCCGCTGAGCTAGAGGCGGGACCGAGACGTCGGACGAGGGGCCCGCGGGCCCCTTTCGTGCCTTCGCGCCCGTTTAGAGCGTTCACGCCCGTTTCGGGTGTTCACGGATGGCACGTTGCCCGGGC
>JBBDXN010000101.1:0-17015 GCA_040902305.1 Candidatus Rokuibacteriota bacterium | reverse complement strand
CTTTACATGGCCGCGGCGCGCTTCTATACTCGGCGACGTGGATCTGCGCCAGCTCGAGATCTTCGTCAAGGTCGCCGAGCTCGGCTCCTTCTCCCGGGCCGCCGAGTCCCTCTTCCTGACCCAGCCCACCGTCTCGGAGCACATCCGCACGCTCGAGGACGAGCTGGGCGTGCGCCTGCTGGACCGACTCGGCCTCGGCGCCGCGGTCACGAAGGGCGGCGCCCTGCTGCTCGGCTACGCCCAGCGCCTGCTCGCGTTGTCCCGCGAGGCCCGGCAGGTGATGGAGAGCTTCCAGGGCCGCATGAGCGGCGAGCTGCTGGTGGGGGCCAGCACGATTCCCGGCGAGTACATCCTCCCGGCCCTGATCGGCCGCTTCAAGGAGAAGTTCCCCGACATCGCGATCACCCTGCTCATCGGGGACAGCCAGGCGGTGACGGAGTGGGTGGCGGAAGGTCGGGCCGAGGTCGGGGTGGTCGGAGCCCGCTCGGGCCCCCGGGGCATCGAGTTCCGCGAGCTGTTCCCCGACGATATCGTGCTCATCGTGAGCGCGGCGCACCCCTGGCATGGGCGCAAGCAGGTGACGCTCGAGGAGCTGCGCGCCGAGCCGCTCCTGCTCCGCGAGCGGGGCTCGGGGACGCGCGCGGCCCTCGAGTCGGCGCTCACCCAGGCCGGCACCGACGTGGCCGCCTTCCGCGTCGTGGGCGAGATGGGCTCGACGCAGGCGATCAAGCAGGCGGTGAAGGCCGGCGTCGGCGTCTCGCTCGTGTCGCGGCGGGCGGTCGAGGAGGAGTGCCGGGCGGGCAGCGTCTGGTGTCTCCGCGTGAAGGATCTCAAGATCACCCGCGCCTTCTACCTCGCGACCCATCGCGAGCGCAGCCGGTCCCCGCTCGCCGAAGCCTTCCGCGCTTTCGTCGAAGCCGAGGCCATCTGACCGCCACTCGCGCGGTCCCCGCTCCTCCGTCATGGCCCCGAAGCTGATCGATCCGAAGACCGGCAAGGAGATCCGGCTCACCGCCTACGCCGCCTGCGCGGGGTGAGCGTCCAAGATGGGTCCTGGAGATCTCCAGGACGTGCTGAGCGACCTCCGCCACGAGGAGCACGCCGATCTGCTGGTGGGGCTCGGCCGGAGCGACGACGCGGCCGTCTATCGGGTGACCGACGACGTGGCCATCGTGGAGACGGTCGACTTCTTCCCTCCCATCGTGGACGACCCGTATCTCTACGGGGCGATCGCGGCCGCGAACTCGATGTCCGACGTGTACGCGATGGGCGGGCAGGTGCTGTTCGCGCTCAACGTGGCGGGCTTCCCGCGCGAGCTGCCCAAGGACACCATCGCGGCGGTGTTCCGCGGCGGCGCCGACAAGGTGCGCGAGGCGGGCGGCGTCATCGCGGGCGGCCACACCGTCGTGGACGCGGAGCCGAAGTACGGCCTCTGCGTGACCGGGCGGGTGGACCCGCGCCGCATCCTGATCAAGGGCGGGCTCCGGGCGGGTCAGCGCGTGTTCCTCTCCAAGCCGCTCGGCACCGGCGTCATCGCCACCGCGGCCAAGAACGACAAGTGCGAGGCCTCCGTGCTCGCCGGCGCGGTGCAGAGCATGCTGCGGCTCAACCGCGGGGCCGCGCTCGTGGCGCAGGAAGCGGGCGCCACCGGCGCCACCGACATCACCGGGTTCGGCCTCCTGGGCCACGCTAGCGAGATGGTGGAGGCCTCGGGAGCGGGCCTGCTCCTTCGCAGCCGCGACCTGCCGCTCCTGCCCGGCGCCCGCGGGTTGGCCGAGCTGGGCGGCTGGAGCGGTGGCATGGGGCGCAACCGCCGCTACCTCGAAGAGGCGTTCGGTCGGCTCCGCATCGACCCGGCGGTGCCGGATGCGCTCGTCAACCTGCTCTGCGAGTCGGAGACCTCGGGCGGCCTCCTCTTCGCGGTCGATGAAGCTCGGGCCGCCGTCGTGCGCGAAGGATTCGCCCGCGCGGGTGAGCCCGTCTGGGAGATCGGCGAGGTGACCGCCGAGCCGGGCCTCGCGGTGGTGTAGCGTCCGATCTCGGTACGGTCAACCGCTTCGAGCGCGGGCTCCGCCCGCGCGCCCTGGTTCTGGGGGGAGGTTCGGAAGGGGGGCGCAGCCCCCCTCGGAGCTATCGCGACGCGTCGGAGCGCTTCAGGAAGGCGATCAGCTTCTGGCGCAGGTCGGCGGGGAGGTTGGTCTCGGGGTGCTCACGGAGCCGGCGGGCGGCGTTGACGGTGCCCTTGTAGGTGTTGACGAAGGCCACGCAGGGCGGGCAGCCGTCCAGGTGCCACTCGAGCAGCGCGGTCTGATCCTGCGGGAGCGAGCCGTCGATGTAGTCCGCGAGCAGCTCGACGCATTCCGGGCACCCGATCTCCCGTGACGATCCGTCCATCCGCTCCCCCTCGCCCGTGAGTCGACGATCTGTAGCGAAACCTTAACACAGGGCCGGCCCGGAGCAAGTCCGTCTTTGGCGACCGGGACGCGTGCCGATTGCCATGCCCCGTGGGGTCGGTGTAGGCTCCCCGCAGCCATGGCCGCTCGGGTGGCCGTCGTCACGCCCTTCGCCGTGCCTTCAGTCCGCGGCAACGCCGTCACTGTCGACCGCGTCGCGCGCGGCCTCCGACAGCGGGGCGTCGAGCTGCGGGTCTGGGATCTGTCGGTTGTCCCGGAGGGGGCGGTCGAGCACCAGATCACCCAGTACGGACCGGCCCTCGTCCACGCCTTCCACGCCTTTCGCACCGGTCCCACCGCGCTGCGGGTGGCCCGGCGCACCGGCGTGCCCCTGCTGGTGACGGTGACGGGCACCGACGTGAACCAGGACCTCGACGACGAGGACGCGGGCCCCATCGTCCGGCGGGTGCTGGAGGGCGCGGCGGCGGTGAGCGTCTTCGACGAGTCGATGGCCGCGCGCATCGTGGAGGTGCTGCCCGCGATCGCGGGCCGGCTGGTGGTGATTCCCCAGAGCGCGGTGTTCGAGGTGCCGCCGGCCGGCCACTGGCCGCCTCTCGCCGCGCTCCAGCGATCGCCGGGGCCCATCGTCTTGTACCCGGCCGGCATCCGGAAGGTGAAGCGGCCCGCGTTCCCGCTGGAGCCCCTCGATAGCCTGCGCGTCCGCCACCCGACCCTCGAGCTCGTCTACGTGGGGCCGATCATCGATGCGGTGGAGGGCGAGGCCCTGCGGCGGCGGCTGGCCGCGTATTCGTGGGCCCGCTACCTCGGAGCGGTTCCCCACAACCGCATGCCCGCGATCCTCGAGCTGGCCGACGTGGTGCTCAACTGCTCGCTGTCCGAGGGCGGAATGGCCAACTCGGTGCTCGAGGCCTTGGCCCTCGGCCGCGCGGTGCTCGCCGCGGACATCGCGGGTAACCGATCGCTCGTCGACGACGGGATCACCGGGTTCCTGTTCGGCTCTGCCGAAGAGCTGGCCGTGAAGGCCGAGCGCCTGCTGCAGGATCCCGATCTCCGGGCGCGACTCGGAGTGGCCGGCCGCGAGCGCGTCGGCGCGCGCTTCGGCGCCGACCGTGAGACCGACGGCTACCTCGCCGCGTACACGCGATTGGCGCCCGTCGCCGACTGAGACTCGTCGTCAGCCGTCGAGACCGTGCGCGTTGCCGCATCGAGTCAATCCGGCCATGCGGCGTCTGCTCCGCGCGTTTCCGATGTCGCTCGCGTGACGCGGCGTCAAATTCCGGCATCGCGCGCGCCTTCGTGCCGGAGAAACGGGCAAGTAGTTGACGGGGGTGGGACGCCCCCCTATGATGAGACAATTCCAAAGCGGGAAAGGAGCCGTTGATGGCGCAGCCTCCCGTTTCTCCCCAGTCACAGGAGCAGAGAGTCCAGGAGTTCGTCGGCGCCTACCAGGCCCTGCGGGCCGAGGTCGGCAAGATCATCGTCGGCCACCACGAGGTTGTCAGCGAGGTGCTGGCCGGTCTCTTCGCGGGGGGCCACGTGCTGCTGGAGGGCGTGCCCGGCCTCGGGAAGACGCTCCTGATCAAGACGCTCGCGGAGAGCCTCGAGCTCACCTTCTCCCGCATCCAGTTCACGCCCGACCTGATGCCGGGCGACATCATCGGCACCAACATCATCGTGGAGGACGCGCAGACGCGGAAGCACTTCCAGTTCCAGCGCGGGCCCATCTTCGGCCACATCCTGCTCGCCGACGAGGTGAACCGGGCCACCCCGAAGACGCAGTCGGCGCTGCTGGAGGGCATGCAGGAGGGCTCGGTCACGGTCTCAGGCTACTCGCACCCGTTGCCGTCGCCCTTCTTCGTCCTCGCCACCCAGAATCCCATCGAGATGGAGGGGACGTACCCGCTGCCGGAGGCCCAGCTCGACCGCTTCCTCTTCAAGCTGCGCGTTCGCTATCCCGCCCTCGAGGAGCTCACCGAGATCATCGACCGCACCACCCACGTGCGTCACGTCGAGGTCCGGCGCGTCCTGACCGGCGCCCAGGTGCTCGCGATGCGGGAGCTGGTGCGCGAGATCCCGATCGCCTCCCACGTGCGGGACCTCGCGTCCTTCATCGTGCTCGCGACGCATCCGCAGTGGGAGCGGGCGCCCGAGTCGGCCCGCCGCTTCATCCGCTACGGGGCGAGCCCGCGCGGGGCGCAGGCCCTCGTGCTGGGCGCCAAGGTCCGGGCGATCTCGGAGGGGCGCTTCAACGTCAGCGTGGAGGATCTTCGGGCCACCGCGCTGCCCGCGCTCCGGCACCGGCTCATCCTGAACTTCGAGGGTGAGGCGGAGGGGGTGGACGTGGACGACCTGATCGGCCAGATCGTCGAGGCCGCCGAGAGCCTGACCGGTTCAGGGAAAGAGGTCTTCCTGAGATAGGCGAGAGGAGAGTCTGATGCCCGCTCCCACGGTGATCGAGCGGCTGGTCGCAGATGTCGCCCGGCAGATTCGTCTGCGGCGCGCCGAGTTCTATGGCCTCCGCGGCCTGCTCTGGGGCGCGGTGGCGGCGGTGGTGCCGCTCGTGCTCAAGGAGCCGCTGGGCTTCTGGAGCTACGTGGGGGCGGCGATCCTCCTGCTGGCGGGCGCGGGGGCCGGAGCCCTCTGGGGCTTCCTGCTGAAGCTGCCCCCGGCGGAGGCCGCGCGGCTCGCCGACCGCGGCTACGGTCTGCAAGATCGGGTCAGCACCGCGCTCGAGTGGGCCGATCGCGCGGACCGCACGCCCATCGTGGAGGCCCTCGTCGCCGACGCGGCGGCCCGCACCGACCAGCTCGGCGCCCGCCGCATCATTCCGCGTCGCGTGCCCCGAGAGGCCAAGTTCGTCCCGGTGCCGCTCGTGCTGGGGCTGGTGCTCGCGGCGGCGCCGCCGATCCCACTGCCGCAGGGCGGCCTCCCCAACTTCTCGGTCTCGCGTGACGAGGAAGAGGAGAAGACCAAGGATCGCAGCGGGGAGCTGCAGCAGGCGGAGCGCCGGCAGGCCACCCGTCGTGATCCGGTGCAGCGCGCCGAGGTCCAGGAGCGCACGCTGGCGCCGCGCCTGGGCGGGGGCGGCCAAAGCCAGCCCGGCGACCTCGCCGCGGTCTTCAAGGACACGTCGCTGGCCGGCCGCGCGCCTGACTTCAACTCGTTCCTCAAGAAGGGTGACGATCGTCTGCGGATGCTGGAGCAGACGGATCGGCTGCCGGATCTCCAGAGCGACTTCACCCAGAGCCAGAGCCGCATGGTCTTCCAGAAGGCCAAGGCGCTCCGGGGCGGCTTCGATCCCAACAAGAAGGTCTCGCCGGAGAAGCTGCGCGAGCTGCTCCAGGAGATGGAGCGGCTCGGCCGCAAGAACGGCGGGGGCGGGCAGAATAGCTGGGCGGGCGATGTCTACGAAGGGATGGAGGCCCTCGAGGGCGGCGAGAGCGACCGGGCGATGGACGCGATGGAGCGGGCGCTCAACAAGATGCGCTCCCAGGAGGAGCGGGGGCGCGACGGCAAGTCGCTGAAGGGCGGGCGCGAGAGCGACCGGCGCGGCAACAAGCGCGGGAACGAGCGCGGTCAGGGCCAGGGCGGGATGGGCGACGAGGGCGACTTCCCGGAGGGCGAGGGCCTGTTGCCCGGCCGCGGCAAGAGCGCGTCCCCGAAGGGTGACCCCACCGGGCGTCTGCGCGGCAACCCCTTCGACGTGGGCGTGGAGGGCGAGTCCCGTCCCGGGCGCAAGCAGGGCATCGACACCAACATGGTGGGGCGCGGCTCCCAGATGGGTTCGCGCCTGCAATACATGGGCGTGCTCGGGCAGTACCGGAAGATGATGGAGGAGTCCATCGCGCGCGAGCAGGTGCCGCGCGACTTCCAGAGCCAGGTGAAGGAGTACTTCCAAGCGCTGGATGAGAAATAGCGGCGTGGCCACCGCGCGCGCGGGTCACGAGCTGCTGTCCACCGACTTCCTCACCCAGCTCGAGCGCCTGAGCTTGCTCTCCCGCCGCTCGTTCCGCGGCCGGGTCAAGGGAGAGCGCCGCAGCCCTCGAAAGGGCATCAGCGTGGAGTTTTCCGACTACCGGCCGTACGGCGTCGGCGACGACCTGCGCTACGTGGACTGGAACGTCTATGCCCGTCTCGATCGGCTCTACCTCAAGCTCTTCGTGGACGAGGAGGATCTCTGCCTGCACCTGCTGGTGGACGCCTCCGCCTCCATGGGCTTCGGGGAGCCGTCCAAGCTCGACTACTCCGCGCGCCTGGCGGGCGCCCTCGGCTTCGTGGGCCTCGTGGGGCTCGAGCGGGTGGGGGTGGGCGTGGTGCGCGAGCGCATCGGCGAGGGTTTCAACCCGGCGCGCGGGCGGAACCAGGCGCTGCCCCTGATGGACTTCCTCGGGCGGCTGCGGGCGGGCGGGGGCACCTCGCTCAACGATGGGCTCGCGGCCTACGCGCTGCGCGCCCGGGAGGCCGGCCTGGCCGTGCTGGTCTCGGATCTCATGGACCCGGGGGGCTACGAGCGCGGACTGAAGGCGCTGCTGGAGCGGCGCTTCGACGTGCACGTCATCCACGTGCTCGCCGCGGACGAGATGAATCCCGCGTTCGGCGGCGACCTGCGCCTGCTCGACGCCGAGACCGACGAGCTGCGCGACCTGACGCTTGACGGGGAGGCGCTGCGCGGCTACCACGAGCGGCTCCGCGTCTTCCTCGATCGCGCCGAGCAATTCTGCCGGGGCAATGAGATCACCTACCACCGGGTGGTGACCGAAACTCCGATCGAGGAGTTCATGCTTCGCCAGCTCAAGGGACTCCTGCTCGCATGAACTTCCTCAGCCCGTTCGCGCTGCTCCTGGCCACCCTGTCGGTGCCGCTGCTCCTCCTCTACTTCCTGAAGGTGCGGCGGCGGCAGATGCGGGTGTCGAGCCTGCTGCTGTGGGCACCCGCCCTGCGGGACCGGGAGGCCTCGACCTTCTTCCAGCGCCTGCAGCGGGACCCGCTTCTGATCCTCCAGATCCTGGCCTTGCTCGCCCTCACGGTGGCGCTGGCCCGGCCGGCGGTGAACGTGATGGGGCAGGGGGCCAAGCGGGTGGCCATCGTCATGGACAGCTCCGCGTCCATGAAGGCCACCGACACGTCGCCGTCCCGCTTCGTGCAGGCGCAGCGGGCCGCGCTCGGGCTGCTCGGCCGCCTCGGCGAAGGCGCCGAGGTGATGGTGATCGATGCCGGCGTGCAGCCCAAGGTGCTGGTGCCGTTCACTCGCGAGCACGATCGCGTGTCGTCCGGCATCCGCTCGATGGAGGCCCACGACCTGCCCAATCGCCTGCAGGAGGGCATCCGCACCGCGCGGGCGCTCGTGGGCACCGACCCGGGGGCGGAGATCCACGTCTTCACCGATGGGGCCCACCCCGACGCGGTGAAGGGCCAGGGCGCCGATGTCCGGGTGCGCTGGACCGGCACCGGACGCCGCTCCCACAACGTGGCCATCACGAGCCTGGCGGTGCGCCGCAACTATTTCGGCTCCTACAACTCGCAGGCCTTCTTCTCGGTCGGGAACTTCTCGGACGAGCGGCGGAGCTTCTCGCTGAAGCTGACCCTGGACGACGAGGTCTTGACCGAGCGTACCCTCACACTCGACCCGCAGGTCCGCCGGGCCATCACGGTGCCCTTCACCGAGCAGCGCGGCGGCGTCCTCAAGCTCCGGCTGGACGTCTCGGACGACCTCGCCTCCGACAACACCGCCTACGCGGTGATTCCGCCGCCGCGGGTCATCTCGGTCCTGCTGGTGAGCCCCGGCAACCTGTTCCTGGAGAAGGTGCTGAAGACGGATCCGCAGGTGCAGCTCGAGGTGCGGAAGCCCGACGCCTACCAGGGCGGCATGGACGGCTTCGACGTCGTGGTGGTGGACAGCGTGAGCCCGCCGAAGCTCGGCAACGGGCGCTACGTCCTCGTCAACACGGTGCCCGGGGACGTGCCGCTGGAGGTGCTGGGCCGGCTCGAGAACCCCGCCATCATGGACTGGGACCGCTCGCATCCGATCATGCGGCAGATCGACTTCGCCAAGGTGACGATGGAGGACGCCATGCGCGTTCGCCCGGTCGCCGCCGGCAAGACGCTGGTGGAGGCGGTGGGCGGGCCGCTGATCTACGCGCTGGAAGAGCGAGACCGCAAGGCCCTCTTCTTCGGGTTCGACCTCTTCCGCACCGACTTCCCGCTGCGGGTGGCCTTCCCGCTCATGCTCTCCAAGGGGCTCCGTTGGCTGCACCCGGCCGGGCTCGACCAGACGAGCCTGCAGCTCCAGGCCGGCCAGCCTATCCTGCTCCCGGTGGAGCACGGCGTCACGACCGCCACCGTGCGCACCCCGTCCGGGCGGAGCGTGCGGGCGCAGGTCAATCGTGGGATGGCGAGCTTCACGGAGACCGGCGAGGTCGGCATCTACGCGGTGGTGACCGGCCGCGGCGAGACCCGGGTGGCGGTGAACCTCATGAACGCCGACGAGTCGGACCTGACCCCGCAGCCGCTGCCCACCTTCGTGGAGGGCGCGCAGCCGGAGTCGCCGCCCGTCCTCATCCAGCGTGAGCTGTGGCCCTTCTTCGTGGCGCTGGCCCTGCTGCTCTTCGCGGTGGAGGGCTTCCTCTACTGGCGGCGGCAGACCGGCGGCCGCCTCGGACCGCCCCGCGGGTTGGGTGACCGCTGGGCCCTCGGGCTGCGCTGCGTCCTGCTCGCGATCCTGCTCTTCTCGCTGACCAAGCCGACGATCCCGCGCTGGGCCGACCGGCTCAACGTGACCTTCCTGCTGGACATGTCGGACAGCGTGAGCCTCGCCGCGCGCGAGAGCGCGTACCGCTTCGCGACCCAGTCGGTGGCCGCCATGCAGCCGGGCGATCAGGCGGGGGTGGTGGTGTTCGGCGAGGAAGCGAGGGTGGACCAGCCGCTACGGCCGATCACGAAGCTCGAGCGCCCGCAGGCCGAGGTAGCCGGGCGCGGGACCAATCTGGCCCAGGCGCTCCAGCTCGGCCTCGCCACCGCGCCGGCCGGCCAGGCCAATCGCTTCGTCCTCCTCACGGACGGCCGGCAGAACGTGGGCAACGC
This sequence comes from Candidatus Rokuibacteriota bacterium, assembly GCA_040902305.1. Classification (GTDB taxonomy): domain Bacteria; phylum Methylomirabilota; class Methylomirabilia; order Rokubacteriales; family CSP1-6; genus CAMLFJ01. The sequence continues at coordinate 7,521 of JBBDXN010000101.1, read as the reverse complement.
CCTCGCGGTGGCGCAGGCGGCCAAGGATGCGGGCGCCGACATCTATTACGTCCCGGCGCCGCTGACGTTTCCTCAGGAGGTGGTCGTCGAGTCCATGGTGCTGCCGCAGGAGGTGAAGTTCGGCGAGCCGTTCCAGGCCAAGGTGGTGGCCTGGAGCCAGGCCGAGACCCAGGGGAGACTCTCGCTCTACCGCAACGCGGAGTTCCTCGGCTCGCAGGTGGTACGGCTCTCCCCGGGCAAGAACGTCTTCACCTACCGGCAGTCGCTCGAGCAGAGCGGAATCCACGTCTACCAGGCCGCGCTCGACGTGGACGGCGACACCATCGACGAGAACAACCGCGCGGTGGGTACCCTGGTGGTGCGCGGGCGGCCGCAGGTCCTGCTCGCCGAGAAGGACCGCCACCAGGCTCAGGCCCTGGCCGCGGCCCTGCGCTCCCAGCACGTGGACGTGACGGTGGTGGAGGCGGACAAGATCCCGAAGGACATGGCGGGGCTCCAGAAGTACGACGGGCTCATCCTGTCCAACGTCTCGTCGCTGAAGATGACCAAGAAGCAGATGGAGAACATCCGCGACTACGTGCGCGAGCAGGGCGGCGGCCTCATGATGCTGGGCGGCGAGGAGAGCTTCGGCCTCGGCGGATACTACCGCACGCCCATCGAGGAAGCGCTGCCGGTGACGATGGAAGTGAAGCAGAAGATCGAGATCCCGAGCCTGGCGGTGGTGCTCTCGATCGACCGCTCCGGCTCGATGGCCATGACCACCGACGAGAAGGTGACCAAGCTCGACATCGCCAAGGAGGCCGCCCATCTCGTGGTGGACCTGCTCGACGAGCGCAACGAGGTCGGGATCATGAGCTGGGACACCGAGTTCATCTGGGACGCGCCGGTCCGGCCGGCCCGGGACAAACAGGGCATTCACCAGGCGATCTCCACGATCAAGGCGGGCGGCGGGACGGACGGATATCCCGCGCTGAAAGAGGCCTACCAGATCCTCTTCGACCGGCCCGCCTTGCTCAAGCACGTCATCTTCCTCTCGGACGGCCAGATGACCCGCGGCGACTTCTCGGGCCTGCTGCGGCGGATGGCCAAGGACAAGATCACGGTGTCCACCGTGGCCATCGGCAAGGACGCCGACGTGCCCCTCATGGTCGACGTGGCCAAGTGGGGCCGCGGGCGCTTCTACTACACCGAGGACGACACGACCGTCCCGCGGATCTTCACCCTGGAGACCCAGCTAGCCTCCAAGGCCTCGCTGGTCGAGCAGCCCTTCAAGGCCACGGTGGCCAGCCCCGCCCACGAGGCGATCCAGGAGATCGACTGGAAGGGGGCGCCGCCGCTCGGGGGCTACGTGGCCACCAGCATGAAGAGCAACGCGGACCTGGTGCTGATGACGCATCAGGAGGACCCGCTGCTCGCCAGCTGGCGCTACGGCCTCGGCCGCTCGGTGGCCTTCACCTCCGACGCCAAGGCCAAGTGGGGCGTGCTCTGGGTGCGCTGGGGCGGCTTCAACAAGTTCTGGTCCCAGGTGACGCGGTGGACGTTGCGCACGGGCACGCGGAGCGATACGGTAGCGACGGTCTCGCGGACCGACAACGTGGGCGAAGTGGTCGTCGACGCCATCGATCCCAAGGGCGAGTTCATCAACTTCCTCGATTCGCAGGTGGGCGTGGTGTCGCCGGACAAGACGCGCACCGTGATCGACCTCGAGCAGATCGGCCCCGGCCGCTACCGCGGGCGCTTCCCGGCGGGTCAGGAGGGCGTGTACCTGGTCGGCATGGCCCAGCGCCGGGCCGATCAGATGGTGGGCTCCCAGCTCGCGGGCCTGGTGGTACCGTACGGGCAGGAGTTCCGCGACCTGGGGGTGGACGAGACCTTCCTCCGCGAGCTCAGCGAGCTCACCGGGGGCGGGATGCTGGCGGAGCCGAAGGACGCGTTCCTCCAGAACCGGCACAAGTCACGCCTGAGCGTGGACATCTGGCCGTGGCTGGTGGGCATGGTGGCGGTGCTGCTGCTCCCGGAGATCGCGCTGCGCCGGATCGGCCCGGTCGGGTTCGGCCGACTGATGACGCGCCTACGGGGGAGCCGACCCAAAGGAGGGCGAGGAAATGAGAGCGCTGATCCGAGCTAACCGGACCGCCGTCACCGGACTGCTTCTCGCGTTGATCGCCGCCGCGGGCGCCGAGGCCGCGCCCAAGCCGCGCCACGTGCTCATCCTGCCCTTTGCCACCGTGGACCTCGCCCGGGAGGAGCAGTGGATCGGGGAGGGCGTCGCCCAGTCGCTCATGCTGTCACTCGTGCACGTGCCCGGTCTGGTGCAGCTCGACCGCGACCGCCTCAAGCAGCTTCCGCAGCCGGAAGCATGGGACGAGACCGCCACCCTGGCCGCGGCCAAGCGGCTGGGCGCCGACGTGGCGCTGTTCGGGGAGGTGAAGCGGACCGGCACCGACCTGATCCTCCAGCCCCGTTTCGTGGAGCTGCGCGGAGAGAAGATCGAGCGCGGGACGCTCGACACCGTCGCGATCATGGACGGCCAGCTCCTGGACCGGCTGCGGCCGCTTCCCTCCGCCTACCTGAAAGCGCTGAAGGTGCCGGCGAGCGACGTGGAGCTGGCCCGCGCGCAGAAGTGGGCCGCCCCGACCGGGCTGCCGCGCGCCTACGAGATGTACGTCCGCGGCCGTCAGGCCGCGTACCGCGCGACGCAGGACGGCAGTGAAGCCGCGGTAGAGCTGCTGAGCCGCGCCATCGAGGCGGATCCGCAGTTCGTGGCCGCCCAGTATGCGCTCGGGGCGGTTCATCAGAACCTGGGCAACCGCTGGAAGGCGGCCGCGCAGTTCCGGGCCTCCGCCCAGCTCGACCCCACCTACGCCGAGCCTTACAAGGCCCTGGGCGATCTCTACCTCACCGCCCCGCGCCGCCTCTTCGAGGAGGCGATCAAGGCGTACGCCAAGGCCATCGACCTGCGGCCGTTCTTCGCGGAGGCGCACGTCGGCCTGGGCGACGCGCTCGCCGCGAAGGGCGAGGTGGATCCGGCGGTCGCGGCGTACCGGCGGGCCATCGAGCACAACCCGATGAACGCCAAGGTCCACGTCAGCCTCGGGAAGATCTACTACGCCGAGAAGGGGCTCTACTACGAGTCCGTCAACGCCTACAAGAAGGCGATCGAGCTCGACTCCGGGTACCTCGACGCTCGGATGGGGCTCGCGGAGGTGTACGAGGAGAAGGGTCTCTACAAGGAAGCGATCGAGGAGTACCGGAAGGTGGTGGACGCGGACGCGAAGAACACCGGCGCGCTCTACAACCTGGCCCTCGTGTACGAGAAGGTCGACGCGAAGGAGGCGATCGTGCTCTGGGAGCGCTACATCGGGGTGGCCTCCGGCGTGCCCTCCGAGAAGGACTGGGTGGACGTGGCCCGCCTGCACCTGCGCAAGCTCAGGCAGCAGCAGGGCAACTAGCGCCGGCTAGATCCCCAGCAGGTTCTTGAGCAGCGGCTTGTTGAAGCCGCGGACCACCTGGTCTCCGACCAGGATCACCGGGATGCTCATCCCGCCGCTCAGCTTGATCAGCTCTTCCCGTGCCTCCGCGTCCGCCAGGACGTTGATGTCCTCGAACGCCACACCCTGAGACGAAAGAAACTCTTTCGCCGCCTTGCAGGGCCCTCAGGTAGGGGAGGAAAAGACTCGGACGTTCGGCCGTTGGTCGCTCATGGCCCTGATTGTACCGCCGGTTTCAGTCAACTTGAATGACTCCCTGTGTCAGGCGGACCTGGATCGATCGCCTTGAATTCAAGCAGATAGACCCCGCCCGCGGCTGGCCCCGCTCTTGCTATACTGCAGCAGTCGCCGAGTTGGCGGAGAGGGGACGATCATGACCCGCAGATTCCGGAGGGCCGAGCGAGGCTTCACGCTCGTCGAGCTGATGGTCGTCGTCGCCGTGATCGGCGTCCTCTCCACCATCGCGATTCCGCTGTACGTAAACGTCCAGGCTCGTGGCCGCATCGCCAAGGCGCAGGCCGATTCCAGGGTCCTGGCCGCGGCGGTGGGCGTCTACGGAGCCCACATGGGCAGCATCCCGACGACGCTCGGGCAGCTCACCACGATCGCCACCAACTCGCAGGGGCTGCGCGTGGGCCCGTTCGTGGGGACGGTTCCCGCCGCGCCGGGCGGGTGGAGCGCGTACACCTATTCCCCGAACGTCTCGGCCGGCACCTATACGATCACCTCCGCCGGCGACGGCACCAGCGTCACCTATCCGTAGTGCCCCGCGCCGCCGGCGAGGGTCCGCGCCGGCATCGCGCGCCTCGGCCGACCTTGACTTACCAGAGGGCATTTCCTATGGTGGCCGAGTCATGAGCGAGCTCCGCAAGGATCCGACGAGAGGGCGATGGGTCCTCGTGCGCCCGGGCTCCAAGCCCCCCGCCGTCTCCGGGTGCCCGTTCTGCCCCGGCAACGAGTCGCGTACCCCGCGCGAGATCTTTGCCTACCGCAAGGAAGACTCGACGCCCAACGGGCCCGGCTGGTCGGTTCGGGTCATTCCGGAAGCCGATCCCTACTTCCGCATCGAGCAGGAGCTGCTGCGGGAAGGGGTGGGGCTCTACGATCGTATCTCGCCGCGCGGCGCCACCGAGCTGATCGTCGAGAGCCCGAGCCACGACGACACCGCCGCCACCCTGGGCGTCGGGCAGTGGGAGCAGGTGCTGTGGATGTACGGCGAGCGAATCCGTGATCTCAAGCGCGATCCGAGCATCCGCGACATCCTGGTGACCCGGCGCCACCGCGCGCCGGGCTCGCGGATCACGCATCCGTACTCGCGGCTCACCGCGATCCCGATCATCTTCGACGACGTGCGGCGGAAGCTGCGCGAGTGCCGCGAGCACTACGAGTACAAGCGGCGCTGCGTGTACTGCGACATGATCCGCCAGGAGATCGCCGCGGGTGATCGGGTGGTGCGGCTCACCGATCACTTCCTGGCCCTGTCTCCCTACGCGGCCCGGTCGCCGTTCGAGACCTGGATCCTGCCGCGCCAGCACAACTGCCTCTACGAGAGCTCGCTGTCGGGTGACGTGGTGACGGACCTGGCCGACATCCTGGGCGGGCTCTTTCGAACCCTCACCGGCAAGCTGGGGGACCCGCCGTTCGAGATGACGCTCTACACCGCTCCCAATCTGGCCGCCAAGATCTTGCCCGGTGAGTGGTCGACCATCGCCGACGACTACCACTGGCATATCGAGATCTGCACCACGCCCGACCGGGTCAACGGGGTCGGAGGCATCCACGTGAATGAAACCCCCCCCGAGGACGCCGCCAAGCAGTTCAGGGACGTCTGGCTGTAGGCCGGGCACCCCCGGTCATACCGCTCTAAGGCCACGCCCCAACAGCCAGAATCGGATATACGCCTTGACAGGGCCCTGGCTGGCTGGCAGACTCCGACTGTAGGGGTCGCCGACCCTCAGGGTCGGAGATAGACGCGGGGTAGAACGAAGGAGCAAACAGGGAGGGGCCGGGTTGCTGCGATTCACGAAGCGGGCGGACTACGGGCTCATGGCCGTGCACTTCATCGCCTCGCATGGCGACGAGGGAGCGGTGAGCGCGAAGCGGATCGCGGAGGAGTTTCACATCCCGCCCGAGCGGCTGGCCAAGATCCTCCAGCGCCTGGCGAAGAAGAAGCTGATCGCCAGTCACAACGGGCCCAAGGGCGGGTACGTGCTGACCCGGAACCCGGCGGAGATCACGGTCGGTCAGGTCGTGCGCGCGCTCGAAGGTCCGATCAGCGTGGTGAGCTGCATGACCGAGCATGACGATTGCCCGCAGTTCGCCCGCTGCAACCTGCGCCGGCCCGTGCAGAAGATCCAGGCCAGCATCAGCCACGTACTGGACAGCATGACGCTCGCGGAGCTGGGGGCGGAGTCCACCATCCCGGTCACGCCCCTGGCGGTCATTCACTAGGCGCGAGGAGAGAGACGGCATGGCGTTGAAGCTCCCGATCTTCATGGACAGCCAGTCCACGACCCCGGTGGATCCGCGGGTGCTCGAGACGATGATCCCGTACTTCACGGAGAAGTTTGGCCACCCGGCGAGCCGCAACCATCCGTTCGGCTGGGAGGCCGAAGGCGGGGTGGACGTGGCGCGGGAGCAGATCGCCAAGCTGATCGGCGCCCGTGACCCGAAGGAGGTCATCTTCACCTCCGGCGGCACCGAGGCGATCAACCTGGCGCTCAAGGGCGTGGTCGAGATGTACCGGGAGAAGGGCAACCACATCGTCACCACCACGATCGAGCAGCGGGCCACCCTGGACGTCTGCAAGCGGCTGGAGCGGCAGGGCGTCGAGGTGACCTACGTACCGGTGGGCCGTGACGGCCTGGTGGACGTGGAGGCGGTCCGGGCCGCGCTGACCGACAAGACCATCCTGATCTCGATCATGTTCGCCAACAACGAGATCGGGACGATCCAGCCGGTGGCCGAGCTGGGCAGGCTGGCCAAGGAGAAGGGGATCATCTTCCACACCGACGCCACCCAGGCGGTGGGCAAGGTCCCGGTGGACGTCGAGGCCATGGGCGTGGACCTGCTGTCGGCCAGCGCCCACATGCTGTACGGGCCGAAGGGAGTGGGCGCGCTCTACGTGCGGCGGAAGAACCCGCGCGTGCGCATCGCCCCCATGGTGGACGGCGGCGGTCACGAGCGGGGCATGCGCTCGGGCACGGTGCCGGTGCCGCTGGTGGTAGGCTTCGGCAAGGCGGCGGAGATCTCTCGCGACGTGATGGCCGACGAGGCCGGGCGGCTGGCCGCGCTCCGGGACCGGCTCCAGGAGCAGATCCTCGCCAAGGTGGACGAGGCTTACGTGAACGGGCATCCCGAGCGGCGCCTGCCTCACAACCTGAACATCTCCTTCGCGTACGTGGAGGGCGAGTCGGTGCTGATGGGGCTCAACAAGGAAGCGGCCCTGGCCTCGGGCTCGGCCTGCACCTCGGCCACCCTCGAGCCTTCCTACGTGATCTCGGCGCTGGGGGTCGACTCCGAGCTGGCTCACTCCTCGATCCGGTTCGGCCTGCATCGGTTCACGACCGAGGAGGAGGTCGACTTTGTGGCGCGCAAGACGGTCGAGGTCGTGCAGCGGCTACGGGAGATGTCGCCGCTCTACGAGCTCGCGAAGGAAGGCGTGGACTTGAAGACGATCCACTGGAAGGCGGAATAGCGACGCCCCCGGCGTCAGGAGGATGTGCGGACATGGCCTACAGCGATAAGGTGGTCGACCACTACAACAACCCGCGCAACGTAGGGTCCTTCACCAAGGACACTCCGGGAGTGGGGACGGGCCTGGTGGGTGCGCCCGAGTGCGGCGACGTGATGAAGCTGCAGATCAAGGTCAACGTCGAGACCGGCGTCATCGAGGACGCCAAGTTCAAGACGTTCGGCTGCGGCAGCGCCATCGCCTCGTCGAGCCTGGCCACCGAGTGGCTCAAGGGTCGCACGGTGGACGAGGCGGCCAAGATCAAGAACACGGACATCGTGAGCGAGCTGAAGCTGC
>JBBDXN010000100.1:0-21896 GCA_040902305.1 Candidatus Rokuibacteriota bacterium | reverse complement strand
CATCCTGAACGGCGTTTCCTTGTTGCTCGGTGTGTGTCTCGGGTGGGCAGGGAACTACTACTTTTATCAACGGAACCTGGCTGACACCGCGGTCCAGGAGGACCTTCGTCTGGCCCACTACGTCGTCGGAGCGATGTTGAACCAGCATCCCGTGAAGGACTCGCGGGAGCTGGATGAGCGCGTGGGCCGCTACCTCGACGCGCTCAGGCGGACCAAGGCCGACAAACGGGGTGTACCGGTCTACCGCGCCGATGGGACGATCGCGGTCGATTGGGCCATGTCGATCGGGGACACCATCCGTCTGAACGAGGGGAAAGCGAACTAGCCTGGCGAATGCCGAACCTGACGCTCGAGCAGATCGTTGAGTTCTTACGTGCCGGCACGCTCGACCGGCTCGTCGGGGCGATCGAGGACGACGTCATGGACGCGAAAGGGGACCCGTATCACTTGGACGGCGACCGCGGCTGCCGTGAACTGGCGAAAGATGTTTCAGCCTTTGCCAATTCTCGCGGCGGCATCATCCTAATCGGTGTCCGCACAGAACGCTCCCCGCTCCACCAGCAAGACGAGATCGTGGCCATCCGAGCATTCGAGCAGCCTCTCGTGCATACGGAGCGATATCACGATGTGATCCGGGAGTGGGTTTATCCGACTCCCCAGGGCATCGACATCCGGTGGTACGAAAGCGCGACCGAGGCTGGCAGGGGAATCGTTGCCATCATCATTCCGGAGCAGCCCCCGACTGACCGGCCATTCCTGATCGCGCATACGATAGACGACACGGGCCGGGTCATCGACCTACTCGTTGGCTATGCTGAGCGTCGGCGCGCGGGCACCGAGCCAGCGCGCCTGAGAGACATTCATGTTCTCCTGCGGGATGGACGCCGCTTCGACGAACTCCACCGCCGGCTCGACGGTCTATCTGAGCAGCTCGCGCAGGCGCAGACAGTGCCTGAACCTCCGGCACCGCAAGCCGCTCTTGAACCGGCCATCATCGCGGCCGAATTGGACACGCGGAGAGGCCGCCTTTCGATCGCGGCAGAACTGAAAGGTGGGCCGCTGTTCTCCTTGGCGGCCGTGCCTACACCCGGCATGGAGTTTCCCGGGTTTCTAAGGCAGGACTCTCCTCTGGTTCAGATGCTGGACAATCCGGCTGTTCTTCGCGCGGGAGGATTCGACATGAACCTCTCGAGGCCCACGGACCTTGTCGCCGGGCAGATGCGGCGGACAGTGATGCCAGCGAAGGCGGCTCTCGAGCTCGGCCGAGAGGGAGTGGTGCTCTTCGTCGCGGATGGCGATAGTTTTCTTTGTTGGGGCACAAGCGAGCAAGGAGGCCGGCTCCGGATCAACTCGTTGGCTCTCTGTGAGTCGACGTATTCCTTCGCGCGCCTCAGCGCCGCGATGTACATGCAGGCCGCCACCCACCCGGTGTCTGTTCAGTACGTCCTTACGCTCCACAATATGACTGTCGGCGGAAAGGCGGCTCAGCTTATTCCGGGGCCCATTGGCCCCTTCGGGTACAAGCTTGTGTTGGATTTGCATGAGGCTCCGGATTCCCACGTCGTCCGAACAACTACCTGGAACGGACCGGAAATCCATCCGGGGAAGGCCGCCTTCAAGCTCGCTCGCGAGATCTATGCGTGGTTTGGAATCGACGAAACCCGGGTGCCGTATGTGTCGGCAGTGGAAGTGGATGGAGAACACGTCATCGACCCCGAGCTAATCAAACAGACCAGCAAGTAGCTGGTCACCCCCCCCCCGGCCGCATCGACGCTACTCGCGTCCGGCGAGCACCTCGAGCAGCAAGCCCACCATCTCCCGACGGGTCAACCCAGACACTCGGGATGCCTCGGTCAGGGCGGCCCGCAGCACGCCAAACGCAGCATCCTGAGCGTAGCCAGCACAAACGGGGTTTGCCGGGGCGCGGGCGCCGCGGCACGGGACGGGCCGGTGGGGACGCGGGTAACGGGTAACATAACCGCCGATCTCGGACCTTGGCGCCGCGTGGGGACCCCGCCGATGGCACAGCGAGCTTCTTCGCGCGCTTTTCCCTGAAGGGGTTCTTGTACTGCTCACCAACACCCTGGAGGATACCGACGACCATGGCACGGCGGCCAACCATCGGAAGGTCCCGAAACATGTCGACCAAGGCCTCGTCTCCCGATTCCTTCCGCACGAGAAGGAAGAGATAAGATGAGGTCAGGACGAGGTCGCCGTTCAGACCATCACGAAGGCTCGGCGGCATCACGAAGGCCGTGAGTGTCTCGTCGCAGTGAAGAGCCACCCCGTCCTCGTGTAACCGGCCGAGGACCTGTTCGGGCGTAAGAGACACATCGCGCGTCTGAGCGGCCACCGTCCGCTCGGCGATCTCACGAAGGTGGGGCTGATCGGATGTGAGCAATTCCCGTAGACGTAACGTGGCAACGATCAACATCGAATCGGCCGAGATGCCGAAACGTTGCTGGCAGTCAAGGGCAATCTCGGACAGACTGCGACCTTCCTTGAGCAGGCCGTCGATCTCCTCTCCATGGTCACTGAGCGCGAGCGTGGCGGTCGTGGCCCTCTTCTGCACCCGCTCCTTACTCAGGCCACGCACCAGGACAATGCCCCCGCCGACGAAGCAAATGACACCGAAGACTCCGAGCGTCGGGTTCGAGCGGTCTGAGAGAATCAGCAGCGCCGCGCCGAGCACGATCGCCACGATTCCGATGTACTTATCAGACACGGCGCACCTTCCTCATTGGCAAGCTGGAGCGGGTGAGCGGCATGCTATGGAGACACGCCGTCGCCGTCAACCGGCCGGCGAGACCTGGCGTGACGACCTGTATCAGCGACCGCGCCGGACGGTCAAACCACCCAGCCCGCAGTTCCGCTTTAAGAGGTGAGAGGATAAGGCAACATCAACGACGCCCTCCGGCAGCAGGCACCCCACGCGTGGCCCCCGTCCCGTGAGAAACCTCTCATTCTCAGACTCCGCCTCCCAGGAGTCTCCCCAAGAGCCGATGCCGCGGCGCCGGCCTCGAGCAGTGCCTCGGCCAGCTCATGCTCGAGCTGCGAGTGCTGGACCATGAGGTCGGCGGTCGTGGCCTCCAGGTTGCGGACGTGATCGCGGGTGACCACGCCACCGGAGTGGACCCGCACGCGGCGCAGCATGGATTCGTTCGACTTGATGCGTTTCGCGACCCGCGCGAGGGCCAGGCGGAGGGTCTGGGGACTGGGTACTGTACTTTCCGCTTGACAGGTTTAAGCAGGTCACCTGGCCGCGCGCCGGATCGGCGACGAGAGCGTCCGCTCTGCGACGCGTATTCGATGCGTGAGGCGCGATCGCGTCGCTGGTGACGAGCGATCATGACGTGCCAGCCGCTCGCCCGTCCTGGGCCCGCCGGGGAGGTCGCCAATCGGGGTGTAGGGTGGTCGCAGCACAAGGAGGATACCATGCCGACCGACTCGCCCACCCGGCTCGCCTCTCCGCATCGCGTCCAGGAGCTGGACCGCCTCGGCGACGCGATCGCCGAGCTGGCCGCGCACCTGGACGCCGCCACCGCGCGGCTGCTCGACTTGATTCGCGAGTTCGACGCCCGCGGCGGCTGGAACAGCGGCTTCCGCTCCTGCGCCCACTGGTTGAGCTGGCGGGTGGGCCTCGACCTGGGGGCGGCCCGGGAGCGGGTCCGCGTCGCCCGCGTCCTCGGCACGCTCCCGCGCCTGAGCGAGGCCTTCGCGCGGGGCGAGCTGTCCTACGCCAAGGTGCGGGCCCTGACCCGTGTGGCCACGCCCGAGACGGAGGCGCGCCTGCTCGCGGTGGGGCGCGCCGGGACCGCGGCCCACGTCGAGCGCATCGTGCGCGGCTGGCGTCGCGTGGACCGAAACGCCGAAGCGCGCGAGGCCAGGCGTCAGCACGCGCACCGCTCCCTCCACGTGCACCAGGACGAGGACGGCACGGTTGTTGTTCGCGGGCGCCTGGCGCCGGAAGTTGGTGCCCTGCTCCTGCGTGCGCTCGACGCGGCCCGCGAGGTCCTCTACGAGCGAAGTCGCGCCGCCGGGCCAGTCCCGCCGGCGGCTGACCCAGCAGCGGAGCCGCCGACCCGGGCGCAGCAGCAGGCCGACGCGCTGGCCTTGCTGGCGGAGACGGCGCTGCACCACGAACTCGATCCCGGCGCGCCCGGCGAGCGGTACCAGGTGGTGGTCCACGTGGAGGCCGCGGTCCTGGCGGACCCGGGGCAACCCGGCCAATCCGTGCTGGAAGAAGGCAGCCACGTTTCCGCGGAAACGTCCCGGCGCCTGGCCTGTGACGCGAGCCGGGTGGTGATGCGGCACGACGCCGAGGGGCGGCTGGTGGAGATAGGAGCCCGGACCCGGACGATTCCGCCCGCGCTGCGGCGGGCACTACTGCATCGCGATCGGAGCTGCCGCTTCCCGGGCTGCCGCGTGCGCGTCGGGCAGGGCCATCACGTGCGCCACTGGGCGCAAGGCGGCCCGACCACCTTGGCAAACCTCGCGTTGCTCTGTCGCCGCCACCATCGCGCGGTCCACGAAGAGGGCTACCAGGTCGCGCGCGGACCCGACGGCGCGCTGCAGTTTCGGCGGCCGAACGGCTGGCTGCTGCCCGAGGTGCCACCGCTGGCGGCGGTGCCTGCCGATCCGGTTGGGGCCCTGCGGGTGCAGCACGACGCGCAAGGGCTGCGGCTGCATGCGCGGACGGCGTGCCCGCAGTGGCTGGGGGAGCGCCTGGACGTGGGCTGGGCGATCGGCGTGCTGCATCCGCTGGCTACGCGACACATACCATCACGTAACTCGCCGGGCCCTCCGGGCCAGGGAGGAGAAAATACCTCGCATGCTAGGCTCGAAATAGCAGGGCCAATCGAGAGCCATCCACCGGACGTCGACACGACATGATCTGGAAGATGCTCGCAGGCCTCGTCCTCGTCGTGGTCATGGTCTTTTCCGCGTCCGCCGCGGAGCGAGTCGCCAGGGTCGCCATCTTCTCCTCGGGCGCGGTCCACCTCGACGGACGGCCGACCACGCTGCCCGTGCTCGATGAGGAGCTGAAGAAGCTCAAGGCGGACAACGGAGCGGTCTGGTACCACCGGCAGAACCCGGCCAGCGAGCCGCCCCCACAGGGCACGGCGGTCATCCAGCTGATCATCAGGCATCGGCTGCCGGTCAGTATGTCGACCCGGCCCGACTTCTCGGACTACGTCGACGAGAAGGGCGTGTCGCGACCCCGATCCCGGTAGCTAGTACCGGTTCGCGATCGGCAGCTCGTGGGCCGGGAAGAGGGTGATGATCTGGGCGCCCTTGGGCGTCACGATCACCTCCTCCTCGATGCGCGCGGCGGAGGTGCCGTCGGTGGCCGGGCAGTAGGTCTCGACCGCGAAGACCATGCCCGCCTCCAGCTCCATCGGGTCGTCGAACGAGTTGAGCCTTGAGATGATGGGCCGCTCGTGCAGGCCGAGCCCGAGCCCGTGGCAGAAGTTGAGACCGAAGGCCGCCATCTCGCTCTCGAAGGCGATGTCCTGCGCGCGCGGGAATGCGCGGGCGATGCGGTCGGTGCCAACCCCCGGCTTGATGAGGGCGATGGCCTCGTCCATCCACTCGCGGGCGCGCTTGTAGGCGGTGATCTGCGGCGCGGTCGCGCGGCCCACGCTGAACGTGCGGTAGTAGCAGGTGCGGTAGCCCACGTAGGACTGGATGATGTCGAAGAAGGCCTGATCGCCCGGGCGGATGATCCGGTCGGTGAAGTTGTGCGGATGCGGGGAGCAGCGCTCGCCGGAGATCGCGTTGATGGCCTCGACGCAGTCCGAGCCCATCTCGTAGAGCCGCTTGTTGGCCAGCGCCACGATGTCGTTCTCGCGCACGCCCGGCTTCAACGCCTCGAAGATGTCCTGGTAGACCCCGTCGCCCATGGCGGCCGCCATGTTGAGCAGGACCAGCTCGTCGGCGTTCTTGATCACCCGCGCCTCCAGCATGACCTGCTGACCGTCGCGAACCTCGATGCCCAGCTTCTGCAGCGCGAAGAGGAAGGGCGGCTCGACGACGTCGATGCCGAGCGGCATGCCCGCCACGCCCTCGCGGGCCAGGATGGCCTTGATCTCGCGTGCCGCCGCCTCGAACAGCCCGGCCTTGGGAGACACCGCGCCCCGCATGCCGACCATGCCGGCCAGGCACTGGTTCGGGGGGAGCTGCGGGGTGGAGAGGCGGTGATGCCGCGCCGCCGAGCCGAAGTCCCAGACCCAGGGCTCGCCGTTGCCGGTGAGGAGGCTCCAGCGGGTGAGCTTGTCGCGCGCCCACTCTCCGATGACGGTGCCGGAGATGTAGCGGATGTTGTACTGGTCGAACAGGAGCAGGGCGCCCAGCCCCGATCTCGCGAGGGCCCGGCGGGTGCGGCCGAGGCGGTACTCGTGCAGGCGGCGGAAGTCCACCCGCTCCTCGAAATCCACCTGGGTGTGGCCGGGCGCCTGGATCGGCCGGTCCCAGCGGTGCTTCGGGTCGATCGCGTCGGGCTTCCCGGCCCGGGCCTTCGTGGCCGGGGCCGCTGCCGGCTTGCGCGCCATCTCCGCCTCCTCGGGTTTGTGGTGGGGGTTCGTCTCTCCTACCACAGACGTGCCGTTCGCGATAGACTCGGCTGCACGATGACGACGCCGTCCTCGCCCGACGCGCCCGCCCAGGACGCGATGCCGACCACCAAGGGCATGAACTACTTCCTGGAAGACCACAACTTCCAGTTCCTCTGCGAATCGGTCATGGGCCCCGACGTCTTCGAGCGGGCCCGGCCGCATCTGACCGACCTCGGCGCGATCGCGGGCGACGAGCTGGACGCGCTGGCCGCCGTCGCGGACCGCAACCCGCCCGTCCTTCGCGCCTGGGACGAGCGCGGGCGCCGCGTGGACGAGATCGTCCGGCATCCGGCCTATCGCCGCATGGAGGAGATCGCGTTCTCCCGCTTCGGGCTGGCCGCCATGGCGCACCGCCCGGGCGTGCTGGGCTGGCCCGGCCGCGCGCCCCAGGTGGTGAAGTACGCACTCTCGTACCTGTTCGCCCAGAGCGAGTTCGGCCTGCTATGCCCGGTCAACATGACGGACTCGTGCGCGCGCATACTCGCCGCGTTCGGGAGCGAGGAGCTGAAGGCGCGCTACCTGCCGCGTCTCACCGCCACCGATCCCGATGCGCTCTGGCAGGGCACGCAGTGGATGACCGAGCGCACCGGCGGCTCCGACGTGGGCGCCTCCACCACGGTGGCCCGGCGCGGTCCGGACGGGCAGTGGCGCCTGTGGGGCGACAAGTGGTTCACCTCGGTGGCCAACGCGGAGCTCGCGCTGACGCTGGCCCGGCCCGACGGGGCGCCCGAGGGCACGCGCGGGCTCGCGATGTTCCTGGTGCCCAAGCGCCTGCCCGATGGCAGCAAGAACACCTGGACGATCAACCGGCTGAAGGACAAGCTCGGCTCGCGCTCCATGGCGACCGGCGAGGTCACCTACGCGGGCGCGGTCGCCTACGTGGTGGGCGAGCTCGGCGCGGGCTTCAAGCAGATGATGGAGATGGTCAACGGCTCGCGTCTCTCCAACGCGATGCGCGCGGCCGGTCTCATGCGGCGCGCCCTGCTCGAGTCGCTGGTGCACGCGCGTCAGCGTATCGCCTTCGGCCGGCCGCTCGTCGAGCTGCCGCTGCTGCGCAGCAACCTGCTCTCGATGCTGCTCGACGCGGAGGCGGCCGCCTCGGTGATCCTGAACGGCGCCGCCCTGCTCGACCGGCGCGACGCGGGGCCGGCGGAGGCGCGGACGCTCGCGCGGGTATGGACGCCGCTCGCCAAGTACTGGATCACGCTGCGGGCGCGCGACGTGACCGCGGAGGCCATGAACGTGCGCGGCGGCAACGGCTACGTGGAGGAGTGGGTGAATCCGCGGCTGCTGCGCGACGCGTACCTCGGCGCGATCTGGGAGGGCTCGGCCAACGTGGTGGCCCTCGACGTCCAGCGGGCGATCCGGAAAGATCGCGGGCTGGAGGCGCTGGCCGCCTTCATGGCCGAGCGGCTCGCCCGCGTGACGGAGCCGGCCGCGAAGCCGTGGGTGGACCTCGTTACGTCCGCGCTCGAGGGGGTGACGCGCCAGGCCGCGGGCTGGGCCGCGTTGCCCGCCGCCGAACGGGAGCTGCAGGCGCGCCCGGTGGCGGACACCCTCTATCATCTGCTCGCGGGCTCGCTGCTGCTCGCCGAGGGGCAGGCGCTGCGGGAGCAGGGCGGGAGCTACCGGAAGCTGCTCGCGGCCGGGCTCTATCTCAAGCGCTGGCTCGAGCCGCGCGGGCCCGCGACGCCGCCGTTCACCGCGCGGCAGATCGAATGGCTCGAGCCGCTGGCGGAGTGGCGCTTCGTCGCCGCGGCCGCGCTCGCCGACGTGGACTAGAGAGCCCATGGACGGCACCGAGATCATCTGGCGGCCGGACCCCGAGGCGGCCGCCCGCACCCGCATGGGGCGGTTCATGACGCAGCACAGCCTCGCCACGCTCGCCGACTGGCAGCGACGCTCGGTCGAGGACCCGGAGTGGTACTGGGACGCGGTGTCGCGCGACCTCGGCTTTCACTGGTTCACGCCGTACCGGCGCGTGCTCGATTCCTCGAAGGGGATCGCGTGGCCCCGGTGGTTCCCCGGCGGCCGTCTCAATCTCGCGTACAACGCGCTCGACCGGCACCTCGTGGCGGGCCGGGGCGGCAAGCCCGCGGTCATCGCCGAGGCGGAAGACGGCACGGTACGCACGCTCACGTATGCGGAGCTGGGCGCCGAGGTGGGTCGACTCGCCAACGCGCTCAAACGGCTGGGGATCCGCCCGGGCGACACGGTGGGGATCTTCCTGCCCATGTGCGCCGAGGCGGTGATCGCCACGCTCGCGGTGGCGCGGATCGGCGCGGTGTACACCCCGTGCTTCTCGGGCTACGGCGCGCAGGCGGTGGCCTCGCGGCTCGACGGGTGCGGCGCGCGCCTGCTCATCACCGCCGATGCCTTCGCCCGGCGCGGCCGGCCGGTGCCGCTCAAGCGCACCGCCGACGAGGCGGTCGCCGCCTCGCCCAGTATCGAGCGGGTGATCGTCTACCGCCGGGGTGACGGCGACGTGCCGTGGAAGGACGGGCGGGATCTGTGGTGGCACGAGCTGGTGGCCAAGGAATCCGCGGAGTGCCCGGCGCTACCGGTCGACGCGGATCACCCGTGCCTGATCATCTACACGTCGGGCACCACCGGCCCGCCGAAGGGCACCGTGCTCACCCACGCCGGCTTCTCGATCAAGAACGCGCACGACTTCGCCTATCTCTTCGACCTGGGGGAGGCCGATCGGCTCTTCTGGGTCACCGATCTGGGCTGGCTCATGGGCCCGATGCTGATCGGCGGCGCCCTGCTCACCGGCGGCACCGCGGTGCTCTTCGAGGGCACGCCCGACTATCCGAAGCCGGATCGCCTCTGGTCGGTGCTGGAGCGCCATCGGGTCACGGTGCTCGGCATCTCGCCCACCGCGGTGCGCGCGCTCATGCCCCACGGCGCCGACTGGGTCACGCGGCACGATCTCTCCTCGCTCAAGCTGATGGCCTCGACCGGCGAGCCGTGGAACCCCGAGCCCTACCGCTGGCTCTTCGAGACCGCGGGCAAGAGCCGGCTGCCCATCATCAACTACACCGGCGGCACCGAGATCTCGGGCGGCATCCTGTCGTGCTTCCCGATCGCGCCGATCAAGCCGTGCTCGTTCGCGGGTCCCATCCCCGGGATGGCGGCCGACGTCTACGACGACAACGGGGAGCCGGTGCGCGGGCAGGTGGGCGAGCTGGTCATCACCCGGCCGTGGCCGGGCATGACCGCGGGCTTCTGGAAGGATGCGGACCGCTACCTCGAGACCTACTGGTCACGCTGGCCCGATGTGTGGGTGCACGGCGACTGGGCCTACGTCGATCCCGACGGTTTCTGGTTCATCCAGGGCCGCTCCGACGACACGCTGAAGATCGCGGGCAAGCGGGTGGGGCCGGCCGAGGTGGAGTCGGTGCTGGTGGGCCATCCGGCGGTGGCCGAGGCCGCCGCCATCGGGGTGCCGCACGAGATCAAGGGCGAGAGCGTGGTGTGCTTCGCGGTGCTGCGGCCGGGACAGCAGGCCTCGGAGGCGCTGCGCGCGGAGCTGGTGGACGAGGTCGTGCGCTCGATGGGCAAGGCGATCCGGCCGGAGCGCGTGCTCTTCGCCCGCGAGCTGCCGAAGACCCGCAGCGCCAAGATCATGCGGCGCGTGGTGCGCGCGACCTACCTGGGCAAGGACCCCGGCGATCTCTCCTCGCTCGACAACCCCGGGGGCGTGCAGGCGATCAGCGACGCCACCTAGCAGACCACCCCCCTCACCCCGGCCCTCTCCCCTGAGGGGACAGGGAGCAGGTCGGGCTTCTCCTCTCCCCCCAGGGGGGAGCAGGTCGGGCTTCCCCTCTCCCCTCAGGGAAGAGGGCAGGGTGAGGGGTGGTTCACGCTGTTCACACCATCCGCGCCCGCCGCCGCGAGCACGCGACCGCCCCCACGATCAGCAGCACGACCGCGAGCTGCGTCAGCACCCCCTGCAGAGCCCCAGCGACGGGATCACGGGCACGCGCCGCCGCAGATCGCCTGCGATCGCCGCGACCTCATCGCCGGGCCGCTTGTCGCGGATCGCCGCCGCCAGCCGCGCGGCCGCCGCCTCGAGCCCGCCGCGCTCCGGCCGGCCGGGCAGCGCGCCGATCATCGCGCGCACGCTCGCGGAGAACTCGAGCTGCTCGTCGTACTCGCCCTGGTCGGCGATCTGGCCGCCCTGCACCGCCTCCGGGTAGTCGACGCCCACGTAGTCGAGCAGGTGGAGGATCGGCGCGAAGGGGATCGGCGTCGGCGGCTGCGCCCGGAGCCGGCAGAAGGCCGGGCGCCGCGATCAGGACGAGGAGGAGGGCGGTCGGGATAAAGCGGCGCGTCAGCGCTTGGTCTCCCGCGGCGTGACCGCGATCGCGAGCTTGCCGACCCCGGCGAGCCGCGCCGCGTCCATGACGTCCACGACTCGCCCGTGCCGCACGTCGGTGTCGGCCTCGATCACCACCGCCAGCTCGGGCTCGGTGCGGGCCAGAAGCCGCGCGGTGAGCTGGGCCGCGTCCACCGGGTCCCGCTCGAGGTAGATGACGCCCTCGCGCGAGATCGAGATCGAGATCGAGACCGGGGCGCGCGCCGCTTCCGCGCGGGCGGCCTTGGGCAGGTTGACCGGGATGCCCCCGTGCACGGTCATGGCGAGGCTCGCCATCATGAAGAAGACGAGCAGGAAGAACACGGTGTCGATCATCGGGATGATCTCGATCCGCGCCTTCCGCGGCGGCCGGCGCCGGAGCTTCACGGGATCTGCTGCTCCCGCAGCGCGAGGTCGAGGCGGCTGGCCAGGCGCTCCATCGCGTCCATGGCCTGCTCGGCCCGGGACAGGAAGTAGTTGTAGGGCACCAGGGTCGCGATGGCGACGGCCAGGCCCGCCGCGGTCGCGATCAGGGCTTCCGCGACCCCGCCGGTGATGGCGGTCGGCTGGTTCATCCCGGTGGTGGAGAGGATGCCGAAGGCGGCGATCATGCCGGTGACCGTGCCGAGCAGCCCGAGCAGCGGCGAGAGCGTGATGATGGTGTCGAGCACCGGAAGGTAGCTCCGCAGCCGGCGCATCTCGGCCTGCGCGGCGGCTTCCATGGCCGCGGTGGGCGGGGCCTGGCGCTCGGCGAGCCCCGCCGCGACCACGCGGGCGGTGGCGGTGCGCGCGCCCCGGGCGACCTCCAGGGCCTCGTCGAGCTTGCCGCGCTCGGCCAGCTCGAGGGCACGCTCCGCCGCCCGGAGGTCACCCTGCCGCCACCAGAAGCCCAGCCGCTCGATCACCACCGCCAGGGCCACGACCGAGCAGACCACCAGGGGAATCATCACGGGCCCGCCCTTGGCGAGCATCTGGATCAGGGAACCGATGTGGGCCACGAGCCCCTCGCTGCCGGCCTCGTCGCGGAGACGGCCGGCTCTGGTGGCTCGCTGCCTGGAGCGGAGACGCCCTCGAGGTGGCTGGCTGGGGTGAGCGGGTTACTTGGTCAGGATCAGCTTGTCCGCCTTGGTGATGTGCAGCCGATATTCCTGGCCTCGATGCACGATGACGATCTCACGGCGTCCCCGGAAGAGCTCGGTGCTCGCGATGCGCGCGCCCGCGCGGGCCGCCGCGGGCGCCTCACGGGCGAGGGGAGCCTCACCGGGGTCGTCGATCACGTATCCTCTTCCTTGATCTGCTGGGAGAGATAGTGCGCCTCGCCCACCTGCTTGATCAGCTCCTGCTGTTCCTCGATCCAATCGATGTGGCCCTCTTCGGCGTGCAGGATGTCTTCCACGAGATCGCGGGTGCCGTTGTCGCCGAGGCCGCGGCACAGCTCGACCCCCGCGTTGAGCGCGGCCACCGCGGCCCGCTCCAGCTCCAGATCCAGCCGGAGCTGCTCGGGCACCGTCTGCCCCACGTTGACCTTGCTCAGGCGCTGCACGTTGGGCACGCCCTCCAGGTACAGGATCCGCTCGATGAGCCGGTCGGCGTGTCGCATCTCACCGATCGATTCTTCGCGGAGCTTCTTCCACAGGCGCTTGTAGCCCCAGTTCTCGCACATCCGCGCGTGGATGAAGTACTGGTTGATGGCGGTCAATTCCGCCGTGAGGATGTCGTTGAGCAGGCTCACCACCTGGTCGTGCCCCTTCATAGATCCCCCCCGGTGAGGACGTCAGTGCCCGTAAGGACGTCAGTGCCCGTGAGGACGTCAGTGGACGGTGCCACGCCACCATAGTGCCGGTCACGGGCTCGCTCCACCAGGGCGCCCAGGAGGTGGCCGCAGGCGCCGCAGTCGCCGCCGGCGCCGCACGCGCGCTCGATCTGCGCGACGGTGGACGCCCCGGCCGCGATGACCGCCTCGACGGTGCGGTCGGAGACGCCGCGGCAGAGACAGAGGATCACGCGCGGTGACTCCGGGGGGCGGCGGGCGAGTCGGTCATTCGGGCTGCTTTCCGTCCATTGTTAGGGTCGTGGTACAACGCGGATTAGGTATACCTAATCCGCCCTCGGGCTGTCAACCAGGAAATGATCTCGCGTCAGGCGGGAAAGGGCGTCAGAGGACGTAGAGCAGGGGGCGGGCGCGCAGGGTCGGCTCGTCCCAGAATCCGGTGGCGCGCAGCTCGTCGAGCGCCGTGGCCGCGTCGTCGCCGCGCATGACCGCGAGCGTCTCGCCGCCCGGAAAGAAGCCGCCGAAGGCCATGCGCCCACCGCCGCGCGCCTCGATCAGCGCGAACGAGGCCATCTCGACGTCGGGTGCCACGCCTTCTACCAGCGTGACCTTGCGGGAGCCGTCGGTGACCAGCGGCGGTAGCGTCCACGGCTCGAGGAACTGGGCGAAGCTGCGCTCGGTGTAGCTGGGCCAGACGCCGCCGGTCACGTACGGATCCTCCTCGATCAGGCGGCGGATATCGTCCGGCTGCTGGACGCGGTAGAAGACGTCGGCTCCGCGGCCGTCCGGGCTGGGCCCGCCGCCGATGACCAGGCCCTGGGACCGGAGCCCCATCAGCCGCTCGAGGTGGGCCTGGCGATGCGGCTCGCGCTTCTGGAGATAGTCGTCCGCGGTCTTCACCGCCACGTGATAGACGATCACGGCGTCACCCAGCCGCCCGCGAAGGGGACGACCTGGCCGATGAAGAAGTCGGCGTCCTCCGAGGCGAGGTAGACCGCCAGGCGCGCGGACTCCTCGCCGCGGGCCAGGCGCCCCGCCGGGATGTTCCGGACCATTCGCGCGAGCTTGGCCGGGTCGCCGGTGAGGGCGGGCGGGAAGTAGGTCGGGTTCTCGACGTAGTTCTGGGCGATCGCGTTGACCTGGATGCCCGCGCCCGCCACCTCGCGCCCGACCGCTCGGGTGAGGCCGTTCACGCCCGCCCGGGCCGCGGTGTAGGCCGCGTAGTTGGGGAGGCCGGGCAAGGCGGCGGCCGAGGACATGTTGATGATCTTGCCGTGCCCGGCCGGCCGCATCACCCGGAGCGCGGCGCGCAGGCAGAAGAAGGGCTCGTCGAGCAGCCGCGCCATCATCTCGCGCCACGCCGCGTCGGTGATCTCCTCGACCGGGCTCCCGGAGGGCGGGTGCGCGTTGTTGTTGACGAGGATGTCGAGCCGGCCGAAGCGCGCCACCACCGCCGCCACCGCGCGCTCCGCTTCGCCCGCGCGGCTCAGGTCGCCGGTGAGCGACAGCACGTCGCGCCCGAGGCGCTCCGCGATGGCCGCGTAGGGCTTGACCGCCGTCTCGTCGCGGTCGTGCAGCGCCACCGAGGCGCCCTCGCGGCAGAACTCCTCGGTGATCGCGGGGCCCATGAACTGGCTCACGTTGGTGACGAGGGCGATCTTGCCGGCGAGCTTCATGGCCCCGAGCCTACTCGGGGCTTCGCGGTCGCGCAAGGCCGTGGTACCGTGAGGGCGCGGGCGAGGAGGTGCCGTGGCCGTGCCAGAGCATCTGCTGGAGTCGTTCAAGGCCCGCTACCGTTTTCCGCTCGACGAGTTCCAGCTCCGGGCCATCGCGGCCATCCTCGACGGCAAGTCGGTGATCGTCTCCGCGCCGACCGGCTCGGGCAAGACCCTGGTGGCCGAGTTCGCCATTCACGCCGCGCTCCACCGCGGCCGCCGCATCGCCTACACCACCCCGCTCAAGGCGCTCTCCAATCAGAAGTACGCCGACTTCATGCGCCAGTGGGGGCCGGAGAAGGTCGGCATCCTCACCGGCGACGTGAAGGTGAACCCTCGCGCTCCGGTGGTGGTGATGACCACCGAGATCCTCCGCAACATGTTCTACTCGGGCGGGATCGAAGGCCTCGACACGGTGGTGCTCGACGAGTGCCACTACATGGGCGACGAGGGGCGGGGGACGGTGTGGGAGGAGATCATCGTCAACTGCCCGAAGGAGGTGGCCCTCGTTGCCCTGTCCGCCACCGTGCGCAACGTCGACGAGATCGCGGACTGGATCGGCCTCGTGCACCGGCCGATCGTGGCCATCACCCATCCCCACCGGCCGGTGCCGCTGCAGTACCTGGTGGCGGATCTCTCGGGCGAGATCCACACCTACGACGCGGTCCGGCACGGCAAGGTGCGCCTGCTCGGCGAGGAGCGCGAGGGCGGCTACAACGACCGCGGGCGCTGGTACACCCGCCGGGTGGTGGATCCCACCGTGATGCTCGACGAGCTGGAGAGCCGCGGCTGGCTACCCGCGATCTACTTCATCTTCAGCCGGGCCGGCTGCGAGCGGGCCATGGAGACCGTCCTCGCCGAGGGCAAGCCGCTGCTCTCGCGCGAGCAGCAGCGCCAGGTGGACGAGGCCATCCGCGAGCAGGTCACGGAGAGTCCGGCCATCGCGGAGTCGCCGCTCAACCAGACCATCTTCCAGGCCCTCGGCATGGGAGTGGGGCTCCACCACGCGGGCATCCTGCCCACCGTGAAGCGCTTCATCGAGCTGCTCTTCGAGCGCGGCCTCTGCAAGGTGGTCTTCGCGACCGAGACCATGTCGCTCGGCATCCACATGCCGGCCAAGAGCGTGATGCTGCAGTCGCTGACCAAGCGCACCGACCGCGGCTTCCGCAGCCTCACCCACAACGAGCTGACCCAGATGGCGGGGCGGGCGGGCCGGCGCGGCATCGACCCGGAGGGCAAATGCGTCATGGCCCTCGACGTGCGCGACGGCCTCGACGACATGAAGCGGGTGGTGAACGGGCCGCCCGAGCCGATCGTGAGCCAGTTCAAGCTCGGCTACGGCTCGGTGGCGCTCCTGCTCTCCACCGGGAAGGACCTCGCCTCCATTCGCCGGACCGTCGAATCGTCCTTCGGCCAGTACCAGAACATGAAGCGCATCCGCTCGCTCGAGGCCGACGTGCAGAGTCTCGAGATGGGGATGGACGACGGCCGCGGGTTCGCGGCGCCCTGCGGGGACTTTCCCCGCATCGGCCGGTACCGGCAGGCGCGCTCCGAGGTCGAGGTGGCGCGCATGGCGCGGGGCAAGGGCGGGCGGCGCGGCCGCGCGGCGGCCGACGCCGAGCTCGGGCGGCTCGCCCTCGTGCGGCGCAAGAGCGGGGCCACCCTCGGCCTCGTCGTGGGGGTGGACCGGCGGCGGCACCGCGATCTCGTCCAGGTCCTGCTGCCCCACGGCGGCACCGTGCAGATGAAGGAAGGCAACGTGAAGCGCGTGTTCTGGCAGACGCCGCCGCTGCACGTGCCGCGCGACTGGGAGCACCGCACCCGTGGTCTCATCGAGCAGATGGGGCGCCTGTCGGTGCCCGAGCTGATCGAGCGCGAGAAGAGCCACGGGCCCGAAGGAGCGCTCGCCGCGATCGAGTGCCACCGCTGCCCGTGGGGATCGCAGACTCGCTGCGAGCAGGCGTGGAAGGGACTCGACGGGGTGGAGCGCCAGCTCGCCCAGAAGCGCGAGATGCTCGACGCCTTCCGCAACGCGTATTGGCAAGAGTTTCTCCGGGTCGTCGAGGTGCTCGAGCGCTTCGGCGCGGTGCAGGACAGCAAGCTCCTGGCCAAGGGGCAGCTCATCGCCGGGCTCCGCCACGACAACGAGCTGCTGGTGGCCGAGATGGTGGACCGCGGCATCCTGGCCGACACCACCCTCGCCGAGGCGGCCGCGCTCTGCTCGGGGTTCATCGAGGAGGCGCGCTCGGGTGACGCGGCGGTGGCCCGGCTCTTCCTGAGGAAGCGGCCCAAGATCAAGCGCAAGCTCCAGGAGATGGAATCCCTCGCGAACACCGTCCTCGAGGTCCAGCGGCGCCACGGGCTCCCGATGCCGGTCTCCATCTCCACCGGCTTCATGCCGTCGGTGTTCCGCTGGGCCTCCGGCGAGGACGACTGGGCCGCCATCGTGGAGGAGTCCTTCGGCGGCCACGAAGGGGATCTGGTCCGCGCGATGCGGAGGCTCATCGATGTCCTGCGTCAGCTCGCGGAGTCGCCCGAGGTCGAGCCGGCGCTGGCCGGCCTGCTGAGCCGGGCGGCCCGGGTCATCGATCGGGGCATCGTGCTGGAATCCGCCCTGATATGAGGGGGCCGGGGCCCGAGGTATATATAATGACGGTGGCATGGGACGACTGAACCGCTCTTCCTGGCTGGCCGCGGCGGCGCTCCTCACCACCGCCTGCGCGGCGACCGAGCCGGTGCTGGAGCGGACGACCCGGGGGCCGAACGCCGAGGAGTTCTTCATCCAGCAGTCCTACTCGGTCAACGGGCGGCCCCCCAACTTCGACGAGAAGCGGGTCTGGCAGGACCAGATGGACGAGAAGGTCTTCAAGTACCTCCGGGAGCATCCGGAGATGGAGTCCACGTCGCGCTACAGCGAGTTCCGGTTCTGGCGCCAGGTGACCAGCGGCAGCACCCCGGGCGAGGTGAAGGTCCTGCTGGGCGAGCCCCGCGAGCGGACCATCGACCCCGCGCTGATGGCCGCGCTCGGCGAGCAGCACTGGACGGCGGTACGGACCACCGCGAAGGAGGCCTGGGTGTATCCGCTCGGCTGGGTGGTGTACTTCGACGACAAGGGCGTGGTCGACCTGCTCCGGAGGGTCTCGCCGCTCGACACGCAAGACTAGCCGCGTGCTAGACTTGGGCGTCTCAAGGACGCTCATGCCGAGTGCCGCCCTCACGTGGATCGAGCCGGGAGCGAGCGCCACCCTCATCTGGCACGGCGCGACCGCTCCGCAGCCGGGCGGCGGCCGGCTCTACTCGGTGTCCGGCCCCGCGCTCGAGCTGGCTCCCGCCTCCCCGTACTTCATCCTCGCCTCCGTGGAGGAGGGCGCCTTCGCGGAGCGGCTCTATCGCGGGCAGGTGACGCTCGACGGCCTGCAGGAATTCCTGTCCCGGTGCCGGATCGCGCGCGGCGCGCTGGTGGACGGCATGCAGTACGTGGCCACCCGTGACGAGGCGCCGGTGCTCGCGGTCGTGGACGCGTGGCGGGAGATCCCGGGGCCCCCGGCCCTGCCGTACCACGACGACATCAACGCCTTCCTGCCCGCGGGGGTCCCGCTCTACGTGACCGCGGACGCCCACGCGGCCGCGCGGCGCGAGCCGGAGCAGTTCAGCACCGCGTGGGTGTGCGACGAGTGCGGGGAAGCCGACGACGCGGGGGTCTTCCTCTGGACCGCGCATCGCGGCCCCGCGGTGCGCGTGTGCTTCCTCATCCACAACGACGCCGGGGTCTGGACCTGCCGGCTCCACCCGTTCGAGTTCGCGAAGGAGACCGCATGATCCGGTCCACCCTCTCCGTGACCAAGCACACCCCCGCGACGGCCCGGGCCCTGGTGGCCGCCGAGCACCCGCTCGGCGCCGAGGTGGGCGCGGGCATCCTGGCCCGTGGCGGCAACGCGGTGGACGCCGCGGTGGCCACCGCCTTCGCGATGACGGTGGTCGAGCCCTTCATGTCGTCGGTGGCGGGCGGCGGCACCATGCTGGTGCACATGGCCAAGCGGGGCGAGACCGTCGCGCTCGACTTCAACGTGCAGGCCCCCGCCGCCTGCCACGAGAGCTGCTTCGAGCTGGCCGACGGAGTGGCCCAGGCCCTGTTCCCGTGGCGGCGGGTGGTGGACGACGCCAACAACTTCGGGCCGAAGTCGGTGGCGATTCCGGGCTCGGTGGCGGGGCTCTGTCTGGCCCTCGAGCGCTTCGGGACCATGGAGCCGGCCGACGTGCTGGCTCCCGCGATCGAGCTGGCCGAGCGGGGCTTCGAGGTGGACTGGTACGTGACCCTGACCACCGCGCCGCACTGCCAGGAGCTGGCCGCCTTCCCGGAGACCGCGCGCGCCTACCTGCGCGACGGCCACTACGTCCACCGCCCGGCCGCGCTCGCGGCGGCCGACGTGCTGCGCCAGCCGGATCTCGCGCGGAGCCTGCGCCTCATCGCCAAGGAGGGGCCGAGCGCCTTCTATCGCGGCGCGATCGCCCAGGCGATTCACGAGGAGATGCAGCGCGCCGGTGGCTTCCTCCGGCAGAGCGATCTCGCGGGCTACGCGCCGCGGGTGGTCGAGCCCTTGACCGTGAAGTACCGCGGCCTCGATCTGGCCTTCTCGCCCGGCGCCACCGGCGGGCCGACCGCGGTGGAGATGCTGAACATCCTGGCCCAGTTCCCGTCCGCGAAGGTGGGCTACGAGACGCCGGGCGGCCTGCACCTCCGCGCGGAGGCGGTGCGCTACGGCTTCCTCGACCGGCTGCGCCACCTGGGCGACCCCTCGGCGGTGCGCGTGCCCTGGCGCGGGCTGGCCTCGCGCGAGCACGCCCAGGAGGTAGCGGCGGGCCTCCGCGTCGCGGGCCCGCGCCGCGACGCCAAGCCGCCCGACGCGCGGGCGCACGAGGCGGCGGTCAGCGGTCTCGGAC
This sequence comes from Candidatus Rokuibacteriota bacterium, assembly GCA_040902305.1. GTDB lineage: Bacteria > Methylomirabilota > Methylomirabilia > Rokubacteriales > CSP1-6 > CAMLFJ01. The sequence goes on along the minus strand of JBBDXN010000100.1, from coordinate 2,495 downwards.
GCGGCAAGGCGCCGGCCCCGCGCGGGCGCCGCCGGCTCGCCACCGAGGGCGGCGACTGCACCACGCACGTGTGCGCGGTGGACCGCCAGCGCAACATGGTCTCGCTCACCAACACCGCGGTCTCGCTCTTCGGCTCGCGCATGGTGGTGCCGGGGACCGGCATCCTGCTGCAGAACGGCATGCTCTGGTTCGATCCCGAGCCCGGGCGGGCCAACTCGGTGGCGGCGGGCAAGCGCCCGGTGGTGAACATGGTGCCCGCGCTCGGTTTCCGGCAGGGCGAGCCCTATCTCACGGTGGGCGCGCCGGGCGGCCGCAAGATCGTCTCCGCCATTCCGCAGGTGATCGCCAACATCGTGGACCAGGGCGACACGCCCCAGGCCGCCATCGAGGCCCCACGGCTGCACACCGAGGGCGGCGAGCTCTGGGTGGACGACCGCGTCGGGGAGAAAAGGCTGGCCGCCCTGCGGAAGATGGGCCACGACGTGGTGGCGAAGCGGCAGACGTACGGGACGTTCTACTTCTCGCGGCCGGTGGCGATCCGGATTGGGCGGCGCGGGCTCGAAGCCGGCCTCGATCATCTCAACGCGGCCGCGGCGGCGGGGATCTAGCGCGGTGGCCGAGGTCAGCCTGACCGCCGCGTTCTCCACCGTGCCCGCCCCCGAGCAGGAGGCGATCAAGCGCCTGCTCACCGAGACCATCGAGCAGCTGGCCCAGGAAGACCGGACCTTCACCCGCGCCCGGGTGGTGTTCACCGAGTCCGACGAGCGCTGCGGGCTCACCGCCGAGCTCGACGGCGTGAAGCGGGAAGGCGTGCCGCTGTCGATCGACATCGAGCAGCTCGAGGACGCGCAGACCGGCGCGGGCGCCCGGGCGCAGTTGAAGGAGTCGCTCCGGCTCTACTTCCGGCGGGTGATGGGCAAGTGACCACCGATCCGGGCGTCCTGCTCTTCGTCTACGACGGGTGCACGTTCACGGTGGCCGACGGCGTGCAGCCGCCCAAGGCGGGCTCGCTCCTGTTCTGCCGTCACCTCCCGGTGCGGCCGGGCGACCGGGTGCTCGAGGTCGGGACCGGCATCGGCCTGGCCGCGGTGCTGGCCGCGCGCGCGGGCGCCCGGGTCGTCGCCACCGACGTGGTGGAGGCGGCGGTCCGCTGCGCCCGGGCCAATGCGACGCTGAACGGGGTCGCGGACCGGGTGGAGGTACTCCAGGGGGATGGCTTCGCGCCGGTGCGCGGCCGCGCGTTCGACCTGATCTGCACGAGCCCGCCCCAGATGCCCACGCCGCCCGACCGGGAGCGATCCGACGCGGCGTCCGCCGCCGACAACGGCGGGCGCGACGGCTGGGCCCTGCTCGACCGGGTGATCGCGGGCGCGCGCGCGCATCTCGCGCCGGGCGGGCGGCTCGTGTTCACCCTCTTCGCCTTTCTGGGTGTCAAGGCGGCCCTCGCCAAGCTCGCGGACGCGGGCTTCGAGCCGTCGATCCTGGGGCAGGAGACGCAGGGGTTCCCGCGCATCGGCTACGAGCGTCTCGACCATATCCGCGCGCTCGACGCGGAGGGCACGTTGCCCCGGGCCGGCCTGCCCACGACGATCGAGCGCTACGTGATCCTGGGCACGAAGACGGAGGAGCCATCGCGATGAAGCCCGCCCGCCGCCTCATCGTCAACGCCGACGACTACGGCCTCACCGCCGGCGTGAGCCGCGGCATCCTGGAGGCGCACCGGCGTGGCATCGTCACGAGCACGACGCTGCTCGTGAACCGTCCCGTCGACCAAGCGTCGATCGCCGAGCTGAAGGCGTCGGGGATGGGCGTGGGACTGCACATGAACCTCACGCTGGGGCCGCCGGTGGCGCCGCCCAAGCGGGTGGGCTCGCTCCTGGACGAAGAAGGCAAGTTCATCCGCGACGCGCGGGAGGCGGCCCGGCGCGCCCGCCCGGACGAGGCGCGGATCGAGCTCGGGATGCAGATCGACGAGTTCCGGAAGATCATGGGGCGATTCCCCAGCCATCTCGACTCGCACCACCACGTCGGCCGGCACGAGCCCATCCTGGAGCTGGTGCTGGACTTCGCGCGCGCCATCAAGGTGCCGGTGCGCACCCAGGACGCGGAGGTGCGGACCGCGGCGCGGAAGCTCGCGCTCAAGACGCCGGATCACTTCATGGGCGAGTCGGGCCCGGACGCCTACTGGTCGGCGGAGCGCGTGCTCGCGCACCTGCGCGCGCTGCCGGGGGGCGTGACCGAGTTCATGACCCACCCCGGCTACTACGACGACGATCTCTCCTACAGCCGCTACGGCCGCCAGCGGGAGACCGAAGTAGCCGGCCTCACCGATCCGGAGGCGCGCGCTCTCATCGAGCGCGAGGGCATCCGGCTGATCCACTTCGGGGACCTGTAGGGCGAGCCGCCGCCGAGTGAACATGGAGAGCCCCTCACCCCGGAGTCACGCCTCGAAAACCCTCTCCCCTCTGGGGAGAGGGTAGGGTGAGGGGCAGGGT
>JBBDXN010000099.1:76668-106142 GCA_040902305.1 Candidatus Rokuibacteriota bacterium | reverse complement strand
CCCCCCCCCCCCCCCCCGCCGCGGTCGATCGCGTGGGTCACCATGTGGAAGATCGGGCCCGAATGCGCCGCGCAGCACGCGAAGTGCGTGAGCGCGATGGCGGCGAGCTGCGGGGTGCGCAGCGCCTGCGCGGCCGTCATCTCGAAGCCGCCGCTCCCGGCCGTCGACGACGCGCCGTCGGATGCCGGCGAGCCCGGCGGCTCGCGCACGAGCAGCGCCGCCGGAATGATGACCAGCCACGCGAGATTGCCGATCACGAGCATGGCGAGGCGCCAATCGTAGCTGGTGATGATGAAGCGCGCCAGCGGCCCGATCGTGGAGGCGCCGAGGCCGATCCCCGCCGAGACCAGCGCCACCGCGAGGCTGCGATGCTGCGTGAACCAGCGGGTGGTCGTCGCGGTCAGCGGCGCGTAGAAGCTGCCCGACGCGACGCCCACCAGCACTCCGAACAGGATCTGGAACTGGCCGAGCGTGGCCGCCTGGCTGGCCGTCACCAGCCCGAGGCCGAGCAGGCCGCCCCCGAGGAGCAGGACCACCCGGGTGCCGAACCGGTCGGAGAGCGCGCCCCAGAGGAACGATCCGGCCCCCATGCAGAGCCAGGTGACGAGCGCGGCCGTCGAGATACCCGTGCGCGACCAGCCCATCGCTTCCGACATGGGTTGGAGGAAGATGCTGAGCGAGAGCATCGAGCCGAGGCCGATGCAGGTCACGACGATCCCCACCCCGACGATGGTCCAGCCATAAAAGAGCTTCATCGCGCACCAGGCAGCCTAACACAGGCGCTCATGATGGTCCCGGGCTCGCGCGCTCCTGCAGGAGCTGGACCATGGGTTCACGTCATGGTCGAACCGGCCGGCCCGGGATCGACATGGCCGGAGAACACCGGCATGCTTGGCAAGACCGGGCGATCGTTGTCGATTTCCGGCGACCCCGAACGACCATCGGGTGTCCGCTGCCATCCGACCCCCATGAGGAGGGGCTATGAAGTACGTCTGCCTGGTCTATCTTGTGGAGAAGGATATGAACGCGATGTCCAAGAGGGAGTCCGACGTCTGCATCGACGAGAGCCTGGCCTACGATGAGGCCCTTCATAAGGGCGGCCACCTCATCGCGGCTCAGGCCCTCCAACCGGTGGAGACGGCCACCACCGTCCGGGTGCGGAATGGCAAGCTGTCCACGACCGACGGCCCGTTCGCCGAGACCAAGGAGCAACTGGGCGGATTCATCCTGATCGAGGCCAGGGACCTGAACGACGCCATCCAGGTGGCCGCGAAGATTCCCCTGGCGCGCCGGGGCAGCATCGAGGTGCGGCCGATCAAGGATCTCCGGCCATGAAGACGCCGGTCTGGCTCGGCGCGGCCGCGATCGCCCTCACGCTCGCAACGGGGAGCGCGCGAGCGGCCGAGCCCGTGAACACCAACGGGAGCGTCCTGGCCCTGGGCGGCTACGACGTGGTGGCGTACTTCACGGAGGGCAAGCCGATGGCCGGCCAGACCGCGCACGAGGCGCAGTGGAACGGGGCGCGGTGGCGCTTCGCGAGTGCGGCGCATCGCGACCGCTTCCTCCAGGCGCCCGAGCGCTTCGCGCCCCGGTACGGCGGCTACTGCGCGTACGCGGTGTCCCGCGGCTACACCGCCACGGTAGCCCCCGAGGCCTGGCGCATCGTGGACGGCGGGCTCTACCTCAACTACTCGACGGACGTCCAGCAACTCTGGGAGAAGGACATCCCGGACAACGTCCGCAAGGCCGACACCAACTGGCCGGGAGTCCTGGCCAAGTAGCCAGGCGTCACCCGCCAAGCGTCAACCGAAGGAGGATACGATGAAGTTCCTGTTCCTGATCTACCATGACGAGAAGGATCTCGACGCGCTGCCCGAGGGGGAGATGCAGGACCTCGTCGACGCGGCCCTCGACTACACCGAGCAGATCCGGCGAAGCGGTCACTACATCGTCTCGAACGCGCTGCAGCGCGTCCGGACCGCCCGGACCGTGCGCGTCCGGGTCGGCAAGGCGTCCACCACCGACGGCCCCTACGCCGAGACCAAGGAGCAGCTCGGCGGCTTCTTCCTCGTCGAAGCCAAGGACATGGACGAGGCGTGCGAGGTGGCCTCGAGGTTCCCGCCGGCGCGCCTGGGGATCATCGAGGTGCGCCCGGTCCAGGAGCTGCAGCACTCCTAGCCGCGGCCATCACGACGCCCCATGAGCGAGCCCACGGCCGACCACCGCGCCCGCGAGGCGGTGGAGGCGGTCTACCGCTCGGACTCGCGCCGCGTTCTCGCCACCCTCATCCGCCTGCTCGGCGACTTCGACCTGGCCGAGGAGGCGCTGCACGAAGGCTTCGCGGCCGCGGTCGAGCAGTGGCCGCGCGAGGGCACGCCGGCCAACCCGCGCGCCTGGCTCGTCTCCACCGGCCGCTTCAAGGCCATCGACGCCATGCGCCGGCGCGCCCGGTTCGACGCCTCCCAGACGGAGCTCGCGGAGCGGCTCGAGGCGGAGACCGCCGGTGCCAAGGCGGGAGAGGCCGAGGACATCGAGGACGACCGGCTCCGCCTGATCTTCACCTGCTGCCATCCGGCCCTGCCGCCCGACGCCCAGGTCGCGCTGACCCTGCGCGAGGTCTGCGGCCTCACGACCGAGGAGATCGCGCGCGCCTTCCTCACCGCCCCCCCCACCCTCGCCCAGCGCATCGTCCGCGCCAAGGCCAAGATCCGCGACGCGCGCATTCCCTACGAGGTGCCGTCGCGGGTCGAGCTGCCGGACCGCCTGGACACCGTGCTCCACGTGATCTACCTGGTGTTCAACGAAGGGTACTCGGCCTCGTCCGGCGAGTCGCTCACGCGGGCCGATCTCTCGGGCGAGGCCATCCGCCTGGGGCGGCTATTGATCGACCTGCTGCCGGAGCCCGAGGCGGTGGGCCTGCTGGCGCTGATGCTGCTGCACGAGTCGCGGCGCGGCGCGCGCACCACCGTGGCCGGCGAGCTGGTCCTCCTGGACGAGCAGGACCGCTCGCTCTGGAGCCGGGAGCAGATCGCGGAAGGGGTCGCCCTGGTCGAGCGGGCGCTGTCGTCGCGCCGGATCGGCCCGTACACGCTCCAGGCCGCGATCGCGGCGGTGCACGCGGAGGCGCCCAGCGCCGGCGCGACGGACTGGGCCCAGATCGTCGGGCTGTACGACGTGCTCGCGCGGGCGGACCCGTCGGCGGTGGTCGAGCTGAATCGGGCCGCCGCGGTGGCGATGCGTGACGGCCCGCAGGCGGGCCTCGCCCTCATCGACGCCCTCCTGGCGCGCGGCGATCTGCCAGACTACCCGCTCGCCCACTCGGCGCGGGCGGAGCTCTGCCGGCGCCTTGGCCGGCGGGCGGACGCCCGCGCCGCCTACGAGCGGGCCCTCGGCCTCACCCGGCAGGAGCCACAGCGGCGCTTCCTCGAGCGCCGGCTGAGCGAGCTGCGGGACTGAGGCCGGGGGCCGACCGATTCGGCCCTTGACACCGCCCACGCCAGCGCTACAGTGTGGCCGGAAAATCCCTCGCGGCGGGAGGGGTGCGGCGTGCTTCTCTCCTGAAACCGCGGTCCCGGCCGGGCTCGACGCCGGGGCATGACGGAGCCACCACGCATCGGGAAACGCGCCCCGGAAACCCGGAGCGCGTGCTTCCCACGACAAGGGGGTCGGCGTATGCCTGAGCAACGCGTGAATCGTCGCCAGTTCATCAAGGCCACCGGCGCGGGAGCGCTCGCCACCGGCATCGGCGCCAACATCATCGTCCCCGGCCGGGCCCGCGCGGCCAAGAAGACGCTCAAGATACTCCAGTGGGTCCACTTCGTGCCGGTCTACGACGAGTGGTTCAACAAGAAGCTCGCCAAGGAGTGGGGTGAGAAGAACGACACCGAGGTGATCGTGGACAATATCGGCATCGCCGGGATCAATCCGCGGGCGACCGCCGAAGTCTCCGCCCAGAAGGGTCACGATCTCTTCCTGTTCAACTGGCCGCCCCCGTCCTTCGAGGAGCAGACGGTGGACATGAAGGACGTCTACCAGGAGGTCGAGAAGAAGATCGGCAAGCCCATCGACCTCTGCATCAAGAGCACCTACAACCCCAAGACCAAGAAGTACTTCGCCTTCTCCCCGTCGTTCACGCCCGATCCGGTGAACTACCGGCAGGACCTGTGGAGCCAGGTGGGCATGCCCAACGGCCCCAAGACGTGGGACGAGGTCCGCACGGTGGGCGCCAAGATCAAGAAGCAGTTCGGCAACCCGGTGGGCATCGGCCTCGCCAACGAGATCGACACCGCCATGGCCCTGCGGACGATCATGTACGCCCACGGCTCCCACGAGCAGGACGCGGCGGGCAACCTGACCCTCAACTCGAAGCAGACCCTCGAGACCATCAAGTTCGTCAAGGCGCTCTTCCAGGAGACCATGACCGACGAGGTCTTCACCTGGGACGCCTCCTCCAACAACCGGGCCATGATCGCGGGCAAGCTCTCCCTGGCCCTGAACGCCATCTCGATCACGCGCACCGCCGAGAAGGAGAACCCGGAGAACTCCAAGAAGATCCAGCTCACCAAGGCGCTCAAGGGCTCGGTGCGGGCGATCGGTCTCGAGCACGTCATGCAGTGCTACGTGGTCTGGAAGTTCTCCGAGAACATCGACGGGGCCAAGAAGTTCCTCGTCGACTACACCACCAACTTCCGGCAGGCGTTCGTGGCCGGTGAGTTCTACGACTTCCCCTGCTGGCCCAAGTCGGTGCCGGACATCAGCAAGCTGATCGCCAACGACCCCAAGGGCCACCCGGCCGACAAGTACAAGGTCCTGGACGACGTGCTCGAGTGGGCCACCAACGTCGGATACCCGGGCTACGCCAACGCGGCCATCGACGAGATCTACAGCACCTGGGTCCTGAACGTGATGTTCGCCAAGGCGGCCAGCGGCGCCGCTTCGCCCGAGGACGCCCTCAAGGAGGCCGACGCCCAGTGCCGCCGCATCTTCGGCAAGTGGAAGGAGAAGAAGATGGTGTAGCCGGTCCGGGTCGATCCGGACCAGACGCCGGGGAGGCTCCGGGGGACCGGAGCCTCCCGCGCATCCCATGAGCCACGACACCGTAACATCCGAGGCGCACGCCCGGGCGCCCGCCCGGACCCGCCGGCTCGCCTTCCTCATCGACCGCCCGCAGTGGCTCGGGGCGGTCATGATCGCGCCGGCCGTGCTCTACATCGCGCTGGTCGTCGGGCTGCCCTTCTTCCTCGCGCTCTACTACAGCCTGACCGATATCACCGCGGGGAGCCGCACCCTCGAGTTCGTCGGCCTCCGGAACTTCGCGGCCATCATCGACACCCCCAAGTTCCAGACCGCGGTCCAGAACACCTTCATCTTCGCGATCGGCTCCCAGGTGGTCGTCATCGTGCTGGCCACCGTGCTGGCCCTGGCCCTGATGAAAGATTTCCGGGGCAAGTGGCTCGTCCGACTGCTGATCCTGCTGCCGTGGGTCGCCCCCATGTCCCTGGGGAGCATCGGCTGGCTGTGGATCTTCGACTCCATCTACAGCGTGATCAACTGGACGCTCGAGGCGGCCGGCCTCATCACCGCGGACGACTGGCCGATGTACCTGGGCAAGCCCTACCTCGCCATGGCGTCCGTCATCACCGTCCACGTGTGGCGGCTGCTCCCGCTCGCCACCGTGATCCTGCTCGCCGGGCTCACCTCCATCCCCAAGGAGATCCACGACGCGGCCCAGGTGGACGGGGCCGGATTCTGGCGCCACCTCTTCCAGGTCACGCTTCCCCTCGTGCGCCCGATCATGCTGGTGGCCACGCTGTTCGGCCTGGTCTTCGCCTTCACCGACATGATCGTGATCTTCGTGCTCACCCGCGGCGGCCCCTACGACACCACCCAGGTGCTGTCGACCCTCGCCTTCTTCACCGGCATCCAGGGGGGCGACCTCGCGGAGGGCGCCGCCATCGCGGTCTCCCTGTTTCCCATGCTAATGGCGGTGGCGATCGTCTTCCTGCGCATCGCCCGGCGCACCGAGGTGATCTGATGGCCCACCCGGGCTGGGCTCGACGCGCGGCGGGCCGGACCGCTCACGCGGGGATCATCGGCGCCTTCATGCTCTTCACCGCCTTCCCGTTCTACTGGATGCTGATCACCACCTTCAAGAGCACCGGCGACCTCCTGAGGCGCGGCAACAACCCCTTCATCTACAACGAGGCCCCCACCCTCGAGAACCTGCGGGTGCTCTTCCAGGACACCCTCTACGTGCGCTGGCTCTGGAACACCGCCTTCGTCGGCGTCGTCGTGGTCGCGATCACGCTCGCGCTGGCGCTCCCCGCCGGCTATGCCCTCGCCCGGCTCACCGGCCGCTGGGGGGAGCAGCTCGGCATCGGGATCTTCCTCACCTATCTCGTGCCCCCCACCCTGCTCTTCATCCCCCTGTCCCGCCTGATCGCGATCCTCGGGCTCCAGGACTCGCTCTGGTCCCTGGTGCTGGTCTATCCGTCCTTCACGGTGCCGTTCTGCACCTGGCTCCTCATGGGCTTCTTCAAGGCGATCCCCCCCGACGTCGAGGAGGCGGCCATGATCGATGGCCTCAGCCGCTTCGGCGCCTTCGTCCGGGTCGTGATCCCGATCTCGGTGGCCGGCATCCTCACCGTGATCATCTTCAGCTTCACGCTCGTCACCCAGGAGTTCGTCTACGCCCTCACGTTCATCTCCAGCGCGTCGCAGTACACGGTGAGCGTGGGCGTGCCGACCTTCCTGGTTCGCGGTGACGTCTACTTCTGGGGCTCGCTGATGGCGGCCTGCTTCATCGCCAGCGTGCCCATCGCCATCCTGTACAACTTCTTCGTGGACCGCTTCATCGCGGGCTTCACGGTGGGGGCGATCAAGTGAGCGCCGAGACCCCGGTGATGAGCGCCCTCGTGGAGTTCGTGCTCGACCTGGAGCCCGCGACGGTTCCTCCCGAGGTGGTGGACGCGGCGGAGCGCTCGCTGACCGACTGGCTCGGCACCACCCTGCGGGGCGCCGCGGAGCCCCTCGCGGATGCGCTCTCCGCGGTGATCGACGCGGCCGGCGGCGCCCCCCAGGCGACCGTGATCGGCCGCCGCCGCCGCACCAGCGCGCTCCTCGCGTCGCTCGCGAACGGCGCGCAGTCGCACGCGCTCGACTTCGACGACACCCACCTGCCCTCGATCGTGCACGGCGCGGCTCCGGTGGCGCCGGTCGTGCTGGCCCTCGCGGAGTGGCGGCACCGCTCCGGCCTGGACGCGCTGACCGCCTTCATCGCCGGCTTCGAGGTCGAGACGCGTCTCGGCCGCGTCATGGGCCGCCGGCTCACCGACCGCGGCTGGCACGCCACCGGCGTGCTCGGGCACTTCGGCGCCGCCGCCGCGGCGGGGCGGCTGCTGGGCCTCGACCGCGCCCGGCTGGCCCACGCCCTCGGAATCGCGGGCACGCAGGCGGCCGGCCTCACCCGGTCGTTCGGGACGATGTCGAAGCCGCTGCACCCCGGCAAGGCCGCGATGAACGGGCTGCTGGCCGCGCTCCTGGCGCGGGAGGGCTTCACCGCGGCCACCGCCATGCTCGACGGCCCCGGCTCGCTGCCCGACACGTTCCTCGGGCTCACCGACGTCGGCGGCGCCGTCGAGGATCTGGGCAAGCGGTTCGAGATCCTCGACAACAGCACCAAGCTCTACGCGGCCTGCCACCTCACTCACGCCACCGTCGACGCGGCCCGCGCGATCCGCGCCCGCTCGGCCCCCGCGCCCGAGGCGATCGAGGCCGTGCTCTGCCGCGTGCACCCGCTCGTGCTCAAGGTGGCCGACCAGCGCGCGCCCCGGACCGGCCTCGAGGCGAAGTTCAGCGTGGCGTTCTGCGCGGCGCTGGGCCTCGTGCGCGGCGACGCCGGGGAGGCGGAGTTCGCGGATCACGGGCCGCGCGATCCCGACGTCGCGCGCGTCATGGCGCGGGTCACGCCCGAAGCCGACCCCGCGCTGGCCGTCGGGGCCGCGCGCATGGCGGTACGCCTGCTGGACGGGCGCGTGCTCGAAGCCGGCGTCGCCGCCGCGCGCGGGACCCCGGAGAACCCGGCGACCCGCGAGGAGGTCGAGGCCAAATTCCGGCGCCTCGCCGAGGTCGTGCTGCCCGCCGAGCGCGTCGCCCGGCTGATCGCGACGCTGCGCGGCCTGCGCGACCTGCCCGACGTCACCGCGATCACCGCGCTCGCCGCCGGCTGACCGACACGCTCGAAGGAGAGGACATGGCCACCATCGAGAAGTACTGCGCCCCCGGTGTCTACGACACGCCCAGCTACAGCCAGGCCATCAAGGTGAGCGGCGCCCAGACGATCCTCTTCCTGGCCGGCCAGGTGCCGTACGCCCCGGACGGGACCGTGAACCACATCGGGGACTTCATGGGCCAGGCTCGCCAGGTCTTCGGCGCGGTGCAGGCCCTGGTCGAGCACGCGGGCGGGAGCCTGCAGAACGTGGTGAAGATCACGACCTACGTCACGGACGTCCGCCGGCGCATGGACTTCCGGGTGGTCCGCGACGAGTTCTTCGGCCCGCGGGGGCCGGCCTCGACCATGGTCGAGGTCAGCTCGCTCTCGCACCCCGACTACCTGATCGAGATCGAGGCGATCGCCGTCCTGTAGGCTCGGCCAGGCCCGATCGTGGTTTGACCTGACCCCGGGTGTTCTGGCACGATCGGCGACACTCTCGCCGTCACCGGAGGCCGCTCGATGCGCATGCCGCTCGAAGACGTGAAGGTCCTCGACCTGAGCCACGCCCTCGCGGGACCGTTCTGCTCCACGATGCTGGCCGACTTCGGCGCCCAGGTCATCAAGCTCGAGCCCACCGGCGCCGGCGACATCGCCCGCGCCTGGGGGCCGCCCCTGCCGGGCGGCGAGACCTCGTACTTCGTGAGCCTGCATCGCAACAAGCAAGGGATCGAGGTCGACCTGAAGCACCCGGAAGGCAAGGGTCTCTTCTTTCAGCTGATAGACAAGTGCGACGTCGTGCTCGAGAACTACCGCGTGGGCGCCCTCGCCCGGCTCGGCCTGGGCTACGAAGCGGCCCGCGAGCGGAAGCCGGGCATCATCTACTGCTCGGTCTCCGGCTTTGGCCAGGACGGCCCCTATCGCGATCGCGCCGCGCTCGATCTTATAGTTCAATCCGAGAGCGGGATGATCAGCGCCACCGGGGAGCCGGGCGGACACGGGGTGCGCTGCGGCGTCTCCATCGCGGACATGACCGCGGGGATGTACGCCGCCTTCGGCATCATGCTCGCCCTGCGCGTCAAGGAGCGGACCGGCCGCGGCCAGGCCATCGACGTCTCGATGCTGGAGGGCCAGCTCTCGCTGCTCGGCAGCATGATCGGCGCCTACTTCGCCGACGGCGAGCTCCCGCGGCCGATGGGCACCGCGTACAAGGCGCTGCTGCCGTACCAGACCTTCCGCACCAGGACGCGAGATCTGGCGCTGGCCGTGGGCAGCGAGAAGCTCTGGAAGGTGTTCTGCCCCGTGATCGGCCGTCCGGACCTGACCGATGATCCGCGCTATCGCACCAATGCCGACCGCGCCCGGAACCGTGACACCCTGATCCCGACGCTGCAGGAGGCCTTCCTGACCCGCACCTACGAGGAATGGGAGCCCCTGCTCCTCGCCCAGGGCATCCCCATGGGCGCCATCAACAACATCGCCCAGGTGGTCGAGCACCCCCAGGTCGTGGCCCGCGAAGCCCTGGTGGAGATGGCCCATCCCCGCGCCGGCAAGGTGCGGATGGTCGGAGCGCCCGTGCGGCTCTCGGAGACGCCGGGCGCGGTCCGGACACCGGCCCCGATGCTCGGCGAGCACACCGATGCGGTCCTGCACGATCTGCTCGGCCTGGACGCCGCCGAGATCGCCACCCTGCGCGCCGCCGGCGCCATCGGTCCGGCGCGCGGAGACCCTGACCCGAGCCCGAGGAGATCACGATGAACGGTGCGGAGAGCCTGGTGCGAACCCTGGTGGCCGGCGGGGTCAACGTGTGCTTCACCAACCCCGGCACGTCGGAGATGCACTTCGTGGCCGCGCTGGACAAGGTCGACGGCATCCGCTGCGTGCTCGGCCTCTTCGAGGGCGTGGTCACCGGCGCGGCCGACGGCTACTGGCGCATGGCCGACAAGCCGGCGGCCACCCTGCTGCACCTCGGGCCCGGCCTCGGCAACGGGCTCGCGAACCTCCACAACGCGCGCAAGGCCAGCTCGGGCATCGTCAACATCGTCGGCGAGCACGCGACCTACCACATCAAGCACGACGCCCCGCTGACGTCCGACATCGAGGGCATCGCCCGCCCGGTCTCGGCGTGGGTACGCACCTCCCCGAGCGCGCGGGCGGTCGCGATCGACGGCGCGGCCGCCATCGCCGCGGCGCGCACCGCGCCGGGCCAGGTCGCGACGCTCATCCTGCCCGCCGACACCGCGTGGAACGAAGCCGACGGCGTCGCGCCGGTCCCGCCGGTGGCCGGGCCCACTCCCGTCCCCGCCGATGCGGTGGAGCGCTGCGCCAAGGCGCTGCGCTCGGGCGAGCCGGCCATGCTCATGCTGACCGGCCTGGCGGTGCGCGAGCGCGGCCTCGCGCTGGCCGGGCGCATCGCCGCCACCACCGGCGCGCGCCTCATCGCCCAGGGCTCGAACGCGCGCATCCAGCGCGGCGCGGGGCGCGTGCCGATCGAGCGCCTGCCCTACCCGGTGGACCAGGCGCTGGCCGTGCTCAAGGACGTGCGCCACCTCATCCTGGTCGGCGCCAAGGCGCCGGTGGCCTTCTTCGCCTACCCCGACAAGCCCAGCGTGCTGACGCCCGACGGCTGCCGGGTGCACCAGCTCTCGACGCTCGGCGAGGATTCGATCGGCGCCCTGGAGGCGCTGGCCGACGTCGTCGGAGCGAGGAAAAACGGCGAGGTGGTCCAGCAAGCTCATCGGCCCGCCCTGCCCACCGGCGCGCTGACGCCCGACACGCTGGCGGCCGCGCTCGGCGCGCTCCTGCCCGAGGGCGCCATCGTCGCGGACGAGTCGGTCACCACCGGGCGCGGTTTCTTCAAGCAGACCGCGGGGGCCCCGCCCCACGACTGGATGAACAACATGGGCGGCTCGATCGGCCTCGGGATGCCGCTGGCCACCGGCGCCGCCGTCGCCTGCCCCGACCGCAAGGTGGTGTGCCTCGAGGGCGACGGCAGCGGCATGTACACGCTACAGGCCCTGTGGACCCAGGCGCGCGAAGGGCTCGACGTGACCACGGTGGTCTTCGCCAATCGGACCTACGCGATCCTGCGGCACGAGCTGAGCGGCGTCGGGGCGGGCACGCCGGGCCGCAAGGCGGCCGACATGCTCGACATCGGCCGCCCCGATCTGGACTGGGTCGCGCTGGCCCGCGGCATGGGCGTGCCCGCCGGCCGCGCCACCACCGCGGAGGAGTTCAACAAGCAGTTCGCGGCCGGCCTCGCCGCCTCCGGCCCCTGCCTGATCGAGGCCGCGCTGTGAGGAAAGAGATCGTCAGGGTCGAGCTCGCCCACTCGAACCCGAATCTGTCGCCGGCGACGCGGTTCGGCAATCTCGTCTTCGTGGCCGGCCAGACCGGACGGCATCCCGTGACGGGCGAGGTCGGCCGGGACATCCGCGAGCAGACCCGCAACACCCTCGAGCGGATCAAGCTGGTCCTGGGCGCCGCGGGAACCTCGCTCGACAACGTGTTGAGCGCGATGACGCACCTGACCCGGCGCGAGGATCTGGCGGCCTACAACGAGGAGTACGCGAAGTATTTCCCGACCGACCGGCCGGCGCGGACCACCGTGACCGTCGCCTCGTTGAACTCGCCCGACCTGCTCGTGGAGATCACGGTCACCGCGTGCATCACTGACTGACGGAGCTCAGCGCGAGAGCGCCAGCTTCGCGGCGCGCTCGTGAAGCGCCGGCGTGCCGAGCCGCCGCGACCAGGTTGGAAAGTCCGGGCTCGGTCCGGTCCACCGGAGCCCGTCCACGTCGGTGCCGATCGGCGCATCCGCGCGCAGCGTGGCCAGTGTCCGGAACAGCAGCGCGCGCTCGCGCTGCGCGGTGAGCGTCGCGGCCAGCCGCGCCGCTCCGCGCACGGACACGTCCCACTCGGTGGCGAGCGGCGGAATGTGCTCGAGGTGGCCATAGCGGGCGAGCACCGTCGCCGCGGACGCCGCGCCCCAGCCGGGCAGACCGGGGTAACCATCCGCACTGTCCCCCACCAGCGCCAGCCAGTCGGGGATCGATGCGGGAGGGACGCCGAATTTCCGCCGCACCTCCGCTTCGTCGCGCACCTCACGCCGGCGCCGATCGAGCTGGACGACGCGCTCGCCTCGCACGCACTGGGCCAGATCCTTGTCCGGCGTGCACACGACGACCTGGTCCACGCGCGGATCGGCCGCGGCCAGGGCCGCCGCGGCGGCCAACGCATCATCGGCCTCGAGCTCGACCATCGGCCACACGACCACCCCGAGCGCGCTCAGCGCCTCCTCCAGCGGCTGGAACTGGGCGTACAGCACCGGATCGATCCCCTCGCCCGTCTTGTAACCGGGCCAGAGGGCGTTGCGAAACGATCCGATGACGTGATCGGTGGCCACCCCCAGATGGGTGGCGCTACCCTCGAGCATGCCCAGGATCGACGCGACGACGCCGCGCACCGCCCGGAGCTCGGGCGGCGCGCTCCGGTCGAAGACCGCCGCCGGCGAGAGGAAGTAGCGGAACAGCTCGTACGTGCCGTCGATCAGATGGACGACCACGGCAAGAACGATACGCCAGCGCCGCCGCCGGACGCGGTAGAATCGGACCCGCCATGAAGATCCGCATCGGCGTGGGTGCCGCGGGCGCGTCCCCGAGCATGGAGGCGATGGCCGAGCTGGTCACCGGCCTCGAGGAGCTGGGGTTCGATTCCCTCTGGCTCTCGGAGGTGCTGACCGGGCCCGGGCTCGATCCGGTGGTGGGTCTCGCCTGGGCCGCCGCCAGCAATCCGCGCCTGAAGGTCGGCACCACCATGCTCCTGCCGGGGCGCAATGTCCTGCGGCTCGCCAAGCAGCTCGCGAGCCTGGACCGGCTGTCCCGGGGGCGCCTCCTCGTGACGCTGGTCCCCGGGCTCACCTACGCGCCGGAGCGCGAGGCCATCGGCGTCGAGCCCAAGCAGCGCGGGGCCTTCATCGACGAGGCGCTGCCCCTGCTGCGGCGGCTGTGGGCCGGCGAGACGGTGAGCCACGACGGTCCGGCCGGCACCCTCCGGGACGTCAAGCTCTCCCCTCTGCCGGTGCAACAGCCGCTCGAGGTGTGGCTGGGCGGCACGGTGCCCGCCGCGCTGGACCGCTGCGGCCGGCTGTCGGATGGCTGGCTGCCCTCGCTGTGCACGCCCGACGAAGCGGCGGCGGGCCGCGTGGTGATCGAGGCCGCGGCGGCGCGGGCCGGGCGCTCGATCAGCCCCGAGCACTTCGGCATGAGCGTCGGCTACGCGAGCGCGCCGATCGACCCGGCCACCGCCCGCGTGATGGCGGCCCGGCGCCCCCGCTCGCTCGAGCTCACGCCGGTGGGGTTGCCCGCGCTGCGCAAGCTCCTCGAGCAGTTCATCGCGGTCGGCTTCTCGAAGTTCGTCGTGCGGCCGCTGGTCACGCCGGCGTCGTGGCGCGGCGAGCTCGAGGCCCTGGCCGCCGCGGTGGGTGATCTGCAGACCTGACCGCCCCAGCCCGCGCTATTCACGAATGCGTGTCCCCCTCACCCTGAGGGTGGCGCCCGTGTTCACGCATAGTCCGGGCTAGCGACCCGCGGCGCGCACGATGGTCAGGCCGATCAGGCGCGAGACCACGACCGCGATGTACATCACCCCCGCGAACTCCTCCAGCATCACCAGCGCACGCGCCCACGCGCTGATCGGCAGGACATCGCCGAGGCCGACCCCGGACAGCGTGGTGAAGCTGAGGAACAGCAGCTCCATCCAGCTCCGTGGCGCTCCGGCGTCGACCGCCGCGATGAAGCTGCCCGGAGAGAGGGCCTGGCAGGCCGAGTAGGCGAAGGCGAACCCCCACGCCAGCAGGGTGAAGGTGGCGCCGGCGGCGAGCAGCTCGTCGGCGGTGACACGATGGTCGCCGAGCATGTAGGCGATCAGGCCGGCGGCGGTGTAGAAGTAGAGCGCGCTCTCCAGCAGGTGCGCCCACACGAGCCACTGGGGCGGGCCGCCCCAGCTCCCGAGCAGCGACAGCAGCACCGCCGGGGCCGCCAGCAGCCACGCGATCCAGTTGACGGTCGGGCTGCGATTGACGACCCAGAGCGCCAGCGCCAGGACCACCACGCCGAACGTGCCGAACAGGGCCCGGCCGGCGCCGGTCTTCTCCATCAGCGGATACAGCAGCAGACCGAGCAGCTGCACGGCCAGCAACGCCCCGGACGGATGCCGGCGCAGGGAGCGGAACACACGCGCCGCCATCGTCGCCTCCGCGTCGCTCACGAATGCCTCCCTCGTCGACCGAACCCGGGCGAGTCGGCGGCCATGCAATGACGGCCATAGTAGCAGTTCACCGCGCCCGGGGAAGGCCCGGCGTTCCGCTCCTGCCCGACCCGGGCGTGTTGCCCGGAGCTGCTCTCGGATACCGTGCCCTAACCCCGCGTTTTTCTCGGCGCGCCCACATGGCATCGCCGATGCTCTGGGCTTTCGTCAAGCTGGCCGGCGGGACGGGCAGCCTGGCGGGCGCCGCATGGGGCGGCGATGGTCCGAGAATCCCGGTTCACGCCGTCTTCAATCCAGGAGGTCAACCATGGCCATCGATCAGGCGAAGCTCGACGCGCTGCTCGGCCGCGCGGTGATCGACATCGGGGCAAACTTCCATGCCGCGCTCGTGGTCACCGGCGACAAGCTCGGGCTCTTCCGCGCCCTGCGCGAGCTCGGGCCCACGACGCCGGCGGATCTCGCGAAGCGCACCGGCACGCACGAGCGGTACGTGCGGGAATGGCTCTCGGCCATGGCCGCCGGAGGGTACGTCACCTACGAGGCGGCCAGCCAGGAGTTCGCGCTCTCGGAAGAGCAGGCGCTCGCCCTCATCGACGCCGACCTGCCGGGCGCGTTCCTGCTGGCGCAGGCCACCGTGAAGTCGGAGCCCCGGATCACCGAGGCCTTCCGGTCCGGCCGGGGCCTGGGCTGGCACGAGCACGATGCGGGGCTGTTCGAAGGCACCGAGCGATTCTTCCGTCCCGGGTACGCCGTCAACCTCGTCCCGACCTGGATCCCCGCGCTGGAGGGTGTCCAGGCCACGCTCGAGCAGGGCGGCCGCGTCGCCGATGTCGGCTGCGGTCACGGGTCCTCCACGATCCTCATGGCCAAGGCGTTCCCGGCGTCGCGCTTCGTGGGCTTCGACTACCACGACGGCTCGATCGAGTGGGCACGCCAGGTCGCCAAGCGGGAGGGCCTCGATGATCGCGTCACCTTCGAGGTCGCGAGCGCCAAGGACTATCCCGGCGCCGACTACGATCTGGTGGCATTCTTCGACTCACTGCACGACATGGGCGATCCCGTCGGCATCGGGCGCCACGTGCGCCGATCGCTCGCTCCCCGCGGAGCGTGGCTGCTGGTCGAGCCCTTCGCTCACGATCGGCTGGAGGACAACCTGAACCCGGTGGGACGGATGTACTACGCGGCCTCCACGATGCTCTGCACGCCGAACTCGCTGTCGCAGGAAGTCGGCGCGGCCCTCGGAGCTCAGGCCGGTGAGGGCCGCCTGCGGAAGGTCGCCACGGAGGCCGGCTTCACCCGGTTCCGCCGCGCGGCCGAGACGCCGTTCAACCTCGTCTTCGAGGCCCGGGCCTGACGGACGCGGTGACGCCGAGGGGTTTGCGGCGGCGCCCCCCCACCCCGGGCCGCGAGCGCCGCCGGAGGACCTCGTGCCGGGAAGCCGCGTCCTTTCGGCGATCCAGCAGGCGCTCCCGCTCCTTCCACTTCTTCTTGGTGGCTCGCTGCTCGTGCCGCGTCCACAGGCGCGCCAGCCCACCGCCGAGGAGGAGGCTGCCGGCGAACGCGACGAGAGCGAGCAGGACGTAGAGGCTCACAGGACACTCCTTGCGAGGCCGGAGCCTAGCAGAACGCGGGTCGCTCGCCAAGCCCCCGTCGCAAGGGAGGCCGGCATCTCCCATCACCGGCCTCCCCTCCGACCTTCTGCGGCCAGATTTCCCGAGGCTAGATGCCGAGCTTGCTGCGAGTTTCGGCGTCGACTCGACCGGTCGTCTGAAGACCCTCGGCCTTCTGGAACTCTCGGAGGGCGGCCGCCGTCTGCGGCCCCATCGCCCCGTCGATCGTGCCGGGATCGTAGCCCTTGTCCTTCAAGGCTTCCTGAACTGATCGCACTTGCTGCCGGCCCATCGCCTGCCGCCCGTTCTGCGCGGCCGAGCCAACCTGCTTGTCCATCCGCTCCATCGACTTGGGCTGCGAGGCCTGCCCCATATTCCTCGTCGGCGCGCAAGGCTGGTTCGTCTTTTCCTGAGACTGCCCGGGCGGGCACGGGTTGTTGCTCAGGTCGCGGCTCTGGTTGGTCGTGCTGGGCGAGCTGCCAGGAGTCGGCGACGTCCCCGGAGTGCCGGGAGTTGGAGACCCACCACCGGGCGATGCGGAGGAACCGGGACTACCTCCCGAGGTGCCACCCGGGCCGGTGCCGGAGCCGCTGCCCGGAGCCTGGGCCAATGCAGTACCTGCGAGAAAGAAGCTGGTCAGTGCGATGGCGATACCTGGTTTCCATGTCATGGTGCTCCTCCTGCTTTCGTTGAAATTCGCTTGTGACTCTGGAAGGAGAGCAAAGGGCATGCCGGTCGCGAAATCGACCATGGAGTGGATGTTTCGGGCTTTCGGGGCTCGGCGGCGCCGGCGAGCACCCGAGAATGCCGGGTGGACCTTACCGAGGCAGGAGCTTCTTCTCCGTCACGCTTCAGCGGCTCGGCCCGAACGCCCCAACGCGTCGAGGCTGGCGGCGGCGCGGCGCTCCAGCTCCCGCGCTCCCCGACGCCGCGCGATCTCGAGCGCGGTCCGGAAGCACTCCTGCCGGTAGCGCGCTGGGCCAGTCCGCCGCCTTCGGCGCCGTCTTGCAGCGCGGCCTCCGCTCCGAGCGCGCCCGTGATCCTGATCCTCTGGTAGGATCGGCGCATGGCGCGATCGTGGCGGCTCGGGCTGGCGCTGGCCGGCGTGCTCGCGCTGCCCGCGGTGGCGGGCCCCGACGGCGTCACCTACAGCCGCGACATCGCGCCAATCCTCGCCGCGCAGTGCCAGAGCTGCCACCGCGATGGCGAGATCGCCCCGTTTCCCCTGACCAGCTACGACGACGCCTACCGCCGGCGCCAGAAGCTCCTGCGCACCGTCGAGCGCCGCAAGATGCCACCCTGGCCGCCGGTGCCGGGACATGGCGACTTCGTGGGCGAGCGCCGCCTCGCCGATGACGAGATCGCGCGCCTGCGCGCCTGGGTGCAGGCCGGCGCGCCCGAGGGCGACCCGCGGGACCTGCCGGCGCCCCGCGCCTTCCCGGCGCTCTGGTCGGCCGGCGACCCCGACGTGGTGCTCGCCCCCGCCGACGCGTTCGACGTGCCCAGCGCCGACCGCGATCTCTACCGCTGCTTCGTCGTGCCCACCGACTTCGCCGAGGACCGGTTCGTGAGCGTGGCGGAGTTCCGGCCCGGAGACCGGCGCATCGTCCATCACGTGATCGGCTACGTCGACACGTCCGGGCAGGCCGAGGCGCTGGACCGCGCCGACCCCGGGCCCGGCTACACCTGCTTCGGGGGACCGGGCTTCGTCGCGCGCGGAGGGCTCGGCGGGTGGGCGCCGGGCGCGCCGCCCACCGCGATGCCGGACGGGGTGGGCATGCTCCTGCCCGCCGGAGCGCGCGTGGTGGTGCAGGTGCACTACCACAACCGCACCGGCGCCGCGGTGCGCGACCTCACGCGGGTGGGCCTGCGCTTCGCCCGCGCCACCGTGGACAAGCGCGTGCGCGTGATCCCGGTGCTGAACCGCGGGCTCTCGATCCCCGCGGGCGCCGAGCGGCACGTGGTGCGCGCGAGCTACACGCTACCGCCGACGTGGCACATGCACGCCATCGGAGTCTCGCCCCACATGCACCTGCTGGGCCGCGAGATGCGGGTCACCGTCACCTACCCCGACGGGACCAGCCGGCCGCTGATCTATATCGACGACTGGGACTTCCACTGGCAGGGATCGTACACGTTCCGCACCCCGGTGCCGCTGCCGGGCGGCTCGCGCATCGACATCGAGGCGATCTACGACAACTCTCCCCGCAATCGCCGCAACCCCACCGTACCGCCCCGCGAGGTCCGCTGGGGCGAGGGCACGACGGACGAGATGTGCATCGCCTTCATCCGCACCACGGTGGACACCGAGCGGCTCGGGCACCGGCCGGCGTACGGGGGCCCGCTCGCCCGCCAGCCCTGACGTCGTCCCGCCTCACGGGGCCCAGACGAGGCTCTGATGCATGAAGCCGCGACCGTTGTCGGGGTCGTCGATCTTGACCCACTCGCCCTCGTGCGACAGGACGGGGAACGTTTCACCCCAGTAGGCGACGAACCGGACGCGATGGCTCAGGCCGGGCCCCGATCGCACCCGCGCTTCGTCCACCCGGACGATCGCCGCCGGCTTGGCTTCGGTCAGCGGCGCGAAGATCCAGCCCTCCGAGTCCAGGAAATCGCGCGTCTTGAGCCAGCGCCCGCGCCGGCCGATGACCTCGAGCGGGAAGTCCCGTTCGACGCTCCAGAGCCGATCGTACGTCGTTCCCGGACCCTCACGGATGTTCGCCGTCTCGACGCGAACCCGAACGAAGGTCCCGGCCGCCGCCGCGAGGGCAACCCCGAGGCCGACCACCAGCGCGGTGGCGAGAACACTTCTGAGCAGGATCTGACCGCGGCGCTCTTTCATCGGGCCCTCCTTGTCCACGGCTCCTCGTCTACGCCTGGAACGCGGCCATCACGACCCGGACCGCGACCAGGAGCCAGCCGATCCCCACGATGACCCACGTGACCTTGCGCGCCACCTCGGCGAACACGAGCACCGCCGTGAGCGCGACGAGCCAGCCGACCGGGGCCGCCAGCTCCGAGGGCACCGGCAGGACGAGGGCCGCGACGGCGAGCAGCCACCCACCGATCGTCGCGGCGATCGCGTTGAGGTGTTCTAGGAGCTGGACGATGACATCCATGGGCGCCTGGGAGTCACGATATGGCGTAGTCTAGGAACGTCGTGGCCGTCGGGCCAAGAATTGAGATGGCCCCGGCCGCCACTACATGCCCGGCAGGGGGCCCGACGACCCCCCACCTGAGCTAGGAGTCTGTCCCACTAATGAGTTTGACGGCTCGGCGACTCGAAACGCGATCGCGCATTTGGCTCAGGATCGACGATCTCGATGGAGTCAATGGTTTGCGATCCCCCGAAAACTGGCCCCAGGCCATTACCGGGACAGACTCCTAGGGAACTCGGAGGGGGGCTACGCCTCCCCCTTCCGAACCTCCCCCCGGAGACAGGGCCCCCGGAGACAGGGAGCGCGGGGTGGAGCCCGCGCTAGAACGTGGACCCGGACAGACTCCTAGCTCGCGCGTCTGATGAGGGCCGCGAGGACCAGCACGCTGCCGAGCGCCCCGGCCGCGGCCAGCAGGGGTGCCGCCGCGGCGGGCAGCGCGGTCGCGAGCAAGGCCGCGAGCGCCATAGCCAGGATCAGCGCCACCAACGCCCCGGCTCCCAGGGCGAGCCATCGAGCGAGCGCCGCGCGGACGACCCCGCCATCGACGGTCGCCCCGCGGACGCGGCAGGCCAGATCCACCGCCTCCAGCAGGAGGACCAGCGCCAGACCGAACCCCACGGCGGGGCCGATGCTCACGGGCATGCGCTCGAGCCAGAGCGCCGCCGCGTACCCGACCAGGAACACGCACGCGGCGGCGGTGGCCAGCCGCCGCCACCGCGCGGCGATCGCCACCGCCGCCAGCAGGAGGCCGACCAGGCCGACCGCGGCCACCGCCGGCGCCCGAGTCGTGAGCAGAACCAGCGCCAGCAGGGCGACCGCGGAGGCCGCGGCGAGGAGGCGGATCATCCCGCGTTCGGCAGGGAGACCCGGCGGCGCCGGGCCCCCACCAGGGCCGCCTCGAGCGGCTCCGGAGGCCGCCACTCGAGCACCGGGAGGCCGTGGCGGCGCAGCTCGCCGAGCACGGACCTGCGCTCGAGGGTCCAGAGGCGACACGCGAGGTCGCCGGTGAGCGACGGCGCCAGCAGGGCGCGCGTGACCGCGACCGGAGAGACGACGAGCACGACGAGATCGAAGCCCCGGGCCGCCAGGTCGAGCACGGCCTTCGTGAAGCGCCGATCGAGCAGCGGCGTGATCGCGATCACGAGGGCCTGAGGCGACAGCACCCGCGGGGGCACCCGGAGCAGGTCCTTGGCCACGTAGGTGAACACCACGTCGGCCCTCAGGAGGGCATCGGCGAGGCGCTCGTACTGAACCTGCCCCGACCCGGGCCGGACCCAGTTCATCACGCCCCCGTAGCTGATCAGGCCGACGCGATCCTTCCTGGCCAGATAGGCGGCCGCCAGCGAGGCCGCGGCCCGGACCCCGAGATCGAGCGTGGTCTCGGGCGGGGCACCCACCTCGGCCAGCGTGTCGAGCATGAGGACGACGTCGGCGTTGCGCTCCCGGTGCTGCTGAGTGACGTAGAGCTGCCCGAGGCGCAGCGAGGCCCGCCAGCTCACCTGCTTGATCCGATCGCCGGGGGCGAACTGGCGAATGTCCCCGGGCTCGATCCCCTCCCCGAGCGTCGGCGAGACGTAGTCGCCGACCGACGCCTGGGCATGGACCGGCCGAGGAACGATTCGGAGCGGGACGATTCGCGGATAGACCCGCACCGGCTTGGGATCGACGTGACGATGCTCCCAGATGCGCAGCCCGAAGCCGTCCCGGACCCGGACCACGATCGTCCCGAGATCGTGCGCGCCGCGACTCGGGAAGCGCACCTCGTAGCCCCACCGGCGGGTGCCGCCGGCGGCGAGGGTCATCACCGCCCGATGGCTCCCCGACCGGACCGCGCTGCCCGGTGGAAGCGGCCCCAGCAGCTCGATGAGCGCGATGGGCGAGCGCGCCGCGACCGTCACGGTTACCGTCACCGCGTCCCCTTCGAAGAGACGATCGCTCGAGATCTCGTGGACGATCGAATAGTCCGGGCGCGGGGCGCGGCGGGCCAGCGTGGCGAGCGCGAGCACGAGCGGCAGCGTGGCGACGAACAGCTCCGGGCGCGCGGACAGGACGCCGAGCGAGACGGCCGAGGCGGCGATCGCCAGGAGCAGCGGAGCGAGGGGGGCCACCCGGCCGGTCATCATCGGGTGTCCGGGCCGGGCGCCGGCACCTGGGTCAGGAGGCCCTCCACCACTTGCGCCGGCGTGATCCGCGCGGCCCACAGCTCGGGCTTCAGGATCAGCCGGTGCGCGAGGGCGGGAACCGCCATGGCCTTCACGTCGTCCGGCAGCACGAAGTCGCGGCGCCCGACGGCCGCCGCGGCCCGGGCCAGCTTGAGCAGCGCGAGGGACCCCCGCGGAGAGGCGCCGAGCGCCACCCGCGGGTCGGACCGCGTGGCCTGCACGAGATCCACGA
Organism: Candidatus Rokuibacteriota bacterium; assembly: GCA_040902305.1. Classification (GTDB taxonomy): domain Bacteria; phylum Methylomirabilota; class Methylomirabilia; order Rokubacteriales; family CSP1-6; genus CAMLFJ01. Next base: position 84,504 of record JBBDXN010000099.1, on the reverse strand, counting down.
TGTAGCGCTCGGTGACCGCCGCCACGTGGACTTCTTCCAGGCTCGCCTGCATCGCGGACAGCTCGGCGCGCGAGATCACCGGAGCGATGCTGACCGCGTCCTCCCGGCGCCGTCGGCGCCGGGCCAGGATCTCGACCTCGTCGTCGCGATCCGGATAGCCCACGCTCAACCGCATCAGGAAGCGATCGAGCTGCGCCTCCGGCAGCGGATAGGTCCCCTCGAGCTCGATCGGGTTCTGGGTGGCGATCACGAGGAACGGCGCCTCGAGGGGAAACCGCTCCCCCTCCACGGTGACCTGCGACTCCTGCATCGCCTCGAGGAGCGCGCTCTGCGTCTTGGGCGTGGCGCGGTTGATCTCGTCGGCGAGGAGCAGGTTGGTGAAGATCGGACCGCGGCGAAACTCGAAGCGGGCCTCGCGTTGATCGTAGAGGAAGCTGCCGGTGATGTCGCTGGGCAGGAGGTCCGGCGTGAACTGGATCCGTTTGAAGCCGAGATCCAGGGTCTGGGAGACGAGCCGGGCGATCAGCGTCTTCGCCAGCCCCGGGTAGTCCTCGATGAGGATGTGCCCGTTGGCGAGGAGGCCGGCCAGGATCTGCCGGAGCACGTCGGCCTTGCCGACGATCACCTGGCCGAGCGCGGTGAGGACGTCCTGGCAGCGATCGGCGACCGCCTCGATCTTCATGGGCGCCTCTCGATCTCGGCGATGATGCCCTCGAGGACGCGCAGCGACGGCCCGCGCCGGGCCAGCCCCCGCCGCTCGGGCGGAGGGGGCGGCAGCTCGGGCCCGGCGAGGGCGGAAAGCCGTGGCCAGAGGAGCAGGTCGAAGTAGCGCCGGCTTCGGGTGCTCGCGATCAGGTCGTCGCGCAGCCTGCGGAAGCCCGCGTCCAGCTCCACCACCGGCGGCGGCACCGGCGGGGCGTCGAGGGGAGAGATCGCGCGCGGCGCGACGGCGGCCTGAGCCCAGCGTCGGGCGTGGACGCAGCCGACCGCGACGAGCACCGCGCACGACAGGCGCACCGCGGCGGGCCGCCACGCCGGCGAGATCGTGAGGTAGGCGGGCAGCGCCACGAGGGCGAGCAGGGTGACGATGATGACCCGGCCGGCGAGACGGCGGCCCGGCCGGCTAGCGGCCTGTCCTGGTAACACCGGATCCCGGCGGGCAGTGGACGGGTCCACGCTCTAGCGCGGGCTCCGCCCGCGCTCCCCGTCTCCATCTCTCGTCTCCATCGCCGCCTTGATCTCGTGCAGGGCCTCGAGCGCGCGATCCCTCTCCCGCGGCCCCAGCGCGTGGTGACTGAACCGGGCCAGCTCGAACAAGCCGGTCAAGGTCGGCACCGCCGCGCGCGGCACCGGCAGGCGAGCGAGGGTCTCGCGCATGAGCTCCATCGGGGTGAACCAGGGTCTCCGCTCGATTCCCGCGTCGGTCACCGCGCGCTCGAACCTGGCATAGCAGCGGACGATGGCGTGGCGCGGATCGACCTCGGAGCGGAGATCCTCGAGGCTCTCCTCGACCAGCGCCTGAAGCGGCGCCGGCGACCCCTCCCCGGCGCCCTCGTCATGCTCCCGGGTCAGGTGATCGCCGAACGCGACCCACAGGGCCAGCCCGAGGGCGCCGAGCCCCGCCGCGAGCGCGAGGATCCCGAAGGCCCAGATGAAGACGGCGGGAGCGCTCAGCGAGGCCGTCTCCGGAAGAGCAAGTCCGCCCGCCAGCCCGCCGGCCCCCAGGAAGAACCCGCCTTCGATCACCGCGCGGCGGAACAGGTAGACGAGCACGACGACGTTGACGAGCGACAGGATCAGCGTGAGCCTCCGGAGCCATGGCGGGACCGGATTCGGCTCCTCAGCCCGCTCGCCCTCCTCGTCCTCCCCGTGCCGCCTCGCCAAGGCCCGCCGCAGCAGATCGACGAGAAAGACGAGAACGGCAAGGCCGAACAGGGTGGCGATGGCGATCGTCACGTAGTCGGGCAACCGAATGACCCCGCTCACGACGTGCCCGCCGGGTGCGGGCCCGGCCATCCGGACAACGGCGGCGAGACCGATGACGAAGCTCGCGCCGAGGCAGGCCCAGGCAATTGGAGGCGCCACGAGCGCCACCATGCCGTTTCCGGGAACCGAGCGCAAGAGGCCGTCCGGTCCGCGTCGTCACGGGGCGGGCGATCGAGCTGGTTACCGAACCGGGCGTCGGCTGCGCACCCCGCCCGGGCTCAAGCGCCCGGAATCGTCCGCGGATCGCTCAGGAGCGTCCAGTCGTCGACTCCATCGATGGTCGGAACGGCGGCGGTGGCCGTCGTCAGGGTCCGCCCTTTGCTCGGCGAGAACCAGACGAACTCCTTCGGGCCGCCCTGGCCGTTCGTCGCGGCCGACTCCCCGATCTCGGGGCCACTGGCCCCGCTCTCCCGGCGCTCCGCTTTCCGCGCCCGCTTGGCTTCCTGCTTGGCTTTGCGCTGATCTTCCTTGCGGCGACGGTCGCCGCGGTACATCCCTGGTCTTTTTTGAGCCATCACGCTCCCTTCTCGCTCACCCTACTCTATTACACCGCGCCCAGCCGCGCTCGGGCAACCTGCCCGCAGTCCCGGCAAGGATCGCGCCGGTGGCGGAGCGTCGTCCTGAGGCCGATGGGCCGGCGGAAGAGGGCGGCGATGGCGAGGCGCGCTTCGCGCCGCGTCCAGGCCGCGGGCTTCAGGAGACGCGCGAGGCACCGGGGACAGTAGTAGCGTCCCGGTCGAGCCCGTAGCATCGCCCCCACGTGACACCGGGCCAGTTCTTCGCCCATCATGAAGATCGTCACCGGTGCCGGTCAGCGGCCATCGCCGCGCCGGGCGCGACCGGTGATCTTCCGAGGGGTCGCCGAGCCACCCCGCGGGGGTGCTCGCTTCTTCGGCGGCTTGGGCTTGGGCCGGGTCCATCGCAGGCCCGGTCCGCGAAACGCGGGGGGCTGCCAGGGACGGGCCGCGGACGTGTGCCCGCAGGCCGCACAGCTCTCGCCGCGGCTGGCCGCGCAGGCGTCACGTTCGTGCTCGCAGGCGGACTCTTCCATGCAGTACACGCACATAACGACCCTTTCACCGGTGAGGCTCCCCGAGGCACGGCATCGATCGCTTGCAGCGAGCGCAGGGGCCGGTCGGCGTGCAGTCGAGCGCCCCCGGGATCCTGAACACCTTCTCCATCGCCAGCTCGATCTCTGATTTCCGCCAGCCGGTGTGCAGGCGCTCCAGGGTCATCCCCACGAGACACGACGAACAGACCACGCCGCCCTGGTACTTGCCCCCGAGCACCCGGCCGATCGCCCGGCGAACGAAGTCTTCGGTCGTGTAGGTGACGGTCACGGAATCGGCACCCCGAGGCACGGCATCGTATTCCTCGCGCAGGCCGCGCACGTGGAGGTCGCGACCTGCATGATACGGCCCGGAGCGCCGAAGATACCGTCCATCACCCGCGCGATCTCACGCGTCGTATAGCTCTTGTCCAGATGGTCCCGGGTCAGCTTGACGAGGCAGCGAGAACAGAGGAACTTGCCCCGGCAGTCACCGCGGAGAAGCCCATCGACCACCCGCCGGACGAAGTCGCCGACGGCAAGAATCACTGCTGGCATCTGCCTCGAGTCTCCGCGCCATCGCTGGCGATCGTGTCAGGGTGTCGGCGAACTGCGCCCGGTGCGCGTGGGCAACTCCAGATTTCCGAGCTCTCGAATCTTCGCCCCGATACTCGCGAGCAGCACGATCTCGACATCCCCGACCGCCGGCGGCGAGTCCCACTCCAGGCTGGCCGTGCGCCGGTGGCCGTTGACGTTGATCCGCAGCAGCAACCGCCGGCCCAGCCGCGTCAACCCCTCCAGCACGCCTTCCTCGGGCACGACGGATGTATCGCCCGGGTCGGGCCACTCGAGCCACTGGGCCGGCCAGACCACCTTTTTTGATCCTCGGGTGAGATCGCGGAGCTTCATTTCGCCCGGCCCGCCGCGGGCGACCGGCGCACCGCCGCCGGCCGGCCGGCCCGGCTCCGGAGCTCACGCATCGCCCGCACTTGAGCCTCGATGTTGGCGAGAATGGTGCGGTCCCGCTCTCGCTTGAGTCCTTCGTCGATGAGGGCGCGAAGCACCATCTGCAGACTCACCGGGCCCTTGAGCTTCGTGATCGCTTCTCCGGCGAACACGCGAGCCCGGTCCAGGGCCTCTTGGGGGAGAATGAGCAGGACCCTCGCCTTGTCCTCGAACATCGCCGCCTCCCGGTTCTTGCCAGTTCGACGCATCACTCGGAATACAACATATGGTTCTTATGTAAGTTATATCAATAGTGCACTCGGGTCAAGCGCGATGATAGACTACGGCCTTGGCGATCTTCGGCGCCGCCTCCCCGTTCTCGGTCGCATCGTCTCCCCCATTCGCGCCCGGGGCCCAGGACCCGATCCGGGCGGACCTCTTCAGCCCGGAACGGCTCGAGGAACACGCGGAGCGCATCGCGCACCAGCGCGTCCTCGCCGAGGGCCAGATCGGCCGCCGCCTGTCGCCCCGCGTGCGGGACAGCGGGCGCGTTCTGCTCCAGTGCTACCGAGAGATCGCCGCGGTGATCCGCGACGAGGGCGCGACGACTCCGGCCGCGGAGTGGTTCGTCGACAATTTCCACATCGTGGACGCGGTGGTCCGGCAAGTCCGCGAGGACCTGCCGCGCGGGTTCTACCGCCAGCTGCCCAAGCTCGCGGACGGCCCGCTCCAGGGCTATCCACGCGTTCTCGGCCTGGCCTGGGCCTTCGTCGCGCACACCGACAGCCGATTCGAGCCCGAGACCCTGCAGCGCTTCGTCCGCCGATTTCAACACGTTCAGCCCCTGACCATCGGCGAGCTCTGGGCCGTCCCCATCGCCCTCCGGATCCTGCTGGTGGAAAATCTCCGCCGGCTGGGCGAGCGCATCGTGACCGGTCGTGCCGCCCGTCAAGACGCCGACGCCCTCGCGGACGACCTGCTCGGCCTCGGCGGCCGCCCCGCCCGCCCGCTCGCCTTCCAGGGCCTCGAGGCGACGGTGGCCCCGTCGACTCCGTTCACGGTGGAGCTCGTCCAGCGATTGCGCGAGCAGGACCCTCAGTCGACCCCCGCGCTGCGGTGGCTCAACGAGCAGCTCGCCCGGCTCGGAACGTCGGCCGACCGCCTCGTGCAGGCCGAGCACCAGAACCAGGCCGCCATGAACGTGACGGTGCGCAACGTGATCACCAGCATGCGCACGATGGCGACCTTCGACTGGGCGGAGTTCTTCGAAGGGGTCAGCCTCGTCGATGACATGCTGCGCGGCGAGAGTCACTTCGGCGCCATGGACTTCCCGACCCGCGACCAGTACCGGCACGCGATCGAGGACCTCGCCCGGGCCTCCACGCGGTCCGAGCTCGACGTCACCCGGCAGGCGATCGCCCTGGCCAGGCGGGCCGCATCGGCGGCGCCGAGGACCGGCGGCGCCATCGGAGATCGATCGGAGGATCCCGGCTACTATCTGATCTCCAAGGGGCGGCCGTTCCTGGAGCGGGAGCTCGGCTATCGCGTTCCCGCCCGGCGCCGGCTCCTTCGAGCCGTCCTGTCGGGGGCGATCCCGGGTTACCTCACGACCATTCCGGCGGTCACCGCGCTGCTCCTGGCGGTCCCCCTCCTGGCCGCCGACGCGGCCGGCGCGAGTCTCGGCGCCCTCGTCCTGCTGGGACTGCTCGCCATGATCCCGGCCTCCGACCTCGCGGTCGCGCTCATCAATCGCGCGGTGGTGAGGCTGGTGGGGCCGAGGCGGCTGCCACGCCTCGAGCTCCCCGACGGAGTGCCCTCGAGCCTGCGGACCCTCGTGGTGGTGCCGGTGCTCCTGACGACCGAAGCCGCCATCGAGGAGCACGTCAATCACCTGGAGATCCACTTCCTCGCCAACCCGGACGGGGAGATCCACTTCGCCCTCCTGTCGGACTGGATCGACGCGGCCACCGAGACCATGCCGGAGGATGACCGGCTCCTCGCGGCCGCCACCGCCGGCATCGCGCGCCTCAACGCGCGCCACGGTTCGGTCGCCGGCGGCGGCGAGCGCTTTCTCCTCCTCCACCGCCGACGAATCTGGAGCGCGGGCGAGGGCAAGTGGATGGGATGGGAGCGCAAGCGCGGGAAGCTCGACGAGCTCAACCACCTGCTGACCGGCTCGAGCGACACCACGTTCGCCGAGACCGGGGGACGCCCGGCTCACGCTCCCGCCGGGGTCCGCTATGTGATCACCCTGGATGCCGACACCCGACTGCCGCGAGGCGCCGCCACCCGGCTCGTCGGCACCATGGCCCATCCGCTGAACCGGCCGGCGTTCGACGTCCAGGCGGGCCGCGTCGTCGACGGCTACGCCGTTCTCCAGCCGCGAATCACCCCCACGATACCCACCGAATCCGGCACCTCCTTCTTCCAGCGGATCTTCGCCGGCCCGGCCGGAATCGATCCCTATGCCACCGCGACCTCCGACGTCTACCAGGACCTCTTCGGCGAAGGCTCGTACACCGGGAAGGGCATCTACGACGTGGCGGCCTTCACCGCGGCCCTCGAGGGCCGCGTTCCCGAGAACTCCCTCCTGAGCCACGACCTCTTCGAGGGCATCTTCGCCCGGGCGGGCCTCGTCACCGACATCGAGCTCTTCGAGGAGTTCCCCACCGACTACGAGGTCGCGGCCGGGCGCCAGTACCGCTGGGCGCGGGGCGACTGGCAGCTCATCCCCTGGATCATCAAGGGAGACGTGATCGCGGGCGCCCGGAGCACGTGGATCCCGCTCATCGGCATGTGGAAGATCGTCGACAATCTCCGCCGGACCCTGTCGCCGCCCACCGCCTGGCTCACCCTCGTCGCGAGCTGGACGCTTCCTCACGGCGCGCCGGCCGTCTGGACCCCGTTCGTTCTCGCCACCCTGGTGCTTCCCGCGCTCGTGCCGGCGGTGGCCGACGCCGTTCCCCAGCGATCGGGCATCTCCAAACGGACCCACATCCGCGGCGTGGGGCGGAGCTTCGCCCTCGCCGCGTCCCAGATCGCGCTCGGCGTCACGTTCCTGGCCCATCAGGCCTGGCTGATGAGCGACGCGATCGCGCGGACGCTCGTCCGCCTGTTCCTGACCCGCCGGCGGCTGCTCGAATGGACGTCGGCCGCCCAGGCCGATGCGGAGCTCTCGCGCGACGTCGCCGCCGCGTATCGACGGATGCGCGGCGCGCTGGTCCTCACCGCCGCCGCGGTGGCCCTCCTGGTGGTGGCGCGGCCTGAAAGCGCCGGGCTGGCCGGACCGTTCCTCTTGCTCTGGGCGCTCTCGCCCCTGGTGGCGCGATGGGTCAGCCGGCCCCCGCGCCCGTCCCCCACGCAGGATCTCTCGCCCGCGGACACCCGCATGCTGCGCTCGACCGCGCGCCGTACCTGGCGGTTCTTCGAGGCCTTCGTCGGGCCGGACGACAGCTTCCTCCCGCCCGACAACTTCCAGGAAGACCCCAAGCCGGTCGTCGCGCACCGGACGTCCCCCACCAACATCGGTCTCTACCTGCTCTCGATAGTGTCCGCCCGCGATTTCGGCTGGCTCGGCAGCCTCGACACCCTCGACCGGCTCGAGGCGACCCTGGCGACGATGCGCCGGCTCGAGCGGTTCCGTGGCCACTTCTACAATTGGTACGATACCGGCGCCCTCCGCCCCCTGGAGCCGCGCTACGTGTCCACCGTGGACAGTGGAAACCTCGCCGCGCATCTGCTCGCTCTCGGCCGGGCGTGCCGCAGCGCGGTCGACTCCCCGCTGCTGGATCGCCAGGTCTTCGCGGGCATCGAGGACGCGCTGCTCCTCGTCCAGGACGCCGCGAGCGTCCTGGACG
>JBBDXN010000099.1:72307-76658 GCA_040902305.1 Candidatus Rokuibacteriota bacterium | reverse complement strand
CCCCCCCCCCCACGACCGCCGCACTCAGACGGTCACCCTCGGTCATCTCGCGGAAACGCGCGAGGCGCTGGCCGCCGCGCTCCGCGATCCCCCGGCGACTCCGGCGGAATCGGCCGCCCGTGTCCACCTCCTCGTCCGCGACGCCGACACCCTCGTGGACATCGCCCGCGCCCTGACCGCCGAGCGGGGCGATGGTGAGCACTCCGATCTCCTGGTCTGGGCCCAGGCGGCTCGCGCCACCGCGGCCAGCCACGCGCGCGACCTCGACACGCTCATGCCCTGGGCGGCGCGCCTCGAGGCCGCGCCGGACGATCCCCCGCGGGCGCTCACCGCCCTCTTTCGCTCGCCGCCGACCCCGGCCGATCTGCCCGACCGCTGCCAAGCGGCGATCGACGAGCTCACGACGCTTCGCGAGGCGACCCTCCGTGAGGGCTCCGCCCGGGCGGAGGAGGTCGCGGGTATCGACCAGCTCATTGCCGACCTCGATCTCTCCGCCGAGGCAGCCCGCGTGCTCGTTCGTCGGCTCCTGGCCGTCGCCCGGCTCGCCCGGGAGCTCTTCGACGCGATGGAGTTCGACTTCCTCTTCGATCCCTCGCGGAAGATCTTCTCGATCGGCTACCGGGTCACCGATGGCGGCCTCGACGGCAGCGCGTACGATCTGCTCGCCTCCGAGGCGCGGCTCGCCAGCTTCATCGCCATCGCCAAGGGGGACGTCCCCGTCTCGCACTGGTTCCACCTCGGCCGCCCGATGACCCCGGTGGGGCTCGGGTCGGCGCTCGTATCGTGGTCCGGCTCCATGTTCGAGTACCTGATGCCGGCGCTCGTCATGCACGCCCCCCCGGGCAGCCTGCTCGCGGAGACGTCCCGCCTCGTCGTCCGGCGCCACGTGAGCTACGGCGCGGAGCACGGCGTCCCCTGGGGAATATCCGAATCGGCCTACAACGTGCGCGATCTGGACCTGACCTTCCAGTACTCGAACTTCGGCGTCCCGGGCCTGGGCCTCGAGCGGGGCCTCAGCGAAGACCTGGTCGTCGCGCCGTACGCCACCGCCCTCGCCGCGATGGTCGAGCCCGCGGCCGCGGCCAAGAACTTCTCGTCCCTCGTCGCGGTGGGCGCCCGGGGCCCGTATGGCTTCTACGAGGCCCTCGACTACACCGGATCGAGGCTTCCCGACGGGTCGTCGGTGGCCATCGTGCGAGCCTACATGGCCCACCATCAGGGCATGACCCTCGTCGCCCTGGCGAACGCGCTCCAGGACGGCATGATGCGCAGCCGGTTTCACGCCGAGCCCATCATCCAGGCCACCGACCTGCTCCTGCAGGAGCGGCCGCCCCGGGACGTGGCGGTCGCCCGCCCTCGAGTCGAGGAAGTGCACGCGCCGGCCCATCTCCGGGATTTCGTCGAGCCGGTCTTCCGCCAGTTCACCACGCCACACGGGCCGACGCCCCGGACGCACCTGCTCTCCAACGGGCGGTACGCGGTGATGCTCACGACCGCCGGCTCGGGCTACAGCCGGCTCGGCGGCCTCGCGATCACCCGATGGCGGGAGGACGTCACCCGCGACAACTACGGCACCTACGTCTTCCTGCGGGACGTTCAGAGCGGCGCGGTGTGGTCGGCCGGATACCAACCGGTCGGGATCGAGCCGGACACCTATCGAGTGACCTTCTCCGAGGATCGCGCGGAGTTCCGCCGACGCGACGGCGCGATCGCGACCACTCTCGAGGTGCTGGTCTCGCCGGAAGACGACGCCGAGATGCGCCGGGTCTCGATTACGAACCTCGGGGCGCAGGCGCGAGAGCTCGAGCTGACGTCCTACGCCGAGCTGGTGCTGGCCCCGCCCGCCGCGGATGCCGCCCACCCCGTCTTCTCCAGTCTCTTCGTCCAGACGGAAGCGGTGGCCGATCTCGGGGCCCTCCTGGCCACCCGCCGGGTCCGTGAGGCGGGCGAGGCGGCGGTCTGGGCCGCCCACACCGTCGTGGTGGAAGGGCAGCCCGGCGGAGGCGCCCAGTACGAGACGGATCGGGGGCGCTTCCTCGGCCGGGGTCGGACGATCCGGACGCCCATGTCGATCGTCGACGGGCGGCCCTTGTCGAACACCGCGGGTTCGGTGCTCGATCCCATCTTCAGCCTCCGCCGCCGCATCCGGCTCGCGGCGGGCGAAACCGCCCGCCTCACCTTCTCCACCCTCGCCGCTCCGTCACGCGAGGCCGCCCTGGCCCTGGCCGACAAGTATCGCGACCCGGCGACGTTCGAGCGCGCGGTCACGCTGGCCTGGACCCAGGCCCAGGTGCAGTGCCACCATCTCGGTATCGAGCCGGACGAGACCCACCTCTTCCAGAATCTCGCCAGCCGCATTCTCTATTCCGACCCGACGCTGCGGCCCTCCGCGGACGTGCTCGCGCGAAACACCTCGGGTCCGGCGGCCCTCTGGGCTCAGCAGATCTCCGGAGACCTCCCGATCGTCCTGGTCCGGATCGACGAGTCCGAGGACCGCGGGATCGTGCGACAGCTTCTGCGCGCTCACGAATACTGGCGCGTGAAGGGGCTGGCGGTCGATCTGGTCATCCTGAACGAGAAGGCGCACTCCTATACCCAGGAGCTCCAGACCTCCCTGGAGGCGCTCGTGCGGACGAGCCAGTCGGCCCGGCGAGATGAGCGCGACAGCACGCGCGGCAACGTCTTCATCCTCCGGAAGGATCTGCTCTCGCCCAACGATCACGCGGCGCTGCAGGCGGCCGCCCGAGCCGTCCTTCTGAGTCGACACGGCACGCTCGCGGAGCAGCTCCTGCGAGCCGAGTCCCCTCAGGATCCCGCCCCCGCCCCGCGCCGGCGCCCGGCCCGGAAGGAGGTACCCGCCGATACCCCATCGCCGCGCCCCGAATCCGAGTTCTTCAACGGGGTGGGCGGCTTCGTGGACGACGGGCGCGAGTACGTCACGGTCCTCGGGGAGGGGCAATGGACGCCGGCGCCCTGGGTCAACGTCATCGCCAATCCCGCGTTCGGGTTCCAGGTCTCCGAGTCGGGCGCCGGATACACCTGGTCGCTCAACAGTCGGGAGAACCAGCTCACCCCGTGGTCCAACGATCCGGTCAGCGATCCGCCCGGTGAGACGATCTACGTCCGGGACGAAGAGACGGGTGAGCTGTGGGGTCCGACCCTGCTCCCGATCCGCGAGAACGCCTCCGCCTACGTCGCCCGGCACGGTCAGGGCTACAGCTCCTTCGAGCACACCTCCCACGGCATCGCCCTGCGGCTCCTCCAGTTCGTGCCGCGGGAGGACCCGATCAAGATCTCCCGGCTGACGCTTCACAATCACTCCGGCCGAGCGCGACGCCTCTCGGTGACCGCGTACGTGGAGTGGGTGCTGGGCGCGCTCCGAAGCGTGACCGCGCCGTTCATCGCCACCGAGATCGATCCGGAGACCGGGGCGCTGTTCGCCCGCAACGCGTGGAACCCGGAGTTCGGGGATCGGATCGCGTTCGCCGACCTCGGGGGGCGCCAGACCGGGTGGACCGGCGATCGAGCCGAGATCCTCGGTCGCAATGGAACCCTGGACCATCCCGCCCTGCTGGAACGAGGGGGTCGTTTGTCGGGCAAGGTCGGGGCGGGCCTCGATCCGTGCGCCGCCCTTCAGGCCGTGATCGAAGTGCCGGCCGGCGGCAGCGAGGAGATCGTGTTCTTCCTCGGCCAGGCTTCCTCGCCGGCCGAAGCCCGCGCGCTCCTCGCTCGCTATCGTGCCGAGGACCTCGACCTCACGCTGGAGGCCGTCCGCACCCACTGGGACGACATCCTGGGGGCCGTCCAGGTGAAGACCCCGGATCGCTCCATGGATCTCATGTTGAATCGCTGGCTCCTCTATCAAACGCTGGGTTGCCGGGTGTGGGCTCGCTCCGCCTTCTATCAGGCCGGCGGCGCCTACGGCTTTCGGGATCAGCTCCAGGACGTGATGGCGCTGGCCGTCGCCAAGCGCGAGGTAGCGCGCGAGCATCTCCTCCGGGCCGCGGCCCGTCAGTTCGTCGAGGGCGACGTCCAGCACTGGTGGCATCCGCCGTCCGGTCGAGGCGTTCGAACCCGGATCTCCGATGACTCGATCTGGCTGCCCTACGCGGTCACCCACTACCTCGAGGTCACCGGAGACGCGACGCTTGTGGACGAGATCGTCCCGTTTCTCGAGGGCCCGGCGATCCCGCCCGGACAGGACGAATCCTACTTCCAGCCCACCCGCTCCGCGGAGCAAGCCACCCTCTTCGAGCACTGTGCTCGCGCGCTCGATCGAAGCCTCTCCGTCGGCGCTCACGGCCTGCCGCTGATCGGCACGGGCGACTGGAACGACGGCATGAACCGGGTG